>NZ_JALLIN010000006.1 GCF_023630175.1 Streptomyces cellostaticus | reverse complement strand
TCGGCCGGTTGGGGCGGGGGGGGGGGGGCCCCGGGCGGGGGGGCGGCGGGGGGCGGGGGGCGCCGCGGCCCCGCGCGCCCGGGGGCGCCCCGGCCCGGTGACAATGGTGGTGTGAGTGAAGCCATACCCGTGACCCGGGCCGTCGATCACGGCACCGCCAAGCTGATGCCCGACGTCGACCGGGAGCGGGCCTGGCTGCTGACCGTGGACGGGGCGCCGCAGTCGTACGTCGACCTCGACGAGCCCGGCCACCTGGAGTTCGAGTACGCGCGGCGGCTCGGGTTCGCCCTCGACCTGGTGGACGGGCCCGGGCGCCCGCTGGACGTGGTGCACCTCGGCGGCGGGGCGCTCACGCTGCCCCGCTACCTCGCCGCCACCCGTCCCGGCTCCCGGCAGCAGGTCGTCGAGGCCGACCGGGCGCTGCTGGAACTGGTCGTCGAGCGGCTGCCGCTGCCCGCGGGCTCGGGGGTCGTGCCGCACGCCGCCGACGCGCGGGCCTGGCTCGAGGCGGCGCCGTCCGACTCGGCCGACGTGATCGTCGCCGACGTCTTCGGCGGCTGCCGGGTCCCGGCCCACCTGACGTCGCTCGCCTACGCGCGGCAGACCGAGCGGGTGCTGCGGGCCGGCGGGGTCTATCTGGCCAACCTGGCCGACGGCGCGCCGTTCGCATTCCTGCGCTCCCAACTGGCCACGTTCGCGGCCGTGTTCGAGCAGCTCGCGTTGGTCGCCGAGCCGGGTGTGCTGCGCGGGCGGAGGTTCGGCAACGCGGTCCTCGTGGCCTCGCACCGACCCTTCGACACGGCCGGCCTGGCCCGGCGGGCCGCCGCCGACGCCTTCCCGGCCCGCGTGGAACACGGCGCCGGGCTGCGGAACTTCACCGGTGACGCGCGCCCGGTCCAGGACGCCGAGGCCGTCGCCTCACCCGAGCCCCCCGACGGGGCTTTCGGCATCGGCTGAGGAAGGCCGGGGCAGCGTCGTCCGCGTGGTGCGCCGGGTCAGCGTGCGCACCTCGGGGACCGGCAGGACCAGGCCGGTGACCGCGACGACCAGGCCCGCGCATCCCCACAGCGACGCCGTCCGGCCGAAGACGGCCTCCGCGGGGCCGGCCGGCGCGGTGGCGAGCGGCATCAGGGACACCGAGCCGAACTACGCCGCCACCCGCGACAGCCCGTCCTCGGGGATCTCCTGGTGCAGCGCGCTGCACCTCAACGGAAGTGACCACTGGCGTCGCACCTCCCACCTCCACGGTCCTCAGCGGCTTGGCCATGTCTCGTCCCTATCCCGCTGCCTGGAGGGGGTGTGTCCAGCGAGTGGCCCTGTCTCACATTCGGTGGGGACGAACGGTGATGAGGGGTCGTTGACTGTTGCGCATCCCGCTGCCCACCGGGCGGGTACCTCGCGTGATCGGTGTCGACGATCTCGCCCTGCACCGGCGACCGCTGTGCCACCGCGGTGATCGACGCTGAGACCCCTGAGCGGATCGATGTGCTGGCCGACCGGACCGCCGACACGTTGGAGGCGTGGCCGCTCGAGCATCCGGGCGTCGAGGTCGTGTGCCGCGACGGCTCGACCACGTACGCCGTGGCCGTCCGTCGCGCACTGCGCAGCGCGGTGCGGGTGCATGACTCAGTCCCGTCCGCCGTGCCAGCGAACGGCGACGGCACCGGCGAAGTCGCCCGCGTGGGCGAAGCCCCCGAGCACCATGAGGTCGCCGTCCGCCACCTGTCGGGAGCCGATCGCGCGGTCCAAGGTGATCGGGATGGCCGCGCCGAACAGATTCCCGTACTCGTCGAAGGTGTTCAGGTGCCGTTCGGCCGGCAGTTGCAGCGCCTCGCGCCAGTTCCGCAGGAACGTACGGTTGGGCTGGTTGGTGATGAGGACGTCGATGTCGGCGCTCGCCACGCCGAGCCGCTGACACAGGTCCATGACCACCTCGGGTACGAGGCGGTTCCCGCGTGCCAGGACCTTGGCGACGCTTGCGTCGGTGAACCCGATCCGCAGTTGGGACTCTCCCGGCTCCCAGTACTTGCGCCCGTCCTCGACCGCCACGGTCATGTCGCCGGCGTACTCGCCGATGTGCCGGGTCTCCACGTCGAGAACCGGTGACTGTGCCGACGTCGTCACGAACGCCACACCGCACCCGTCGCCCGGGATCGCGGCCTGGGCGAGTTTGCGCACCTCGGACTGGGTGAACCATTGCCCCGCGGCGCTTTGCGCGTTGCAGATCAGCGCGGTCTTCGCGTCGGTGGTGGTGAGGATCTGCCGAGCCATCTTCACCATGTACACAAAGGACGCGCAGCCCGCGTTGGCCACGTCGACAAGCCACTCCGGGTTCAGGCCCAGCCGACGCGCCACCTCGGTTCCGGCGCCCACGAACGGCAGGTCCGGCAACTGGCTGTGCACCAAAAGCACGTCGACGGCTCGGATCTCCGCCCCGCCGTGCCGCTCGATCAGGGGTTGTACGGCCCGTTCGATCATGTCCGCGTTCGTCTCGTCCGCGGCCACATGGTGCCGTGACGGCGGGACCTTGAACATGGGGTGGTTGCGGAGCTTGTCCTCGGCTCCGGGGTACTCGGTGTAGAACCCCGCGGGGACCGGCTCGCCGGGAAGATAGCTCGCTACGTCGGTGAGGCTGACCGTCGTCATCGCGCCACCGTCCTGGCCGGAGTCACGCTGACGGGCAGGCCGCTCCGGTGGCGGTGTTCCAGGATCGCCTTGAGATTGTTCATCTCCAAGGTGTGCCCCGCATAGAAGAGGTCCCAGTAGTCTCCCACCCAGGGCCGGTCCGGGCGCGGCGCCTTCCCGGGATGCGGGTTGGTGTCGTAGTAGGGGTGCCGGCAGTTGGTCCACGTGATCACCGAACCGGGCTTGTCGAGCACCAGGCGGGCCGGGACGACACGCATCAGGTAGATCATCCACAGCTTCTCGCCCTGGTCCCACGAGCAGTGGTAGTCCACGGTCATGGCCTCGGGGTTGGCGACCACCTCGCAGTAGATCCTGGTGTCGTCCTCCAGCCGGTCGTGACCGACCCACAGTCCCGGGGTGCCGCTGGGCGCGAAATCCCGCAGGCTGCAGGTCCATTCCTCCAGATGGTGCCCCTGGCGCAGGTAGTCGTAGGCCTGCTCCGGAGGGCAGTCGACGTACTCGTGGATGGTGCAGTACTGCCCGTAGACCTGGTGGTGGGGGTAGACCGCGTGGGTGAGCTCCATGCAGTGGGCGGTCAGTTCCTGCTTGTCGGCGTTCTCGATCCGGATCAGACCGGGGATGTCAGCCAACGTGGACGATTCCTCGCTCATCTGAACCCTCCTTGCTCTTGGTGGCTTCGGTGAAGGACTGGAAGGGAAGGAACGGCGGGATCTCCCATGGATCGCAGGACACCGCGACGAAGGCCGGGCCGCCGCCCGCGTTGCTCTGCATCAGTGCCGTGCGCAGTTGTGCCGCGTCGCCGGCTCCCGTGGCCTCCAACGACGGGAAGGCGGCGGCCACTCCGGCGGCTATATCGGTCGGGGCGAACAGGTCGTCGCTGCGGACGCCGCCCTGGAGGAACTCCTCGCGCAGCGCGCACATGGCGTGGGCGTTGTTGTTGAAGATCACGAACGTGACGGGTGCGTCGTACTCCACGGCGGTGTGCACCTCCATCCCGTGCATGAAGAAGGCCCCGTCGCCGGCGAGGACGTAGGTGCGCCGACCGGTGGCGAGCGCGGCGCCGATGCCGGCACCGAAGGTGTAGCCCATGCCACCCATGCCGAGCGCCACCACGAAGCGGCCGTGGCGCGGTGCCGGGAGGAGGTGGATCGCGCTGGCGCCCGTGTTGCCGGCGTCCACGAAGACGTGTGCGTCCTGGGGGAGTGCCGCCTCCACCGCGGCGACCGCCTGGTCGTGGGGGACGGTCCGTTCCCGGTCCCGGAAGAGCGGACCCGGCATGGGCGAGGGAAGGGGGCCGGAGTGCGGCGGGCAAGGACGTGGGTGCGGCGGCAGCCGCACGGTCACCGCGCGCAGCGCGTCGCGCAGATCGCCACCCAGTGCGATGCCTGCCACGAACGGTGGTTCGGGGCCGAGGCAGACGACGTCGGTGGCGGCCAGGGCCCGGTCGAGGCCGCCGCGTGCCAGGAGCGGCAGTCGGGTACCGACCAGCAGACACAGGTCGGCCCGCCGCAGACAGTCTTCGACGTTGGCGTGGCCCATCACCCCGGCTACGCCGGCGAATCGGGGGTCACGGTTGTCGAAGACGTCCTTGGCGTCCGGGGTGACCGCTACCCATGCCCCGAGGCGCTGGGCCAGTTCGGCCAGTTCCCCACGCGCGTCGTCGGCGGCAACGCCCTCACCGGCGATGACGAGGACGCGACCGGCCCCGTGCAGGGCGTCCGACACGGCGCCGACGGCGGCTGTGTCGAGCCGCGCCGTGGATGTTGTCGCGCGGGCGCCCGATGTGGGGGCCACGGCGCGAGCGGGCACCTGGACGCGCGCCTGCTGCACGTCCTTGGGTAGCAACAGCACGGCCGGCCCGCGCGGATCGGCCTGCGCCGCCGCGATCGCCAGGGGCAGCAACTCCGTGAGCGAGGAAGCGTCATCGACCCGGGCACAGAACCGGGAGACGGGCGCGAAGACCTCCCTTGCGTCGAAGGAGCCCGCCTTGCCGCTGGAGTCCTGGAACGCCCCGTGCCCTTCCTGGCCGGTCGGCGGCTGACCCACCAGGGCCAGCACGGGCACCCGGGACGCGTACGCCTCCGCCAGGCCCGGTACGAGATTCATCGCCCCGCCGCCCGAGGTGGCGGCAACAACGCCGAGGCGCCTGGTGACACGTGCGTATCCGTCGGCCATGGTGACGGCGGAGAACTCGTGTTTGGCGACGACGCCGCGGACGGCGCCGCCGCGATGCACCGCGTCATAAAGGTCCTCGATGTTCGCGCCGCCGACGCCGAACATGTGGGTGACGCCGGCCCTGGCGAGTTCTCCGGCCAGATAGTCGACCGCCCGTACCGTTCCTGCCTCGCGTAATTCCGAGGTTGCGGTGGTCATACGGGGCTTCCCTCCCTCTCGTGGTGCCGGTCGATGAGGCCTGATGGCGAGATGACCTGAAAGCGGTGCCGGTATTCCTTGGGGGTCAGTCCCAGGGTTCGTCCGAAGGAGCGGAAGAACGTCTCGGTGGCGGCGAAGCCGCAGCGGCCGGCTATCTGGCCGATCGTCAGGTCCGTCGTCTCCAGCAGCTCGCGAGCGCGAGCGATACGCGTCCGCTCGACGTACTGGCCGGGTGTCGTGCCCACCTCGCGCCGGAAGACCCGGGCGAAGTTGCGCTGACTCATGTTGGCCTGCCGTGCGATCTCGGCCACGGGCAGCGGGTTGTCCAGGTTGTCGAGAATCCACTCCTGTGCCGCCCGGATCGGCGGATGGTCGGCCAACTGGGCGTCGAGGACGGCGCTGTACTGGGACTGCCCTCCGTGTCGCTTGAGGAACAGCACCAGAAACCGTGCCGCCTCCAGCGCGAGCGCCGATCCGTGATCCGCCTCCACCAGGGCCAGCGCCATGTCGATGCCCGTCGACACGCCCGCGGAGGTCACGAAGGGACCGTCCCAGACGAAGATCGGCTCGGCGTCCACCGTCACATCCGGATAGCGGCACGCCATCGCCTCGCTGTACGCCCAGTGAGTGGTGGCACGTCTGCCGTCGAGGAGGCCCGCCTCGGCCAGCAGGAAGGATCCGCCGCATACAGAGGCGACTCTGCGCGACCGGGCCGCTGCCTCGCGGATCCAGGACACGAGCGCCTGGTCCCGGAGCGCGTTGCCGACACTCCAGCCGCCCGGCACGAGAAGCGTGTCGATCGGGCCCTGCCCCGCTTCCAGTGGCGATGCCCCGACCACCACCCCCGAACTCATGCGCACCAGCGGTGCGTCGGCGGACACGAAGTCGGTCCGGTAGGGCGTGCCCGAGGGGCCCAGGAGCCGGTTCGCGGTATCGAACACTTCAATCGGTCCGGTGACGTCCAGGGCCATCGCGCCCGTGTACACCACCACAACAACACGTCGCTCCAACACAGTCACAGCCTGTATCGAACGCCGTACTGGCTGCAATGACAGATTACTGACGTTTCCGGCCAACAAGCGGTGTGGACCACGTACGAACCGCGCTGGCAAGGCGGTTCGCGCGCTGAGCAGGCAGCGCTGAGTGAGGCAGTTCACAGGGCGTCGGTGCGGGTGCACGCTGCATCGGTTCGGGCCGGAGTGTGTGTGAGGCTTCCACGCCCACGCCGCCGGAGGTCCGTGAGCCGGTCGGTACCAGCACCGCGAAGGCAGCCTGGGAGAGGCAGTTGAGCGAGTTGGCGGCGACCATCACCCGGTGCCGGGGCAGCCGGTCGGCGACCGCGCCGGCGAGGAGCAGGAACACCACGAGCGGCAGGGTCCGGGACGCGGCCACCAGACCGACGTCGCCCCCGTCCCCGCCCGCGTCCAGTACCGCGAACGCGGCCGCGATCAGCGACCGGTTCGCGCCGAGCCCGCGGTCACGACGGCCGCGCTCGTCAGCAGCGGGTGGTTGCGGCCGGTCCAGGCGGATCCGCGCAGCCGGGCTGTGGCGTCGCCGGTGGAGTCCACCGGGTGACCATCGCCGCTCGCCACCCGGTGCGCCAACCGGATCAACCGCCCTCCACCGCCGCCGCGCCCGGCCGCTCAGCTCTCCGTCGGGTCGCCGTGCAGCCGTACCGTGCTGAGGATCTTCATGATCGTCTTGGTGTCGATCTCGTCGTCCACGCCCTTGGCGCCGTAGAAGTCGAACGAGACGATGTCGTCCGCCGAGTTCTTGAAGGCGAAGGACAGGGCCTTGCCGTCGCTCGCGCACTTGCCCTTCTGCGGGCTGTTGCTGGAGCGGGCCCACGCGTAGGCGCCCTCGATCCCCGACGCGGTCTTGTACGGCGTCGCCTTCTTGTCGAAGGTGATGCTCTTCTTGTCCGGCTGCGTGAAGCCGCCGTAGACGTACCACGGCACCCGGGTGACCGCGGCCTGCTCCGGGCTCTTCGCGCCGCTCTCGCCGCGGGTGCCGGCCACCGCCAGCGCGGAGTCCTCGGGCTTGCCGTCCTTGTCGCTGTCGGTCGTGCACCACTTCGACTTGTACGTGGCCGGAGCGGACACGGAGGTGATCAGCTTGTCGTCGTCGGCGTGGTCCTCCATGAAGATGGAGACGTCCGTGGAGTCGATCGCCCAGTCCGCGGGGACGTCGAACGCCGTGCCGAACTTCGGGTTGACGACGACCTTCCACCCCGCGACCGTGGGCTTCTCGGTGGCGTCGCCGCGCGGGTTGTCCTCCGGCGCGGACGAGGACCCGGAGGGCTCGGGGGCCGGCGAGTGGCCGGTCTTCCCGGTGCCCTTGCCGTTGCCGGCCTCGTCGTCCTTCGAGCCCCCGAGGACCAGGTAGCCGGTCACGCCCGCAGTGACGACGACGGCGGTGGCCGCGACGATCGCGATCAGTTTCGTCCGGCCGCCGCTACCGCCGCCACCCTGCGGGGGCTGCGGCTGTGGTGTTCCGGTGGGCCCGGGCTGTCCCCACTGCGGCTGCTGCCCGTACGGGTTCGCCTGCGGGTACTGCTGGTACCCGGGCTGCTGGTACGGATTCGGCTGCTGGTAACCCGGCTGCTGGTACGGGTTGTTCTGCGGGTTCTGCGCGCCCCCGGGCGGCTGCTCTCCTGGCCACATGGCCAGCAACCCTAATGGTCCCGCGGAAACGATTCGGTCACCGGCCCTCGTCAGGGGCGTACCGAAACCGCGGCACCCCGGGCCGCTCGTCCGGAGCGGGCCCGGAGCCGGCCGGTGGAACCTGAGGGCGGTCCCGCGATCCCCGGCGGGCGCACGACGACGGCCACGGTCCCCCGGGTCGTCGGATCGCCCGGACACGTTCAGGACGAGAACGCGCCCGTCTCGCGACTCCCCGCATCCGACGCCGTGCACCGATCCACCGGGGACTGCCGGGCGGCCCTCAGGGCTTGTACAGCCGGACCGTGGCCATGATCTTGCGCACGGTCGTGTCCGGAACCTCTTCCGAGACACCCGCGGCACCGACGAAGGACCACGCGAGGAACGCGCCGTCGGCGTCCTTGAAGGCGAACGTGGTCGCCTTGCCGTCGTAGTCGCACTTGCCGTGCTTGGGCACCCCGGACGAGCGCGAGGTGGCGACGCTGCCCGTGACGCCGGACGCGGTGGTGTACGAGGTGACCGGTCCGGTCCGCACCGACTTGTGGTCCGGCTGGGTGTACCAGCCGTAGACCCAGTTCGCGGACTCCTGGCGGGCCATCCTCGCGGTGTCGGTGGCGTCCTTGTCGCCGCGTGTGCCGACGTCGGCCAGCGGGTCGTAGTCGGTCCGGCCGTCCTTGTCGTCGTCCGAACCGCACCACTTCTCCTTCAGCACGGCGGGGGCCTTCATGCCGGCCAGCACCTTCTCGTCGGGGTCCGAGTCGTCGGTGACGTAGGTGACCCAGGTCCTGGCCCGCACCCGCCACTCGGGGGGGACGTCGAAGGCGATGCCGGTGTCCGGGTTCACCACGACCTTCCAGCCGGCGACGGTCGGCTTCTCGGCGCTGCCGGCCGAGCGCGGGTCGTCCTCCCCGGAGGGGGAGGCGGAGGCGGAGGCCGTGGGAGGCGCGGAGGACGCGGTCGGGCCGGGACGGGCCTCGTCCCCCTTCTCGCCGCCGAGCAGGAGGAATCCGGTCACGCCGGCCGCCACGACGACGGCGGTGGCCGCGGCGATCGCGACGAGTTTCGTCCGGCCACCGCCGCCGCCCTGCGGGGGCTGCGGCTGTGGTGTTCCGGTGGGCCCGGGCTGTCCCCACTGCGGCTGCTGCCCGTACGGGTTCGCCTGCGGGTGCTGCTGATACCCCGGCTGGTGGTACGGGTTGTGCTGCTGGCCGCCCCCGGGCGGCTGTTCCCCTGGCCACATGGGCCGCAACGATACAGCGGTGATCAACACGGCACTGGTCAGCCCTGCTACTCGTGAGTAACATGTCTGCATGAGCGCAGACCAGATGACCGTCGGCGAGATGCTCGCCGCCACCGTGCCGATGGCCCGGACCCTGAACCTGGAGTTCCGGGAGACCTCTCCGGAGCGAGCCGTGGTGTTCCTGCCGGACCAGGGCGACTTCCACAACCACGTGGGCGGCCCGCACGCCGGCGCGATGTTCACGCTCGGGGAGTCGGCCAGCGGCGCCATCGTGCTGGCCGCGTTCGGCGACCAGCTCTCGCGCGCCGTGCCGCTCGCCGTCCGGGCCGAGATCGCCTACAAGAAGCTGGCGATGGGCGCCGTCACGGCGACGGCGACCCTCGGCCGGCCGGCCGCCGAGGTCGTCGCCGAACTGGACGCGGGCAAGCGGCCCGAGTTCCCGGTGGCGATCGAGATCCGGCGCGCGGACGGGGCGGTGACCGGCGAGATGCGGGTCGTGTGGACCCTGCGCCCCAACCAGCAGGACTGACCCGCGGCCAGGGCCCGGCCGACGGCGCCCGCCCGCTCCGCGGACGGGCGCAGGGCGGGAGTTCGCGGAGCGGGCCGCGGGAGTTGGCAGGCGGGCTCCGGGGGAGGGGCCCAGGACCCCGGTCGCGGCCCGGTCCGTGCGAACCCCGCTCCTCCCGCCCCGGCTCAGGCGGCGCGGCGGCGCTCCCGGCCGTCCGCCCGGGCCGCCCCGGCCTCCGGGCCGTCCTCCAGCGCCGCCACGAACTCGCGCAGCCAGGAACGGAATCCGGGACCGAGATCCGGGCGGGCACAGGCCATGCGGACCACCGAACGCAGGTAGTCGGACTTGTCGCCGGTGTCGTAGCGCGCGCCGTCGAAGACGACCGCGTGCACCGTGCCGGCCGCCGCCAGTTCCCGCAGGGCGTCGGTGAGCTGGATCTCGCCACCGCGGCCGGGCCGGGTGCGCTCCAGGACCCCGAAGACGGCCGGGTCGAGGACGTAGCGGCCGATGACCGCGTACCGGCTCGGCGCCTCCTCGCGCGACGGCTTCTCGACCAGGTCGGTGACGCGCACGACGCCGTCCTCACCGGCCGCCTCGACCGCCGCGCAGCCGTAGAGGTGGATCTGCGCCGGGTCGACCTCCATCAGCGCCACCACACTGCCCGCGTACCGTTCGCGGACGTCCAGCATCCGGCTGAGCAGGGACTCGCGCGGGTCGATCAGGTCGTCCCCGAGCAGGACGGCGAAGGGCTGGTCCCCGACGTGGGCACGCGCGCAGAGCACCGCGTGCCCCAGACCGAGCGGGTCGCCCTGCCGGATGTGGTGGATGTCGGCGAGCCGCGCCGGGTCGCGGACGGCGTCCAGGCGCACGGTGTCGCCCTTGGCGGCCAGGGCCTGTTCCAGCTCCAGGGCGTGGTCGAAGTGGTCCTCGATGGCCCGCTTGTGCCGGCCGGTGACCATCAGTACGTCGTCGAGCCCGGCCGCCGCGGCCTCCTCGACGACGTACTGGATGGCCGGCTTGTCGACCACCGGCAGCATCTCCTTCGGCGTCGCCTTGGTGGCGGGCAGGAAGCGGGTGCCGAGCCCGGCGGCCGGGACGACCGCCTTGCGCACCGGACGGGGGGAGGCGGATGTGGCCGGGGGGTGGGAGGTGATCATGCGGCCATGCTGCGGCAGGACGTTGGGAGCGGGCCCGGAGGAACTTCGGAACCGGCTGTGGACGGCCGTCCCGTACACGGCCGGGCGGTCGCAGATTTCGTCACCGGGTCTTCGGCGTGCGGAAGTCGGCCGTCGCCCGACCCGGGCTTCGCGCACGGCTGTGGATACCTTCGGTAACTATTCTTCAATTCCCGGACGTTGCCGCCGAGGCCATTCGAACTCCTTGTTCACTGCGATGTGATTGTGCCAAGGTGAGCCCTCCCCCGAGGGGTTGAGGCCGGAGTGGACCCATGGCCGGCCCCTCGGGCGCGCACCGACGCGGCGCCGCTTTCCGACAGGACGCCAATCCGTAGGCCGCCGTCCCGCGGCTGGAAAGGAATGGGTTCCGTGCAGTCCCCTCACCCCCCACACCCGCCGTTCCCGTCCCGCCCCGGCTCCCCGCCGGGGGAGTCCGACCGCATCCTCGCCGCCCGGCTGGGCGGCCCCCCGGCCGGCCGGCACGATGCCGTCGCCCTGTTGCTGGCGCGGCACTGGCGGGCCACCTTCGACTACGCCGCCGTCTGTCTGGCCGCCGCCGGTTCGTCGGCTCGGCTGGTGGCCTCCGCGGCCTTCCAGCAGGTCCTTGGGCGGCCGGCGAGCGGAGCAGCCGGGGGCGCGCTGCGCCCACGGCTGCTCGCGGCCGTCCGGGACACCGTCCGCGCCTGGGCCGCCGACGAGGCCGCGTGCGTGGTCCTGCCGGAGCTGCGCAAGCCCGCCGGCGGCCGCGGACTGCGTGCGACGCCGCCCGGCACGCCCGAAAGGGGGCGAGTGGCCGAACGCGCTTTCCACGCCCTTCCCGGGGCTTCACAGTGCCTTCTGTGGCATACCGAGGTCGAGGCGGAATCCATAAACATACCCGCTGGTCTGCTGGGTATGGACACGGCCACCGCCGCTATCGCACTGCGACGGGCCCGAGTGGAATTCCGGGCGGGCTGCCTGCGCGCCCACCGGGAACTCGCGCCCTCGGCCGAATGCCGTTTCTACAGCCGCCTGCTGGACGATCCCATTCCCGTGGGCGGAGCTCCGCCCACGGATCTGCGACGGCATCTCACCCGCTGCTCCCACTGCCGGCACGCCGCCGAACAGCTGAGCCGCTTCGAGGGCGGAGCCGGTGTCCTGATCGCCGAGAGCGTGCTCGGCTGGGGCGCCCGGCGCTACCTCGACTCCCGCCCCGGCCGGGCCGCCCACGAGGGGTCCCGGGGCCACGCCGGGCACCCGGCGGCGACCCGCCGGCCCGGCGCCGCACCGCAGTGCGGGCGATCCCGCACCACGCTCGCGGTCGGCGTCGGCCTGGCCTCGCTGGGACTGCTCGCCACCGCCCTGGTGGCCGTGGGCGGCCCGACGACAACGCTGTCCCGCACGCCGCGCCCACCCTGGGCGCCCCCGCCGGCCGCCCGGACAGCCCCACCGCCACCGGCACCGGGCCACCCGCCGAGCCCTCGGACACGTCCTCGGCCGCCGCTGCGGCCGGAGGGCGGGTCGGGACCGCCCGCGGCGGTCTGCCCGACCGTCCCGCCGGGCCGAACCCCGAGGCGCGCGGAACCACCGAAGCCCGGGCGGGCGCCGGGGGACGGGAACCGCCCGGAACCGTCGTGCTCGCGCGGTGCCGCCGCGCTCAAAGCGCCTTGGCCCGGATGAGCGCCGACAGGGTCAGGGCGCCCGGCAGCAGCGGAAGCCAGTCGTTCAGCACCCGGTGACCGATCACGGTCGCGGCGGCCACCGCCGGCACGGCGCCGAACGACACGAGCGTCCAGACCAGGGCCGCGTCCACCGCCAGACCCCCCGGCGCCGGCACGGCCCCCGCGGCGGTACCCGCCGCGAGATGGGCGAGCGCCACCTGCTCCCAGGGCAGCCCCAGCCCCAGCGAGGTACCGACGCAGACCAGCGCGCCGGCCTGGACGAGCGGCATCGCCACCGCCCCGCCCCACAGTGCGAACACCCGGCCGGGCCGGCCGTGCACGGTCCGCACGCCGGTGAGGGCGGCGCGCACCAGGCCCGCCACCGGCCGCCGCACCGGCCGCACCACTGTCAGCAGCACCCCGGCGACGGCGAGCGCGCCGCCCGCGGCCGCGGCGGCGGGTACCGGTACCGGGCCGTCCGGGACCAGCTCACCGAGTCGGCGGCGAGCGGGGCAGGCCGCCAGGAAGGCCAGCATCACCAGCGTCCTCGCCACGGACCGCGCCAGCGAGTACAGGCCGATCGACGCGGTCGCGCGGTCCAGGGGCACGCCCCGGGCGCGCAGGAAGCGCAGCGTCACGGCGTGCGCGCCGAGACCGCCCGGCAGCACGTGGTTCGCCGCACCGGCGGCGAACTGCGAGGCCAGCAGGAGCCCCGGCGGCAACCGGTCCGGGAGCGCGCCCTGCCGGACGCAGGAGGCCGCCACCCAGGTGAGGCAGGTGAGACCGGCCCCGGCGGACAGCCACCCCGGGTCGGCCGCGGCCAGCCGGGCGGCCCCCTCGGACGCCACCGGCCGATGGGCCAGCGCCCAGCACCCGGCGAGCAGTACGGGGGACAGGCACAGGGCCCACCGGACGGGCCGGGCGGCCGGCGGGGAGGCGCGGCGCGCGGGAGGCCGCGGCGGTGGGCGGGAGGGCGGGGGGAGCGGCGGGGACGGGGACGGTGAGGACACGAGGACGACGTCCTTCCGCATCGGGCCCGGCGGGGGAGCTGCGAGGGCCAGGAAGAGGCGGACCGGTGGAGCCTCGGGGAGCCTTTCCCTCCCGCGTGACACCGAGGTGGCCGGGAAGCGACGGGGCGAGGGCGCGGCGGTGCCCCGCGGCCCGTGGGCGCGGGCCGCCGTTCAACGCCGACCAGGTAGCCTTCCCCTGGGGCGCGTTGCGCACGCCGCGCCCCGCGTACGGACAGGGACAGCGACTCGGGAGGAACCGGCGGTGCACGTCCAGGAGTGGCTCGACACGGTGCCCGCTGCCGCCGTCTACGCCGTGGTGGCCCTGGTGATCGGCCTGGAGAGCCTGGGGATCCCGCTTCCGGGCGAGATCGTCCTGGTCTCGGCCGCGCTGATGTCCTCCCAGCACACGGGCATCAACCCGGTCGTGCTCGGCGCGTGCGCGACCGCCGGTGCCGTCATCGGCGACTCCATCGGCTACGCGATCGGCCGCAAGGGCGGACGCCCGCTGCTGGCCTGGCTGGGGAGGAAGTTCCCGCGGCACTTCGGCGAGGGCCATGTCGCCACCGCCGAGCGGTCCTTCGAGAAGTGGGGCATGTGGGCCGTGTTCTTCGGCCGCTTCGTCGCCCTGCTGCGCATCTTCGCCGGACCGCTCGCCGGCGTGCTCCACATGCCGTACTGGAAGTTCCTCATCGCCAACGTCCTCGGCGGCATCTGCTGGGCCGGCGGCACCACCGCCGTCATCTACTACGTGGGCGTCGTCGCCGAGGACTGGCTCAAGCGTTTCTCGTACCTGGGCCTGGCCGCGGCGGTCCTGATCGGGCTGGCCTCGATGCTGGTCCTCAAGCGCCGCGCCAGGAAGGCCCAGGCACGGGAGCCGGAGCCGGTGCCCGCCGGGGAGTGAGCCCGCCCGGGCGCCTACCCGTGCACCCCGCGATGGGTCCTCGCCAGCTCCGCGTACAGCGTGCCGTTGAGGGTGACCCCCTGCCGCTCCTCCTCGGACAGTTCGCGCCGCACCTTCGCGGGCACTCCTGCCACCAGTGACCCGGGCGGCACGACCATCCCCTGCGGGACCAGGGCCTGGGCCGCCACCAGGGAGCCCGCCCCGATCACCGCCCCGTTCAGCACGGTCGCCCCCATCCCGACCAGGCAGTCGTCCTCCACGGTCGCTCCGTGCACCACCGCGTTGTGCCCGATGGAGACCCGCTCCCCGACGGTCACCGGGAAGCCGGGGTCGGCGTGCAGGGTGACGTTGTCCTGCACGTTCGCGTCGGCGCCCACGGTGATCCGCTCGACGTCCCCGCGCACCACGGCGCCGTACCAGACGCTGGCCCCCGCGCGCAGCGTGACGTCCCCGATCACCGAGGCCGTGGGCGCCACGAACGCCTCCGCGTCGACCTGCGGTTCCTTCCCTGCGATGCCCACGATCAGCGCCTTGTGCGTCATCACCGTCTCCTCGTCCGCCGTAGTACTGCGCACGCTACGTCAGGACTGGGGCAAAGATCACAGCGGCCCACGCCCTCGCCCCGGGCTCCCGCTGAGTAACGTGAGCCCGTGCCGAAGCGCAGGAACACGTTCTCATCCCGGCGGCGGGGCCTCGCCCAGCGCGCCGTCCACGCGGTCTGGGCGTGGGCGCAGCGCGCGGGGTCCGTCAGCGCGGAGCACCCCGGGAGGTTCCGCTTCGGCTCGCTGGGACCGGTCACCAGGCTGGCCTTCCCGCTGGGCACCGTCTTCGGCGAGCCCTGGATCCACATCGGCTCGCACTGCATCATCGCCGAGCAGGTCACGCTGACCGCCGGCTTGATGCCGGACCTCGACCTCGGTCCCGACCCGATCCTGCGCATCGGCGACGGGGTCGTCCTCGGCCGCGGCAGCCATGTCATCGCCGACACGACGGTCACCATCGGCAGCGACTGCTACTTCGGGCCGTACGTCTACGTCACCTCCACCAACCACTCCTACGACGACCCGCACGAGCCCATCGGCAGGCAGTGGCCGCGCATGGAGCCGGTCGAGATCGGCCCGGGCTGCTGGATCGGAACCGGCGCGGTGATCCTGCCCGGAGCGAGGATCGGCCGGAACGTGGTGGTGGCGGCCGGCGCGGTGGTGCGCGGCACGGTGCCCGACCACGCCGTCGTGGCGGGGGCGCCCGCCCGGGTCGTGAGGCGCTGGACGCCCGAGGACGGCTGGCAGCCGCCGCTGCGGACCCCGGCTCCGGTGCCGCCGCCGGAGGGGATCACCCCGGGGCAGTGGCGGGCGCTGGCCGATCTGGACGAGGAAGGGGTCGCGGAGCTGGCACGGCTGGAGGCCGAGGTGCTGGAGGCCGAGGGCTGAGGCGACCGGTCGCCGGGGGATACTGCTCGGTACAGTTTGCTGAACCCCGGACATTGGACGGATCGTGTCGGACCTCGAACTCCTGACCCAGTCCCTGGCCCGCAACGTGCGGCACTGGCGCGCGGTGCGCGGCTTCACGCTGGACGTCCTCGCCGCCCGGGCCGGAGTCAGCCGCGGGATGCTCATCCAGATCGAGCAGGCCCGCACCAACCCGAGCATCGGCACCGTCGTCAAGATCGGTGACGCGCTCGGGGTGAGTGTCACCACCCTCCTCGACTACGAGCGGGGCCCCAAGGTCCGCATCGTCCCCGCCGAGCGCGCCGTACGGCTGTGGCACACCGAGGCCGGCAGCTACAACCGGCTGCTGGCCGGGACCGAGGCCCCCGGGCCGCTGGAGATCTGGGACTGGCGGCTGATGCCGGGCGAGAACAGCCCCTCCGAGCCCCACCCCGCCGGAACCGTCGAACTGGTCCATGTCACCGCGGGCGAGCTGACGCTCACCGTGGACGGCGAGGAGTACCGCGTGCCGGCCGGCGCGAGCGCCTCCTTCGAGGCCAATGTGCCGCACCTGTACGGCAACCGGGGTGACGTGCCGATGGAGATGATGATGGCCGTCTCGGTGCCGCCCGTCCTCTGAGACGGCGGCCCGCCGGCCGGGGCGCCTTGTCGGCGTGCGGCCATGCGCGCACCCGTCGGAGACTTCGAGACCGCCCTTCCCGCCCCGGACTGCCTGGCCGCGCGCACGGCGCCGGTGGCCGACGCCGTGCACGGGTGGCGGGGCAGCGCCGCCGCCGACCGGTCAGCGGCGCATGGTGGGAAGAAGCTGAGGCAGTCCCCTACAGGCGGGGAATCTCGATCGCCGGGCAGCGGTCCATCACCATGTCCAGCCCGGCGGCCCGGACCCGCTCCCCGGCCTCCTCGTCGACGACGCCGAGCTGGAACCACACCGCTCTGGCGCCCTTCGCCACCGCCTCGTCGGCGACCGCGCCGGCCAGCTCGCTGTTGACGAACACGTCCACCACGTCGACCTCGAAGGGGATCTCCGCGAGCGAGGCGTAGCCGGGCTCGCCGTGCACCGTCTCCGCCTTCGGATGCACCGGCACGACGCGCTTGCCGAACCGCTGCAGCACCCGTGCCACGCCGTGGGCGGCCCGCCGCCGGTTCGCGGACAGGCCGACCACGGCCCAGGTGTCCCCCACCTCGGTCAGGATCCTGCGGATCGTCGCCTCGTCGCCGTACACGGCCGCCTCCTCGTGCTGCGGGGGAACTGTCGTCGGGGCAACAGCACCCACCGGGCGCTGATTCCCCCGGTTCCCCGCCACGGCGCCGGAATCGGCCCAAGGTGCCCACGTCCGGCCGCCGCCGCGCCTACGCTCGGGCCGTGCTGCGCATCCTCGACGCCCGAACCGGTGAGTCCGTCTCCGCCGCGCCCGCCCGCCGCGGCCTGACCCGGATCGAGGCCTACGCCTCCGGCCTGGACCTGACCGCCCTGCGGGTCCTGCTCACCGCCGATGTCCTCGTCCGCGCCCTGGAACTCGGCGGCACCCCCGTCTGGACCATCCTCACCGCGCCCCGGCGGCTCGCCGAACTCCGCGCGGCCGCCACCACCCTGTCCGTCCGTCCCTTCGAGGACGGCCGTGACCTCGCCTCCGGCCTGGGGGAGGCCCAGGTCCTGCACGTGACGGGGGAGCGGGACACGGCGCCGGGCTCGGGAACCGTGGTGGCCGTCGCTCCGGTGACCTGGACGGGGGAGCCGCCGGGGCCGGCCGCGGCGGCGCCGCCCGGTGCCCCGGCGGCCGACGCGGCGCTGCGCGCCCTCCTCTCCGCCGGCGCGGACTCCGGCGCCCTCCGGCTCGCGCTCCTCTCCGTCCCGCGCGCCGCGCCCGCGGCGCTCGACACCGAACGGCTGGGTGAGGCGGCGCGCACGCTCGCCCGGTGGCGGCGGGCCGTGGCGGGGTGGGCGCGGCAGCCCTCGCGGCCGGTGCCGGAGGAGGTGCGAAGGCGGCTGCGGGCCGCCTGGGAGGACGACCTCGACCTGCCCGGGGTGCTGGGCGTGCTGGGCGACGTGGAGTGCGCCCGGGGCATCCCGGACGGGGCACGGTTCGAGACGTACGCGTACGCCGACCGGCTGCTCGCACTCGACCTCCCGCGGGATCTCGGGAGCCTCGGATGATCGAGCGGGCGGGCGCGGGCCCGCTGCGGCGGCTGGTCGTGCTGCGGCACGCCAAGTCTGCCTGGCCGGAGGGGGTCGCGGACCACCGGCGTCCGCTGGCGGCACGCGGTCTGCGGGACGCCCCGGCCGTCGGCCGCGCGCTCGCCGAGGCCGACTGCCTGCCCGACCTCGCCCTGTGCTCCACCGCCGTGCGCGCCCGCCGCACCTGGGAGCTGGCCTCCGCGCAGTGGGGCACCCCGCCCCCGGTCCGCTACGACCCGAGGCTGTACGGGGCCGCCGTGCCGGACCTGATGGAGGCCGTGCGCGAGACGCCGCGCGAGGTCGAGACGCTGCTGCTGGTCGGGCACAACCCCGGACTGGAGGAACTGGTCCTCGAACTGGCCGGGGACGGGCTCGACGACACCCTGGAGCGGGTGCGCGCGAAGTTCCCGACGTCCGCGCTCGCCGTCCTGGCCTGGCGCGGCACCGGCTGGCCGGCCCTCGTCCGGGGCGGGGCCCTGCTGACGTCGGTCACCGTGCCGCGCGGGAGGAAGGGCGGGGAGCGGTAGCCCGCGGGTGCGGCCCGCACCGTGAACAGGGCGACAGCGGTGCTCGCATAGGCTGGCCGGATGCAGGACGAGTACCGCACGGTCGCCCGCGCGGGCGTGCACGAGATCGAGATCAACCGTTCCCGCTTCCTGTGCGCCCTCGCGCCGGCGGCCACCGAGCGGGAGGCCCAGGAGTTCCTCGCGGCCGTCCGCAAGGAGCACGCCGACGCCTCGCACAACTGCTGGGCGTACGTCATCGGCGCGGACGCGGCCGTCCAGAAGGCCGGCGACGACGGCGAACCGGGTGGCACGGCCGGCGTGCCGATGCTGCAGATGCTGCTCCGCCGCGACATGCGGTACGTGGTCG
This sequence comes from Streptomyces cellostaticus, assembly GCF_023630175.1. GTDB lineage: Bacteria > Actinomycetota > Actinomycetes > Streptomycetales > Streptomycetaceae > Streptomyces > Streptomyces cellostaticus_A. The sequence goes on along the minus strand of NZ_JALLIN010000006.1, from coordinate 180,238 downwards.
CCGTCGTCACCCGCTACTACGGCGGCGTCAAGCTCGGCGCCGGCGGCCTCATCCGGGCCTACGGCGGCTCCGTCGGCGAGGCCCTGGACACGCTCGGCACGGTCACCCGGCGCCGGTTCCGGCTCGTCACGGTCACCGTGGACCACCAGCGCGCGGGCAGGGTCCACAACGACCTGCGCGCCACCGGACGCGAGGTCCGGGACGTCCGCTACGGCGAGGCGGTCACCATCGAGATCGGTCTGCCGGACGCCGACGTCGAGGCCTTCCGCGCCTGGCTGGCCGACGCGACGGCGGGCACGGCCGCCCTCGAAGTGGGCGGCGAGGCCTACGGGGACGCGTGACGTTCACCGCCCCGATAACGGAAGTAATTCGCCAATCGGGCATAACCCCTGTGGATGGAGGGGGTCATGACGGGCCGATACGGGAGCAACCATCCGTGGTGTCGGACCCGGCCGTTAGTCTCGGGGATCATGCGACTCCTGCACACGTCCGACTGGCACCTGGGCCGGGCCTTCCACCGGGTGAACATGCTCGGCGCCCAGGCCGGGTTCATCGGGCACCTCGTCGACACCGTGCGTGAGCGCGCGGTGGACGCGGTGGTCGTCTCCGGTGACGTGTACGACCGCGCGGTGCCACCGCTCGCCGCCGTCGAGCTCTTCGACGACGCCCTGCACCGCCTCGCGGAGCTCGGGGTGCCCACGGTGATGATCTCCGGCAACCACGACTCGGCCCGCCGCCTCGGCGTCGGCGCCGGACTCATCGACCGCGCCGGCATATACCTGCGCACCGAGCCGGCCGCCGCCGGCACCCCGGTGGTGCTGCGCGACACCCACGGGGACGTCGCCTTCTACGGCCTGCCGTACCTCGAACCCGCCCTCGTGAAGGAGGAGTTCGCGGTCGAGAAGGCGGGTCACGAGGCCGTGCTCGCCGCCGCCATGGAGCGGGTCCGGGCCGACCTCGCCGGCCGCGCGCGGGGCACGCGTTCCGTCGTCCTCGCGCACGCCTTCGTCACCGGCGGACTGGCCAGCGACAGCGAACGGGACATCACCGTCGGTGGGGTGGCCGCCGTGCCGGCCGGGGTCTTCGACGGCGTCGACTACGTGGCGCTCGGGCACCTGCACGGCTGCCAGACCCTCACCGAGCGGGTCCGCTACTCGGGCTCCCCGCTCGCCTACTCCTTCTCCGAGGCCGACCACCGCAAGAGCATGTGGCTCGTCGACCTGGCCGCCGACGGCTCCGTCACCGCCGAGCGCCTCGACTGCCCGGTGCCGCGCCCGCTGGCCCGGCTCAGGGGCACCCTGGAGGACCTCCTCGCCGACCCCGGCCTCAGCCCCCACGAGGACGCCTGGATCGAGGCCACCCTCACCGACGCGGTCCGCCCGGCCGACCCCATGGCCCGCCTCACCGAGCGCTTCCCGCACACCCTCAGCCTGGTCTTCGCCCCGGACCGGGAAGCCGACGACCCGCGCGTCTCGTACGCCCGGCGACTCGCCGGCCGCGGCGACCAGGAGATCGCCGAGGACTTCGTCGCCCACGTGCGCGGCGCCGGCCCCGACGAGCGGGAGGCGGCCGTGCTCCGCGACGCCTTCGACGCGGTGCGCGCCCACGACGCGGTGCGGGAGGTGGCCCGGTGAGACTGCACCGGCTCGACATCACCGCCTTCGGGCCCTTCGGCGGCTCCCAGAGCGTCGACTTCGACGCCCTCTCCGCCGCCGGGCTGTTCCTGCTCCACGGCCCCACCGGCGCCGGCAAGACCTCCGTCCTGGACGCCGTCTGCTACGCCCTCTACGGCACCGTGCCCGGCGCCCGGCAGACCGGCCAGGGCATGAACCTGCGCAGCGACCACGCCGAACCGGGCACGCGCACCACGATCCGCCTCGAACTCACCGTCGCCGGACGGCGGCTGGAGATCACCCGGCAGCCGCCGTGGGAGCGGCGCAAGCTGCGCGGCACCGGCACGACCGTCGACAAGGCCCAGACGTGGCTGCGCGAGTACGACGCACCGGCCGGTACCTGGAAGGACCTCAGCCGCTCCCACCAGGAGATCGGCGAGGAGATCACCCAGCTCCTCGGCATGAGCCGCGAGCAGTTCTGCCAGGTGGTCCTGCTGCCCCAGGGCGACTTCGCGCGTTTCCTGCGCGCCGACGCCGAGGCCCGTGGCCGGCTGCTCGGCCGCCTCTTCGACACCCGGCGCTTCTCCGACGTCGAGAAGCGGCTCGCCGAGCGCCGGCGCGCGAGCGAGGCCCGGGTGCGCGAAGGCGACGCCGCGCTGCTCGCCGACGCCCACCGCATGCAGCAGGAGGCGGGCGACGCCATGGAGCTGCCCGAGCTGGGCCCCGGGGAGCCGGGGCTCGCCGAGGCCGTGCTCGGTGCCGCCGCCGTGGCCCGCAGCACCGCGCGTGAGCGCCTCGCCGTCGCCCAGTGCGGCCTCTCCGCCGCCGAGTCCGCCCACGGCACGGCCCGGCAGGCCCTGGACGAGGCACGCGAACTCGCCCGGCTGCAGGGCCGGTTCGTCGAGGCCCGGCGGCGCGCGGAACGCCTCGAGGCGGAGGCCGGAGCGCACCGCGAGGCGCAGGAGCGGATGGCGCGGGCCCGCAAGGCCGAGACGGTGGCACCCGCGCTCGACCTGCGGAACGCGGCCGAGGACGAGCACCGCGACGCGGCCGGGGCCGAGGCACGCGCACGCGTCGCCCTGCCCGGCCCCCACGCGGGCGACGGCCCCGCGGGCCTCGCGGCCGCCGCCCGCCGGGCCGCCGAGGAACTCGGCGGCCTGGAGTCGGCCCGGCGCGCCGAACGCCGGCTCGCCGAGGCCGCCGAGGAGCGGGCCGGGCTCGACCAGCAGGAGCGCGCCGACGAGGACGTGCTGCGCGAGGCCGAGGCCTGGCTCGCCGACTGGGACACCACCCGCGCGGCCCTGCGGTCCCGCGTCGAATCCGCGCAGGAGGCGGCCACCCGAGCCGAACAGCTCGCCGTCCGGCGCGAACCCGCGCAGCGGCGCCTCGCCGCGGCACGCAGCCGGGACGAACTCGCCTCGGAGCTGGAGCGGGCCCGGAACCTGGCGCTGGCCTCGCGGCAGCGGGCCGTGGACGCCCGCGCACACTGGCTCGACCTGAAGGAACAGCGCCTCAACGGCATCGCCGCCGAGCTGGCCGCGCAGCTCACCGACGGCGAGCCCTGCGCCGTCTGCGGAGCCACCGAGCACCCCGCGCCGGCCGGCCGGACCGCCGGGCACGTCGACCGCGAGACCGAGGAGCGCGCCCTCGCCGACTGCCGGCGGGCCGAGGAACGGCACGCCGAGAACGAGCGGCGCCTCGGCGCCGTCCGCGAGGCGCTGGCCGCCGCCACCGCCGAGGCCGGTGACACCCCGACCGAGCGGCTGGCCGCCGAGGCCGACGCACTCGAGCGTGACTGCGCGGGCGCCCGCCGGGAAGCCTCCGCCCTGCACGCCGCCCACGAGGAGCTGCGCGCGGCCGAGCAGGAGCGCGAGCGGCGCCTGGACGAGCGCCAGCGCGCCGCCGTACGCACCGCCGCACGCCTGACCCGGCGCGAGACCCTGGAGCGCGAGCAGGCCGCACTGGAGCAGGAGCTGACCCGGGCGCGGGGGGCCGCGTCCAGCGTCGCCGCCCGGGCCGCGGAACTGGAGCGGCGGACGGCCCGGCTCACCGAGGCCGCCGACGCCGCCCGTGCGGCCGAGGACGCCGCCCAGCGGCTGAAGGACGCCGACGCCCGCCTCGCCGACGCCGCCTTCCGCGCAGGCTTCGACACCCCGCGGGCGGCGGCCGCCGCCCTCCTGGACGACGCGGCCCACCGCGAACTCCAGCACCGCCTGGACGCCTGGCAGTCCGAGGAGACGGCGGTACGCGCCGCGCTCGCGGAGCCCGGCGCCGCGAGCGCGGCCCGACAGGCCCCCGCGGACCCGGACGCGGCGGAGCGGACGGCGGCCGAGGCGGCACGGCGGCTGCGTGAGGCGGCTTCCGCGCGGGACGCCGCGGACCGCCGCAGCACCGAGCTGGACCGGCTCTCGGCCCGCGCCGCCGACGCGGTGCGCCGGCTGGCGCCCCTGCGCGAGGAGTACGACCGGGTGGCCCGCCTGGCCGCGCTGACCGCGGGCACCTCGGCCGACAACGAACGCCGGATGCGCCTGGAGTCGTACGTGCTGGCGGCCCGCCTGGAGCAGGTCGCCGCCGCGGCCACCGTGCGGCTGCACCGCATGTCCGCCGGCCGCTACACGCTCGTCCACTCCGACGACCGCACCGGACGCGGCCGCAGCGGCCTCGGGCTGCATGTCGTCGACGCGTGGACCGGCCGCGAGCGTGACACCGCCACGCTGTCCGGTGGTGAGACCTTCTTCGCCTCCCTCGCCCTCGCCCTCGGCCTCGCCGACGTCGTCACCGACGAGGCGGGCGGCGTCCGCCTGGACACGCTCTTCATCGACGAGGGCTTCGGCAGCCTGGACGACCAGAGTCTCGACGAGGTCCTGGACGTCCTGGACACGCTGCGCGAACGCGACCGCAGTGTGGGCATCGTCAGCCACGTCGCCGACCTGCGCCGCCGTGTCCACGCCCAACTCGAGGTGGTGAAGGGCAGATCGGGTTCGGCGCTGCGCCAGCGCGCCGGCTGACCCGGCGCCCCGCGGGTCAGCGCAGGCCGCCGAAGGCGATCCGCAGGTGGCGCGGGCCGCGCAGCACGGCGTTCGGCCGGTAGGGCGGCGGATCCTCGACCAGTCGGGGATCGTCCAGCCGCCGGGCCAGTTCGGACAGCGCGATCTGCGCCTCCATGCGGGCCAGCGGAGCACCGAAACAGCTGTGGATGCCGCTGCCGAAACCGAGGTGCTGGATGTCGCCGCGGTCCGGGTCGAACCGCTCGGGGTCCTTGAACCGCTCCGGGTCCCGGTTGCCGGCGGCGAGCATCAGCCAGATGCGGGAGCCCTTGGGGATGGTCACCCCGCGCACCTCGATGTCGGCGATGCAGGTGCGCTGCGGGACGATCTGCACCGGCGGCTCGTACCGGAGGAGTTCCTCCACGATGTTGGCCGCGAGGCCCGGGTCCTCCCGCAGCCGCCGCAGGATGTCCGGGTGGCGCAGCAGGGTGAGCATGCCGTTGGTGATGAGGTTGACCGTCGTCTCGTGACCGGCGATCAGCAGCAGCACCGCGGTGCTCATCACCTCCATCATCGTCATGGTGCCTTCCGGGCCGCGGCTGTCCGCGAGGTCGGACAGCATGTCGTCCTGCGGGTCCTTGGTGCGCTGCTCGGTTAGCCCGGCCAGGTACATGCCGAGCTCCATCCGCGCCTCCTGCGCCGCCTTCAGGAACTCCTCGTCCGCGTTCTGGCGGGTCTCGGGATCCAGGCTGGCGACGAGCGGATCCACCCAGGAGCGGAAGCGCGGCTCGTCCTCGCGGGGCACGCCCAGCAGCCGGCAGATGACCGTGACCGGGAACGGGTAGGCGAACTGGTCCACCAGGTCGATCTCGCGCGCGTCGCCGAAGCCGTCGATCAGCCCGTCGACGATCTCGTGCAGCTCACCCCGCATGGAGTCGAGCCGGTGCGGCTTGTGGGGCGGCCCGAAGGCGCTGTTGGCGATCCGCCGCAGCCGGTCGTGCTCCGGAGGGTCGAGCCGGAGGAAGGACGGGGGGAGTCCCGTGCTCTGTGCCTCGGCCAGCTCGTCCCCGGCGGCCGCGAGGTTGGCGGCGTCGGAGCTGATCCGAGGATCGTGGAGCAGGTTCTCGATGTCCCAGTACGAGCTGATGATGTATGGGCCGTCCTCCTCCTCGTGCAGGACCGGAGTCCTGCGGAGCTCCTGGTAGAGCGGGTACGGGTCGGCGCGGTTGGCGAAGTCGGTGATCCGGCGGAACAGTGAGGCCTGCGTCATGACAAGTCCTTGGGGCGTCGGGGCCACGGCGGCGTTCAGTGGCGGGCCGGTGTGAACACCAGTTGCTGGTCGGCAGGTGAGTAGCCGCTCAGGGTCACGGTCGGGCCGTGGGTCGGCAGGGACGGGTCGGGGAAGTCGGCGTCGACCGGCTGCCGGCCCTCGGGACGCCGGTCCATCGTCGGGTACTCCACCGGGAACGGCGCGCCCCGCTCGATCTGCCGCTGGTAGAACTCCAGCCAGCGGGTGTTGTCGAAGCTGACGGCGGCGATCACCCGGCCCTTGAACCCGTAGACACCGACGAACCGGCGCTCGGCCAGCGAACCCTGCGTGATCATGATCTGGTCGCCCATGGACGGCACGCCGACGGACTTGATGTTCACCCGGAACTGCGAGGACCAGAAGGCGGGCATCCACAGGTGCGGGCGCCGGTCGGCACCCGCGCAGATCATGTTGTGCGCGGCGGTCTCCGCCTGGGCGACGGCGTTGCCCCAGTGCTCGAGGGAGAGGAACTGGTAGCCGAACAGCGCGTGCGGCGACCGTGCGACGTCACCCGCGACGAAGACGTCGTCGGTGACGATGCCCCGGAAGTCGAAGGCCCGGCAGCCGGCGTCGCAGGCGATGCCCCGCGGTCCGGCGCCGAGTCCCGATCCGGACAGCCACTCGGTGTTGCGCAGCGAACCGAGCGAGACGACCACCACATCCGTATCGACCTCACTCCCGTCGGACAGATGCACGGCGCGCACCCGGCCGGCCGGATCGCCTTCCAGCGCGGTGACCGTGATACCGGTGCGCAGGTCCACGCCGTTCTCGGTCTGCAGCGCGGCGGCGACAGGGCCGACCACCCCGCCGAGGGCCCCCACCAGCGGGGCTCCGGCCCGCTCCGCCAGGGTGACGGCCAGGCCCATCTCCCGGCACGCGGAAGCGACCTCGCACCCGGCGAACCCGGCGCCGATGATGAACACCCGGCGCGCCGACCTCAGCCGCTGCAGCAGCCGGGCCGCGTCGTCCCGGGTGCGCAGCAGGAAGACGCCGTCCAGGCGGCCCTCCTCCTCGTTGAACCAGGGCCGGGCCCGCACGCCGGTCGCGATCAGCAGCCGGTCGTACTCCACCTCGTCCCCGTCGGCCAGCCGTACCCGCTTGCCTGCCAGGTCCAGGCCCGTGGCCGCGACACCGAGCCGCCACTTGGCGTCGATCTCGCGGCGGTGGGGCAGCTCGGTGTGGTGCGGGGACGCCTTGCCCAGCAGCACGGCCTTGGACAGCGGCGGCCGGTCGTACGGCTCGTAGGGCTCGTCACCGATCATCGTGAGCGAACCGGCGAACCCCTCGGCGCGCAGCGTCTCCGCGGCCCGCAGCCCGGCCAGCGAGGCGCCGACGATCACGATCCGGCCCTCGCGCCGGAGCCAGTCCATGTGGTCAGCGGTCATCGGAGGCCTCCCCGGTGGTTCCGGCGGAAGCGCCGGCCGGACCGTCCAGGCCGTCGGCGGTGATCGCCTGCACGGGGCAGGCGGCGACCGCCCGGGTCAGCCGCTCGCGCTGGTCCTCGTCCGCCCGCGGGTTGTACACCAGCGACTCCTCGCCGTGCATGGAGAAGACGTCGGGCGCCAGGAACGCGCACTGCGCGTACCCCTGACACTTGTTGAGATCGACGACGAGTCGCATCGACGCTCCGCCCTTCCGGTGGCCAGGTCCGGTGCATACCACCCGCCCAGTGCGGGCATCCCCGGACAGCGATCGTGTCCCGCTGGCCAGCATGGAGGCCGCGCGCCCGTCCCGCGCGCCGGGCGGGCCGTTCGGGTGAGCGGCCCGACGCGGTGCGAGCGCCCCGCCTCACGTGGCCGCGCGGGCACGGGGCCCCGCACGCCGGCTCACCAGGATGTACACGCTCAGCACCAGTGACCAGGCGGGGAAGACCAGTTCCGCCCAGGGGACGTTCGACGAGAAGAACAGCAGCGTCAGGGCGGTGAGGGCACCGAGGGCCGTGAGCCAGCGCGGCAGAACACCGAGCAGGTGCCCGATCACCGACAGCGAGGACACGAAGACGGCCGCCATCCGCATCGCGTACCCGGTGAGCAGCGTGTACGCGAAATGGCGGCCGAAGTCCCACGCGGCCGGCGCGGGCGTGGTGCCGGCCACGTGGCCGACGGCCAGCACGGCCGCCGCCGCCGCGGCGGCGGCGAACATCGAGGCGGTGAAGATCAGCCCGCTGCCCAGCAGCACGGTGGCGAGGAACCTGTCCTCCACCTCGCCCACATGGGCCCGTACGGCACCGAGGAACCACAGGAAGAAGATCCCGGCGAACGGGATCAGGTCGAGCGCCCAGCCCACCGCCTCGCGCCGGCCCGCGTCGGTGAAACCCTGCGCCGTGACCGCGTCGACACCTTCGGGAATCCCCAATCTGACCAGCACGATCGCCGCCGTCAGCAGCAGCGCGAACACCACTCCCGCCAACCCGGCGGCCCGCGGTGTCTCCAGCGCCTGCTGCCTCGGTCCCGTCTGCTGCATGCCGGCCCGCCTCCCGTCGTACAGTCCGGGCACCAGCAAGCGGCCTCGTCCCGGCCCACGCCACCGGAGGCGTCCGTACGGCCGAGCCGCCGTACGGGACGCGGCCGGTGCCCGCGGGCCGGGCCCGGCCCGATCCGCGCGGGATGCCGGACGGGAGGCGGGCGCGGGGTCAGAGGCGGGAGAGCTCGTCCAGCAGGTCGTCCAGGCCCAGCGAACCCTGGGAGAGGGCCGCCATGTGCCAGGCCTTCAGGTCGAAGGCGTCACCGTGCCGCGCACGGGCGTTCTCGCGGCCCAGCAGCCAGGCGCGCTCGCCGAGCTTGTAGCCGATCGCCTGGCCCGGGATCGTGAGGTACCGGGTCAGCTCGCTCTCCACGAAGTCCGCCGGACGGCTGCTGTGGGAGCCGAAGAACTCCTGCGCCAGCTCCGGGGTCCAGCGCTCACCGGGGTGGAACGGCGAGTCCGCCGGGATCTCCAGCTCCAGGTGCATACCGATGTCGACGATCACCCGGGCCGCGCGCATCATCTGCGCGTCCAGATATCCGAGCCGCTCCTCCGGATCCGTGAGATAGCCCAGTTCGTCCATCAGCCGCTCCGCGTACAGCGCCCAGCCCTCCGCGTTGGCGCTGACCCCGCCGACCGTGGCCTGGTAGCGGGAGAGGTCCTTCGCCACGTGCGCCCACTGCGCGAGCTGCAGATGGTGCCCGGGCACGCCCTCGTGGTACCACGTCGACACCAGGTCGTACACCGGGAACCGGGTCAGGCCCATGGTCGGCAGCCAGGTCCGGCCCGGACGCGAGAAGTCCTCCGACGGGGCGGTGTAGTACGGGGCGGCGGCACCGCCGGGCGGGGCGATGTGCGACTCCACCCTCCGCACCCGCTCGGCGAGTTCGAAGTGCGTGCCGTCCAGGTCCGCGATGGCCCGGTCCATCAGGCCCTGCAGCCACTCGCGGACCTCGTCGACGCCCTCGATGTGCCGGCCGTGCTCGTCCAGGTGGGCCAGCGCCACCCAGGGCGTCCCGGCGCCCGGCAGGATCTTCTCCGCCTCCTGCCTCATCTCGCCGAGGATGCGGTGGAACTCCGACCAGCCGTACGCGTACGCCTCGTCCAGGTCAAGGTCGGTGCCGTTGAAGTAGCGGGCCCAGCGGGCGTACCGCTCGCGGCCCACCGTGTTCGGCGCGCCCTCGACGGTCGGCGCGTACACGTCGCGCATCCAGTCCCGCAGCCCGGCCAGCGCGGCCGTCGCCGTGCGGGCCGCCTCGTCCAGCTCCGCGCGCAGCGCGTCCGGACCGGCGGCGGCGAAGTCCTCGTACCAGCCGCGGCCCCGGCCGTCGGTGTCGGTCCAGTCGGAGAGCTGCCCGATGTACGTCGCGGTCGGCCGGGGCGCCGCGTACAGCTTGCGCTCCAGGCCCAGTTCCAGGGACTGCCGGTAGCCCGCGATCGCGGCCGGCACCGCGCGCAGCCGCTGCGCGATCGCCGCCCAGTCCTGCTCGGTCCGCGCCGGCATGACCGTGAACACGTCCCGCACCGAGTGCCCCGGCGTGCTCATGTTGCCGACCGCGCGCAGGTGCTCGTCGGCCTCGTGCACGGCCAGCTCGGCGGTCAGCCGCTCCCGCAGCAGCCGGCCGCAGCGACGCTCCACGTCGCTGTCCGCACCGGGCTGCCGCTCGGCCTCGTCGAGCCTCGCGAGCGTCGCCCGCATCAGCTCCGCCACGGCCTCCTGGCCGGCCGGGGAGAAGTCGGGCAGCCGGGTCGAACTCTCCTGTACACCGAGGTAGGTACCGGCGACCGGGTCGAGGGCGATGAGGTCGTCCACGTAGGCGTCGGCGACCTGACGGGGCAGCGGGATCCGGATCTCAGACATGGCGCCATCCTCGTACGCGCGCACCGCCCGCGTCACCCGTGCGTCCCGGATTCAGCCGGGGGCAGAAGCGGCCCGCAGTCCCACTGCTGGAAGATCAGCCGGGTCTCCACCCGGGCCACCTCCCGCCGCGCGGTGAACCCGTCCAGCACCAGCCGTTGCAGATCGGCCATGTCCGCCACGGCCACGTGCACCAGATAGTCGTCGGGACCGGTCAGATGGAACACCGTCCGCGACTCCGGCAACGCGCGGATCCGCTCGACGAACGGACCCACCAGCTCCCGGCGGTGCGGCCGCACCTGAACCAGCAGCAGCGCCTCCAGGCCGCGCCCCAACCTGGCCGGGTCGAGGCGCAGTTGGTGGCCGAGGATCACGCCCGCGCGGCGCAGCCTGGCGACCCGGTCCAGGCACGTCGACGGCGCCACCCCCACCTGGGCGGCGAGATCGCGGTAGGTCGTCCGCGCGTCGTTCTGCAGCAGCCGCAGCAGATGGAGATCCACCGGATCCAGTGCGACAGATTCAGCCATGTGTCGAACGTAACACGGCGTCCCGCCTCCGGAACCCGGCCGGTGTTCACCCTTCCGCCCATGGACACAGCGAGCACGGGTGCCTACGACGCCGTACGCACCGCATCGAGAGCACTGGCCACCGAGGCCGTGCACGCCGGCCGCGACGACCTGGCCCGCCAGGGGCTGCACGCCCCGCCGATCGACCTGTCCACCACCTACCCGTCCTTCGACAGCCGCGGCGAGGCCGCCCGTATCGACGCCTTCGCCACCGACGGCGCCGACCCCGAGGGCCCGCCGATCTACGGCCGCCTCGGCAACCCGACCGTGGCCCGCTTCGAGACCGCCCTCGCCCGGCTGGAGGGCACCGAGTCCGCGGTCGCCTTCGCCAGCGGCATGGCCGCGCTCAGCGCGGTCCTCCTGGCGCGGTCCGCGACGGGCCTGCGGCACGTGGTCGCGGTACGCCCGCTGTACGGCTGCAGCGACCACCTGCTGACCGCCGGGCTCCTCGGCACCGAGGTCACCTGGACCGACCCGGCCGGGATCGCCGACGCGCTGCGCCCCGACACCGGCCTGGTGATGGTCGAGTCACCGGCCAACCCGACCCTCGCCGAGGTCGACCTGCGGGCCGTCGCCCACTCCTGCGGGTCGGTCCCGCTGCTCGCCGACAACACCTTCGCGACGCCGGTGCTGCAGCGTCCCGCCGAACACGGCGCACGCCTGGTGCTGCACAGCGCCACCAAGTACCTCGGCGGACACGGCGACGTCCTCGCCGGTGTGGTGGCCTGCGACGAGGAGTTCGCCGGACGGCTCCGGCAGATACGCTTCGCCACCGGCGGGGTCCTGCATCCGCTGGCCGGGTACCTGCTGCTCCGGGGCCTGTCCACGCTGCCGGTGCGGGTCCGGGCCGCCTCCGCGAGCGCCGCCGAACTGGCCGGCCGGCTCGCCGCCGACCCGCGGGTGGCCCGTGTCCACTACCCGAAGCTGGGCGGCGCGATGATCGCCTTCGAGGTGCACGGCGACCCGCACGAGGTGATCGGCCGGGTCGGTCTGATCACTCCGGCGGTCAGCCTGGGCAGCGTCGACACCCTCATCCAGCACCCCGCGTCCATCAGCCACCGCATCGTCGACGCCGACGACCGGCGCGGCGCCGGGGTGAGCGACCGGCTGCTGCGGATGTCCGTGGGACTGGAGGACGTCGACGACCTGTGGGCGGACCTGGACCAGGCGCTGGGGGAGCGGACCCTCACGCCGGTCCCGCTGCGGGACGCCGCCCCCCTCCAGGAGACCGCGGGCTGAACAGGTCCCGCGGGAACGACGGCGGCCCGGCACGGGGGTCCGGGCCGCCGCTCCCGACGCGGCCTCAGTCGGCGCGGGCCGTCTCGCCGAGCCGCTCGCCGCGGCCCTCGCGGGCGGCCGCGGCGGTGGTGTCCAGACGCGCCGTGACGACCAGGGTGCCCTCCTCGATCTGGTAGTCCAGGGGCAGCCCCAGGCCGCGCATCGCCGCGACCATGCCGGTGTTGGAGGCCTGCGTCACGGCGTACACGCTCTCGCAGCCGGCCTCGGCGGCCATCGTCACCAGGCGGCCGAGCAGTTCGGCGCCGATGCCGCGCCGCTGCCAGGCGTCCTCGACCAGCAGCGCGACCTCGGTCTCGTCACCGTCCCAGAGCAGATGGCCGAGGCCGACGATGCGCCCGGAGGCGGTCTGCGCGGCCAGGGTGCGGCCGAAGCGGGGGCTGAGCAGGTGGTTCAGATAGCGGTCGGCGTCCCCGGCCGGCCCGTGGTAGCGCAGGCCGAGGGTGCGCCGCGAGCACCGCTCGTGCATGTCCCTGGCCGCCGCGAGGTCGCCGGTGTCCACCCGGCGCACGGTGATGTCGGCGCCCTCGGGCAGGGTCAGCACGTCGTGGCCGTCCGGGATCCGCGGTCCGAGCCGGCTGTCCAGCTCGACCAGCGCCCTGGCCCGCGCGAACTCGGCCGGGGTGAAGGGCAGATACGGCCGTTCCACGGTGAGCACGCCGCCCTCGGGCGCCCGCAGCCGCATGACGGTGTCCTCGAGGACTCCCTCCACGGGCACCGGTTCCGGCCCGCGGCCCCCGCCGAAGGGCGTGGCGGGCAGCGAACGGATCGTGCACCGCCCCAGCAACTGCCGCAGGGCCAGGGGTAGTTCCGCCGCGTCCAGCGCGGTGCGCGCCGCGAGGGCCAGTACCCGGGTCGGGGCGTCCACCAGGTCGTGGGCGTCGGCCCGCTCGATCCAGGTGGACAGGCCGCCGGCCAGTGACACGGTCCGGGTGAGCTCGGTCGCCGTGAGCGCCTCCGGCGCCCGCAGCAGGAACTCGTCCACGGTGCCGTCGGCCAGCGGGTGCGTCTGCAGGCTCAGGATGTCGACCCGCCGCCCGGCCAGCGCCGTGCACAGCGCGGCCAGCGAGCCGGGCTCGTCCCGCACCGTGGTCCGCATCCGCCACAGCACGCTCGCCCGGGCCGGGTCCGGTTCCGCCGCGTCCGTGGCCCGCGCGGGCCCGGCCGGCCGCACCTCCGCGGCCGGCCGGGCACCGGTATGCTCGGCCGGCGGCGCGTGCCCGTGGCGGCGTGCCCACCAGGTGTGGAAGCCCGCCGTCGCGGCCAGCACGAGCGCCGAGATCACCAGCAGCGCTGGACCGTCGGGGCCGTGTCCGATCAGGTTGGCCACGCCGTCGGCCACCGCCACCGCGGTGAACAGGGCGGCGAGTTCGACGAGGTCCCGCCGCCAGTGGTGCACGGGCCGCCCGTGCCGCGTCCGGGTCACTCGAGACAGGTCCGAAGTCATGCAGCCACTGTGGAGGAACGGTGTTGCGTGATCACGAACGATGTGTGACCGATGGGTAAAGCGCGCTTCCGTCCTTTTTGTTGGATTTTCCAGTACCGGTTCGCCGGACGTCCGGCCGGGCGGGGACGACGAGCCGTCCGCGGGGGTTTCCCGCGGGTCAGCGGCTTCCGTCCAGGATGACGCGGGCGACCAGTGCCGGGTCGTCGTTCATCGGGACGTGCCCGCAGCCCGGGAGCCGTACCAGCCTGGCGTGCGGGATGATCGTCTTGGCGCGGACGCCCTGGCGGCGGACCAGGAGCCGGTCCTGGCTGCCCCACGCGACGGTGACCGGCAGCCCGGGCAGGCCGTCGGTGAACCGGACGGTGGCCCCCGCGCGCAGGGTCGCGTCGAAGCCGGTGGCACCGGCCAGCGCGAGCGTCTCGGCGACCACGGCGTCGGGGGAACGGCGCCCGGGCCGGCGGTAGATGGTGCTGGTCAGCGCGGTGCGGCCGGCCGCGGAGCGCGACAGCCGCTCCACGAGGGGCAGCGGCAGCCGCTGGGCCACGCCCCGCATGGTCTGCAGCATCGCGAAGGCGTAGCGGCGTTCGGCCTGCGTCCAGAACCCGGCCGGGGACAGGGCGGTGACGGACCGTACGAGCTTCCCGCGGCCCAGTTCCAGCGCCAGCAGGCCGCCCAGGGAGTTGCCCGCCACGTGCGGGCGGTCCAGTTCCAGCGCCTCGAAGAGGGAGGCGAGCACGGCGTTGGTCGTGGGCAGGTCGTAGGGCAGGCCGCCCGGCAGGCCGGGGGACGCGCCGAAGCCCGGCAGGTCCACCGCGACGACCTCGCGCTCGGTGGCGAGGATGTCGACGACCGGGTCCCAGGCCTGCCGGTGGTGGCCGATGCCGTGCAGCAGCACCAGCGGCGCGCCGCGTCCCACGCGCGCGTAGGAGACGGTCACGTCCCTCGGGCCGTGCGGGGTGGGGACCGGGAAGGTGACGGTGGCGGACATGGAGTGCTCCTCGGCTGGACTGCTGACGGACGCCGTAGACAGCTTGTCAGCAATTACTACCGACGGGTAGCCCCTTGCCGGCGCCCGCGGCCCGCGCCGCGGCCCGCTCCGGGAGCCGTCGTGCGACGGGCTTCCCCGGAAGGCCGCACTCGCCCACCTGTGCGAACGCCGCGTGAACGCCGCGCGGTGCGGCCCTCGGGTGCCGCCCGCGGGATCGATGATTGGTCTTGACCAAGGGTGTGGGCCGCCCTATGGTCGCAGACAAGTGCAACAACCTTTAATAAACAAGGGCGCGAAAAACCGCCCGACCACGGCACTTGCGGAGGACAGGGTGGGGACCACGCAGCTCGAATCGGTGCCGGAGCCGAAGTACTGGCACCTCAAGACCGTGCTCAGTGAGGCACTCGACTCGGAGTTCTCGGTCGGCGAGATCCTGCCCAACGAGCGTGATCTGGCCGCCCGCTTCGGCGTCGCCCGCGCCACACTCCGCCAGGCCCTCGAACAACTGGAGCTGGAAGGCCGGTTGCAGCGCCGCCGCGGTGTCGGCACGACCGTCGCGCCCCCGCGCGTGGGCGTGGCCGTGGGCAGCCGGCAGCACACCTGGCCGGGCTCCGCCGACGACGCCTGGCAGCCCGTGGACTGCGTACGCTCCGCGCCGCCCGCCGCGGTGGCCGCCGCCCTGGACACCGGCTCGGGGGAGCAGGTGCACGTCGTGCGCCGCTCACGGATGTCGGGCGGCCAGCGCGTGGCCACCGAACTGCTCCACGTCCCCGACGCCGCGGTGCCCGACCTGACGGCGATCGACGCCCCGTCCGGCGCCGCGCGCGCCCGCGCGGTGCTGCGCGAGCTGCAGCGCCTCGAACTGGACGGCCAGGACCGCGCCGTCGAGCTGGGCTCGGCGCGCGCGGAGGACGCCAGGGACCTCGACCGGCTGCCCGGCGCACCCGTCCTGGTCGTCACCACGCGCTTCTTCGTCGAGGGCCGCACCGCCGCGCTCTCGGTGGCGACCTACCGCGCGGACACCTGCCGGCTGACCTTCGGCGACTCGCCCGACGTGGAGATACACCACGACCCCGGGCAGCGGGCCTCCTGAGCGACCCGTCCCGGCCCGCGCCCCGGAGACCACCGGGGCGCCGCCCGGCGTTCTGCGCAGCCGGTGGCCGCCGCTGACGCCCGGCGGGCACGTGCCCGGTCTCAACGCCGGGCGGTGACGGTTCCCTCCACCGCGAACAGCTCCGCCTCGACGTGATCGAGGGCCAGCCGCAGCGCACCCGTGGCCACGGCCGCCTCGCCGAGCGCGGAGAGCGCCACCCGGGGCGGGCGCAGGCAGTAGCGGGCGAGTTCCCGGCGCAGCGGATCGAGCACCCCGTCCAGGCCGGCCGCCCAGCCGCCGATCACCACCAGTTCGGGGTCGAGGGCCAGCACCAGCGCGGCCACGTCGTGGACGAGCCGTTGGAGGAACCGGTCGACCGCCGCCCGGGCCCGCTGGTCGCCGCTCCGGGCGAGCGCGAACACCTCGGCGACCGCCTGCTCGTCCAGCGGGTGCAGCGGTTCGTCGGTGGTGGACAGCAGGGTCTCCGGGGTCGCCTCCCGGCCCAGCAGATGCAGCGCGCCGATCTCCCCGGCCGCCCCGCCGTACCCCCGGTGCAGCCGGCCGCCGATCAGCGCGCCCGCGCCCGGGCTGAGTCCGGCCAGGACGAACACCAGGTCGTCGGTCTCGGTCGCCGCGCCCTTCCAGTGCTCGGCGACGGCCGCCGCGTTGGCGTCGTTCTCGACCAGCACCGGGCACCTGAAGGAGCGGCCGAGCCGTTCGCCGAGCCGCAGGCCGGTCCACTCCGGCAGCGCCGTGCCGAGCCGTACCGTCCCGTCCGCCTCCACGATGCCCGGTGAGGCCACGCCCACCGCCCGCAGCGAGCCCCGTGCCACCCCGGCCCGGCGCAGCAGTTCGGCGACCGTGCCGCGCAGCCGGTCGAGACGCTCGTCCGCCTGCGCCGTCTCGGCCACCTCCTTGGCCTGCGTGCCCAGCACCCGTCCGTCCAGGTCGGACAGGAGCGCGGCGACCCGGTGCGGGCCGATCTCCAGGCCCAGCAGATGTCCTGCCTCGGCCCGGAACCGGTACCGGCGGGCGGGCCGTCCCTGGCGGCGTGCGGTGCCCTCGTCCGCCGCCTTCCCGACCACGAGCCCCGCCTCGACGAGTCCCTCGACGACGCCTTCGACGGTCGGCCGGGACAGGCCGGTGACCCGGGTGATCTCGGTGAGCGTCGCGCAGTCCGTGGCCCGCAACGCGTGCAGCACCACAGCGGAGTTGATCCTTCGCAGCAGCGAGGGGTCGCCACCGGTAAGCTGCCCCACCGTCCGTCCTCCCAGCTCGCGGGCGTGTTGGGCGGATCGTACTCGGCCCGGCCCACCCCGGCGAGTGCCGGGCCCCGCCGGCCCTGCGGCCCCGGGTCAGCCGGGTGCGACGAACCCCGATTCATAGGCCGCGATCACCGCCTGGGTGCGGTCACGCGCCCCCAGCTTGGCCAGTACGGCGCTCACGTGCGACTTGACCGTCTCGGTCCCGACGACCAGGCGGGCGGCGATCTCCGCGTTCGACAGCCCTCGCGCCATCAGCCGCAGCACCTCCGCCTCCCGCTCCGTCAGCCCGGCTCCGGTCAGCGCGGCGCCGGCCGTGCGCCGCTCCCCGAACCGGGCGGCGAGGCGCCGCACGGATGCCGGGAACAACAGCGACTCGCCGTCCGCGACCAGCCGCACCGCGTGCACGATCTCGGCCGGCCGGGACCGCTTGAGCAGGAAGCCGTCGGCGCCGGCGCGCAGCGCCTCGTAGACGAACTCGTCGTCCTCGAAGGTGGTCACCACGATGATCTTGGGCGGTGCGTCCACCGTGCGCAGCACCGCGCGCGTGGCCTCGATCCCGTCCATCAGCGGCATCCGCACGTCCATCGCGACCACGTCCGGCCGCAGCCGGCGCACGAGCGGGATGACCGCCGCCCCGTCGGCGGCCTCACCGACCACCTGGATGTCGGGCTGTGCCTCCAGCACGGCGCGCAGACCCGCGCGCACCAGGGGCTCGTCGTCGACCAGGAGTACGGTGACCGGCATCCGGCCAGCGTAGATCAACGCAGCGGCAGCTCCGCACGCACCTGCCAGTCGCCCTCGTCGGGGCCGGTGCGGGCGCTGCCCCCGAGCAGTGCCGCCCGCTCCCGTATCCCGCGCAGTCCGCTGCCCCGCCCCGTCCCGGGCGGTTCGGCGGGCAGCGGATTGCGGACCTCCAGAGCGAGCGTGTCCCCGTCCACGGACACCCGCACCCGCACCGGGACCGCTCCGGCGTGCCGCAGCACATTGGTGAGCGCCTCCTGCAGGATCCGGTACCCCTCACGCGAGACCGGCCCCGGCACGAGGGCCACCGGTCCGGTCACCTCGGCCTCGACCCCGGCGCCGGAGGCGCGTGCCGACTCCAGCAGGCGGTCGGCGTCGGCCAGGGTGGGCCGGGCGGCGGCCGGCCGGTCCGACTCGCGCAACACACCGAGCACCCGCTCCAGATCGCCGAGCGCGGCCCGGCCGGTCTCCTCGATGGCCTCCAGGGCCCGGTCGGTGAACCCCGGATCTCCCGCCGCCCGCGCCGCGCCCGCCTGCACCACCGCCACCGTCAGGGCGTGCCCGATGGAGTCGTGCAACTCCCGTGCGATCCGGGTGCGTTCCAGGAGCCGTTCGGTGCGCTCCTCCAGCGCGGCCAGCCGCTCGGCCGCGGACGGCCCGAGCAAGCCGCGGGCGCACGTGGTGATCAGCTCGCCCAGTCCGACGACGGCTCCGTACAGGACGATCAGCGGCAGCGGCGCCAGCAGGGCACACGCCCGGTTCGCCGGCAGCAGGTCCAGCACGGGCACCCCGGAGGGTGCCCGCCCCCAGGCGCACTTCGCCAGCTCGTACGCCGCGATCGGCATCCACACCGACAGGAACGCGGTGACCCAGCCGAGGAGAACACGCAGCTCCAGCCACAGCACCGTGCGGCCGCGGTCCCGCCAGCCCACCGACGCGGTGGCGGAGATGCCGGGATCCTGCGCGCCGGGAGTCAGCAGCAGCCGTCCCTGGACGCCCTCGCCCACACGTACGGCGGGCAGGAGGCCGACCGGGACGAGCACCAGCGCGGGCACCCAGGGTTTCGACACGTCGATCAGCGTCCACAGGCTCTGCAGCAGCATGGGGACCCACAGATGCAGCAGACGTGTGTACGTGGTCCCGCGCGACAGCGGGCGCAGGAATTGGACCATGGGCCCATCCTCGCAGGAGCCGTGCCGGCGGATCTCCCCCGCACGGGGGAGACGCTTCCCACCGGCGGGGGAGGAACCGACGCCCCGTTGCCGCAAGGCTGTTGCCATGACCAGCATCGACGTACGAGACCTCACCAAGGAGTACGGCGGCCGGCGAGCCGTGGACCGGCTCACCTTCGGCGTCCGGCCCGGACACGTCACCGGATTCCTCGGCCCCAACGGCGCCGGCAAGTCCACCACCATGCGGCTCGTCCTCGGCCTCGACCGGCCGACCTCCGGCACCGCCACCATCGGCGGTCGGGCCTACACCGAACTCCGGGACCCGCTGCGCCGGGTGGGCGCCCTGCTGGACGCCGGGGCCGCGCACGGCTCCCGCAGCGCCCGCGACCACCTGCGGGCCCTGGCGGTCAGCAACCGCATCCCGGCCCACCGGGTGGACACGGTCCTGGAGCGGACCGGCCTCGCTGCGGTGGCGCGCCGCCGGGTGCGGACGTTCTCCCTGGGCATGCGCCAGCGGCTCGGCATCGCCGCCGCCCTGCTCGGCGACCCGGAGGTGGTCCTGCTGGACGAGCCGGCCAACGGCCTCGACCCGGAGGGCATCGTCTGGATCCGCACCCTGCTGCGCGACCTCGCCGCGCAGGGCCGCGCGGTCCTCGTCTCCAGCCATCTGATGAACGAGACCGCCGCCTTCGCCGACCACCTGGTGATCGTCGGCCGCGGCCGTCTCCTCGCCGACGCACCGGTCCGGGAGTTCATCCACGCGCGGCTCCGGCCCCGGGTCAGGATCCGCACCACCGACCCCGCCGCGCTCGGCGGCCTGCTCACCCGACACGGTCACGACGCCTCCCAGGACGCGGACGGCACCTGGACCGTGCGGCACGCACGCGTGGACGACATCGGCCGGCTGGTGGCGCGGGCGGGCGTGCCCGTGCTGGAACTGACCGCCCAGGAGGCCACGCTCGAAGAGGCCTATCTCGATCTGACGGCCGCCGAGGCCGAGTTCACCGCCCAGCCCCAGGAGGCCTGACCATGCCGTTCGCCCCGGTCCTGCACGCGGAGTGGATCAAGATCCGCACCCTGCGCCCGCTCGTCGGCAGCCTGGCCGCGGTCCTGGTCGCCACCGTCGCGTTCTCCGCGCTCGCCTCCGCCGACGCCGAGGAGACGGACCCGCTGTACTCGGTGTTCTTCGGCGTCAGTTTCGGGCAGATCGCCGCGATCGCCTTCGGGACGACGGCCGTCGCCTCCGAGTTCCGGGGCGGCGCGCTGCGGCTGACCCTGGCGGCCGTACCCGACCGGCGGCGGTGGTTCGCCGCGAAGGCGACGGCCGTCGCCCTGCCGGTGCTGGCGACGGGGTTGGGCACCGGCCTGGTGACCCTGCTGGTGGGCAAGGCCGTCCTCGGGGACTCCGGGCCGAACTGGACCGAGGGGCTGCGCGGCGCCGTCGGCTGCGGTGTCCACCTCACGCTGATGGCGCTGTTCGCCGCGGGACTCACGGCCGTGCTGCGCAGCGGCGTCGCGACGCTCTCCGTGCTGATCCCGTTCCTGCTGATCGTGTCCTTCGTCATCGGCGACATGTCCTCGGGCGTGGCCGACCTGCTGCCCGACCGGGCCGGCCAGGTCGTCCTGCACAGCGCCCATGACGGAGCCCTCGGCCCCTGGAGCGGGCTCGCGGTGGCCGCGCTCTGGTCGGCGGCGGCCCTGTCCGCGGGGGCGTGGAGCCTGTGCCGCAGGGACGCCTGACGGTACGCCACTTGTCAGTGGGGGCCGTTTTACTGGGTCTCATGGACATCGTGAACTGTCTTGCTGTGATCGAGCGATTGTGCGAGCGGGAGTTCCCGGCGGAGCACGGCAGGACGGACACCGGTACGGGCGGGCCCGGCTACCTGATGGCCGAACTGCGCACGAGCGGCGACTTCCACGAGGACGACGGCACCGAACGGCAGACGGCGCGGGCGCAGTACGAGGCCGACCGGGACGCGCTCGGCGAGCGGCTCGCCGAGCGGTGGGGACCGGCGGACGTGTTCGGTCTGGCCGGAGTCTTCCTGCGCGGCGCGGAGGGGGAGGCGGCGGCGGAGCCCTGGGGCTCGCTGGCCGCGCACGTACCGGATCTGCACCTGTGGCGGGTCGAGCCGGGCCGCTGGCTCGCCCTGGGGGTGTCCCAGTGGGAGAGCGAACTGCCCTTACAGCTACTGGCGGTGGTCACCGAGACGGACCCGCCCTGACCCGTCAGGACCCCTCGTCCGCCGCCCTGCGCAGCCGTGCGAACTCCTCCGCCATCGCCGCCGCCGTCCAGTGCGCGTTCAGCCCGCTGGGGTTGGGCAGCACCCACACCCGGGCGCCTCCGACGGTCGCCTCCTGCGGACCGACCGCGGCCCCGCGGTCGCCGAAGGCGGCCCGGTACGCCATCACGCCGACCACGGCGAGCCACCTCGGTTCCAGCCGCGTCACCCGGGCCGACAGCTCCCGACCGCCCGCCACGTACTCCTCGGCGGTCAGCTCGTCGGCGCGAGCGGTCGCGCGCGCCACGACGTTGGTGACGCCCAGCCCGTACGTCAGCAGTTCCCGCTGCTCGGCGGGCTCCAGCAGCCGCGGCGTGAAGCCGGACCGATGCAGCACCGGCCAGAACCGGTTGCCCGGCCGGGCGAAGTGGTGGCCGGTGGCCGCGGACATCAGGCCGGGGTTGATGCCGCAGAAGAGCACCCGGAGGCCGTCCGCGACCACGTCCGGGACGAGGCGGTCGCGGGCGGCCTCCAGTTCCGCCGCGGTGAAGCGGGTCAGAGGATCGCTCCCGGGGTGTAACCGGCGGCCTCGGGGCGCTGCTTGACGATCTCCTCGATCCGGCCGACGACCACTGCGACCTGTTCCGCGGCCGCACCGGTGAAGGACAGCTTGTCGGCCATCAGCGCGGCCAGCTCCTCGCGGCCGAGCGGCAGCCGCTCGTCGGCGGCGAGCTTGTCGAGCAGGTCGTTGCGCTCGGCCCCCTGCTCACGCATCGCGAGCGCGGTGGCCACCGCGTTCTCCTTGATGGCCTCGTGCCCGACCTCGCGGCCCACGCCCGCCCGCACGGCGCCCATGAGCACCTTGGTGGTGGCGAGGAACGGCAGGTAGCGGTCCAGCTCGCGCGCGACGACGGCCGGGAAGGCGCCGAACTCGTCGAGCACCGTCAGGAAGGTCTCCAGCAGGCCGTCCAGCGCGAAGAACGCGTCCGGCAGGGCCACCCGGCGCACCACCGAGCAGGAGACGTCCCCCTCGTTCCACTGGTCGCCGGCCAGCTCGCCGGTCATCGAGGCGTAGCCGCGCAGGACGACCATCAGGCCGTTGACGCGCTCGCAGGAGCGGGTGTTCATCTTGTGCGGCATCGCCGAGGAGCCCACCTGGCCCGGCTTGAAGCCCTCGGTGACCAGTTCATGGCCGGCCATCAGCCGGATCGTCCTCGCCAGGGAGGACGGCGCCGCGGCGAGCTGCACCAGCGCGGTCACGACCTCGTAGTCCAGCGAGCGCGGGTACACCTGGCCGACCGAGGTGAACGCCTGCGAGAAGCCCAGATGCCGGGCGATGCGGTCCTCCAGCTCGGCCAGCTTGGCCGCGTCGCCGCCGAGCAGGTCCAGCATGTCCTGGGCGGTGCCGACCGGGCCCTTGATGCCGCGCAGCGGGTAGCGGCCCAGCAGTTCCTCGACGCGGCCGTGGGCGACCAGCAGTTCGTCGGCGGCGGTCGCGAACCGCTTGCCGAGGGTGGTGGCCTGGGCGGCCACGTTGTGCGAGCGGCCGGCCATGACCAGCTCGGCGTACTCGCCCGCCAGCTTGCCGAGCCGGGCCAGGACGGCCACGGTGCGGTCCCGCACCAGTTCCAGGGAGAGCCGGATCTGGAGCTGCTCCACGTTCTCCGTGAGATCGCGGGAGGTCATGCCCTTGTGCACGTGCTCGTGCCCGGCGAGGTCGTTGAACTCCTCGATGCGTGCCTTCACGTCGTGCCGGGTGACCTTCTCGCGCTCGGCGATCGAGGCCAGGTCCACGGTGTCGAGGACGCGCTCGTAGTCGGCGAGCGCCTCGTCCGGCACGTCGATGCCGAGGTCCTTCTGGGCCCGCAGGACGGCGAGCCAGAGCTGCCGCTCCAGCCTCACCTTCTGCTCGGGGGACCAGAGCGTGGCGAGCTCGGCGGAGGCGTACCGTCCGGCGAGGACGTTCGGGATGCGGGGCTTGGCGGGCGCAGAAGTCACGTGACCAGAGTCTACTGGCGGTTCGTGCAGGTCGGCGCCACGGTCCCGTTCGGCGGAAGCTACGAGAGCCGGGTCACGCCGCGAGGCGGCCCGCCGCCGGCCCGAACCCGACGGAGGACCCCAGGGGCTGAACCGCGATCCGCTGCGCGCGCACGACGACGGCCACGGCATCTCGCCGCGTCGTCGGATCGCCCGGCCACACCCGTACCACGCCCTCCGCCTCGCGATGCACCGCATCCGGCGCCGTGCGCGGATCCACCGGGGATCACGGGAAAGCCCTCAGGCCCGCCCCTCGTAGGGCAGCAGCTCGGGGCGCTTCGCCGGGCGGCCGTCCCCGGAGGAACGGCCGGTCAGCCGGCGGCCTATCCACGGGAGCAGGTGCTGCTGGGCGAACCGCGCGTCCGCGATGCGCCGGTGCATCCAGCCGGGCGGCAGCGTCGCCGGTATCGGGACGCGCCACTCGGGGTCCTCGGGCTCGTGACCGAGCGCCTGCCACACCGCCTCGGCGACCCTGCGGTGCCCCTCGCCCGTCAGATGCAGCCGGTCCACGTCCCACAGCCGCGGGTCCGCCAGCGACGGCGCGCCGTACAGGTCGACCACCAGCGCGCCGTGCCGGGCGGCCAGCTCGTCGATGCAGGCGTACAGCTCCTCCATGCGCGGCCGGAACCGCTCCAGCACCGGGCCCTGCCGGCCGGGGCTGCGCATCAGTACGAGCTGCTCGCAGTTCGGCGCCAGCCGTTCCACGGCCTCCGTCAGCAGGCCACGCACGCGGCCCATGTCGCACTTGGGCCGCAGCGCGTCGTTGAGCCCGCCGACGAGGGTGATCACATCGGCGCCCATCGCCGCCGCCACGCCCACCTGCTCGTCGACGATCTGCTTGATGAGCTTGCCGCGCACCGCGAGGTTCGCGTACCGGAACCCGGGGGTGCGGGCGGCCATCCGCGCGGCGAGCAGATCGGCCCAGCCCCGGTAGGAGCCGTCGGGCAGCAGGTCCGACATGCCCTCGGTGAAGGAGTCGCCGAGGGCGACCAGGCTGGTGTGCGCGGGAGGCATGGGATTCGTGTGCATGGCGTCAGCGATGGTAACCCGGCTCCATACCCGCCGGTCGGTCGCCCTCGGCCCGCCCGGGGCGAGCCCGCGGGCGACCGGGCGGCGCGGGCTCAGGCGGGCTGCCCGAACAGCTCCCGCAGCACGTCCTCCATGGTCACCAGGCCCGCCAGCCGGCCGTCGTCGCCGAGCACGCCCGCCAGGTGCGTGCGGCTGCCGCGCATCGCGGTGAGCACGTCGTCCAGCGGGGTGCTCTCCCGTACGCGTGCGATGGGCCGCATGTCCCGCAGCCGGAACGGCAGGTCCCGGGGCAGGGCGTCCAGCGCGTCCTTGACGTGCAGGTAGCCCACGATCCGGCGGCCCTCGTCGACCACGGGGAACCGCGAGTAGCCGGACTCGGCCGACAGCCGCTCGAGTTGCTCGGCGGTGACGCCCACGCGCGCGTAGACCACGCGCCGGAGCGGGACGACGACGTCCCGCACGGGGCGGCGGCCGAGCTCCAGGGCGTCGTGCAGCCGCTCCTGGGCCCGGTCGTCGATCAGCCCCGCCTCGCTGGCGTCCTTGACGATCTCGGCGAGCTCGGTGTCCGTGAAGGTCGCCGAGACCTCGTCCTTGGCCTCCACCCTGAGCAGCTTCAGCAGCCCGTTCGCGAAGGCGTTGATCGCGAAGATCACCGGGCGCAGCGCGCGGGAGAGCGCGACCAGCGGCGGGCCGAGCAGCAGCGCGCTGCGCACGGGTTCGGCGAGCGAGATGTTCTTGGGCACCATCTCGCCCAGCAGCATGTGCAGGTAGGTGGCCAGGGTCAGCGCGACCACGAAGGACACCGCGTGGCCCACGCCGGCGGACACACCGACCGCGTGGAAGACCGGCTCCAGCAGGTGCGCGATCGCCGGCTCGGCGACCACGCCCAGGACCAGCGTGCACAGGGTGATGCCGAGCTGGGCGGCGGCCAGCAGCGCGGACACGTGCTCCAGTCCCCACAGCACGGCCTTCGCGCGCCGGTCGCCCTCCTGGGCGAGCGGCTCGACCTGCGAGCGGCGCACCGAGATCAGCGCGAACTCGGCGCCCACGAAGAAGGCGTTGACGACGAGCGTCGCCAGGCCGATCAGCAGTTGCACGGCGGTCATCGCGCCCCCTCCGTCCGGCGGTCGTGCTCCTCGTCGTCCAGCGGCGCGTGCAGCAGCACGCGCGCGGCGCGGCGCCCCGAGGCGTCCACCACGTCCAGCCGCCAGCCGGCCACCTCGACGGTGTCCCCGACGCTCGGTATGCGGCCCAGCTCGGTGGCGACCAGGCCGGCCAGCGTCTCGTAGGGCCCCTCGGGCGCCCGCAGGCCCACCCGGGCGAGCTGGTCGGTGCGGGCGGCGCCGTCCGCGGAGTACAGGGCCCGCCCGTCCCCGTCGGCGCCGGCGGGGGCCAGGTCGGGCGTCTCGTGCGGGTCGTGCTCGTCCCGCACCTCGCCCACGACCTCCTCGACGATGTCCTCGAGCGTGGCCACGCCGGCCGTGCCGCCGTACTCGTCGATGACGACGGCCATGGTGCGCCTGCCGGACAGCCGGTCCAGCAGCCGGTCGACGGTGAGGGACTCGGGCACCATCAGCGGTTCGCGCATCACCTGGCCGACGGAGCGGCGGGTGCGCTGGTCGGCGGGCATGGCCAGGACGTCCTTGATGTGGGCGACGCCCACCACCGAGTCCAGGCTGCCCCGGTAGACCGGGAACCGGGACAGGCCCGTCGCCCGGGTCGCGTTCGCGACGTCCTCGCAGGTCGCCTGGGCGTCGAGGGCGACGACCTGCACGCGCGGGGTCATCACGTTCTCCGCGGTCAGGTCGGCCAGGTTCAGCGTCCGCACGAACAGTTCGGCGGTGTCGGCCGCCAGCGAGCCCTGCTTCGCCGAGTGCCGGGCGAGGGCCGCGAGCTCCTGCGGTCCGCGCGCGGAGGCCAGCTCCTCGGCGGGTTCGACACCGATCCGGCGCACCACCCGGTTGGCCATGTTGTTCAGGTGCGTGATGAAGGGCCGGAAGGCGGCGCTGAACCAGCGCTGCGCGTTGCCCACCCGCTTGGCCACGGCCAGCGGCGAGGAGATCGCCCAGTTCTTCGGCACCAGTTCGCCGACCACCATCAGGAACACCGTGGACAGGGCCGTGCCCACCACCAGTGCGACGGAACTCGCCGTGGTCGCGGACAGGCCGAGCGCGGTGAACGGGCCGGCGAGGAGCTTGGCGATGGACGGCTCGGCGAGCATGCCGACCACCAGGTTGGTCACGGTGATGCCGAGCTGGGCGCCGGAGAGCTGGAAGGTCAGGTTCCGTACGGCCTTCAGGGCACCCACGGCGCCGCGCTCGCCGCGTTCGGCGGCCCGCTCCAGCTCACCGCGCTCGACGGTGGTCAGCGAGAACTCAGCCGCCACGAAGGCGCCGCAGGCCACGGCGAGCAGGATCGCCAGCAGGAGGAGCAGCACTTCGGTCATCGGGTCACCCCCGTCCCATGATCGGGCAGGGCGCGGCGGTGCGCGCGGTGTCGCGGACTGGGAGGATCGCCCATGGGCGGACGCTCACAACCTTTCATGGAGGACCGAGTGCTCCCTCAATGGTAAAGGATGGGCAAAGAGTGCCGGGAGGGGTGGTCCGCGAACAGCGGAACGCCGGCAGGTGCGGGGGAGAGGGCCCGGTCCGCGAACGGCGGGACGCCCGGGCCGTGCGGGAGGCGGGGGCCGGCCCGCGCCTCCCGCACGGCGGCCAGGAGCACGGAGCCGATGCCCTGCCGCCGCCGTCCCGGACACACCTGGAGCCGGTACAGGTGGCAGCGCCAGCCGTCGAGACCTGGCTGCTCACCACCACTGCTGCGTTTGTCTAGAGGGGCTTGACCCAGCGTCGCCAGTGGTCCTCGCGGTGGTATCCGGCGGCAGCCCAGGTGTGGTGTGCCCGTTCGTTGGCTTCCAGGACCATGGCGTCGGCACGTCGTCCGCCGAGGGCGGCGAAGCGTTGTTCCGCGGCCTCCAGCAGGGCGGTGGCGATGCCTTGCCGACGGTGGTCGGGGTGTACGGCGAGTCGGTAGGCGGAGCATCGCCATCCGTCGAAGCCGGCTATGACGGTTCCGGTGAGGATGCCGTCGCGTTCTGCGAGGAGCAGGGCTTCGGGGTCTCGTGTGAGGAGTCGGGCGACTCCGTCGTGGTCGTCGCTGATGCTCGTTCCTTCCGCGGCGTGGCTCCAGAAGTGCAGCACGGTGTCGATGTCCGAGAGGGTGGCGCAGCGGATGCGAAGATCACTCATGCGGTGAGACAAGCAGAGCGCCTGCCTGTCTTGCGAACGGGTTTCCGTGCGGGGAAGCGGGAGTGGGGCGGGCTTGCTCCTGGGCGTGTACCCGACACGAACCTCGGGAGGTGCTGTCTGTCGGCGCCAGGTCGCAAGCCACGGTGAACCTCCGCCCTACCAGTTCTGACGCCCTCTGACGCTGAACACCGCAACGTCATTGCCGAATCCGACACACAGGCTGAGCGGGTCGGCGAAGGCCAGGGTCCGTGCCGCGTGAGGCAGGGTGAGCGAGTCCAGCGGGGTGGGCCCGGCCTCGTGGAGAGCCCAGAGACGCAGGGTGCCGTCGCCGCCTGCGGCCGCCAGGAGCGGCGTGGTTCCGGCTTCGCCTGTCGCGGCCAGTGCGAGAACGGGATTGACGGGTCCCGGCAGCACCTGCAGAAGGCTTCCGTCGCTCATGTCCCAGAGACGGATCTGACCGTCCTCACCTGCCGAGACAAGGCCGGAGCGGCCGTTCCGGCGTGTCAGGGGTGCCAGTGCGAGCACCGGTCCGGTGTGCCCGCGCAGCACAGTGAGAGAACGCCGGGCGCCCACGTCCCAGTAGCGGATCTCGCCGGTGTCGTCCCCGGAGACGAGACCGGGACCGCCGTCGGCGAGGGGCAGGGAGAGGAGGACGTTGATACCCGCCACGCACCACCCCAGAGGTCTTCGCCACAGCTGGCGGCTCCGGAGGTTCCATACGCGGATGCGGCGGTCGGCCAGCACGCCGGCGACAAGGGGATCCGCACCGACGGGGACCTCGATCGCCGTCAGTTCGGTGATGGACCTGACATTCGGGGAAGCCCACCGTCTGCGTCCGTGCGTGGCCGGCAGGGGCGGCCCGTGTGTCTTTTGGCGGTACAGGTCCCAGACCTGTACGTAGGAGCGTTCATCGACCACGAGTGCCAGCTTCGCGCCGCCTTGGAGGTCGGTGAACGCGAACGCATTGGTGGAGAGGGGGTGACCGGCCTGAAGGGGCTCGTGGACGAGTCGCCCGGACCGCAGCTCCCGCAGCTGTACAACGCCGTCCTCGGCCGCGCTGATCAGAACCGGGGCCCCGTTCCGATGTGCCGCGACAACGGCGGTCACCGGCTGGAGATGACCGGGCAGCGGCTGGGGCTGTCGGTTGCCGAACAAAGTGGACCCCGAAGTCAGGCTCCAGCACCGGACCGTACCGTCCCGGCTGGCCGTGACCGCGCATGGGGAGGTGCCGGGGAGCCCGGCGCCCGTTGCCTGGACCACCGCATCGGTGTGCCCGTGAAGTTCCCGGCCGGGTGCGTCCGGCGGCCCGTCCAGGTCGCGGACACCCACCGTGCCCGCCTCGTCGACGATGACCACGAGGGGACCGGTGGCGGACGGTACGACGGAGATCGACACGACCGGGCTGCCCGCTCCGCCGCTGACCGGTGCGAGAGACGGCCCGGGGACTTCCGCGTCCCACAGCCGGACGCTGCCGTCGAGGTGTCCTGTGGCGATCACCGGCGATCCGTCCCCGAGTACAGCCGACGCCACGGCGGTCACCCGCTCCTCCGCCGGCAGTTCCCAGGAGGATCCGTCAGGGGGCCAGAGGCGTGCAGTCCCCGCTTGATCCACGGTGACCGAGACGGGGCCGGAGGAGCAGGGAAGCACGGTGATCCCTGTCACAGCCCCTCGGTGACCGTTCATGGGCGCGGTCAGGGGCAGACGGGACTCCAGGTCCCAGAGCTGAGCCGTGCCGTCCCGGCTTCCCGTGGCGAATATCCCCCTCCCGTCCGTGAGCCGCGCCGAGGTCACCGTGGTCAGGGGTGCGACGTGGGCGAGAACCGCGTCACCCAGCGGCCGCATCGTGCTCAGGTCCCACAGTCGGGCACAGAGGTCGTCGCACGCGGTGACGGCCACTGGTGTGCCGTCGGCCAGGGTCGTCGCGGTGACGGCGACGGCCCGGTAACCGGGGTCCGGACTCACTCGGCCCACGAGGGCGAAGGTCTGCAGCGCCCAGGCTCGCAGGCCCCCTTCGTCGTCCAGGGCCACCGCCAGAGGGTCCGATCGCTCTCCTGCCACGGTGGCGACCGCGGTCAGCGGTCCGCCCCGGTCCGACATGGTCCCCAGCAGGCTGCGGCTGAGCAGCGAGCCGGTGGCCCAGCGAGTGCGCCGAAGGGCGGTGTGCTCGGGAAGCCCGGAATCCGCCTGCGACCAGAGGGCGTCGGACAGTTCGCCCGAGCCCCATCGTGAGGCGTCCAGCGCGAGTACTCGCAGTCTGTCCTGCGGGCTGAGGTGTCGGTGGACTTCGGCGGAGGTCCGGTAGACGGCGGCGTACAGTCGCGCGTCGGGTGATCCGGCCCGGTCCAGGTAAGGCAGTACCGACGCCGGATCGGCGTACATCAGGAACCCGGGATCGGACAGTAGCCATTCGAACCTGTCAGCGTGGGCCGCGTGGGCCGCAGCGTGGCGCAGCAGGTAGGGCGGGGCGAACTGCCAGGATCCCGCCGCTGGTCCGATGTTCCCGGCGGTGCCCCTCAGGAGGTGGGCGAGCACGCGTTCCGCATCGGCTCGGGGATCCGCGGTGGGTTCGGCGGGGTCGACGGGATGGCGGACCAGATGGTCGGCGAGAGCCTGGTGGAAGAGCCGGTACAGGGTGCTGCCGTCCTTGTCGACCGAGCGACGGAGGTAGAAGGAGGCGGTGGCCAGGCACTCGTCGACGTCCGCGTCCCCCGGGCCCGGGGGAGGTCGGTCCGGGGCGAGGGCCGAGGCGGCGGCGTGCAGGAGTGCCCGGGGCAGGCCCGCGCCCTCGGCGTACGCGAGACCGGCCAGGATCGGACGCAGCCAGGGGCTGTGCCTACCGAGGCCGTGCAGGTCCAGTTCGAGCATGCCCGCGAGGGTGGTGGGCACGGCTGCGCTCAGGGCGGCGGGGGCGATGAACTCCTGCGCGGCCAGGTAGTGGGCGAAGAGCCCGGCGACAAGGAAGGTGCCTTGGTGCTCGGCCGCGTCGGTGAGGCGATCAGCGATCATCTCGGCGGCCGTGTCGACCGCCTCGCGTCCACATCTCGCGTAAGAGGAGGTATCCGGGTCTTCCAGTACTTCCGCGATGTATTCGGACAGTTCCTGGCGCATCCGTGCGGAGTCCACCGCGTCCAGGTCCATGAGGGTGCCCTCGTCCTCGGCCGACGCGAGCAGTCTGGCGAAGACTCGCCAAGGGCGACAGCCCACCAGAAGCCGGCAGACGGGCCGGTCCTCGGCGTCCGGTCCCTTCCGGCGTGCCTTGGTCAGCCGCAGCACGAGATCGGCCAACAGTGCGGGCTGTGCCGCTTCGTCGAGGGCGTCGATGACGAGCACCGGAGTCTGGGCGGTGTCGCCCAGCCGTGCGACGAACTGATCAATGCCCTCCGTCTCGGTACCCGGAGCGGGCACAGGAAGGCCCAACTGCCTGGAGATCGACGCCGTGACCTGTTCCAGGGACAGTCCGCGGGCGTGGACGGCGGCCAGCCCCGCATGGCGTCCGGCCGGTCGTTCCCTTCGCGGAATCCGGTTCTCCAGCGGGTCGACGACACCGTCGAGAGCGGGATGCGCCAGGCATACGAGCACTCCGAGCAGCGCAGACTTGCCTACGCCCGGGCTGCCGGTGACGACGACCAGCGGCTCCTGGTCGTCAGGCGAGCCCAGCCAGGTGCCCAGCCTGCGCAGTTCCTCCCGGCGCCCCGTGAACAGACATCGTCCGCTGAATCGTGACTCCCGTGGTGCGGCGAAGGCGCGGCCCAGGAAATGCGGCGCGTCCAACCCCGGGTCGAGCGTCTCCAGGAATCCGCGCAGGCCGCTCTCCGACCTCTTCCGGTACCACTCGGCGGGTGCCTGGTCGTAGGCGGGGTTGCGGAAGAACGGCTGTGTGGTGTCGGCGATCTCGGTCAGCCCGGTGAGGGAGACCGTCTGGCGGTGCGAGGTTCCCTCCGGATCCATGGCCGCGATCGTGCGGTGTATTTCGCGGGCCACGGTCTCCACGGGAACGTACTCGTAGGAGAAATGGATGTCGAGTGTGCCGTCGGCGAGTTTACGCAGGACGGAGACCGCTGCCCTGGTGAACTTCCCGGAGTACGCCGATTCCCTGTCGGTGGAGGCTCCGATGATCCAGCACTTCCTGGCGGCTTCGGGGACCGCGAGGCCCGCCTGTGTTCTCGCCGCCTGGCCGGCGTGACAGATGTCGAGCAGAAGGAGCACACGCGGGCCCGTTGCATTGGCCTCTACGCTCCGGATGAACGCGCCCACTTCCACGGCTGAGTCACCGATCCGATCGGGATCGGTGTCGCCGGCGACGAGATGGAGCGAACCGAGGCGGGCATCCCGTACACCGTGGCCCAGGAGGTGGACGACAAGCCCGTCGTCCGCCCGTCCTTCCCGCCGAGTTGTGAGCAGGGCGTGTGAAAGGGTTGCGCAATCGGGGTCGTGCAGCGCGCCGCCGCCGTGCAGTTCGTGTCCCAGGTCGCTGAGGACAGATGCCATTTCGTCGGCCAGGCCGCTCGCGAACCCGAGGCGTGCGTACGGCTCAGGGGTGTTGGGGTCTGGTTCGCCGGGAGGCGGGGTGCGGGAGAATTCGCCGACCGCCGCCACCAGTGCTCGCGTAATGGCCAACTCCCCCCTGTGTCACACGTGGTGCCGGGTGCGACCCCGCGTCAGGGGGCTCGCACCGTCCGCAGCAGCATAGACTCGGCGCGCGCCCGGCAGGGCTTGGAGCGGAAAACGCGGAAGCAGCCCACGGGGGGGCAATGGCAGAGGTCATCGCGGTACACGGCGTGTGGAACCACCAGCCGCATCGGACAGCAGCACAGGCTGCCGCGGACCTCGGCGCCGGGTGGAAGGGGAAGCTCCGCGACGGATACCTCGAAGCGGGCCTCGGGCACCTTCGCACGCCGAGCATTGTCGCCGCCTATTACGCGCACCTCTTGCGGGACGAGGCCGAGCAGGCGGGTGCTCTCGACCCCGAGAGTCTGACGCCGGCCGAACAGCGTCTCTTGGCGGAGTGGGCTCTGGCACACGGAATGCCGCAGGAGGTGGCTCAGGGGCTGCCCACTGCGATTCTCGAGCCTGCTCTGAGCTGGGTACTGCGCAACACCGGAGGTGTAGGGAGGCGAACGGCGGGTCTCGCTGCGAGGGCCTTGCGCGAGGTCCGCACCTACCTGGACCAGCGGGTCCGTCGAGAAGCGGCGCAGGATGTGGTCCGCGATCTGCTGACCGTGCATGCGCCGGCCGTGGCGATCGGCCACTCACTCGGGTCGGTGGTCCTTTACGAGAGCCTGTGGCGCAAGCCGTATCCGGAGGTGGACCTCCTCGTCACGCTGGGCTCGCCGCTGGCCCTGCCTGGAGGCGTCTTCGATCTGCTCGACCACGGCGGACGGACCGTGCGCGGCGCCAGGCCACCCGGAGTGAGGCGCTGGGTGAACCTGGCGGAGGCAGGTGACCTCATCGCCGTTCCGCGTCCGCTGTCGGACCGGTTCGACGGTGTGCACATCGACGACGCCGTACACATGGCACGCGTCGACTGCCACACCATGGGCATGTACCTGTCGTGCGGCATGGTTGCCACGGCAATCGCTCCGTATCTCGCCCGGCCGGACGAACTCACGTCCTCGGCGTCCGCGGACTGAGGCCCGCCGCGCCGCCGGCGGCCCCGGAGGATTTTCGCGATTCCTCACGTCGGGCCAAGGGGCCGGTCAGGACGACCTCTTCCCCGGCTCCGTCGCAGAACGGATCCACCGTGCCGAGACCCGCTCGCGGGCCGGGAGGACGACCTGGCATGAACTCTCCTCCGCGGCACACGACTTGAGCCCGGCCCTCCGATTCCTTCATGCCCGCGTCACGCCCGCGGGGCGGGGCGGAGGCCGCCGCCCCGCTCACGCCGTGCCACCGGGAAGTCCCCGCCCCGCCGCGGGGAAGCCCGTGCCGTCCGCGGGTGCCGGTGCGGGAGGTGGCACCGGGCAGCCCGTGCCGCGCCCCGCGGGGACGGGTGCCGGGCGCGAACCGGTGCCGCCCCGCGGCGGCGGGTGGCGTCACTCGTGCGCGATCGCCGCCAGCACGTTCATCCGGGACGCCCGCAGTGCCGGCAGCAGGGCCGCCACGACACCGACCACCGCAGCGCCGACCACGACCGCCACGACGGTGCCCCACGGGACGGCGAGCGCGGTCAGGCCCTGCAGGGCCAGCACCCGCTGCATGCACAGACCCCACACCAGACCGAGCGCCAGTCCCAGGACCGCCCCGAACACCGCGATCACCACCGACTCCAGCCGGATCATCCGGCGTAGCTGCCGCCTGCCCAGCCCGATGGCGCGCAGCAACCCGATCTCCCGGGTGCGCTCCACCACCGACAGGGCCAGGGTGTTGACCACGCCGAGCACGGCGATGACGATCGCGAGCCCGAGCAGCGCGTACACGAGGTACAGCAGCACCGCGATCTGGTCGTGCACGAGCTTCTTGTAGTCGGCCTGGTCGCGCACCTGTACCTGCGGGAACGGCTTGAGCGACCGCTGCAGAGCCGAGCGCAGCTCCTGGGCGCCGGTGCCGGGGGCCGCGTCGACGTACAGCGCGGAGTCCTGGCCGTCGGGCACGTGCTTCCGGAGCGTCGAGAGGCCGAGGAAGACACCTCCCTGCGATCCGAAGGCCTGCGAGCCCTCCTGCCGGGTGAGGGCCCCCACCGTGAGGTCCGCCCGGCGGCCGCCCTGGAACTCGACCGGGAGCACCGTGCCGATCCGCACCCGG
Organism: Streptomyces cellostaticus; assembly: GCF_023630175.1. Classification (GTDB taxonomy): domain Bacteria; phylum Actinomycetota; class Actinomycetes; order Streptomycetales; family Streptomycetaceae; genus Streptomyces; species Streptomyces cellostaticus_A. The sequence goes on along the minus strand of NZ_JALLIN010000006.1, from coordinate 146,166 downwards.
TGGTCCCGGGCGAAGCCGGCGTCCAGGGCGAGGTGCCCGGCCGCCAGCGCCGCGGCCGAGCCGCCCCGCGCGTAGGTGAGGTGGGCGACGTCGTCCAGCCGGGGGTCGTACCCGGCGGCCGTGGTCCGGACGCGCTCGCCGTCGGGCAGCCGCAGGGCGATCGGGGCGATCCGCTGCCGCACGACGAGCCCGGCGCCCGGGGTACCGGCCACGGCGTCCGTGACGTCCTGGTTGAACGGCCTGAACTCGGTGCCCTGCACGATGAAGTCGGCACCGAGCGTCCGGTCGATCTGCCGGTCGAACGACGCCGACATCGACGCGCTCGCCACGGACATCCCGCCGACCAGTGCCAGGCCCACCATCAGCGCGGCGGCGGTGGCACCGGTACGGCGCGGGTTGCGCAGCGCGTTGCGCTGGCTCATCCGGCCGACCGGCCCGAACAGCGCGGGGAAGGCGCCGCCGAGGACGCGGATCACCGGCCGCACCAGCAGCGGGCCCGCGACCACGGTGGCGATCAGGGTCAGCAGAACACCGAGGCCCAGCGACGACGCCGCCGGGGCGGTCCGTTCGGCGGTGGCACAGCCGGCCAGCGCGGCCGCGCCGGCCGCCCCGACCAGGGACCCGACGATCGCCCGGGTCCGCAACGGCCTGCCCGCACCGCCGACCTCGGCGTCCGTGAGCGCGGCCATCGGGGAGACGGCCGCCGCCCGGCGCGCGGGCAGATACGCGGCGACGAAGGTCACGCCGACGCCGACCGCGTACGCGGCGACCGGGGTGCCCCAGCCGATGACCATCTCGGTGGCCTTCAGGTTCATCCCGAACACGGCCATCAGCCGGATGAGACCGAACGCCAGGCCGATGCCGGCGGCCAGGCCGAGCGTGGAACCGACCACCCCGAGCAGCACCGCCTCGGTGAGCACCGACCGCCGCACCTGCCGCCGGTCCGCGCCCAGCGCCCGCAGCAGGCCCAGTTCGCGGGTGCGCTGGGCGATCAGCATGGAGAAGGTGTTGACGATCAGGAAGACCCCGACGAGCACGGCGACACCGGCGAAGCCCAGCATCACGTACTTGATCACATCGAGGAAACCGCCGAGGTCGGCCGCCGCGGACTCGGCCTGCTCGTCGGCGGTCCTCAGGTCGTACGTCCCGGTGCCGATCGCCGCGCCGATCCGGTGCTTCAGCTCGGCGTCGCTCACGCCCTCGACCGCGTCCGCCGAGACGCTGGTGGCCCGGCCCGCGGAGCCGAGCAGCACGCGGCCGGCCACCGCGGGGTCCAGGAACACCCGGGCGGCACCCGGGTTCGTGGTGGTGAACGTGGCGATACCGACGACCCGGACCCGGAACGAGCCCGGCTGCGCCTGCACCGTCAGCGGGTCGCCGATCCGCACGCCCTTCCTGCCCGCGGTGTCCGCGTCGAGGAGGACCTCGCCGGCGCCGCGCGGGGCGCGACCGGAGGTCAGCTCCACCGGACTGCGGCGGCCGGCGTACCAGGAGCCGGCGACGGTCGGGGCGCCGGTGGTCGGCCCGACGGACCGGTCGTGGCTGTCGACGACCACCACGTTCCGTACCGAGACGTCCGCGTACGCTGCGGCGACCCCGTCCACCTTCGCGATCCGGCGCGCCAGGTCCGCGGGCACGGTCTGGACCACGCCGCCTGGCACGGACGACGTCAGGTCGTCCTTCGCCTCCACGGTCACATCGGCGGCGGTGGAGGCGAACAGCCGGTCGAAGGTGCGGGCGACGGTGTCGGAGAAGATCAGACTGCCCGCGACGAACGCCACGGACAGCACGACGGCCAGCGCCGACAGCGCCAGCCGGCCCTTGTGGGCGAGGAAGCCGCGCAGGGTCGCCCTGAGCACCGGATCAGCCCTCGTGCGCGGTGACGTCGTCGCCGAGCCGCCCGCGCACCACGTCGAACGCCTTCATGCGCTCCAGCACCGCGTCGGCGGTCGGGCGCGCCATCTCGTCCACGATCCGCCCGTCGGCCAGGAAGAGCACCAGGTCGGAGTGGGCGGCCGCGCCCGGGTCATGGGTGACCATGACGACCGTCTGCCCGAGATCGTCCACCGCTCCGCGCAGAAACCCCAGCACCTCGAGACCGGCCCGCGAGTCGAGGTTGCCGGTCGGCTCGTCGGCGAAGATCAGTTCGGGTCGGGAGGCCAGCGCCCGCGCACACGCCACCCGCTGCTGCTGACCGCCCGAGAGCTGCGCCGGCCGGTGGGACAGGCGCTCGCGCAGCCCGAGGGTGTCGATGACCTGGTCCAGCCAGGCCCCGTCGGGCCTGCGGCCCGCGATGTCCATCGGCAGCGTGATGTTCTCGGCCGCGGTCAGCGTCGGGACCAGGTTGAACGACTGGAACATGAAGCCGATCCGGTCCCGCCGGAGCCGGGTCAGCTCCCGGTCCTTCATGCCGGTGATCTCGGTGTCGCCGAGCCAGACCCGACCGGCGGACACGCTGTCAAGGCCGGCGAGGCAGTGCATCAGCGTGGACTTCCCCGAGCCGGACGGGCCCATCACGGCGGTGAAGCGGCCGCGGGCGATGTCCACGTCCACCGAGTCGAGGGCGAGCACCGCGGTCTCGCCCGAGCCGTACGCCTTGGTGAGCCCACGCGCGCGGGCCGCGATCCCGCCGTCCGGTGTCAGGCCCGGCGCGTGCTCAGCAGCAGGTGTGGACAAGACCGCCTCCCGGTCGTCGACTCCCTCGTCCCCACCGAGCCTAAGGGCTGTCCCGTGATCCCCGGTGGATCAGCGCACGGCGCCGGATGCGGCGCACCGCAAGGCGGAGGGTCGTCCTCATACCGGTCGTGTTCGGGCGATCCGGCAGCGCGGCGAGGTCCCGTGGCCGTCGTCGTGCGCCCGCCGGGGACTCCGGGACAGCCCTTGGCGCGCCCCGCAGCCGGTGTCCCTTCCGGGGTCCACGACACACGCCGTGCACGGGGCACCGACCCCGGCACGGCCGGGCGGCCCGCCGCCCCGGCCGCCGGCCGCCCGCGCCGGGACGGCCGCCGTGACGGGTCCGGCGGTCAGCGCCGGGCCGGTTCCCCGGGCCGCCAGGCCGTGCCCAGCGCGCAGTACGACGTGGGCAGCACCGGCCCCCGCTCCGGCAGCAGCACCCGCCGGTGCGGCCCGAGTTCGAACCCGGCGTCCCGCAGCCCGGCCAACGGGTCACGGGCCAGATGGCAGCCTCCGCTCAGGGCCGGCCACAGCGTGCGGTCCAGGGTCCGCTGGGTCAGCGTCATCATCCGGCCGCCGCCCCGGCCGTGCTCGAAGAACCGCACCTCGCCCCCCGGTCTGAGCACCCGCCGCACCTCGCCCAGCGCCCGCGCCACGTCCCGCACGCTGCACAGCACCAGCGACAGCACGGCCGCGTCGAAGGCCTCGCTCTTCACCGGCAGCGCCTCCGCGACGCCCGGCACCACGTCGACCGGCACCTGGACGCGCAGGGCCGACTCCAGGGCCAGCTTCCGCAGCAGCGGTTCGGGTTCGATCGCGACGACCTCCGCGACCGCCCCCGGGTAGTGACCGAAGTTCAGCCCGTTCCCGGCGCCGATCTCGATCACCCGCCCGGACAGTCCGGCGAGCAGCCGCTCGCGTATACCGGCCATCCCGAGCCGGGTCTCGGCGCCCACGCTGAGCCGGGCGTAGTAGCGGGCGAAGAGCGGGTGGTGGACGGAACTCCGCGCCACCGTGCCGGAACCGGCCGACGACAACCGCATGGCAACCTCCCGGACAGGGCCTACGGTGATTGTCCCCCGGAGAGCCCCGGCACACCCCCGCCGCGTCCATGGTCATGAGCGGCGGGCGAGGGGGTGCGGGGCCGTCCCCTCAGGGCGTCTGCCGGACGCGGAACGCCTCCGCGTCCCAGGTCCCGTCCAGCCGCGCGGCCAGCCAGCCCGGTGCGGCGGCCCGGAAGGCGCCGGGCGGCAGCGCGCCCGCCCCGGCGGGCAGCGCGCCCAGCAGCGGGGCGTCCGCCACCTCCGGCAGGTCGGCGACGTTGCAGCGGCAGGCCAGGTCCGGGTCGTCGGGCCAGCTCCCGATCACGATCCCGGCGAGATCCAGCTCGCGGGCCCGCAGTTCACGCGCCGTCAGCTCGGTGGTGTTGAGGGTGCCGAGACCGGCCGAGGCGACGACCAGCACCGGCGCGTTCAGCAGCCGGGCCGTGTCGGCCAGGGTTCCGCCCGCCGTGTCGAACCGGACGAGCAGCCCGCCCGCCCCCTCGACCAGCACCAGATCGTGCTCGGTGGCCAGCTTGGCCGCGGCCTCGGCCACCTCGTGCGGACGCACCGGAGCCATCCCGGCCCGCCGGGCAGCCGTACCCGGCGCCAACGGCTCCGGGAAGCGCGCCAGTTCGCCGGCCGTGACCGGACCGGCCAGCCGCGCCACCTCGTCCGCGTCACCGCGCTCGTCCGGCCGTACGCCCGTCTGAGCGGCCTTCAGCACCGCCACCGAGCGTCCGGCCGCGAGCGCGGTGGCGGCGACGGCCGCGGTCGTGACGGTCTTGCCGACCTCCGTGCCCGTCCCCGTGATCACCAGTACCGGCATCTCATCCCTCCCGCGCCGCGGCGCACACCGCGCGTGCGATGCGCGCGACGTCCTCGTCCGAGGTGACGTACGGCGGCATCGTGTAGACCAGGTCGCGGAACGGGCGCAGCCACACGCCCTCCCGCACGGCGGCCCGGGTGGCCGCGGTCATGTCGACCTCGTGGTCGAGCTGCACCACGCCGATGGCGCCCAGGACCCGGACGTCCTTCACCCCGGGCGTCGCGGCCGCGGGTGCCAGGCCCGCCCGCAGGCCCGCCTCGATCCGCCGGACCTCCGACCGCCAGTCCTGCCCGAGCAGCAGGCCGATCGAGGCGCAGGCCACGGCCGCCGCCAGCGGGTTCCCCATGAACGTCGGGCCGTGGGCGAGCACCGGCACCTCGCCACGCGAGATGCCGTCCGCCACCCGCGCGGTGCACAGCGTGGCCGCCATGGTGAGATAGCCGCCGGTCAGCGCCTTGCCCACGCACATCACGTCCGGGGTGACGGCCGCGTGGTCCGCCGCGAACAGGGCGCCGGTGCGCCCGAATCCGGTCGCGATCTCGTCGAAGACCAGCAGTACGCCGTGCTCGTCGCAGGCCTCGCGGAGCACCCGCAGGTACGCGGGGGAGTGGAACCGCATCCCGCCGGCACCCTGCACCACCGGCTCCACGATCACCGCGGCCAGTTCGTCGGCGTGCCGCCCGATCAGCTCACGCAACCGCAGCGCGTACGACTCCTCGTACTCGGCCGGCGGCGCGTCCGCGAACACCTGACGCGGCAGCACACCGGTCCACAGGTCGTGCATCCCGCCGTCCGGGTCGCACACCGACATCGGGTTCCAGGTGTCCCCGTGATAGCCGCCGCGCCAGGTCAGCAGTCGCCGCTTGGCCGGGCGGCCGAGCGAGCGCCAGTACTGCAGGCACATCTTCACCGCCACCTCGACCGACACCGAGCCGGAGTCGGCGAGGAACACGTGCTCGAGCCCCTCCGGCGACATGTCGACGAGGAGCTTGGCCAGCCGGACGGCGGGCTCGTGCGTGAGCCCGCCGAACATGACGTGGCTCATCCGGTCGAGCTGCCCCCGGGCCGCCTCGTTGAGGACGGGGTGGTTGTAGCCGTGGATCGCCGACCACCACGAGGACATGCCGTCGACCAGCTCGCCCGAGCCGTCGGCGGGGCGCAGCCGCACCCCGCTCGCCGACTCCACGACGAGCGGCTCGCGCCGCCCGGGCATCGGACCGTACGGATGCCAGACATGCCGCCGGTCCAGTTCGAGCAGTTCGGGCAGGCTCAGGGCGGGCAGATCAGGCATTGGGCGCGAGGTCCGTTCCGGCGCCCCGGCGGCGCACGGCGACCAGGTCGGTGCGCGCCTCACCGGTCGCGGGCTCCGGCGACGACGCCGTGCCGCAGACACCGCCGCCCTCGTGCGACCCGCAGCCGGACCCGGCCTCCGATCCGCAGCCCGCCGCCGCGTGCGACCCGCAGCCGGCGCTCTCGTGGGAGCCGCAGCCGCCGGCGGCGGCCGCCGCCCGGTGCTCCGGCAGGGTCACCTGCTCGGCGCCCTCCACCTCGAACCCGGCGTCCGCGATCATCTCCAGGTCGGCCTTGCCCGCCTGACCCTCACTGGTCAGGTAGTCGCCCAGGAAGATGGAGTTCGCCAGGTTCAGGGCCAGGGGCTGCATGCTGCGCAGGTGGACCTCGCGGCCGCCCGCGATGCGCACCTCGGCGTCCGGGCAGACGAAGCGGACCATGGCGAGGATGCGCAGACAGCGCTGCGGGGTGAGGTTCCACTCCTTGGCGAGCGGGGTCCCCTCGAACGGGATCAGGAAGTTCACCGGAACGGAGTCCGGGTCGAGCTCGCGCAGCGAGAAGACGACGTCCACCAGGTCCCCGTCGCTCTCACCCATACCGGCGATCAGCCCGGAGCAGGCGGACAGCCCGGCCGCGTGTGCCTTGTTCACCGTGTCCACCCGGTCGGCGTACGTGTGGGTGGTGGTGATGTCCCCGTAGGTGGCCTCGGAGGTGTTCAGGTTGTGGTTGTAGGCGTCCGCGCCCGCATCGCGCAGCCGCTCGGCCTGGCCGTCGGAGAGCAGGCCGAGGCAGGCGCACACCTCGACGTGCTCGTGCTGGTCCTTGATGGTCCGGATGGTCTCGGAGACCCGGTCCACGTCCCGGTCCGTGGGGCCCCGCCCGGACGCCACCAGGCAGACCCGCTTGGCGCCGCCCGCCAGGCCGGCGGCGGCGGCCTCGGAGGCCTCGCCCGGCTTGAGCCAGGTGTACTTGAGGATGCCGGCAGTGGAGCCGAGCCGCTGGGAGCAGTAGGAGCAGTCCTCGGGGCACAGGCCGGACTTGAGGTTGACCAGGTAGTTGAGTTTCACGCGCCGGCCGAACCAGTGCCGGCGTACCTTGCCGGCCGCGGCCACCACATCGAGCAGGTCGTCGTCGGAGGTGGCGAGCACGGCGAGAGCCTCGTCGCGGGTCGGCGACTCGCGCCGAAGCCCCTTGTCCACCAGCGTGTTCAGCAGGTCCATGAGGCACGATCCTGTCCTACGGGACCGCTTCGGGCCAAGGAGAGTTTGCACAACGGACACGGTTCACCGTGTGGGTATTGCCACATCCTGGGCGGGCGGCCGTGCGGCTAGTGTCTGTCCGCTACCTACAAAAGCCCCGGAGGACCCATGGCGTTCGGCTGGATCGACGAGCAGGCCGAGGCGCGCCGGCGCGCCGGACTGGTGCGGACGCTGCGACCGCGCCCGGCCGACTCGCCGCTGCTGGACCTGGCGAGCAACGACTACCTGGGTCTCGCCCACCATCCCGAGGTCACCGAGGGAGCGGCCGGGGCCGCCCGGACCTGGGGCGGCGGATCCACCGGCTCCCGGCTGGTCACCGGCACCACCGAGCTGCACTGCGAGCTGGAGCGGGAGCTGGCGGACTTCTGCGGTTTCGAGGCGGCCCTGGTCTTCTCCTCCGGCTACGCCGCCAATCTGGCCGCGGTCACCGCGCTGGGCCCGCACGGGTCCCTGATCGTGTCCGACGCCGGCAACCACGCCTCGCTCATCGACGGCTGCCGGCTCGCCCGGGGTACCACCCAGGTCGTCGGGCACGCCGACCCGGAGGCCGCGGGCAAGGCGCTCGGCACGCGTCCGGGACCGGCGGTCGTCGTCTCCGACACGGTGTTCTCCGTCGACGGTGACGCGGCACCGCTGGCCGCCCTGGCCGAGGTCTGCCGCGAGCACGGCGCGGGCCTGGTCCTGGACGACGCGCACGGGCTCGGGGTGCTCGGCGCCGGCGGTCGCGGCGCCCCGTACGCCGCCGGGCTCGCGGGCGCCGCCGACGTGGTCGTCACGGCCACGCTGTCGAAGTCGCTGGGCAGCCAGGGCGGTGTGGTGCTCGGACCCGCCCGGGTCATCGCGCACCTGGTCAACGCGGCCCGCACGTTCATCTTCGACACGGGTCTCGCCCCCGCGGCCGTGGGCGCCGCGCTCGCGGCGCTCCGGCTGCTGCGGCGCGAGCCGTCGCGGGCGGAACGGGCCCGCGCGGTCGCCGCCGAACTGCACGCACGTCTGACCGCCGAGGGGCTGGAGGCGGTGCGGCCGGACGCGGCGGTGGTCTCCGTGCGTGCCCCGTCCCCGGAGGAGGCCGTGCGCTGGGCGGCGGACTGCCGTACGGCGGGTCTGGCCGTCGGGTGCTTCCGTCCTCCCTCCGTGCCCGACGGCATCTCGCGGCTGCGGCTGACCGCCCGCGCGGACCTCTCCGGTTCCGAGATCGAACGCGCTGTACGTGTGATTCGCGAGGCGCGACCATGAGTCGGCGTGACACGGCCGCACATCCGGCGAAGTGATCGGGTCTGATCGGTAGGGGTCGGCCCGCCGACCGGTTGTCAGGTCGGGTTCGACCCGGTCACCGGAGCGTGGCGACGAAGCCCGCCCAGCTCCCGGGGGAGAAGAGCAGCGCGGGTCGGGCCGGGGCCTTGGAGTCGCGCACGGCGAGCAGTCCGGCCCACGGGCCGGAGCGCGGCCGGGCCGTCTCCACGCAGTTGTTCGCTCCGGTGCTGTGGCTGCTGCGCAGCCACAGCACGTCGTGCAGGTCGGTACTGGCTGGGACGTTCCGAGGCAGAGCTGTCATGGTGCCTCCTTACGCGCCGTCACCTATCCCGGCGATGTAGTCCAACGATTCCTCGGGTGAAAGGGCGTGGAACTGAAGGGTGTCGAAGGCCTCGGCGTAGGCCATGAGGTCTTCTTTCCGTTCCAGATAGAGGCTACTCGTCAACTGGTCGAGAACAACCACGTCCAGATCAGAAGTGCTCGGAAATGAGAAGATAACGAAAGGCCCGGTGAGGCCGACATGCGCCCCCGCCGTGAACGGCAGGACCTGGAGCCGTACTTGGGGCAGCCGTGCGGCCTCCACCAGCCGCTCCAGTTGCCGCGCCATCACCTCGGGGCCACCCACCTCGCGCCTGAGCACCGCCTCGTCCAGTACCGCGGTCAGCTCCAGCGGCGGTTCGGACCGGAGCACGTCCTGCCTCGCCAGCCGCACCTCCACCAGGGCGTCCAGCCGTTCCTCGGCCACCCCCTCCACCGCCGCCCGGGTCACCGCGCGAGCGTATTCGGACGTCTGCAGCAGGCCGGGAACCACCGTGGTCTCCAGGGTGCGCATCCGGCTCGCCTGCGACTCCAGGCTGATGAAGTCGCGGTAGGTCGGCGGCAGGACGCCCCGGTAGGCGTGCCACCAGCGGTTGCGTCCGCCCGTGTCCGCCGATCCGCTCAACATCAGCAGCATGTCGCGCAGTTGCCGGTCCCGGACGTCGTAGGCGTCGAGGAGCAACCGCACGTCGGCCGGTCTCACCCCGCTGGCGCCGGTCTCGATGCGGCTCACCTTCGACTGGTGCCAGCCCACCAGCAGGGCCGCCTCGCCACTGGTGAGCCCGGCCCCGGTGCGCAGCGCGCGCAGTTCGGCACCCAGCTTGCGGCGCCGCACCGCGGGACCGTTCTGCATGGGAACTCCTTACTCCTCCCGGGCCGCCCGGATACGGTCTCGCGTCGCAGAGTTCACCGCTTCGGGCGACAGATATATGCATATCTTGGTGGATCGCTCCCCCGACCGGCCCGGTGATGGCAGTCTGGCGAAGAAGCACCAGTGCGGGACCGTACTCGAACCATCCGCCCTTCGTCGGACTGCGGTCCCGTGGGAAAGGGACGACGTCGCCATGGCAGACCACCTGGAAGCATCCGTCACTCTGCCGAGCGATCCCGCCTCGGTCTCCGCGGCCCGGTCCTACGTGGTGGCCACCCTGGTGGAGTGGGGCCTGCCGTCCGACACCGACGCGGCCGACACCGTGCGGCTCATCGTCTCCGAACTCGCCACCAACGCCGTTCAGCACACCTTGGGCCAGTCACCCACCTTCACGGTCGACATCGCGCTGGACCGTGACGAGCACCTGCGCATCGGTGTCACGGACAGCCATCCGCGCTTTCCGAAGAGACTGCCCGCCGCCGTACAGCAGGACAACGGGCGCGGCATGGTCATCATTCGCTGGCTCACCGCAGAGGCCGGCGGCAGACTCCGCGTCCGCCCCACCCGCGAGGGCGGCAAGACGGTGTCGATCGAACTGCCGTGGACCCACCGGGGCGAGCACCTGACGGCGGCCGGGCAGCAGGAACCCTGAGGGCGCCGGGGCCGCGGCCCCCGCCCGGCCGCCACGGCGGCGATCACGCGGCCGGACGCGGCTGCGCCGCCCCGGGGCCGCCGCACGCTGCGGGCGGGCGCCGGGACGGCGCCGACGATCAGGAGGAGCCGGCTCTGCTGCTGGAGCGGCTCAGGGGCCGGACGGGGTCAGCTCACCCGGCCGTACCAGACGCTCCGCGTCCAGATCTTCTCGAGCCGCACCACGGCCCCGGTCTTCGGGGCGTGCCAGATCTTGCCCTTCCCGGCGTAGATGCCGACGTGGTAGACGCTGGATCCGGAATGGAAGAAGACCAGGTCACCGGCCTTGCGGTGGCCGGCGGAGATGTGGTGGGTCCTGTTGTACTGCTGGGCCGCCGTACGCGGGAGCTTCTTGCCCGCCCTCTTGAACGAGTAGAGCGTCAGACCCGAGCAGTCGAACCGGCGCGGACCGGTTGCCCCGTACTGGTAGGGGGAGCCCTTCTTGGAGGCGGCGATGTGCAGGGCCTTCGCCGCCATGGTGGCGGCCGAGGCCTCGCCGGCCAGGCCGGGCACGGCGATGGAGCCGCTCACCGCGGCAAGCGTAAGAGCCGAGGCCGTACCTGCTCGGGCCATCATCGACGGGACACGATTCAGCGCAGTCATGCGCAACCCTTCGTCAGCCGCCTGTGAAGGATGACCTGTCGGATTCGGGCTGGCGAAGTTGCCCGGCCGCGTTGCCGCGGCTTCACCCCAAGGGCTGCTCGGCACGACCGTCCGTCTGCGACGAACGTCCGTCCCGGCGACCCGTCTTGCCTGGGTCCTCCACTCCTGCCGATCCACTCCTGTCGACCGGTCATCCGGGCGGCGGCAGGACTCGGCGTCCGCACGGATCGCCCCACCGCGGTGGCGGGGGCTTGTCGTCAGACAGGGATCTTCACTCACAGGTGTCCGAAAATCCCAACGGAACCGAGGATTTGTGGCGTTACTCACCACTCACCCGTTCGGGTGGACAGTGCTCTGTTCGAGGCACCGTCAACTTCCGCGCGTAGCTCCGGACCTGGGGCGAAGCACCGCCACGTGGATCCCGGCCGGGCCGATCGCGCAAGTCGGGGAGTCGGAAAAAAGGCCCGGAGATACGCCGGCCGGGGGTCCGTCGTTCGGGTCGTTTCAACTCCGCGCCGGGCGGACCGTCGACGGCGAGGTCCACCCGGCGCGGCACTCGGCGTCCGGGTCAGCCCACGCAGTCGGGCGGGAGCACGACGCGCGCGGTGCGGCGCTCACCGTCGAGCACCCGCAGGGCCCGTGCCAGCGTGTCCCCGTGCAGCTCCGTCTCGCCCCGCCGGTGCATCAGGGCGAGCGCGTCGCGCAGCTCGGCCGCCTTGCGCACCAGGGCCTGCGCCGCGCGCAGCCCGCTGTAGGTGTCTCCCGGCCGCGCCGGGTTGATCCGGCCCAGCAGGTCGGCCGCCTCCAGATAACGGTCGATCAGCTCGCCCTCGGCCCTGGTCAGCGCGGGCAGCGGTGGAAGCTCCGGCGGCAGCATCGGCGGGTCACTCCGCCCGCTCGGCGCCGGGGCCGGCCCCGCGGCTCGGGACCACGCCGTCCACCAGGCCGTACGCCAGCGCACCCGGCGCGTCCAGCACCAGGTCCCGCTCCAGGTCCTGGCCGACCTGCTCCGGCGTGCGCCCGGTGTGCCGGACGAGCATCCCCTCCATCAGCGCCCGTGTCCGGTTCAGCTCCCCGGCCCGGATGAGGAGGTCGCTCGGCTGTCCCCGGGCGGGCTCGGGCAGCGCGGGCTGCTCGAGCACCACCCGCGCCCCGGGCAGGATGAAGCGACGGCCCGGGGCGCCGGCCGCGAGCAGGACCGCCGCGGTGCCGGCGGCCTGGCCCAGGCAGTAGGTCTCCACGTCGCAGCCGACGTAGCGCATCGTGTCGTACACGGCCGTCATGGCGTCGAAGGAGCCGCCCGGGCAGTTGAGGTACAGCGTGATGCGCCGGTCCGGCGCGGCGTGTTCGAGGTGCATGAACTGGGTGATCACATCGGTCGCCGCGGTGTCGTCCAGGGGGGTTCCGAGGAAGACGATCCGGCTCTCGAAGAGCTTCGAGTGGGGATCGAGCGTGCGGTGCCCACCCGTACTCGCACGCTCGGTGAACTCGGGCAGGACGTGACGGGCTGACGGTCGTGCCATGGACGTACCCCTCCTCACGGCGAGACCTCCGGCGGCCTCGCTTCTGTACAAAATGTACAGGAAGTACGTGACGTTATGATGGGGGCATGGCCTACGAGATTCCGGTGACGCAAGCCAGGGCTGAGTTCGCCGACCTGATCAACCGGGTGGTGTACGGCGGTGAGCGCGTCGTCGTGACCCGGCACGGCAAGCCCCTCGTCGCCCTGGTCTCGGCCGTCGACCTCGAACGCCTCGACGCCCTCGAGGAGGTGGCCGAGGAGGGGATCGCCGGCTCCGTCTCCCAGGTGCGGGAGCCCGCGCCGGCGGCCCGGGAGCGGCAGCGCTTCGGTATCGCCGCCGAGCACCGCGGGCCCGGCGTCTCCTGAGGGCTTTCCGGGGCCACGCCGCGGACGCGTGCCGCCGCTCGTCCGCGGCCCGATCCGCCGGGTGCCGGGCGGTCCCCGCCCGGCACCCGTGCATGGGGGAGTCCATCGAGGCGTCATGGGTCGGCCAAGGGCTGGTTAACGTCGCTGAAACTCCGGCGAACTAGCCTGCCGATCCACGCCACCAGGGGTTTTTCTGCCCGCGTTGATCACCATCGGGGCAATTTGTCTGTGTGTTACATCTGTCCCCGTCGCGGTGGCTGCGGCAACCGGACCCCGCACGGTCCGGAGCGAGGACTGTGAGGTGGGACGTGCAACTGACCCCGCACGAGCAAGAGCGGCTGCTGATCCATGTGGCGGCCGACGTGGCCGAGAGGCGCCGGGGCCGCGGACTGCGGCTGAACCACCCCGAGGCCATCGCCCTCATCACGTCGCACATCCTCGAGGGCGCGCGGGACGGCCGTACCGTCGCCGAGCTGATGTCGTCCGGTCGCAAGCTCCTCACCAGGGACGACGTCATGGACGGCATCCCGGAGATGATCCACGACGTCCAGGTCGAGGCCACTTTCCCGGACGGCACCAAGCTCGTCACCGTGCACGAGCCGATCGTCTGAGGGAGGGCGCGATGATTCCCGGAGAGATCCTGTTCGCGGACGGCCCCGTCGTCTGCAACGAGGGCCGCGAGGTCACCCGCCTCATCGTCCTCAACGCCGCCGACCGGCCGGTCCAGGTCGGCTCCCACTACCACTTCGCCGAGGCCAATCCCGGTCTGCGGTTCGACCGCGCCGCCGCGCACGGCAAGCGGCTGAACGTCGCCGCCGGCACCGCCGTGCGCTTCGAGCCGGGCATCCCCGTCGACGTGGAACTCGTGCCCCTGGCCGGCGCCCGGATCGTGCCCGGACTGCGCGGGGAGACCGGAGGTGCCCTGGATGCCTGAGATCTCCCGCGCCGCGTACACCGACCTGTTCGGCCCGACCACCGGCGACCGCATCCGCCTCGCCGACACCGACCTGCTGATCGAGATCGAGGAGGACCGCTGCGGCGGGCCCGGGCTCGCCGGGGACGAGGCGGTCTTCGGCGGCGGCAAGGTCATCCGCGAGTCCATGGGCCAGTCCCGGGCCACCCGCGCCGAGGGCACCCCCGACACCGTCATCACCGGGGTCGTCGTCATCGACCACTGGGGCATCGTCAAGGCCGACGTCGGCATCCGCGACGGCCGGATCACCGGTATCGGCAAGGCCGGCAACCCGGACACCATGGACGGCGTCCACCCCGACCTGGTGATCGGTCCGGAGACCGAGGTCATCGCGGGCAACGGGCGGATCCTCACGGCGGGCGCCATCGACGCCCACGTGCATTTCATCTGCCCGCAGATCGCCGACGAGGCGCTGGCCGCGGGCATCACCACCCTGGTCGGCGGCGGCACCGGCCCCGCCGAGGGCTCGAAGGCGACCACCGTGACGCCCGGCCCCTGGCACCTGGCCCGGATGCTCGCGGCGATGGAGCAGTACCCGCTCAACATCGGCCTGCTGGGCAAGGGCAACACGGTCTCGCACGAGGCGATGCTCTCCCAGATCCGCGGCGGTGCCCTGGGGCTCAAACTGCACGAGGACTGGGGCTCCACCCCGGCCGTCATCGACGCCTCCCTCACCGTGGCCGACCGGACCGGCATCCAGGTCGCGATCCACACCGACACCCTGAACGAGGCCGGGTTCGTCGGCGACACGCTCGCCGCGATCGCCGGACGGGGCATCCACGCCTACCACACCGAGGGCGCGGGCGGCGGGCACGCGCCGGACATCATGACGGTCGTCTCCGAGCCGCACGTGCTGCCCAGCTCGACGAACCCGACCCGGCCCTTCACCGTCAACACCGCCGAGGAACACCTCGACATGCTGATGGTCTGCCACCACCTGAACCCGGCGGTCCCGGAGGACCTGGCCTTCGCCGAGTCCCGCATCCGGCCGTCCACCATCGGTGCCGAGGACGTCCTGCACGACCTGGGGGCGATCTCCATCATCTCCTCGGACTCGCAGGCCATGGGCCGGGTCGGCGAGGTCGTCCTGCGCACCTGGCAGACCGCCCATGTCATGAAGCGGCGGCGCGGCGCGCTGCCCGGCGACGACCGGGCGGACAACCACCGGGTCCGGCGCTACGTCGCCAAGTACACGATCAATCCGGCGCTCGCCCAGGGGCTGGCCCGGGAGATCGGGTCGGTGGAGACCGGCAAGCTGGCCGACCTGGTGCTGTGGGAGCCCGCGTTCTTCGGTGTCAAGCCGCTCCTCGTCATCAAGGGCGGCCAGATCGCGTACGCCCAGATGGGCGACGCCAACGCCTCCATCCCCACCCCGCAGCCGGTCCTGCCCCGGCCGATGTACGGGGCGATCGGACGGGCTCCGGCCGGGAACTCGTTCAACTTCGTGGCACCGCTCGCCGTCGAGGACGGGCTGCCGGAGCGCCTCGGGCTCGGCAAGCGGTTCGTCGCCATCGAATCGACGCGGTCGGTCACCAAGGCCGACATGCGGGAGAACGACGCGCGACCGCGGGTGCGGGTCGACCCGGACAGTTTCGCCGTGCACATCGACGGTGAGCTGGTCGAGGCGGTACCGGCCGCCGAACTGCCCATGGCCCAACGCTACTTCCTCTTCTGATGACCAGGGCAGCACTGCTCGTCCTGGCCGACGGCCGGTTCCCCGCCGGAGGGCACGCGCACTCGGGCGGGGCGGAGGCCGCCGTCAAGGCGGGACGGATCAGCTCCGCCGCAGACCTGGAGGACTTCTGCCGCGGGCGGCTGCACACCGCCGGGCTGGTCGCGGGCGCGCTCGCGGCGGCCGCCGTGCTGGGTCTCGAGCCGCGGGAGCTGGACGCGGCCGCGGACGCCCGCACGCCGTCACCCGCCTTGCGAGCGACCGCACGGCGGCTGGGGCGGCAGTTGCTCCGGGCCGCCCGGACCTGCTGGCCCTGCGAGGAACTCGACCTGCTGGCCCGGGAGTTCCCCAAGGGCGCGCACCAGCCGGTCGTGCTCGGCCTGGCCGCCCGGGCCGCCGGTCTCGAACCCGCGGACGCGGCGCACTGCGCGGTGTACGAGAGCGTCAGCGGGCCGGCGACTGCGGCGGTGCGGCTGCTGAGCCTCGACCCGTTCGACGCGACCGGGGTGCTGGCGCGACTGGCACCGGAGCTGGACCGGGTCGTGGACCGGGCGGTGGCCGCCGCGCGGAGCGTGCCCGACGACGGGGTCGACGCGCTGCCGGCCGGGTCGGGACCGCTGCTCGAGGCCGGTGCCGAGTGGCACGCGGCCTGGCCCGTGCGGCTGTTCGCGTCCTGAGGAACCCTCACCCCCCGCCATGACACCTGCCGCCCACCGGGGACACCACCCCTGGGCCAAGGCATCCCAGACAGGAGCCGTTCATGCACCTCGACCACACCCACCACGGCCCCGCCGCCGTGAGCGCCGACGCCCACCGTCCCGACGGCGCCCGGCGCGCCCTGCGCATCGGGCTCGGCGGTCCCGTCGGGTCCGGGAAGACCGCCACCGTCGCCGCGCTCTGCCGGGCCCTGCGCGAGGAGCTGTCCCTGGCCGTCGTCACCAACGACATCTACACCCGTGAGGACGCCGAGTTCCTGCTCCGGGAGGCCGTGCTGCCGCCCGAGCGGATCACGGCCGTGGAGACGGGTGCCTGCCCGCACACCGCGATCCGCGACGACATCTCCGCCAACCTCGAGGCGGTGGAGGACCTGGAGGACGCGGTCGGGCCACTGGACCTCATCCTCGTGGAGTCCGGCGGGGACAACCTCACCGCCACCTTCTCCAGAGGACTCGTCGACGCGCAGATCTTCGTCATCGACGTGGCCGGCGGCGACGACATCCCGCGCAAGGGCGGACCCGGCGTCACCACCGCCGACCTGCTCGTCGTCAACAAGACCGACCTGGCGCCGTACGTCGGTTCCGACCTGGCGGGGATGGCCGCCGACGCCAAGGCGCAGCGGGCCGAACTCCCGGTGATCCTGCAGTCGTTGCGAGGCGACTCGGGAGTCTCGGACGTGGCCGCGTGGGTGCGGGGACGGCTGGCCGCGTGGACGGCGTGACGGCGGCCGGGGTCCGGGCGCGGGCGCGGATCGTCGCGCGGGGCGACGGACGGGGCGGCACCGCCCTGCCCGTGCTGGACGGTGCGGGTCCGCTCGCTCTGCGCCGGGTCCGGGCCCGGGGCGACGAGGCACGGGTGATGGTCGTCGGCGCGATGAGCGGCCCGCTCGGCGGCGACCACCTCCGGCTGCGCGCCGAGGTGGCCGAGGGCGCCCGGCTGCACGTCGGTTCGGCCGCCGCCACGATCGCGTTGCCCGGCCAGCACAAGGGTGAGGCGCGGTACGACGTGGAGCTCGACGTGGCCGGGGGCGCTGAGCTCAACTGGCTGCCGGAGCAGCTCATCTCCGCGGACGGCAGCGACCTGCGCGTCCGCACCCGGGCCGAACTCGCCCCCGGAGCACGGCTCGTGCTGCGTGAGGAGCAGGTGCTCGGGCGGGCCGGGGAGGAACCGGGACGGCTGACCAGCCGTCTCACCGTGCGGCTGGCCGGCCGGACCCTGCTGGACCAGGAGCTGAGCTGCGGGCCCGGAGCACCGGGCGGCTGGGACGGCCCCGCAGTCCTCGGCGGACACCGGTCCCTGGGGCAACTGATCGTGGTACGGCCCGAGTTCGCGGAGGCGCCGCCCGCAGCGCGCTCCCTGGGGGAGTGCGCCGCGCTGATGCCGCTCGCCGGACCGGCGGTGCTCGTCAGCGCCCTCGCCCCCGACGCGCTCAGGCTGCGGCGGCTGCTCGACGAAGCGCTCGCCCTGCTCGGCTAGTGCTGTGACCGGAAGAGTCTGCCGGAAGGCTCGCGGCGTCCGGTGCGGTGCAGCGCAAGGCGGAGCGTACGTCCGCGTACTGGACGTACTCGGGTGATGCGAAAACGCGGCGAGGTGCCGTGCCGGGCGCCGCGAGCCGGTGAACCTCTCCGGTCGCAGCACCAGGGCCTGTCGCGAGAGCTTCCCGCCTGCCCCGCGACGCCCGGCACGCACACGCGCCGCACCGGGTGCAAGCCCGAGTACGTCCCGTACGAGGGCCCGCACCCGGCACACCGGGAGCACGCACCGGACACCGCGCGGCCCGCCCTGCGGGCGGACGACGGGACTTTCGCAACAGGCCCTGGCCGTCCCGCTCAGGAGACGGATCGATCCGTTCATCGGATCGGCAAGGAAGACCGGCCCCCTGTTCCCGGGGGCCGCACAGCCGTGAGGATCCCGTCGCGAAACGCGGGTTCCCACGGTATGACGAGCCAGGTCGACCCCTGCGTCAGCGAGCGGGTCGACGCCTGCCTCGTCGACGGCGAGCTGGACGCCGCGGACGTGACCCGCGCGCCGCACGCGACGTAACCGGCGGCGGTACGCACGAGGGGCGACCGGGATGCCCGGCCGCCCCTTCGTCACGCCCGCGGCAGCCAGGCGTCCTCGGCCTCGTAGTCGAAGGCACCGGGGTAGGCCCGCGCCATGAGCGGGAAGCGTTCCCGCCAGTCCCCCTCGCGCAGCGCACCGGTCAGCCACTCCACCGTCCCCGGCAGGCTGTCCGGGTACGACACCACCGGCCGGTAGCCCAACTCCCGTTCGGCGGCGCACATGTCGAAGACCACCGGCAGCGGCACCGACCACGGTCCACCGCCCACCGTCCCGCCGGGCGGTGGACCGTCCAACAGCGTCGTCTCCGTCTCCACGCCCATGACCGTGTCGATCGCCGCCCCGATCTCCGCCGCGGTCGGCGCCTCGCCGTCACAGGCGTTGAGCACCCGGGACCCCGGCCGGGCCGCCGCCAGCCTGACCAGCTCCGCGACGTTCCGGGCGCTCGCCGGGTGGAAGCGGCTCTCCCCGCGGTGGGCGAGCACCCGACGGCGCCTGCCGTCCAGGTTCCGCTTCACGAAGTACAGCTCGCGGGGGAGCGGGCTGTGCGGACCGTGCACCGCGCCCGCGCGCAGCACCGTCGTCGGCAACTCCGCTCCGGCGAGACGCAGTTCAAGCTCCAGGGCCGCCTTGCGGGTGGAGTAGGTCGCCGCGCCCGGTGCCACCAGCGGCTGGGACTCGGGTACCGGCACCGGATACACCGGGAAGCCGTCCGGCTCGGCGGTGGTGTCGAATCCCCGCCCCGTGCCGTCCTCGTAGACCGACACGCTGGACACCACGACCGCGGCGCCGATCCGGTCCGCGAGCGAGGTCAACTGGCGTGCGTGCGAGGCGTCGTACGCCACCACGTCGACCACGAGGTCGCAGCCGTCGCCGACCACGGCGGCGAGCGCGCCGTCGTCGGCCCGGTCCAGCCGTGCCACCCGCACCCCGGTGTCCCACGCGTCGTCCCGGCCGCCGCCCCGCGAGGCGGCCGTCACCTCCCAGCCGTCCCGTGCCAGCGCCGCCACCACCGGACGGCCGATCTGCCCGCTCGCCCCGATCACCACTGCCCTCTTCATGCGGCGAGGCTAGGCGCGGGACAGGCCCTCGCACGAGCCGTTCTGCCGAGGGCAGAGGTCAGCCGAGCGGCGTCCGGGGGAACCTGCGTTCCTTCCTCGCGTCCGCCTGCTCCGCCTTGACGACGGCCGCGTACCGGTCGACGTACTCCTGCTCGGACAGCGAGAGGATCGCGTACATGATCTCGTCGGTGACGGCCCGCAGCACGGCCTTCTCCTTCTCCATCCCGGCGTAGCGGGAGAAGTCCAGCGGCTCACCGAAGCGGATCGTGACGCGGCGCACCCGGGGGACGACCTTGCCCGGCGGCTGCGCCTCGAAGGTGCCGATCATCGCGCAGGGCACGACCGGCACTCCGGCCCTCAGCGCCATGACCGCTACCCCGACCTTGCCCTTGTACAGCCGGCCGTCGTGCGACCGGGTCCCCTCCGGGTAGATGCCGAGCAGCTCGCCCCGGCCGAGCACCCCGAGCCCCTCGCGGATCGCGGCCTGCCCCGCCTCCTTGCCCGAGCGGTCCACCGGGATCTGCCCGGCGCTGCGGAAGAAGAACGCGGTCAGCCGGCCCTTGAGCCCCGGTCCGGTGAAGTACTCGGCCTTCGCGAGGAAGGTGATGCGCCGCTTCAGGATCGCCGGCATCAGGAAATGGTCCGAGAACGACAGGTGGTTCCCCGCGACGATCGCCGGACCCGAGGCCGGCACATGTTCGAGCCCCTCGATCCGGGGCCGGAAGACCAGCCTGAGCAAGGGGCCCAGAAGGACGTACTTGAGCAGGTAGTAGAACAAGGGGTCGCTCCTCACTCCTGGCGGACTGGCTCAACCACCGCGTTCCCCCACGTCATTCGGCCTGCCGTGGGATGTCAGTGTAGGTGCAGGCACGGCCGTCGGCACCGGTGCGGACCGTGTCGGATCCGGTCCTGACCGGCTGCCCCGAACAGGTGCCGGCCGAACACCGCAGGGCCGCCGGCGGCCCACCGGCCGCCCGGGCCGTCCGGCGCGGGGCGCGGCGGAGCCGCCCGGCCGGAACCCGGCCGCCGAACCCGGCGAGCGCGCCGGCGCGACCCTCGGCGCGGAGGCGGGAGCGGTGCTCCGGGAGCCGCTGGACCGCGCCACCGCCCAGCTCCGTGAGCCGGGCCTGCCCGGCCCCGAGGATCGCGCCCGCACCATCCCCGCCTGCCAGGGCGGGTCGCTCATGGCCGGCGCCCGGTGCGCCCCGGACGCCGTGAGCCGTGAGGGCGGCCGGCCGCAGCACCGGCCGGCCTCCCCCCTCCCGGCGCTCAGGGCCCGCCCGTCGCGGGCAGCTCCAGCCGCAGCTCGTAGCCGCCGTCCGTCGTCGGTCCGGAGGTGATGGTCCCCCCGAGGAGCGAGGCGCGCTGGCCGAGGCTGACGAGACCGTAGTGCGAGCTGGGCAGGGGGAGTCCGGGGCGGGTCGGCGCGGAGTTCGTCACCGTCACCCGCACGGTGCCGTCCTGGTGGCCGAGGCAGACGGTCGCGGCGGCGCCGGGGGCGTGCTTGCGGATGTTGGTCAGGGCCTCCTGGACGGTGCGGTAGACCGCGCGCTGCACGGTCGGCGGCAGGTCCTCCGGCAGATCCATGCGCAGTTTGGTCTCGATGCCGCTGCCCGCGACGAGCTGCTGGAGGTCAGCCAGCGACGGCTGCGGGGTCAGCTCGGTCGGGCGGCCCCCCGAGGCCCGCAGGACGTTGACCATGTGCCGCAGCTCGTCCAGGGTCTGGACGCTCAGCCGCCGGATCGTGGCCGCCGCCTCCTTGGCCTCCGGGTCCCGGCTGCCGACCTGCAGCGCCCCCGCCCGTACCGCGATCAGGCTGACCTGGTGGGAGACCACGTCGTGCATCTCGCGGGCGAGCTGGGCACGTTCCTTGGACAGCGCGGCCTGGGCGGTCAGCAGTTGCTCGTGGTCGCGCGCCTCGGAGATCTCGGTGAGCCGCAGCGACAGATCGCGCCGGGTCTGGACGAGCCGGCCGAGGAACACGGGAGCGGCGGCCATCGCCGCGGTGTAGGTCAGGGTGATCAGGGTCGAGGTGCCCAGCAGGTCTATCGCCGGCGACGGCCATCGGGTGACGTCGCTGAACGTGAAGGCGAGGGCGCACAGGAAGAGCAGGACCCGGCGCCGGGTGAGCGAGGCGAGGGTGTACAGCGCGGCCAGCGCCGCGAAGACGGCGTCGGAGAGCAGGACGGAGGGCAGGGTGAGCAGGAACGTCAGCAGCGGCAGGCGGCGGCGCAGCAGCAGCGCGAAGGCGGCCACCAGGGCGAAGGTCATGCGCAGCGGTTCGTCGCTGTCGAAGTGCACCCAGACGTCGAACAGCGAGCAGACGACGAGGGCGGCGTCGATCAGCGGTGCGGGCGGGCGGCGGGGTGTCATCCGTGTCATGCCTCCCCCTTCTCCAGAAGCCCGGCCCGCTGGGCGAGCAGGGCGGCCTGGACACGGCCGCCCACCTCCAGTTTGGTCAGGATGGCGCTCACATGGTCCTTGACCGTCCCGGTGCTCAGGTGCATCCGGGCGGCGATGTCACCGTTGGACAGCCCCTCGGCGACCAGGAGCAGCACATGGCGCTCACGCTCGGTGAGCCGTTCGAGGGTGCGGGCGGCGGCCTCCTGGGAACCGGCCCCCAGGAAGCCGTCCACGACCGTCCGGGTCACCTTGGACGACAGGACGGTGCCGCCGCCGGCCAGGGCCCGCACCAGGAAGGGCAGCTCCTCGGGGTCGGTGTCCTTGAGCAGGAAGCCCGCCGCGCCCGAGCGCAGGGCCGTCTCCACGTACTCGTCCATGTCGAACGTGGTGAGCATGGCCACGACCGGGGGGTGCGGCAGCCGGCGGATCTCCGCCAGGAGGGTCAGTCCGTCCACGTCCGGCATGCGGATGTCCAGCAGCACGACGTCCGGCACCGTCTCCCGCACGGCGGGCAGCGCCTGGCCGCCGGGCACCGCCGCCACGACCTCTATGTTGTCCGCCGCGTCGAGGATGTGCTGGAAGCCCGTGCGGATGAGGGCCTCGTCGTCGACCACCAGTACCCGGATCACCTGTGCTCCACTCACTGCCGGATTCCAGTCTGGTCCGTACCGCGCCGAGCGGCGCGCCGTGGCCGCGCGGCGGCGGACCCGGCCGGGCGGCGGAGCGGTCCCAGCCGGTCGGCGGGGCCGTTTTGGACATCCGCCGGATGGTCGCGGCCGGTGGCGGCCACGGACCCTGGTACGCACGGGGCCGGAGCAGGCCCGCGCCGCGTCTCCCCCGACCGGGAGCCGTGCCGGTGCACGAAGGAGGTCAGCCGCATGACGATCCGCCTCACGTTCCTGAGCACGAGCGGCGGGGAACCGACCCCCGGCACCCGTTTCGGTGACGCTCCACCGACCGCACGCGAACTGGGTGAGGCGCGCGCCGCCCGAGCCGACCTCCCTTCCCACACCCGGGCCGTGCGCGCACCGTCCCTGCGCTGCCGGCGGACCGCCGAGGCACTGGGTCTGTCGGCTGCCTGCGAGCCCGCGCTGCGCGACCTCGACCCCGGCGCGTGGCGCGGCCGCACGGTGGACGAGATCGCCGGGACGGACCCCCACGCCTTCACCACCTGGCTGACGGATCCGGACGCCGCACCGCACGGCGGTGAGTCGGTACGCCGGTTCTGCCGGCGCACCGCGGACTGGCTCGACGCGATCGCCGACGAGCCGGGCCATGTGCTGGCCGTCACCGAACCGGCCCTCGTGCGGGCCGCGCTCGTGCACGCCCTGGCCGCGCCGGCGAGAGCGTTCTGGCGTCTCGACGTGCCGACCCTGACCCCGGTGTCCCTCACCTGGCAGCGCGGTCACTGGGATGTCGGTGTCGGCTCCGCCGCCTTCGGGGCAACCCGGCGATTCACCGTGATCCACCGGGACCCGCACCGGAACGCCCCCCTGCGGGCCGCCCACGTCCCCGTTCCGTCCGCGCAGGCGTGGACCGACGCCCCGCGGTACCCCCGGGTGGACGGAGCCGACTACGCCTCCGCGCGGCCCTAGGCGTGCTGGGGCATGACTTCGGTGACAGCCGGCTGATCGGGGCCGGGGTCGCGCGAGTTCCGTCGCCGCTCGCGCCACCCGGCCCCGTACGATGTCCGCGATGCCCAGCTCCGGGAGACGGAGCGGATCCTGGACGGGAGCTGACGTGCAGGGGGTCCGGTACCCGGTACACGTACCGGGTACCGGACCCCTGTCACCTCAGCCCAGCACCTTCTCCAGGGAGCCCAGTGCCGAGCGCAGCTCCTCGGGGGTGATGGTCAGCGGGGGAGCCAGCCGGATCGTGGAGCCGTGGGTGTCCTTGACCAGGACGCCCTCCCGCATGAGCCGCTCGCTGATCTCACGGCCGGTGCCGATCGCCGGGTCGACGTCCACGCCCGCCCACAGCCCGCGCGCACGGAACCCGGTCACGCCCCGGCCGACCAGGTCGGTCAGGCCGCCGCGCAGGACCAGGCCCAGCTCGGCCGCCCGCCGCTGGTACTCACCCGTCTCCAGCAGTCCGACGACCGCACTGCCGACCGCCGCGGCCAGCGGGTTGCCGCCGAAGGTGGAGCCGTGCTCGCCCGGGTGCAGCACGCCCAGCACCTCGCGCCTCGCCACCACCGCCGACACCGGCACGATGCCACCGCCCAGCGCCTTGCCCAGCAGCAGCACGTCGGGGACGACGCCCTCGTGCTCGACGGCGAGGGTGCGGCCGGTCCGGCCGAGGCCCGACTGGATCTCGTCCGCGATGAACAGGCAGCCCTTGCGGCGGGTCAGCTCACGGACACCGGTCAGATAGCCCTCGTCCGGGATGACGACCCCGGCCTCGCCCTGGATCGGCTCGATCAGCACGGCGGCCGTCGTCTCGTCGACCGCCGCCTCCAGCGCGGCCAGGTCGTTGTACGGCACGATCCTGAATCCGGGCGTGAAGGGGCCGAAGCCCGCCCGGGCCGATTCGTCCGTGGAGAAACTCACGATCGTGGTCGTGCGGCCGTGGAAGTTCTCCGCCGCCACCACGACGGTCGCCCGGTCGGCGGGGACGCCCTTCACGTCGTACGCCCACTTGCGGGCCACCTTGATGCCGCTCTCCACCGCCTCGGCACCCGTGTTCATGGGCAGCACCATGTCGAGCCCGGTCAGCGCGGCGAGCCGCTCCGCGAACCCGGCCAGCCGGTCGTTGTGGAAGGCGCGGGAGGTCAGGGTCAGCCGGTCGAGCTGCTGGTGCGCGGCCTCGATCAGCTCCGGGTGGCGGTGGCCGAAGTTGAGGGCCGAGTAGCCGGCCAGCATGTCGAGGTAGCGGCGCCCCTCGACGTCCTCGACCCAGGTGCCCTCGGCCCGGGCCACGACCACGGGCAGGGGGTGGTAGTTGTGCGCGAGGAC
This sequence comes from Streptomyces cellostaticus, assembly GCF_023630175.1. GTDB lineage: Bacteria > Actinomycetota > Actinomycetes > Streptomycetales > Streptomycetaceae > Streptomyces > Streptomyces cellostaticus_A. Next base: position 121,610 of record NZ_JALLIN010000006.1, on the reverse strand, counting down.
CGGCTCCTCCGCCCGGATCAGGTCCTCGGACGTACGGGTGCGGGCGGGTGCGGTCATCAGCGGATCTCCTGGGTGCAGCACTTGATGCCACCGCCGGCCTTGTGGAACTCCGACAGGTCGACGGGGACGGGGACGTAGCCGTGGTCGGCCAGGCGCTCGGCCAGCGCCTCGGCCCGGGGGGCGATGAAGACGTGCCGGCCGTCGGACACGGAGTTCAGGCCGAACGCCATCGCGTCGTCACGGGTGGCGAGAACGGCGTCCGGGTACAGGCGCCGCAGCACCTCCCGGCTGCCCGGGGAGAACGCCTCCGGGTAGTAGGCGATGTTGTCGTCGTCCAGCACGAACAGCGCCGTGTCCAGGTGGTAGAAGTAGGGATCGACCAGCGTCAGGCCGATCACCGGGTGGCCGAGGAACTCCTGCGCCTCCCGATGGGCCTCGCGGGTGGTGCGGAAGCCGGTGCCGGCCAGCACGTACCGGCCCGTCCACACCAGGTCGCCCTCACCCTCGGTGACGGACTCGGGGCGGTGGACGTCGAACCCGGCCGCCTTGAACCAGGTGTCGTAGTGGACCGACTCCGGGCGCCGCTCCGGCGCGTGGAACAGGGACCCGAAGACCCGTCCGCCGACCACGAGCGCGGCGTTGGCGGAGAAGACCATGTCGGGCAGGCCCGGGACCGGATCGACCGCGTCCACGGTGTGGCCGCGGGTGCGGTAGGCGCCGATCAGGGCCTGCCACTGCTCCCGGGCCAGGTCCACGTCGACCGGCCTGTCGGGATGCATCCACGGATTGATCGCGTACTGCACGGCGAAGTGTCTGGGTTCGCAGACGAGGAAGCGCCGATGGCGCGGCACACGGCTCTCGGGCACAGAGGGTTCCCTCCGCTTTCCTGTGTGTCACTGAAGGATGACACCACGGTAGGAAACAGCGGAGACGGACGACAAGAAACAAAGACTGCGCGCATATGCAGCATCACTGCGTTCAGGTCGGCAGGAACGCATCATCGCTGCGCGGAGAAGGGTTTGCCGCGCGCTCACTCCGGTGCGGGCTGCGTCGCGCCCGCCTCCGGGCTCTCCGGGAGCAGGTGGGAGAGCACCATCACGCTGATCGTCTTCCGGATGAAGGGCTCGGCGCGGATCCGCTCCAGCACCTCCTCGAAGTGCTCCACGTCCCGTGCCCGTACGTGCAGCAGCGCGTCCGCCGCGCCGGTCACCGTCATGGCCGCCGCGATCTCCGGATGGTTGCGGACGACCTCCGTCAGGCGCCGCGGCGGGGCCGCGCCCTCGCAGTACACCTCGACGTACGCCTCGGTGCGCCAGCCCAGCGCAAAGGGCCGCACGGTCGCCGTGAACCCGGTGATCACCCCGCTCTCGCGCAGCCGGTCCACGCGGCGCTTGACGGCCGTGGACGACAGCCCGATCACCGCGCCGATCTCGGCGAAGCTGGTCCTGGCGTTCGCCATCAGCGCGGTGATGATCTTCCGGTCGAGGTCGTCGAACGACGCGGCCCTGCTGTTCATGCGGGCACTGTAATCAGCCGCCCGCGAGCGGGCCTACGACTGGGTGACGACCATCGCGAGTGTCAGCAGCCCGAGGACCACCCAGCCGAACCACAGCCAGCCGTTGCTGCCGAGCGCGACGGTGTAGGCCGTCACGACGACGAGCCCGCCGACCGTCATCGCCCCCATCGCCTTGGTGGAACCGTTCGTGGAACCGGGCATCGTGGCACCCTCCTCGTGGTCCGTCCACCACCATGGTGCCCCGGTTCCCGTCCGGAAGGCATACCGCGTCCTCAGCCCTCGCGCGCGTGGAGCGAGGCCAGGTAGGCGTTGTACGCCTCCAGCTCCTTGTCGCCGTTGCGGTCCGCGGCCCGGTCCGTGCGCCTGGCCTGCCGCTGCTCGGAGCCGTACCACTGGAACAGCAGCGCGATCAGCACCAGCACGGACGGGACCTCGGAGAACGCCCAGGCGATGCCGCCGGCCGCGTTCTGGTCGGCGAGCGCGTCGATGCCGAGCGAGGCGGGCGGGTCCCGGAAGGTCGCCACCATCGGTGTGGACCCCATCATCAGCGCGATGCCGAAGAAGGCGTGGAACGGCATGCCCGCGAACAGCTCCAGCATCCGGAGCAGGTACCCCTGGCGGTGCGGTCCCGGATCCACGCCGATGATGGGCCAGAAGAACACCATGCCCACCGCGAGGAAGTGCACCATCATCGCGATGTGCCCGGCCATCGACCCCATCAGGAAGTCGAACAGCGGCGTGAAGTAGAGGGCGTACAGACTCGCGATGAAGAGGGGGATGGTGAACATGGGGTGCGTGACGACCCGCACGTACCGGCTGTGGAGCAGCATCAGCAGCAGTTCCCGGGGACCCTTGCGGCCCCGGGGGGCCACCGGCAGGCTGCGCAGGGCCAGGGTGACCGGAGCGCCCAGCAGGATCAGGATCGGGGAGAGCATGCTGATGATCATGTGCTGCACCATGTGCACGCTGAACATGACCATTCCGTAGTCGTTCAGTCCGGTGCACATCGTCAGCAGCACGGTCAGCACCCCGGTGACGTAGAGCACCGTCCGGTGCGCCGGCCAGGAGTCCCCGCGCCGCCGCAGGCGCACGACACCCCATCCGTACAGGGCCAGCCCGGCCAGGCAGGCGACGAGGAAGAACGGCTCGGCCGACCAGTGCAGGCCCCGCGCCAGCGTGAACGGCGGCAGGTCCATCGTCATGCCGTGGCCGCTGTGATCCATCCGCGGGCTCCTGATTCGTGGGGGTTGTATGCGTCTGTCCGCCCACAAGAGTAGAACCGCCCCCGGTCAGCGCCGTGACCGGGGGCGGGTGGTCCGGAAGCGGACTACAGCACGCACTCCGCCTCGTCGTACCGCTCGGCGGGCACCGTCTTCAGGGTCTCGACGGCCTCCGCCAGCGACACCATCACGATGTCGGTGCCGCGCAGCGCGGTCATCCGCCCGAACTCGCCCCGGTGCACCGCCTCCACCGCGTGCCATCCGAAGCGCGTGGCCAGCACCCGGTCGTAGGCCGTCGGCGTGCCGCCCCGCTGCACGTGCCCGAGGATGACCGGCCGCGCCTCCTTGCCGAGCCGGTGCTCCAGCTCGACCGAGAGCTGGCGCGCGATGCCCGCGAAGCGCTCGTGGCCGTAGATGTCCTTGCCGCCCTCGTCGAACTCCATGGCGCCGGGCCGCGGCTTGGCCCCCTCGGCGGCGACCACGATGGCGAACCGCTTGCCCGCCTCGAACCGCGCGCCCACCTTCGTCGTCAGCTCGTCGATGTCGAAGGGGCGCTCCGGGACGACGATGGCGTGGGCGCCGGCCGCCATGCCCGAGTGGAGCGCGATCCAGCCCGTGTGGCGGCCCATGACCTCCACGATCAGTACCCGCTGGTGGGACTCGGCGGTGGTCTTCAGCCGGTCCAGCGCCTCGGTGGCGACCCCGACGGCCGTGTCGAAGCCGAAGGTGACGTCCGTGACGGCGATGTCGTTGTCGATGGTCTTCGGTACGCCCACGATGGGCAGCCCGTTGTCGGACAGCAGCCGGGCCGCCTTCAGGGTGCCCTCACCGCCGATCGGGATGATCGCGTCCAGGCCGAGCTCCGCGACGTGGCCCTTGGCCCGCTCGACACCGTCGCGCAGGTGCTCGGGCCGCACCCTGGAGGAGCCGAGGATGGTGCCGCCGCGCGCCAGGATGCCGCCCACGGCATCGAGGTCGAGCTTCATGTAGTCGCATTCCAGGAGGCCCTTCCAGCCGTCCCGGAAACCGATGACCTCGTCGCCGTGGTCGGCCACGGCACGGTGCACGACGGACCGGATGACGGCGTTCAGGCCGGGGCAGTCGCCGCCGGACGTCAGGACACCAATGCGCATAGCCCGAAATACCTTCTCAACGTGGGCCGGGAAACCGGACCACGTCGTCCGGCGGATTCCCGGTCACCCTACCGGCGTGAGGGGGTGGCTCCGTAGCGGGCGTCCGCCTGCTGGACGCGCCCGCACATGTGAGCGGACGGGCCGTCAGGCGGGCCCGGTACGAGCCTGCCGGAAAGCGCTGAGAGGTGCCTGACGCGAGCCTTACGCGGGCTGCTGGGCGGCCGCCATGCGTTCGTTGCGCAGCGCCTCGTACCAGCGGTCGTCGACCGGCGGCAGCGCGTTGACGTCGAGCGCCAGCTTCAGCAGCAGGTCGGCGATCTGCGGGTTGCGGGCGAGGACCGGGCCGTGCATGTACGTGCCGAAGACGGTCCCGTTGTACGCGCCCTCGGTGCCGTCCCCGGTGCCGTTTCCCCTGCCGATCCGGGTGCGGGCGAAGGGGCGGGCGCCGGCGCCGACATGGGTGACGCCCTGGTGGTTCTCGAAGCCGGTCAGCGGGGGCAGGCCGAGCTGCGGATCGATGTCCGCGAGGACGTCACCGACGCACCGCTCGCCCTCGCCGCGCACCGACGTCACGTCGAGCAGGCCGAGGCCCGGCTCCCGCTGGCCGAGGTCGTTGATGAACTCGTGGCCGAGGATCTGGTAGCCGGCGCAGACCGAGAACACGATCGCGCCGTTCTCCACGGCCCGGTGCAGGTGGCCGTCGCGCCGCAGCCGCTCGGCCGCGAGCCGCTGCGGCCGGTCCTCGCCGCCGCCGATGAGGTAGATGTCACCGGATGTCGGGATCGGCTGGTCGCTGCGCACGTCCAGCCGGGCCACGTCCAGGCCGCGCTGCCGCGCCCGGCGCTCCACGACGAGCGCGTTGCCCTGGTCGCCGTAGGTGCTCAGCAGGTCGGGGTAGATCCACACCAGCCGCAGTTGGTTGTCGCTCATGAGGTGATCGCCCTTCGAAGATCAGTTGCCGACGCGGCGGCGCAGGTCCTGGAACGCGGTGTAGTTCGCGATGACCTCGATGCGTCCCGGCGGAGCCGCCTGGACGGCCTGGTCGAGGTCGTCGCACACCTGGAACTGCTGGTTCGCGACCTCCAGACGGACGGCGAGGTCCAGCTTGCGGTCGCCGATCACGAAGATCGGGTGACCGGTCAGCCGCGTGTAGTCGACGTCCCACAGCCAGGAGGTGTCGGTGCCGTCGGCCCCGCGCGCGTTCACGGAGAGGATCACCGGGGTGGGCGGCGGGTCGATCAGGGAGAACGTCTCCAGCCAGCCGGCCGGGTTCTTGGCCAGCAGCAGCCGCAGGTCGCGGTCCATGAACTGGACGACGTCGTACCGGCCGGCCACGGCCTGCACCTGGTACATCCGCTCCAGGGCGACCTGCGGCGGCACCCCGAAGACGGCGGCGACGGCCGCGGAGCTGGCCGCGTTCGCCTTGTTGGCCCGGCCCGGAAGCTGCAGGTGGATCGGCCAGGCGGACCCGTGCGGGTCGAGGACGTGCTCCCCGGACAGCGCCCAGCTCGGCGTGGGCCGGCGGAAGCCGCACTCACCGCAGAACCAGTCCTCGCCCGGGCGCTGCATCACGCCACCGCAGGACGGGCAGGACCAGGCGTCGTCCTTCCACATCTGGCCGGCCGCGACCCAGATCACATTGGGGGAGGAGGACGCGGCCCACACCACCAGCGGGTCGTCGCAGTTGGCGACGACGACGGCCTTGGAACCGGCCAGTCCCTCGCGCCAGTTCTCGGCGAGCATCCGGGTCTCGGCGGCGCGGTCGAGCTGGTCCCGGGAGAGGTTCAGCAGGGCGATGCACTTCGGGCCGGTGTCCCGGGCCACCCCCGCCAGGTACTTCTCGTCGACCTCGATGACGCCGAACTTCGCTTCCGAGCCGCCGGCCAGCGCCGAGGTGATGCCGGCGGGCATGTTGGCGCCGAGCGCGTTCGACACGACCGGACCGGCGGCGCCCAGCGCCTCGGCGATCAGCCGGGTCGTCGTGGTCTTGCCGTTGGTGGCGGAGACCAGGATGACGTCCAGGTTCTGGGCGAGCCTTCCGAGAAGGTCGGGGTCGAGTTTCAGCGCGACCCGGCCACCGATCACCGACCCGCTGCCGCGTCCCGCGGCGCGCGATGCCGCGGCGACCGCCTTGCCCGCGGTCACGGCCAGCTTGGCCCGCGGCGAGAGCGGGTCCGAGTTGCCTGCCATCAGTTCTCGATCCTCCTTGCGTACGCGCCGCGCCTGGGGCCATCCGGCAGCGTGGTGTGGACCTCAGCCTATCGAGATCCGTTCGCACACCCGAATCGCGGCCCACGCCCCGCGGCGGGCATGGGTCGAACGAACCGTACCCTTGCCGCCATGCGACACCGCCCGATCCCGGGCGCCCGCGGGCGCGTCCGGCCTCTTTCCCTGCTCGGGGACCCCGTTCTGCACGGGCCCTGCGCGGACGTCACCGACTTCGGCCCCGAAGTCGCCGAACTCGTGGAGGACTTGTTCGCGACCATGTACGCGGCCCAGGGGGTGGGGCTGGCCGCGAACCAGATCGGGGTGCCTTTGCGGGTGTTCGTCTACGACTGTCCCGACGACGAGGACGTCCGGCACCTCGGCCACGTCGTCAACCCGCGCCTGGTGGAGGCGGACGGCGTGGTGGTCCGTGGCCCGGAGGGCTGTCTGTCCCTGCCGGGCCTGGAGGCGGGGACGCAGCGGTACGACCACGCGGTGGTCGAGGGCTTCACGGCGGCCGGGGAGCCGGTCACCGTCCACGGCACCGGATTCTTCGCCAGGTGCCTGCAGCACGAGTGCGACCATCTGGAGGGCGTGGTGTACGCCGACCGCCTGACGGGTCTGCGCCGCCGCCGGCTGCGGCGGCGGATCGGCCGGGCCGGGTGGCGCCGGGCGGGCGGCGGCACCGGGGCGTAGGGCCGGTCCGGCGGATCCCGTCGTCGGCCCGAAGGGGGGGCGTGGGGTTCGCCGGACGCGGGCCCCGGCCCCGTGGTCAGAAGCCGGGGCCGCCGACCCGGTCCCCGGCCGCCGCGAGCCGGCCCCACAGCAGGTCGGCGAGTGAGCGGACCAACTCGGCCCGGGAGCAGGGCCGTTCGCCGAGCCACCAGTCGCCGGCCGCGTGCATCATGCCGACGATCCCGTGCCCCCAGACCCGGGCGAGCTGCTGACTGCCCGGCCCGAGGTCCAGCCGGTCCTCGATGACCTGGGCCAGTTCCTCGCCCATCCGGCGCAGCAGCGGAGCGCTGTGCTTGCCGACGTCGAAACCCTGGTCGCTGCCCGAGCTGCCCTCGGCCGGGTGCATGAGGAAGCGGTACACCTGGGGCCGGGCCTCGATCGCCGCGAGATAGGTGTCCAGGGTGGACTCCACCCGCTCGCGCCGCTCGGCGGGCGCGTCCAGCGCGGCGCGGAGGGAGTCGAGCAGCGCGTCCGTGTGCCGCTTGGCCAGCGCGGCGTAGAGGCCGCCCTTGTCGCCGAAGTGGCGGTACAGGATCGGTTTCGTGATGCCGGCCTCCGCGGCGATCGCGTTCATCGACGCCTGGGGGCCGTCGCGCAGCACCACCCGGTCGGCGGCCTCCAGCAGCTCGCGCCGTCGGCGGTCGGCGGTCCGCTGCTGATCGGTCCGCTGTGTGGTGTCCATGTGGTCTCCCCACCCGTGCTGATTCGGTGACGCCTGCGCAAACTAACACTGTCCGCGCCGCCGACATCGAACGGGATGCCGAGGAGTCATCAGGAGTTGACTTTTCCTACTGGTCAGTAACACACTCGCGTTACCGCTAGTAACATCGCTGGTAGGACCGCACGTACCGCCGCTGGAGGGGACATGGCCGAGTTCACCATGGAGCTCAACGACGAACAGCAGGAGGTCCGGGAGTGGCTGCACGGCTTCGCCGCCGACGTCATCCGCCCCGCGGCCGCCGAATGGGACGAGCGTGAGGAGACTCCCTGGCCGGTCATCCAGGAGGCCGCGAAGGTCGGCATCTACTCCCTCGACTTCTACGCGCAGCAGTACTTCGACCCCACCGGCCTCGGCATCCCGATGGCCATGGAGGAGCTGTTCTGGGGCGACGCCGGCATCGCCCTGTCCATCGTGGGCACCGGTCTGGCCGCCGTGGGCGTGCTCGCCAACGGAACCGAGGAGCAGATCGGCACCTGGATCCCGCAGATGTACGGCGACCAGAACGACGTGAAGGTCGCCGCCTTCTGCTCCTCCGAGCCGGACGCCGGCTCCGACGTGGCCTCCATGCGCACGCGCGCGGTCTACGACGAGGCGAAGGACGAGTGGGTGATCAACGGCACGAAGACCTGGGCGACCAACGGCGGCATCGCCAACGTCCACGTCGTCGTCGCCGTCGTCGACCCGGAGCTGGGCTCCAAGGGCCACGCGTCCTTCATCGTCCCGGCCGGCACGCCGGGGCTCGCCCAGGGCCAGAAGTTCAAGAAGCACGGCATCCGCGCCTCGCACACCGCCGAGGTCGTCCTGGACGGCGTCCGGGTCCCCGGCTCCTGCCTGCTCGGCGGCAAGGAGAAGCTGGACGAGCGGCTCGCCCGCGCCCGGGAGCGCGCCAGGGCGGGCGGCGAGCGGGTGAAGAACGCGGCCATGGCCACGTTCGAGGCCTCGCGGCCCGCCGTGGGAGCCATGGCGGTCGGCACCGCCCGGGCCGCGTACGAGGTCGCCCTCGACTACGCGAAGTCCCGCGAGCAGTTCGGCCGGCCCATCATCGACAACCAGGGCGTGGCCTTCCAGCTCGCCGACATGCGGACGCAGATCGACGCCGCGCGCCTGCTGGTGTGGCGGGCGTCCTGGATGGCGGTCAACGGCAAGCCGTTCACGGCCGCCGAGGGCTCCATGTCCAAGCTCTTCGCCAGCGAGACGGCGAAGAAGGTGACCGCGCAGGCCATCCAGATCCTGGGCGGCAACGGCTACACCCGCGAGTACCCCGTGGAGCGGATGCACCGCGACAGCGCGATCTACACCATCTTCGAGGGCACGAGCGAGATCCAGCGCCTGGTCATCGCCCGTACCCTGGCCGGAACGCCGATCCGGTAGCGCGAAGGGGCGCGGGTGCCGGAACGGCCCCGCGCCCCTCGGCGGTCCTGCGCGGTCACCTGTGCCGCAGAGGTGTGAGCTGCTCGATGTCGTAGCGACGGCGCAGCCGCTCGATCGCCTCGCGGTCCGGCGGCCCGCCGTTGCCCAGGATCTCCAGCAGCTCCTCGAAGTAGCGCTCGTGGTCCGGCGGAGGGGACGCCTGGAAGAACATCCTCGCCGGCGTGTCCGTCGGATTGGCGAACGCGTGGGGGCAGCCCGGCGGCACGACGATGACCGTGCCCGGCGTCGCCCGGACCACCCGGCTGCCCGAACTCGACTCCCAGCGCTGCCAGCTGTCGGGGGTGCGGATACGCGGCTCGAAGGCGAGCACGTCCAGTTCGCCCTCGAGGACGTAGAACAACTCCTCGCTGCGCGTGTGCACATGGGCGCCGACGTCGAACCCCGGCGGAACCTCCACCTCGAAGGTGGAGGCGGTCCGCGAGTGGGCCCCGGTGACCTTGAACGTCACCCGCTGGGCCGGGGTCTCGACGATCCGCCCGTGACCCGGCGGCACCAGCAGCCCTTCCGCCGGTGCGGCCTCCCGCGCCGGCGGATCCGCCTGGCCCGGGGCGGCTCCCCGGGCCGCGGGCCCTTCGGGTACCGCCAGTCCCTCCGTCGTGGTCATCGGCGGCTCACCACGTCACCGGCAGGGACGCGGGCCCGCGGATCAACGCGCCCTTCCGGAAGGGCACCTGCGCCGGCGCCACGGCCAGCCTGAGCCCGGGCACGCGGTCCAGCAGGGTGTCCACCAGCAGCTCCGACTCCAGCCTCGCCAGCATGCCGCCGGGGCAGTAGTGCGGGCCGAAGCCGAACGCCACGTGCGGATTGGGGCTGCGGGTGACGTCGATGGACTCCGGGTCGGGGAAGACCTCCGGGTCGCGGTTGGCGGCCAGGTAGGAGACGTAGATCGGGTCCCCGGCCCGGACACGGACACCGTGGATCTCCACGTCCTCCAGGGCGATCCGGGACAGCCCGACGGCGTTGCGGTGCGGGATGAACCGCAGCAGCTCGTCGATGGCCCGAGGTCTGATCGCCGGATCGGAACGCAGCCGCGCGGCCAGTTCGGGACGGGTCAGCAGCAGGTAGAACATCTGCCCGCTGTTGTTGGTGACCGCCTCGCCGCCGATCTGGAGCAGGACCGCGAGGCCCACGGCCTCCTCCAGGGTGACCTCCCGGCGGCCCACGGCGGCGCCGAGCAGCGAGGCCACGTCCTCGCCCGCGCTGTTCTCGCGCAGGGCGACGAGATCGGAGAAGTAGGCGCTCATCTCGCGCTTGGCCTTCTCGCTGAGCTCCTTGCCGTGCGCGGAGGACAGGATGAGCTGGGTCCACGTGTGCATGCTGTGCCGGTCGGCGGCCGGTACGCCCATCAGCTCGCAGATCACCGCGATGGGGAAGGGGCTGAGCACCGCACTGGTGAGGTCGGCGGGCGGCCCGTCCTGGAGCAGCTCGTCCACCAGCTCGTCCAGCATCGCGCGCGCCCTGTCGCGGATCCGCTCCACGCCCCTGGCGGTGAACGCGGCCGCCACCGAGCGGCGCAGCCGGGTGTGGTCGGGCGGGTCGAGGAAGCCGACCGCTCCCCGGTCCGGGATGAAGTGCGGGGCGAGCCGGGTGACCTGCTTGTCCATGACCGCCTCGCGGCCGAACCGCGGGTCGTTGGTCACCATGCGCACGTCGTCGTACCGGGTGACCAGCCAGGCCCAGCCCTCGCCGTTGGGGAGCTGGATGCGGGTGACCGGGCCCTCGCTCATCAGGTCGGCCAGCACCGGGTCGAAGTCCGTGCCGTTCAGGTCGACCGCCGGCCAGTGCCGGACCGGGGGCGGGGTCTCGGTGAGGGTCTCTTCGGTCATCGTGTCTTCTCGCCGTCCTGGACCCAGCGGCCCACGGTCATCTCGGCGGTGATGCCGGGACCGAACCCGGCCAGCAGCCCGCGTGCCCGGTGCTCGGCACCGCCCTCGTCGAAGAGCCGGCGCAGCGCGTCCAGGACGACGGCGCTGGCGATGTTGCCGTACTCGGTGAGCGTCGACCGGCTGAACCGGAACGCCTGGGGTTCGACCTGCAGGAACTTGCTGAGGTCGTCGAGTATTCGGGGCCCGCCGGCGTGGATGATGTAGAAGTCCAGGTCGGAGGCGTCCCAGCCGTGGTTGCCCGCGAGGTCCTGGAGCGCCGGGGCGAGCGGCTCCATGGTGGTCGGCACCCGCTTGTCCAGCAGGAAGTGGAAGCCGGTCGCCCGGACGTCGTACGCGATCCAGTCCTCGGTCTTCGGGATCAGGTACGAGCCGTTGCGCTCGAGCTGGACGCCCGTACCGCCGCGCCCGCGCACCACGGCGGCGGCGATGCCGTCGCCGAACAGGCCGTTGGACAGCAGCGAGCCGACGCCGAGATCGGTGGGCTGGTAGCACAGCGAGCAGAACTCGCAGGCCACGATGAGGGCGTTGCCCTCGGGGTAGGCCGAACAGAAGTCGTGGGCCCGGTTGATGGCCGCACCGCCGGCCGCACAGCCCAGCTGGGCTATCGGGAGCTGCCGGGTGGTGCTCGAGAAGTCCATCTCGTTGATCAGCCACGCGGTGAGCGACGGCATCATGAAGCCCGTGCACGACACGTAGATGATGACATCGATGTCGGTGGTCAGGAGCTCGGCGTCGTCGAGCGCCCGCTGGATCACCGCGGGGACGCGAGCCTTGGCCTCCGCCTCGTAGAGCTTGTTGCGGTCCTCGAAGCCCGGATGCTTCAGGGTTTCCTCGATGGGCTGCACGATGTGCCGGGTGCGGACGCCCGTGTTCTCGATCAGCCGGAGGGCCAGCGGGAGCTGGGGGTGGTCCGCGTGGTGCAGCCGCGCCAGCTCCAGGGTCTCCTCCATCGTGATCACATGCTCTGGTACGGACACCGAGGGTCTGCACAAAGTCGCCATGAGCCGTCCCTGCTTTCGCCGTCCGGCAGGCCTTCGCCCGCCGGTCAGAAGGTGGTCCACCCAGGTTCACCCGACGGGGCGACGATCTCGCGCCGGACTACTCCGAACCGGTGACAAGGGGTCAGGGGCGACCACGCTGCGAAACCCCCCGTGAGGGCTACGGCGCCCCGCTGCTGTGGGCGATGCACGCCACGTCGATGCGGTCCGCGAGCTTCGCCAGTTCGATGGTCAACGCGGCCACCGTGTCCTCGTCGAGCTGATGCTCCCCGGCCTCGACGAGATGAAGCCAGCGCCCGCCCACGGTCCGCAGCAACTTGCTCACGTCGGCCGCCGCCACCTGCAAGGTACCGCGGTCGTCGACGATCAGGGGCAGGGTCACTTCGCGGTTCACAGTCGGGATGGTAGCCGCGCGGCCCTCACGCACCCTGCCAAACCGTGGTGATGTTGCAGAACTCCCGGATTCCGTGCCCGGACAGCTCACGTCCGTAGCCGGAGCGCTTCACCCCGCCGAAGGGGAACGCCGGATGGGAGGCCGTCATGCCGTTCACGTACACGGCGCCCGCCTCCAGGTCCCGGGCGAACCGCTCGACCTCGCGCTCCTCCCGGGTCCAGACGTTCGAACTCAGTCCGAACGGCGAGTCGTTGGCGATGAGCACCGCCTCGTCGAGGTCGCCGGCCCGGTACAGCGTGGCGACCGGCCCGAAGGCCTCCTCGCGGTGGACGCGCATCTCCCGGGTGATGCCGGCCAGCACGGTCGGCGGGTAGTACCAGCCCGGCCCGTCCGGGCGTTCGCCGCCGCACAGCACCTCGGCCCCGGCCCGCTTCGCGTCGTCGACCAGTTCCTCGAGATCCCTGCGCCCCTGCTCGGTGGCGAGCGGCCCGACCTGCGTCCCCTCCTCCAGCGGATCGCCGGTGCGCAGCGCCTCCATGCCCGCGACGAACCGCTCCGCGAAGGCGTCGTACACGTCGGCGTGCACGATGAACCGCTTGGCCGCGATGCACGACTCCCCGTTGTTCTGCACCCGGGCGGTCACGGCGACGGCGGCCGCGCGGTCGAGGTCGGCGGAGGGCATGACGACGTAGGGGTCGCTGCCGCCCAGCTCCAGCACCGTCTTCTTGATCATCTCACCGGCGGTGGAGGCGACGGCCCGTCCGGCCGGCTCGCTGCCGGTCAGCGTCGCGGCCCTGACCCGCTCGTCCCGCAGGATGCCGTCCACCGCGGCCGAGCCGACCAGCAGCGTCTGGAAGCAGCCCTCCGTGAAGCCCGCCCGGTGGAACAGGTCCTCCAGGTACAGCGCCGTCTGCGGAACGTTCGACGCGTGCTTGAGCAGGCCCACGTTGCCGGCCATCAGCGCGGGCGCGGCGAAGCGGATCACCTGCCACAGCGGGAAGTTCCAGGGCATCACGGCGAGCACCGGCCCGAGCGGCCGGTAGCGGACCCGGACCCGGGAGGCGCCGGAGTCCCGCACGTCCTGCTCGGGCGGCTCCTCGTCGGCCAGCAGTCCCTCCGCGCGTTCGGCGTACCAGCGCATCGCCCTGGCGCACTTGGCGGCCTCCGCGCGGGCCTGCTCGACGGGCTTGCCCATCTCGGTGGTCATCACCCGGCCGATCTCCCGCTGGTCCTCCTCCAGCAGGCCGGCGGCCCTGTTCATCATCTGCGCGCGTTCGGCGAACGTGGTCGTCCGGTACGTGCGGAACGTCGCCTCGGCGAGCTGGAGCCGGCGTTCCAGCTCCTCCTCGCCCATGGCCTCGTACGTCTTGAGCGTCTCGCCGTTCGCCGGGTTCACCGTCGCGATGGGCATGGCTGACCTCCCTGGGAGCGGGCCTGTTCCGACCTTCGCGCGCGACACGGCCCGTCGCAACGCGTACGCCGCTGTTCAGACCTAGTGCTCCGCCAGCCGGTCGAGAAACGCCGCCTGCGCCGGGACGATCACCTCGCGGGCCCGGTCCAGACCGAACCACGCGACCCGGTCCAGCTCCGGGAACTGCGCCGTGCGGCCGGACTTCGGCGGCCACTCCATGGTGAAGGTGCCCGGCTCGATGCTCTCCGGGTCCAGGTCCGCCTCCACCGCCCACGCCGTGACGACCTTGCCGCCGCGCTGCACGACCTCGCCCAGCGGCACGGCCTCCCCGTCGGGCGGCGCCAGCCCCAGCTCCTCCCGGAACTCCCGCCGGGCCGCCGCCCAGGCGGGCTCGCCGGCCTCGTACTCGCCCTTGACCACGGTCCACGCGCCGGCGTCCTTCCTCGCGAAGAACGGCCCGCCCATGTGGCCGAGCAGCACCTGGAGCCCGTCGTCGGAGCGCCGGAACAACAGCAGTCCCGCGCTGCGCCTCGTCGCCCGGGCCGTCATGGCCCGGCCTCCGGGTGGGCCGCCAGCAGGGCCTCGACGGTGTCGGCCTCCTCGGGCCGCTTGTCCTCGCGGTAGCGGATCACGCGGGCGAAGCGCAGGGTGACGCCGGCCGGGTAGCGGGAGGAGCGCTGCAGGCCGTCGTAGGCGATCTCCACGACGAGTTCCGGGCGCACCCTGACCCCCCAGCCGCCGTCCTCGACGGCCAGCTCCCGCAGCCTCCCGGTCTGCCAGGCGAGCATCGCGTCCGTCATGCCCTTGAAGGTCTTGCCGAGCATCGCGAAGCCGCCGTCCGCCGTCCGGGCGCCGAGGTGGAGGTTGGAGAGCATGCCGGTGCGGCGGCCGTGTCCCCACTCGGCGGCGAGCACCACCAGGTCGAGGGTGTGCACGGGCTTGACCTTCAGCCAGGACGCGCCGCGCCGGCCCGCGCTGTAGGCGGCGTCCAGCGCCTTGACCACCACGCCCTCGTGTCCGCGGGCGAGCGTGTCCGCGAGGAACCGCTCCGCCGCGCCGGCCTCCGCCGGCCCGGACACCACCGTCCCGCGCACCCGCATGCGCTCCGGCACCAGCCGGGCCAGCTCCACGTGCCGCTCGGCGAACGGCAGGTCCAGCAGGTCGCGCCCGTCGACCGACAGGGCGTCGAAGAACACCGGGGAGACGGGGACCTCACCGGCCACCCGCGCCACGTCCGTCCGGGAGCCGACCCGGCCGGCCGTCTCCTGGAAGGAGCGGGGCCGGCCGTCCGCGCCGAAGGAGACCACCTCGCCGTCCAGGATGAACCGCTCGCCCGCGAGACCGAGCGCGGCGGCGCTCACCTCGGGCAGCCGGCCGGTGATGTCGTCCAGGGTGCGGGTGTGGATCCGGACGGTGCCGCCGTCCCGGTGGACCTGGACGCGGATCCCGTCCAGCTTCTCCTCCACCGCGCACGGACCCAGCTTCGCCACCGCCTCGGCGACCGAGGCGGCGCTGTGCGCGAGCATCGGATGCACCGGCCGGCCGACCGTCAGCCGGAACCGCTCCAGGGCGCCGGGGCCCTCGGCCAGCAGCGCCCGCGCCACCGTCCGCAGTGATCCGGCGAGCATCACCGCCCGCCGCACGCCCGCCGGGTCCGCGCCGGTCGCCCGGGCGAGTCCTTCCACCGCCACCGCGTCCAGGGCGCCCTGCCGGACCTCGCCGGTGAGCAGGCCGCGCAGGAAGCGCTGTTCGGCCTCGGTGGCCGCGCCCATCAGCTCGCCGACGAGCCGGACCCGCTCCGCCTGGGACCCCGGCCCGGACACCCGGCCCAGCTCGCTGAGCCGGGCGTCGACCTCCCGCACCGTCAGGGCGGGGCCGTCGGCCGGAGGGACCGGACGGCTCAGCACCTTCCAGCCGACGCCGATCCGGCCCTGCGGGAGCCGTCCGGCCAGGTAGGGGATCACGATCGGCACGTCGTCCGGCTCCGCCTCCCGGAACAGCTCCGCGAGCAGGGCGGTCTTGCGGGACCTGGCCGCCGTCGCGGCGACCTCCCCGGACACCTCGGCCAGCCGGGTCAGCAGCATGCAGTCATGGTGCACCGCGACAGCGGGCTCTACACCTGCGCACCGGCGTCGAGGTCGGCGAAGAGCAGTTCGCCGTTGATCGCCGCCCCGGCCCGGTAGCCGCGGCTGGCCGCGTTCACCACCTGTTCGGCGAAGCCGCTCGCGTTGCCCGCCGCCCACAGCCCGGCCACGCTCGTCAGGCCCCGTTCGTCGGTCACCGGGTAGCTGCCGAAGGGTGTCTCCCGCAGCTCCGCGCCGAGCCGCACGAAGAGCCGGTTCCGCGGGACGGCACGCGGGGCGGCGTACAGCACCTCGCGCTCGTGGACCACGCCCGCGCCGCGGGGGCCGTCCCCGGCGAGCCGGACGCCGGTGAGCCGGTCGCCCTCGACCACCACCTCGGCCACCTCGCCGGGTACGACCTCGACCCCGGCCGTGGCCAGCCTGCGCCGGTCGACGTCCGTCAGCTCCGCCTCCCGCACCTGGTGCAGGAAGAGCCGCACGTCCTTGGACCACTGGGTGACCATCAGCGCCTGGTGCACGCTCAGCGCACTGCTCGCGAGCACGCCGGTCGCCAGGTCGCGGACCTCCCAGCCGTGGCAGTACGGGCAGTGGACGACGTCCCGGCCGAACCGCTCGGCGAGGCCCGGGACCGGCGGGAGCTCGTCCGCGAGCCCGGTCGCGACCACCAGGTGCCGGGCGCGGACACGGGCGCCGCCCGCCAGCGTCACGGTGAAGTCCCCGTCCCGGGCCGCGTCCACCACCCGGTCCCGGACCAGCTCGACGCCGTACCGGGCGATCTCCTCGCGTCCGGTCGCCAGGAACTGCGCGGGGGACATGCCGTCCCGGGACAGATAGCCCTGCATGTGCGCGGACCGCGCGTTGCGCGGCTCGCCCGCGTCGACGACCAGCGTGCGCCGCCGGGCCCGGCCCAGCACCAGCGCCGCGGACAGTCCGGCCGCGCCGCCGCCGACCACGACGACCTCGTAGCTCTCGGTCAAGGTGACCACCTCCGTCGCCGACGGTCGCGCGGATGCTGCCGTCTTGACAAACTTCTTTGCCGATTCTGCAATGAGGGCATGAGCGGCGAACGAACCGAGAGCGCCGGGAGTGTCCAGGGTGCCGAGGACTCCGACGGCGTCCTGGCGGGCGTCGGGCCCAGGCTGCGGCGGATCCGCAGGGAGCGGGAGGTGACACTGGCGGCGCTGTCCGAGGCCACCGGTATCTCCGTCAGCACCCTGTCCCGGCTGGAGTCCGGCCTGCGCCGGCCGAGTCTGGAACTGCTGCTGCCCATCGCGCGGGCCCACCAGGTGGCGCTCGACGAACTGGTCGGCGCCCCGCCCGTCGGCGACCCCGTGGTGCGGGCGAAGCCCGTCGAGCGGAACGGCCGGGTGTTCTGGCCGCTGACCCGCCAGCCCGGCGGCCTGCAGGCCTTCAAGATCCTCGAACCGCAGCGCAGACAGGAGCCGGACCGGCGCACCCACGAGGGCTACGAGTGGCTGTACGTGCTCTCGGGCCGGCTGCGGCTCGTGCTCGGCGAGCACGACGTGGTGCTCTCGGCGGGCGAGGCGGCGGAGTTCGACACCCGGGTGCCGCACTGGTTCGGGTCGACGGGGGAGGGGCCGGTGGAGTTCCTGAGCCTGTTCGGGCCGCAGGGGGAGCGGATGCACGTGCGGGCCCGGCCCACGCGCACGTGACGCGGACTACTGTTCCCTGATCAGCAAGCGACCGCTTAGTATGCCCGTCGGAACCCGGTCAGACGAAGCAGTCCCGTGGAGGCCCCGCATGCAGGCATGGCAAGTGCACGAGAACGGCGAGCCGCGCGAGGTGATGCGCCTGGCGGAGGTGGAGCGGCCCACGCCGGGGGAGGGCCAGGTGCTGCTGCGCGTGCGCGCCGCCAACATCAACTTCCCGGACGCCCTGCTCTGCCGGGGCCAGTACCAGGTACGGCCCCCGCTGCCGTTCACTCCGGGTGTGGAGATCTGCGCCGAGACCGAGGACGGCCGCCGGGTGATCGCCAACCCCGCGCTGCCGTACGGCGGTCTCGCCGAGTACGCCGTCGCCGACGCCCGCGCGCTGCTGCCGGCGCCCGGCTCCCTGGACGACGCCGAGGCCGCCGCGCTGCACATCGGCTACCAGACGGGCTGGTTCGGCCTGCATCGGCGGGCCCGCCTGGAGGCGGGGGAGACCCTGCTGGTGCACGCCGCGGCCGGCGGGGTGGGCAGCGCCGCCGTACAACTGGGCAAGGCCGCCGGCGCCACCGTGATCGGCGTGGTCGGCGGCGCGCGGAAGGCCGCCGTCGCCCGGGAACTGGGCTGCGACGTGGTCGTCGACCGGCGCGCCGAGGACGTCGTCGCGGCCGTCAAGGAGGCCACCGGCGGCCGGGGCGCCGACGTGATCTACGACCCCGTCGGCGGCGAGGCCTACGCCCAGTCCGCCAAGCTCGTCGCCTTCGAGGGCCGGATCGTGGTCGTCGGGTTCGCCAGCGGCGTCATCCCGAGCCCCGCCCTCAACCACGCCCTGGTGAAGAACTACACGATCCTCGGCCTGCACTGGGGCCTGTACAACACCAAGGACCCCGGACTGGTCCTGCACTGCCACGAGCGGCTCACCGAGCTGGCCGCGTCGGGCGCGATCAAGCCGCTGGTGAGCGAGCGGGTGCCGCTGGACGGGGCGGCCGACGCCGTGCAGCGGGTCGCCGACGGGGTGACCACCGGCCGGGTGGCCGTGGTCCTGGACAAGGGAGCCGTCGCATGACCGACGCAGCGGAACTGCGCAGCCGCACACAGGAGTTGCTGGCCGCCCACCCGCCGGCCGGGACCGGCCGCCTGGAGTTCCTGCGGGCCAGGTTCGACGCGGGCCTGGCCTGGGTGCACTTCCCGGCGGGCCTCGGCGGACTGGACGCCCCGCGCTCCCTGCAGGCCGTCGTGGACGCGGAACTCCAGGCCGCAGGCGCCCCGGACAACGACCCCCGGCGCATCGGCATCGGCCTCGGCATGGCCGCGCCGACGATCCTCAAGTACGGCACGGAGGAGCAGAAGCGGCGTTTCCTGCGGCCCCTGTGGACCGGGGAGGAGGTCTGGTGCCAGCTCTTCAGCGAGCCGGGCGCCGGCTCCGACCTGGCCGCGCTCGGCACCCGGGCGGTACGCGAGGACGGGGCGCCCTCCGGTCCGGGCGAGGCGGGGAGCGGGGGAAGCTGGGTCGTCAACGGGCAGAAGGTGTGGACGTCCAGCGCCCACGTCGCCCGCTGGGCCATCCTCATCGCCCGCACCGACCCGGACCTCCCCAAGCACCGGGGCATCACCTACTTCCTCTGCGACATGACCGACCCGGGCGTCGAGGTGCGGCCGCTGCGCCAGATCACCGGCGAGGCCGAGTTCAACGAGGTCTTCCTGACGGACGTCCGCATCCCCGACAGCCGGCGCCTCGGCGAGGTCGGCGACGGCTGGCGGGTCGCGCAGACCACGCTGAACAACGAGCGCGTGGCCATCGGCGGCATGCGCCTGCCGCGCGAGGGCGGCATGATCGGTCCGCTGTCGAAGACCTGGCGCGAGCGGCCGGAACTGCGCACCCACGACCTGCACCAGCGGCTGCTGAAGCTCTGGGTCGAGGCCGAGGTCACCCGGCTCACCGGTGAACGCCTTCGCCAGCAGCTCGCCGTCGGCCAGCCCGGCCCCGAGGGCGCCGGCATGAAGCTCGCCTTCGCCCGCCTCAACCAGGAGATCAGCGGCCTGGAGGTCGAACTGCGCGGTGAGGAAGGGCTGTTGTACGACGACTGGACGATGCGCCGCCCCGAACTGGTGGACTTCACCGGCCGCGACGCCGGCTACCGCTACCTGCGCTCCAAGGGCAACAGCATCGAGGGCGGGACCAGCGAGGTCCTGCTGAACATCGTCGCCGAGCGCGTCCTGGGCCTGCCGGCCGAGCCGCGCACCGACAAGGACGTCGCCTGGAAGGACCTGGCCCGATGAGCACCCAGCCGGATCTGCTGTACTCCGAGGAGGAAGAGGCGCTGCGCGCCGCCGTACGCGATCTGCTCACGGACCACTGCGAGGCGGCCGGCGTGATCGCCCGTACCGAGTCGGACGCCCCGCACGACCTCGCGCTGTGGAAGTCCCTCACCGAGGGCATGGGCCTGGCCGGTCTGCTGGTGCCGGAGGCGCTGGGCGGCCAGGGCGCCACCCACCGCGAAGCCGCCGTCGTCCTGGAGGAACTGGGGCGCGCCGTCGCCCCCGTGCCCTATCTCAGCAGCGCGGTCGTCGCCACCGAGGCCCTGCTGGACGGCGGGGACGAGGAACTGCTGGGCCGCCTGGCGTCCGGCCGTACGGTGGGCGTGCTCGCGGTGGGACTGCACACCCCCCCGGGCCCCGCCCGGCGCACCGCGCGGCTGGAGAACGGCGCCCTGCACGGCGGGCTGACCGGCGTGGCGGACGCCACCGCTGCCGACGTCCTGCTCGTCCCGGCCGACGACGGCGGGCTGTACGCCGTGGCCGCCGAGGCGGCGACCGTCACCCCGCAGGTCTCCCTCGACCTGACCCGCCCGGTCGCCACCGTCACGCTCGACGGAGCACCCGGACGTCGCGTCGGCGACGCGGAACCGGCCGTGCGGCGGGCCCTGCGGGCCGGCGCCGGACTGCTGGCCTCCGAACAACTGGGCGTCGCCGACTGGGCCCTGACCGAGACCGTGCGGTACCTGAAGGAACGCAAGCAGTTCAACCGGCCGGTCGGCGGCTTCCAGGCGCTCAAGCACCGGCTCGCCCAGCTCTGGCTCGAGGTCGTCGGCCTCCGGGCCGCCGCCCGCGCCGCCGCCGACGCCCTCGCGACCGGCGCGGACACCGACGTCATGGTGACCGTCGCCCAGGCCCACGCCGGCCCGGTCGCCGTACGCGCCACCGAGGAGGCGGTGCAACTGCACGGCGGTATCGGCATGACCTGGGAACACCCGGCCCACCTGCACCTCAAGCGGGCCAAGGCCGACTCGATCGCCTACGGCACCGCGGGCGCCCACCGGGAGGCGCTGGCCGCACTGGTCGACCTCCGGGCGCCCTGACGCACGGCGCGTGAAGCCCGCCCGCCGGGGCGGGCTTCTCCGCTCGCGGGCCCCGCGCGGCGAGGAGCACCGACGGCCTCGCCCGCCGTCCCCGGGACGTTCGTGGACGCACACCCGTCCGCCTGACACCACACGATCGGAGGACACGTCAGCCGCCCGGACAAACCCTCCGCTACGCCACACTTACGGCCGAACGCCGCCCAAGGGGCGTGGCGGAGGAGGTTGACGATGGCCATTTCCATCTCTGTGGTGCTGCTGCTCCTGATCCTGGCGGTGGTGTTCATCCGCAACGGCGCGCTGAAGATGTCGCACGCCCTGGTCTGCATGCTGCTCGGGTTCTACCTGGCCAGCACCAGCATGGCGCCCACCATCCACAGCGGGCTCACCGCGACGGCCGGCCTGGTGAGCAGCCTGCGTCCGTGAGCCGGCGGGCCGGTTGCGGGGGGCCCGTTCGCCGGGGCCCCGCGCAACCGGCCCCAGGTCAGCGGGAGAAGACCCCGATGCCGTTCGGCACCGGGCGTTCGGCGCCGCCGCTCGGATGGTTGCGGACCGTCACCCCGCTCGCGCCGGCGACGCGGGTGACCATCTCGCTCGACCCGCCGCCGTCGAGGTTGAACGCGTCCGAGGCGCCCAGGCCGCGCATGGTGGCCGCCTCCTCGGCGATCGTCAGGCCGGTGCGGGAGTCGTCGGCGCCGTTCAGCGCCAGCAGCAGCACCTTCCGTCCGCCGGCCTTGAATCCGGCGGCGGTGCGGACGGCGGGCACGGTGTCGTCGAGCCCGGGCGGCGGGCTGCCGTCGCGGAGCACCGGGTAGCCGCCGATCGCGAACGCGTAGGGGACCTCGGCGGCGGCCGCCACCAGGCCGTGGGTGACGGTCACCCGGTCGCCCACGGACAGCTCGCGCAGCTCCCGCGCCCCCCGCTCGCGGCCCACCAGCACCGTGGTGCCCGACGGGATCCGACCGCTGCCCGGGGCACCGGCGGTGCCGATGACACGACCGCCGCGCACCTTCACCTCGTAGGTGTCCTTGCTGCAGGCCGCGGCCCGGTCGGTGTCCGTGCCACAGACGGCACGCACCCGGGAGGCGGAACCCCACCGGTGGGTGAAGGCGCCCACGGAGTTCTGCGGCAGCGCGTACTGGTTGAGGCCGCCCAGTCGGCGCCTGCCCCGGGCGGTGGTCAGGGAGCCGGTGAGGGTGAGGCGGTCCAGGCGCGCCCGCCGGTCGGTGCCCACCCCGAGAACCTCCCGCGCGGTGGTCCCGGGCGGCAGCGCCGGCCCGAAGCGCTGGCCGGCGGGCACCGCCGCCTTGAGCACCCGGCCGCCGGCGACCGCCGGCCCCACGGCCGCGCCGGTGGCCGGCACGCCCGGGTGCTGGGTCTCGGTGATGTGGAAGAAGTCGCCGTTGACGCCCGCGACGGCGCCGGCCGCGTCGGCCAGCCGGGACACCGTCGCCCGGGCGGCCACCGCCCCGGGGTACAGCAGGTCCATACGGACGCGCGGATTGCCCAGGTCGACGGTGAGCAGATGGGCGTGGGTCCGCCCGGCCGCCGCCGTGATGTCGAACTCCCGGTACGTGACCCCGGGAGCGATTCGCCTGCCGGATCCGCCCGCCGGTACGGCACTGGCCGGCGCCGCCCCCGTCAGGGCCGCGCCGGCCAGTAGGCCCAACGTCGTGAGGACCGTGAGGATCGATCTGCCTGCCGCCGTCCGCCGTCCGTTCCGCGTCATCACGCCCCCTGATGCGTGGTCAACTGTCAATCAGCGCTCGGGGGAAGTGCACCAGACGACGGTGACACGCGGGACGGTTCGGCGTCGACTACGCGAGAACGGGTGAGGAAACGTACCCCCTCGGGTGCCTCCAGGGAGAATCCGCTCCCGCGTCCGGGTACGACGTCCACGATCAGCCTGGTGTGGCTCCAGGCCTCGTACTGGCTCCGCGACATCCAGAAGGTCACGGGCTCCACGACGCCGTCCACGGTCAGCTCGGCCAGCAGCACGTCCGAGCCGCCGGTGCGGAACTCGCCGTCCGGGTAGCACATGGGCGCGCTGCCGTCGCAGCAGCCGCCGGACTGATGGAACATCAGCGGGCCGTGCGCGGCCCGGAGCCTGCGCACCAGTTCCGCGGCCTGCGGGGTGAGTTCGACGCGGGGCAGTTCCTGTTGCATGGTCACCGTCCTGGAACACCGGGAGCTGGGATCCCGTCGAGTCTCACGTGTCCTCGGCGGCGCGTCCAGCATGCGGGGTCCGACCCGGTTCCGTGACCGGCCGTCAGCGAGACCACGGAAAGGGCCACTTGGCGGTGTTCGCCGAGGGCCGGTGCGGGGGAGGCGACGTCCGCGAAGGCGCCGCCGAAGGCGGCCGCCGCGGCGATGCGCGCCGATGCCGGGGGAACCGGTCAGGCGCGGGCGGCACCGGTGGACCGGAGCGTCGGCACCGGTCCCACCAGCGGTGTCACGTCGGGTACGGGCCCGGCCGGGCCGGCCTGCCGGCCGGCCCGGCCGGGCCGATCACGCGCTAGCGGAGCGTGGCGGCGCGGGCGCTCACGCGCCGCCCCCGGTGACCAGAGCGATCAGGGCGTCGGCCGCGGGGGCCGAGGAGGCCGGGTTCTGCCCGGTGATGAGCAGACCGTCCTTCAGGACGTGGGGCTGCCAGTCGTCGGTCTTGGAGTAGACACCTCCGAGACCGGTGAGCTCGTCCTCGACCAGGAAGGGGACGATGTCGGTGAGCTGTACGGCCGCCTCCTCGGTGTTGGCGAAACCGGTGACGTTCCTGCCTCGCACCAGCGGCGCGCCGTCCTCGTCGACGGTGTGCCGCAGCACGCCGGGGGCGTGGCACACCAGTGCGATCGGCTTGCCGGACCTCAGCGTCGTCTCGATCAGCCGGACGGAGACGGTGTCCTCGGCCAGGTCCCAGAGCGGGCCGTGGCCGCCGGGGTAGAAGACCGCGTCGAAGTCGTCGGCGGAGACGGCGTCCAGGCGCACGGTGTTCGCGAGTGCCTCGGTCGCCTCCGGGTCGGCCTCGAAGCGCCGGGTGTCGGCGGTCCGGAAGTCGGCCTCGTTGCTCTTGGGGTCCAGCGGCGGCTGCCCGCCCTTGGGCGAGGCGAGCACGATCTGCGCGCCGGCCTCCTTGAAGCGGTAGTACGGCGCCGCCAGTTCCTCCAGCCAGAACCCGGTCTTGCGGCCGGTGTCGCCCAGCTCGTCGTGCGAGGTGAGAACGATGAGGACCTTCATGACACGCTCCTTGATTAAGTAGACCAGTCTACTATTTGATGGGAAGAGGATCCCGTGGCCGAGGTGGCCACGGGAAGCGGGCTGTCTACAGGTGCAGCAGCCTGCGGGTCGTCGCCTGCGCGGTGTCGAGCGGCGCCAGGCTGCGATGGATCTTGCACATGACGCTCGCGCCGAGCCACATGTCGTACAGGGCCTGCGCGACCTCGTGGGGATCGCCGTCGACCGAGAGCGATCCCTCCGCCAGGCCGTCGGCGATGGTCCGTCCGATGCGGTCCACGATGGCGCTCGTGCCTTCCTTCAGGGCCAGACGCATCGGCTCCGACAGGTCGGCCACCTCGGCGCCCAGTTTCACGGCGAGGCACCTGCCCTGGCACTCCTCGACGCTCTGCGTCTCCCGCCACTGCCGCCAGTAGGCCATGAGCCCCTCGGCGGCCGACTCCCCGGACCGGGCGAGAGTGCCGTCCATGTCCGCGAGGTAGTCCGTGAAGTAGCTCTTCAGGATCGCCTCACCGAAGGCGTCCTTCGAGGCGAAGTAGTGGTAGAAGGACCCCTTCGGTACGCCGGCCTCCGCGAGCACCTCGTTGATGCCGACGCCGGAGTAGCCCTTGTGGGCCATGATCCGCTGGGCGGTGTCGAGGATGATCCGACGGGTGTCTGGTCTGCGCGTGGCCGGCATGCGTGCACCATAGCCCGAAAGTAGACCAGTCGTCTAGTTCGGCTGGTCCGGCATCGGGGTAACCGCGTCCCGTGGTGCGGCCGCGCCCTCTGCCGGGAAGTCCTCGGACCCTGGGCCGGGCGAACGATCGCCCCGGTGCCCCGGTGCACCGCTCAGGCCCGGCCCCTGCCCAGCTCCGTGCCGAGCGCCACGTTCCAGCGCCCTGCCCGCCCGGTGAACCCGGTCGCGGTCAGGGGCGGTACGTCGATCCGCCAGAAGGCGGCCTCCGGGGCGCCGAGCGCCCGCACGGTCACGGCCCGCACGACCTCCGGCTCGACCACCGCCACCGTGCGGCCGGCGGACCGGGCGGCCTCCTCCAGCCAGCTCCCGGCCCGGGCGCACAGCAGGCGCACCGACTCCCCGCCGTGCGGGCTCGCCGCCGGATCGGCCAGCCACCGGGCCAGCGCTTCCGGCTCCCCGGCGCCGACCTCCTCCAGCGTCCGCCCCCGCCAGCGGCCCATGTCCAGTCCGGCCAGGGCGGGTTCGGCATGTGCGTCGAGACCCAGCGCTGCCGCCGTCTCCCGGCAGCGGACCGTGGGGGAGGCGAGGAGGGTGGCGTCCCGCCGCAGCCCGTCCGCGGCCGCCCGGGCGTGCGCGGCGCCCGCCGCGTCCAGTGGGCACCCGTCGTCGAAGCGAGCCTCGCGCAGGGCCGGGTTCATCGCCGGTGAGATCAACATCACTCGGGTGGTCATGAGGTCACCTGCATGGTCAACGGGCCCTTTCGCCACGGGGGTTCCACAGCGTACGGCGGCCGCGGCGCGCGTCCTCCCGCACCTGTGCGCCCTTGGCCGCGCCCGCGCTTCGCGGTACCGTCTCGGCGATATCGACGACGGAATGCGGAAGCCGGTGGGAATCCGGCACGGTCGCGCCACTGTGAGCCCCGTTCGCACCGATCCTGGTGCGGGCCGGGCAAGTCAGACCCGCCCGTCGTCCCGTGCACCACCGAGCAGGGACGCGAGTTCCCCAGGAGGTCCTGCCATGGCGCAGTCCGCCGTTCAGCCCAGCACCACCCCCACCGCCCTCCCCGCCAAGCTGCCGATCGGCGCCATCGTCCCCTGGGCGGCCTTCTTCGGCGTCCTGATGCTGGTCCTGCTGTACTTCGTCGGCGCCGAACAGGGCGCGACGTCCCTGACGTCCGGCGAGAACGTGCACGAGTGGGTGCACGACGCCCGGCATCTGCTCGGCTTCCCCTGCCACTGACCGGGGCGGGGAAACGCACAAGCCCATGAACTCTGCAACGGTCCGTAACCTGTTGGTGCGTGGCATGCTCGCGGGTCTCGCCGCGGGCCTGCTCGCCCTCGTCGTCGCCTACTTCCTCGGTGAGCCGCCTGTCGACTCGGCCATCGCCTACGAAGAGGGGCACTCCCACGAACACGGCGTGGAGGCGGTCTCCCGCACGATGCAGTCGACCGCCGGCCTGTCCACCGGCGTGCTCGTCTACGGCATCGCGTTCGGCGGCATCGCCGCCCTCGCCTACTGCTTCGCGCTGGGCCGCATCGGCCGCTTCGGGCCGCGCGCGAGCGCGCTGCTCCTGGCGGGCGCCGGCCTGGTGGCCGTCTACGTCGTACCGTTCCTGAAGTACCCGGCCAACCCGCCGTCCGTCGGCGAGGCCGACACGATCGGCAGGCGCACGGCGCTGTACTTCCTGATGATGGTCCTGAGCGTGCTGCTGGCGATCGCCACGGTGATCCTCGGCAAGCGGCTCGCCCCGCGGCTGGGCAACTGGAACGCGACGCTGGCCGCCGGGGCGTTCTTCCTGCTGGCCGCCGGGCTCGCCTACGCGTTCCTGCCGGCCGTGGACGAGGTCCCCAAGGACTTCTCCCCGAGTCTGCTGTGGCGGTTCCGCCTGGCTGCGCTTGCCGTCCAGGCGACTCTGTGGACCGCGTTCGGCCTGGTCTTCGGCGTCCTGGCGGAGCGCGTGCTCACCCCCGGGCGCACGGCCGGCGAGCGGCGGGCCGCCGGCCGGGGCGCCCCGGCCGTGCACCACTGAGACATCCGCCGCTCCCGCGTGCGGCACCGCTCCCCCCGGGCCGGTGCCGCACGCGTGCGCCGCGACCCCGCGGCCGTCGTGGAGACGGTCCGCGGGGCCGGTTCAGAAGGCGTACCGGATGCGCAGCCAGGGAGCGTGCGTGGCGACGAGCCCGCGCAGGTCGTCCAGGGCCCTCCCCTTGACCAGGTGGTCGTAGCGCACGTTCAGCGCCCCGTTCTCGGAGCGTTTTCCCTGCTGGACGCCCGGCTGCCAGAGCACGTCCTCGGCGCGTGGATGCCAGCCGAGGTTGACCTCGTGCAGTTCCCGGTTGTGCGTCAGCATGATCACTTCGGCGGCCGCCTGGCGCTTGACCCGGTCCGGGAGCACGTCGTCGAGCTGCCGGAGCAGCTCGGCCCAGGCCTGCCGCCATCCGGGGCGCAGCACCACGGGGGAGAGGTTGAAGTGCACCTCGTACCCCGCGTCCAGGAAGTCGGCCGCGGCGGCGACGCGCTCGGCCACCGGTGACGTCCGGACGTCCAGCAGCCGGGAGTCCTCGCCGGGCATCACCGAGAAGCGGACGCGGGTGCGGCCCCGCGGCTCCAGTGCCAGCAGGTCCGGGTTCACGAACTTGGTGGCGAAGGACGCCTTGGCGGTGGGCCACTGCCGGAACGCGTGCACGAGGTCGGCGGTGTTGTCGCAGATCAGCGCGTCCACGGAGCAGTCGCCGTTCTCGCCGACGTCGTAGACCCACGCCTGGTCGTCGCACTGGTTGGGCTCCGCTTTGGGCCCCTGCCGCGCGATGTGACGCCCCAGGTGGGCGATGATCCGCTCGATGTTGGTGAAGACGGTGACGGGATTGGCGTACCCCTTGCGACGCGGTACGTAGCAGTACACGCAGGCCATCGCGCAGCCGTTGGAGGCGCCGGGGGCGATCCAGTCGGCGGACCGTCCGTTGGGCCGTGCGGTCAGCGTCTTGCGTTCGCCCAGCACCAGCGTCTCGCCCTTCACCCGCACCCAGCGCCCGACGTTGCCCTCGTCGCCGTGCAGCCCGGGAATGCGCCAGTGGGAGTCCACCTCGACGACCCGCGCGCCGGGGTGGCGGGCGAGGACCTGGCGGCCGCGGGGCGAGGCGGCGGCCGCGGGCTCGGTGTAGATCGTCCGTACGGGCAGCAACCGCCGAGCGGCCTCGGAGTCGCGGAACAGCGGGCCGGTGGCCCGGGGCCGTTCCGGCTCGTCCCGGGCGGGGGCCGCGCCGGGAAGGGCGTCGAGCCCGAACAGAGCACCGTCGTCCGGCATGGCGGAGAAGTCCCTCAGGTGTGTTCCGTGTGTTCCGTGTGTTTCGCCGTGTCCGCCGTCCGGCGCGGCGTACGCCCCACCGTAGGCGGCCGCGCGGCCGCCGGCGCCGGGGCCGTCAGCGGTTGAGCCGGACGATGGAGGCGTTCAGGGCCGCCGCGAAGGCGCACCACGCGGCGTAGGGCAGCAGGGCTCCGGCCGCGGCCCGGTCGGTGCGGGCGATCTGCCGGATGAGCTGCGCGTTGGAGATGTTCAGCAGGGCGTTGTCGGCGAGCGCCGCCCCCGGAGCGCGGTGGGCGAAGAAGAGCCGGCTCCATGCCGCGTTCAGCGTGAGGTTCACGGCCAGGTCGCGCACGATCCCGGCCCTGTGGCGCGGATCCGGGGCGCGTCCGAGCGCGCGACCCGCCGAGAAGGCGATCGACGCGTACAACGGGGTCCACACCACGCCGAACGCCCGGGGCGGTGGCTGCCACGACGGTTTGCGCAGCGAGCCGTACCAGGTGCTGTCCGGATCGGTCGCGGTGGCGCCGGCGACCGCGGTGACGGCCACCGCGGCCGCGGCCGCGCCGTACCGCAGCCAGGGCCCGGGCCGCCGGACGCCGCCGCGTTCGCTGATCACCTTCATGTCCTCACGTCTTCCCGGGCGGCGCCCTGTGTCACGGGTCAGTCGCGGCGCAGCAGTTCCGCCAGGATGTCGCCCCAGTGCAGGTGGGAGCTCTCCGTGCCCGCGGGCACCGCGTCGAACGTCTCGGTCAGCCAGTCCTCGAACGGGTCGGCGGGTACGTACAGCACCGCTGCCCCGCCCGGGCCGCGCAGCACGATCCGCAGCGTGGTGGAACCGTGGCAGCGGCAGGGCGGCCAGACACGCACGGAGCCCTCACCGGACGGGGCGCGCAGCCCGGCGTCGAGGAGGTCGCGCGAGAACAGCCAGGGCGCGACGGTCCCGGGGCCGTCGCGGAAGTCCATGCGCACGGCGAACGGATCGGCCGGGTCGTAGCTGAAGCGCACCTCGACCCGGAGGGCCTCGGCGTCGCTGAGGACCAGGTGGATGTCCAGATCGGTGTGCAGAGGCCTGGTCCGGTCGGTGGGGTGCATGTCGCCTCCCGGATGAGCTGGATCGTGGGCTCTGCCCTGCGCGAAGCCCCGCACCCACCCTTCCGGGCGGGAGCCGGGGGTGGATGCGGGCGGCCGGCGGGTATCGCGCGCCGCACGGGGATTCCCGCACCGCCGGGGTGCAACCGATTCGCGCGCGCCGCCGGAAGAGACGGCGACACGGGTGGGCGGGGCCGTCGGGCCCGGCCCACCCCCTGGGGGGCCCGGCACGCATCGGAAAGGATGTGTCATGAGGCTTCGCGACGAATGGCCGGTGGACCACAGGCTGGCGACGGTCTACCGGTACGGCGCCGGACTGTGCGGCGGTGTCCTGCTGCTGTTCGGCTGTCTCGGCTTCGCCGACGAACTCAGCCCCTTCGGCACGGACGGCACCCGTATCGCGGGCATGTCGACGAACGGGCTGCTGAGCCTGATCTCGGTGCTCTTCGGGCTGCTGCTGATCGGCGGCGCCGTGGTCGGAGGAAACTTCGCCTCCACGCTCAACATGGCCGTGGGGACGCTGTTCCTCGTCAGCGGCTTCGTCCACGTCTTCGTGCTCGACCGGAGCGCCAACATCCTCGACTTCGGCATGACGAACGTCGTCTTCACCTTCGTCATGGGCCTGCTCATCCTCACCTTCGGGATGTACGGCCGGGTCACCGGCGGGCTGCCGCACGACAACCCGTACTGGCGCCGCCGCCATCCGAGGGAGGCGGCGAGGGAGTCCCTGGCCGCCCGGCGCCGGGAGCGGACCCGCGCCGCCCTGTCCCCCGCGCCGGACGCCTCGCCCCGGGTCACGGCCACCCGGCCGCACGGCTGAACCCGCGTCCCGGCCCGCGACCGCCCACTACGGCACGACGGCCGCGCGGCACGACAAGGGGCCCGCCGCACGGCGGGGCCCGCGGCACGGCAAGGGCGGCACCACCTCTCGCGGTGCCGCCCCGCCCGGCGGGAGTCCTGTCCCCGACGGCTCACAGATCGATCATCCGCACCACGAAGAACGCGGCGACGAGCAGGCAGCCGATCACGATCAGGGCCATCCAGATCCCGGGATGCTCCCAGATGCCGCCGTCCGGCCGCTCGGGGTGTGCTTCCGCCGTCGACCCCTCGACGGGCGGTGTCTCTCCGGGAGGACGCAGGGGATCGGTCATCGTTTCCACCTCCAGGTCTCGGGCGGCGGGAGCCGTTCACCGCTCCGTGCGCACCCCGGCGGCGCACCGGCTCCCGTCGAACTCTTCCGAGCCGGGCGGACGACCGGATGCGGCGCATGGGCCCCGCCGGGACGCACGGCCCGGTGCACGACAGCTTCGGAACTTCGGAGGCACGACATGGAACTGAACGGAGCACGGGTACTCGTCGCCGGAGCCACCGGTGAGATCGGCTCGGGCCTCGCCCGCGACCTGCACCGGCGTGATGCCCGGGTCGCCGTGGCCGGCCGGGACCGCGCCCGGCTCGCGCGCGTGGCGCGGGAGTGCGGCGCCGCCCCGGCCTTCGGCTTCGACGCCTACCGGCCCGACGGGTGCGCCGCCGCCGTGCGCGCCGCCGCGCGGCTGTGGGGCGGCCTGGACGCGGTCGCGGTCTGCGTCGGCGTCACCGCCTTCGGTGCCGCCGCCGAGGTCGACGACGCCGTGGCCGAGCACCTCCTCAGCGTCAACGCCCTCGCGCCCATGGCCCTGCTGCGGGCCGCCGTCCCGCTCGTCGGCCGGGGCGGGGCGCTGGCCGCCGTCACCGGTGTCGTCGTCGACAGGCCCGTGCCGCGGATGGCCGACTACAGCGCGGCCAAGTCGGCGCTCGCGGCCTGGCTGGACGCGCTGCGCCGGGAACTGCGCGCGGCGGGGGTGCGGGTGGTGGACGTGCGCCTGCCCCATGTCGCGACCGCGTTCGCCGACCGCGCCGTGACCGGCTCCCCGCCCCGGCTGCCCCCGGGCCTGCCGCCGTCCGACGCGATCCGCACGGTGGCCGAGGCGCTGGCCCACAAGGAGGGCGTCGTCAGGCACACCTCGCCGGCACCGGCCGCCGGGGCCGCACGGTGACGCCGCGGCGCGCCGCGAGCGCCTCGGCCGGGCCTCCGCCCCCACCCCGCCGGCCACCCCTGCACCGCCCTCCTTCCTCTCACCCGTCGCCGGCCGCCCGGGCCGCCGCCCGGCGCAGGACGGCGACCCGGCCCTGTTCGGGCACGGTCCACAGCGGGTGCCCGCGCAGGCCCCAGCGCCGCAGCAGCGCATTGGCGGCGAGGAACCCACTGGTGGCGGCCCGCTCCATCAGGGCCACCGGCAGCCCCGTGCGGACCGTGTCGCCCGCGACGACCAGCCCCGGGGTGGGCGTGGTGACCGTGGGCCGGTCCGCGTGACCGCCCACCGGGAACAGGGGGCAGTCGGCCCGCCACTCGTGACGGGCGTCCACCACCCGGGCCCGGGCGGTCTCCGGGTAGAGCCGGTGCAGTTCGCCGAGCAGTTCCTTCTCCGTGGTCTCCCGGCCGGCGTCCCCGGACACCGCGTAGGCGTGCAGCTCCAGCACCGAGCCACCGGTACGGGCCGCCCACCGCGCCGCCTCGCCCTCCCAGCGGCT
Source organism: Streptomyces cellostaticus (assembly GCF_023630175.1). GTDB lineage: Bacteria > Actinomycetota > Actinomycetes > Streptomycetales > Streptomycetaceae > Streptomyces > Streptomyces cellostaticus_A. The sequence continues at coordinate 89,985 of NZ_JALLIN010000006.1, read as the reverse complement.
GAGCACACTGACGTTGTCCAGGGCCCCGAAGCCGCTGGTGCCGAGGAAGCCGGGCCGGTCCGCGCGCACCGGCCGGTCCAGCCACAGGCGGGACACCAGGAAGGGCGGGGCGGTGCGCAGCCGCGCCACACGCTCGCGCCACCCGGCGTCCCCGAGATCGCCGCAGCGGCCCACCAGGGAGCGCAGACCCGCCGGATCCAGGGCGAGCACCACGGCGTCGTACGGCTCCTCGCCGCTCGCGGCGGTCACCGTGCACCCGCCCGACGGCCGGACGGAGACACCCTCCACCGCGGTGTTCGTGAGCACGCGCGCGCGGAGCCGCTCCAGACGCGCCGCGATCGGGTCCCACAGCGCCTGCGGGAACGGCTCCCCGGGCACGTCGAACAGCAGGCCCTCGGCCGAGCCGAGGAAGTAGATGTGGAACATCAGCGCCATCTCCGCCGCCGACAGCTTCCGGGGGTCGGCGAAGAAGCTGCGCGAGAACACCTCGAAGGCCAGGTGCCGCGCCGCCGGCGGGAACCGGATGGCCTCCAGGAAGTCGTACGCGCTGACGTGGTCGAGCCGTTCGTACACCTCGGGCACCCGTACGTCGAGCAGCGGCAGAGCCGCGCGCGGGCGCATCCGGACCAGGTCGCGCAGGGAGAACGACTCGCTCAGCGCCACGAAGCCGAGCGCGCTCAGCGGCGGGGTGCGCGGCACGTGCCGGAAGCTGTCCTGCCGGCCGCTGCCGTGCCGCAGCGGATAGTCGGGCAGCCCGGTCAGGCGGGCCAGGGCCGGATCGGTCCGGCGCAGCAGCGCACGCAGGTTGTAGTACTGCCGGAAGAACGCGTGGAAGCCCCGGCTCATCGTCACCGTCGTACCGTCGGCCAGCCGTGTGGACCATCCGGCCAGCCGGCCGCCGAGCTGCGCGTCGCGCTCGTACACGGTGACCCGCACCCCGCGTTCGGCCAGTGCGGTGGCCGCCGTCAGCCCGGCGATGCCGCCGCCCACGACCGCCACCCGCGGCGCGCTGGACTCCTCGGCACGGTCGGCGCCGGGCGGTGCGGGCAGCAGCCGGGCCAGCCGGTCCCGCCCGGGCCGGGGCGTGCGGACGCCGTGCCCGGAGGGTCGGCTCGGCCCGTTCATCGCCCCGCCTCCCCACCGTCGGCGAACGGGCGGCGGGCGACCACGGTGTGCGTGATGCCGGTCTGCCAGCCGGGCAGCGGCAGCACCCGCACCCGTTCGAACCCCGCCCGCTCCACCCGCCGTGCCAGTTCCCCGGCGGTGTCGAAGGAGACGACACTGCGCCACAGGTGCCGGTAGAGCGGTCCGTCGCCGAGCAGCGTGGCGACGGGCAGGACGAACCCGCCGCACACCGCGGTCCACACCGCGCGGTGCGCCGCCCGCCCGCTCAGCGCGTACTCGTGCACCGCCAGCCGGCCGCCCGGCGCCAGCAGGCGGTACGCGTGGGCGAGGACCGCGTCCGGATCGGCGGTGTTGCGCAGCAGGTACGCCGCGAAGACCGCGTCGAACGGGCCGCGCACCCCGGCCGCCGCCAGCCGTTCCACCGGCGCCTGCACGAAGCGCACCGGCACCGGCCAGTGGCGCCGGGCCGCCCGCCGCAGCATCCCGGCGGACGCGTCGACGGCGGTGATGTCGGCGCCGGGCAGCGCGGCGGCCAGGGCCGCGGTCGAGGCACCGGTGCCGCAGCCGAGGTCCAGCACCCTCGGGACCGGACCGCCGCCGGGCAGTCCGAGGCGCCGGGCCGAGCGCCGCAGGTGGGTGTGGTAACCGGGATTCGCCGCCACGAGCGTGTCGTAGCTCCTGGCGGCGTGGTCGAACGCGGTCGCCAGCTCGGCGTCGCGCAGCACGGGCATGCCATCTCCGTCAGAGGTCGTCGGGTACGGGATCGTCGGTGTCGTGCGAGTCGGGGGGCGGGCGGGCCCTGGTGGCGGGCTCCGGTGGTGGCGGGTCAGGAGACCGGGGCGCTCCGGCGCGGGACGAACGGCAGGGCCAGGGCCGAGCCGAGCATCGCGGGGACGGGCACGTGCAGCCCGATGGACAGGTCCTCCGCGAGGCCCGTGCGCCCGTCCAGGAAACGCAGCAGGCGGGGTGCGGGCACCTGGGTGAACAGGCGGGTGAAGAAGGCCGGTCCGTCCACCCGGCCCCGGTCGAGGGCGTGCAGCAGCACCGCGTCCATGAGCCGGGAGCGGGCCGAGTGGGGACGCGGCGGTACGGGACGGCGCCCGGCGTGCAGGGCGTCGGCCACGGCGCCGGTCTGGCGCTGGACGGCGCTGAACGTGTAGCCGGTCGCGGGACGGGTGGCGCCGGCCGCGGACCCGATGCGGAACACGGACGCCGCGCTCCGCCGGGGGAAGTGCGCGTCCGTCATCGGGATCACACCCTGTTCGAAGTCCAGCACCTCGTGGTCGCCCGCGCCCAGGACACCCGTGACGTAGTGCCGCAGCGCCCGGTCGTACGCGTCCCGGCCCAGCGGGCCGCGGGAGAACTCGGTGTACTCCACCAGCGCCTCCCGGGGGCCGGTCGGCAGCACGTAACCGAAGGACAGCCCGTGCGCGGGCTGCGGGGTGCGGAAGTCCATCAGCTCCACGACAGCGGGATCGAACACCGGTCGGCGGGTGCGCACGAACCAGCCGCGGAAGTGCTGCAGCAACGTGGTGCGGGCCGGTGGCAGCCGCTCGGGCGGCCGTGAGTCGAACACCCAGCGGGCGCGCACCGTCACCCGGCCGCCGTCGGCCCGGCGGGCGTGCACCACCGCGCCACCGGGCGCGGACTCGACCCGTTCGGCGACGGCCTCCACCGTCGTCACCCACGGGCTCGTCCCGAGCACCCGGCCGGCGAGGCCCTCCAGCGCGTCGGAACGCAGCATCTTGTAGCGCAGCGGCTCGATGGCGGCGTCCACCGTCCGCCCGTCACCGGAACGCACCCGCAGCCGCCGCCAGGAGGCCGTCAGCGCCTCCTCGTACGGCCCCGCGCCCGCCTCCCAGAAGCACCAGGTGCGCGGCGCCGCGCGGAACGGCCCAGGCGGCGCCGCCAGCAGCACCGCCGGCACCGCCCGCCCACCCGCGGGCGGACGGGCGAGCCGCAGCGCCAGCGACAGCCCGGCCGCCCCGGCGCCCACAACGGCGACCTCCGACTCCACCTCCACGGCGGCTCCCTCCACGGCGGTTGTCTCCACGGCGGTCTCTGTGCGGACCGGCGGATCCGGCCAGTCTTCCCGCACACCGGTCCCGGCGGATGCAGCGCACAGCGTGTCGGGCGCGTGGGAACCCGGGGCGCCGGCATGTCCACCGAATGGCGCATCCGGCGGGGCGACCCGCGCGGAATGTGTCACGACGACGTACCGGTCGCGACGGCGCCGGCACCGCGCGCGACCGGTGCCGGCACTCCTGCCGCGCGACTCGGCCGGCTCACCGACAGGTGGTCCGGCCCACCGACCGGCGAGAGGATCCGCGATGCGTTCCACCCAGGCGATCGGCCGTCTCACGGCAGACCCGCCGCGCAGGCCGCCCGCCGTGGCCGGCCCCCACGACACGGTGGAGCCGGCCCGCGCCGCCCGCGCCGTCGACGAGGACGTACCGGGTGCCGTCGGCCGGGAACTGCGCGAACTGCTCGACGACCGTCTCGCGGGCTGCCACGGGCTCGACCCGGTGTTCGCGCGCGACGTCGCCGAGCGCACCGCCCGCTTCACCCGGCGCGGCGGCCGCCGGATCCGCCCCCGACTCCTGTGGTGGTCGCTGCGCGCCTGCGGCGGCGGGGACCCGGCCCAGGTGCGCGGGGCGCTGCGGACGGCGGCTGCGCTGGAACTGCTCCAGACCTGCGCCCTGGTCCACGACGACCTGATGGACCAGGCGCCGACCCGCCGCGGCGCGCCCGCGCTGCACGCCGACGTGGCCGATCAGTACGCCGGTAGCACCCCCGGCCCCGCCGCCCGGCGGCTCGGCGCCTCCACCGCCGTGCTCGCCGGCGACCTCGCCCTGGCCTGGGCGGACGACGCCCTGTCCGGGCTGCTGCTGGACCCCGGGCTGCCACGCGACACCGCGCACCGCCTGCACGGGGTGTGGCGGGTGCTGCGCACCGAGATGGTGGCCGGCCAGTACCTCGACGTGCGCGGCCAGGCGGTGTCCTCCGGCACCCCGGCCCGGTCGATCCGGGCCGCGTGCCTCAAGAGCGCCCTGTACACGGTGGAACGGCCCCTGCAACTGGGCGCGGTGCTCGCCGGAGCCGACGACCCCACCGTGCGGACCCTGCGCCGCGCGGGACGCTGCGCGGGCCTCGCCTTCCAGTTGCGGGACGACCTCGACGACCTCTTCGCCGACCCCCGGGTCACCGGCAAGCCGTCCGGCGGCGACGTGCGCGAGGGCACACCGACCTATCCGCTGGCCGTGGCCCGGTCCCTCGCCACCGCCGCCGGCGACCACCACGCGCTCGGCGTGCTCGACCACGCGACGGGCCGCGCCGACCTCACCGAGGGCGACCTGGCGGACGTACGCGAGGTCCTCGTCGCGACCGGAGCCCGCGACCACGTCGAGGCGCGGATCGCCCGCCTCACCCGGCGCTGTCTGCGCCACCTCGGCGAAGCGTCCCTGGAACCCGGCGCGGCCGCCCGGCTGCGCGGCCTGCTGGGCGAGATCACCGGCACGCCCGGCCAGGTGCCCGAGCCCGCCGCTGCCCCGCGTGCCGCCGCCCTGGCCGCCACCGGAACGGAGGCGGCCCGGTGACCCGGACCATCACGGGACCCACGGACCACGTGGTCGTGGTCGGCGCCGGACTGGCCGGCCTGTCCGCCGCCCTGCACCTGCTCGGCGCCGGCCGCCGCGTCACCGTCGTCGAGAGCGACCCGCGGCCCGGCGGCCGGGCCGGCCGGATGGAGCTCGGCGGCTATCTCGTCGACACCGGGCCCACCGTGCTCACCATGCCGGAGATCGCCGACGAGGCCTTCGCCGCGGTCGGCACCTCACTGCGCGACCGCGTCGACCTGATCGAGCTGCACCCGGCCTACCGGGCGCGGTTCGCCGACGGCAGCACCCTCGACGTGCACACCGACGCCGAGGCGATGGAGGCGGAGGTCGAGCGGTTCGCCGGCGGCGCCGAAGCCGCGGGCTACCGCCGGCTGCGCGACTGGCTGGGCAGGCTCTACCGGGCCGAGCGGGGCCGCTTCCTCGACGCCGACTTCGACTCACCGCTGCAACTGCTCACCCCCGAGCTGGTCCGGCTCGCCGCGCTCGGCGGCTTCGGCCGCTGGGAGGCGCAGGTCGCCCGCCACGTGCGGGACGAGCGGCTGCGCCGCGTCTTCTCCTTCCAGGCCCTGTACGCCGGTGTCCCGCCCGAGCGGGCGATGGCCGCCTACGCGGTGATCGCCTACATGGACACCGTCGCCGGGGTGTACTTCCCGCGCGGCGGCATGCACGCCCTGCCCCGGGCCATGGCCGAGGCGGCGGCCGGGGCCGGGGCACGGTTCCACTACGGGCAGCGGGTGACCCGCCTGGAACGCTCCGGCGAGCGGGTCACCGCCGTGGTGACCGACGACCAGCGCATCCCCTGCGACGCCGTCGTCCTCACCCCCGACCTGCCGGTGACCTACCGCCTGCTGGGCCGCGCCCCGCGCCGCCCCGCCCGACTCAGGCACGCCCCGTCGGCGGTGATCCTGCACGCCGGCTGCGACCGCACCTGGCCGGAACTGGCCCACCACACCCTCTCCTTCGGCCACGCCTGGCGGCGCACCTTCCGCGAACTCACGCACACCGGCGAGCTGATGAGCGACCCCTCCCTGCTGATCACCAGGCCCACCGCGACCGATCCCGGCCTGGCCCCGCCGGGCCGGCACCTGCACTACGTCCTCGCCCCCTGCCCCAACACCGACATCGGGCCGGGCAGCGCCGACTGGCCCGGACTCGGCGCCCGCTACCGCGACAGCCTGCTGCGCGAGCTCGACCGCCGCGGGCTCGCCGGCATCGCGTCCGCCATCGAGGAGGAGTGCCTGGTGACCCCCGCCGACTGGAGCGCGCAGGGGCACGCCGCCGGCACGCCGTTCTCCGCCGCCCACACCTTCGCCCAGACCGGCCCCTTCCGTCCGCGCAACCTGGTGCGCGGCACCGCCAACGCCGTCCTCGCCGGCTGCGGCACCACCCCCGGCGTCGGAGTACCGCCCGTACTGCTGTCCGGGAAGCTGGCCGCGGCCCGCGTCACCGGCGGCACCCGCACCCGCCCCACCGCCCGCCGGGCCCCCCGGCAGACCGTCGAAGGAGTACGGCCATGACCACCCGCGAGCTGGACGCCGCTCGCATCACCGACCCGGGACTGCGCGCCGCCTACACCCACTGCCGGGACCTCAACGCCCGGCACGGACGCACCTACTTCCTCGCCACCCGTCTGCTGCCCCCCGACCGGCGCCCCGCCGTGCACGCCCTGTACGGCTTCGCCCGCTGGGCCGACGACATCGTCGACTCGCCGGCGGACGGCTCCGGCGCCCCCGCCGGCGACGAGGCGGCCCGGCGGGCCGCCGCCCTGGACCGCCTGAGCGCCGAACTGACCCGGGGCCTGGCCGGCGGACCGAGCGCCGAGCCGGTGGTCACCGCCCTCGCCGACACCAGCGGCCGCTACGCCATCGACCCGTGTCACTTCACCGACTTCCTGGCCTCCATGCGCAGCGACCTGACGGTCACCGAGTACGCCGACTACGCGGCGCTGCGCGGCTACATGCACGGTTCGGCGGCCGTGATCGGCCTCCAGATGCTGCCCGTCCTCGGCACCGTCGTGCCGCGGGAGGAGGCCGCCCCGTACGCCGCCGAACTGGGTGTCGCCTTCCAGCTCACCAACTTCCTGCGGGACGTCGGAGAGGACCTCGACCGCGGCCGGGTCTACCTCCCGCAGGACCTGCTCGCCGCGCACGGCGTGGACCGCGAACTGCTGCGCCGCTGCCGGGACGACGGCCGCACCGGCCGCCGGGTCGTCGCGGCCCTGCGTGCCTTCGCCGACCTCACCCGCGCCGCCTACCGGCGTGCCGCGCCCGGTGTACCGATGCTCGACCCGGTCGCCCGGCCCTGCATCCGCACGGCGTTCGTGCTCTACGGCGGCATCCTGGACGCCGTCGCCGAGGACGGCTGGGCGGTACTGAACCGCCGGGCCGCGGTCTCCCGCAGGCGCCGCGCGCTGGTCGCCGCCGACGGCCTGCTGCGGGTGGCCGCGGCCCGCCTGACGGCGCGTCGCCGTTCCGCCGGCACCGTGTACTCGCCCGCACCCTGCGAGGAGGCCGCGTGACGTCCGACCGTCCGTTCCGCCGGGCCCGTCTGCCGCTGCGCCTGCGGCGCGATCCCGTCGCCTGGGAACGCCAGCGGCCGACCTGGCGCGACGCCCGGCCCGCGCTCATCGCGGACGCGCTCAAGCGGGCGCAGCAGCGGCCCAGCGGCAACTGGTACGTCGTCGGGGCCTCCCGCGACCTGGTCCGGGACCGCCCGCTCGCCCGGACCGTCGCCGGCCAGGAGGTCGTGCTGTGGCGCGACGCGCGGGGCCGTCCCGTCGCCGGTCCCGGCATCTGCCCGCACCTGGGCGCACCGCTGCGGGACAGCCCGGTGCGGTGCGGCACCCTGGTCTGCCACTGGCACGGACTCGCGCTGGACGGCGGGGCGTTCGGCGGCTGGGAGCCCTGGCCCGCGCACGACGACGGGGTACTGCTGTGGGTGCGGCTGGACGACGTCGGAGGGGAGGAACCCGCACCCCGGCCGCCGGTACCGGAGCGGCCCGCCGTGGACGGCGCGCTGACCGCCGTCTACAGCGGGCAGGGTGTCTGCGAGCCGGCCGACGTGGTCGCCAACCGCCTGGACCCCTGGCACGGCGCCTGGTTCCACCCGTACTCCTTCGTCGACCTCACCGTCGTGGACTCGCCGGGACGGGGGGAAGGCGAGGACGCCTTCACGGTCGACGTCTCCTTCAAGGTCGCCGGCCGCCTCGTCGTCCCGGTCCGCGCCGTGTTCACGGCCCCCGGGCCGCGCACGGTCGTCATGCGCATCACCGGTGGCGAAGGGGAGGGCTCGGTCGTGGAGACGCACGCGACACCGCTCGGCCCGGACGGCCGGGGCAGGCCCCGCACCGCCGTGGTGGAGGCGGTCGTGGCCACGTCCGAACGCCCCGGCTTCGCCGTCGCGCGCCGGAGCGCCCCGCTGCTGCGGCCCGTCATGCGGTTCGCGGCGGGCCGCCTCTGGCGCGACGACCTGGCCTACGCCGAACGGCGCTGGGAGTTGCGTTCCACCGGGCGCTTCCCCGGCTGACCACCTGCCGGCGGCGCCCGATCCGCAGCCCCACGGCGCCGGCGCCGGATCCGTTCCGGCACGCGGTGGCACAGGCCGGGCCGCGCGGGGGTGACGGCCGGGCAGGAGTCGGGCGTGCCGACCGGCAAGGGGCCGTGCGTGCCGGCCAGGCAGGGGCGCGCCCCGTCCCGTGCCCGCCCCCTGGCACGCACCCGGCGTGACGCCCGGCGCGTACTCCCCGCCGTGCGCACCGCCTGCCCGGCGCGGTGGGCGACGCGGGCCGCCGTGCCGCCCCGGCCCCGCGCCCCGCGCGCGGGGTCGCGCGGTACGCCCGGCCCGGTGCCGCAGGGCCACGGACGTGCACGCGGGTCCCCGACCGTGTCCCCCGCGCGGCGTCGGACACGCAGTGGACCCGGGGCCGGTGGCCCGCGGCCGGTCCGCGGCGCTCACCCCCGACCGGCGGGACGAGCGGGCCCCTCGGCGCCGTACAGGCCGCTCAGCGTCCGCACCGCGTCCCGGAGGCCACCGCAGCGCGGGAAGTCGCCGGCCGCCCTGCGGTCCCAGCCCGGCCCCGCCGGCAGTACGAAGGGCCGTCTGCGGGCGCCGGCCGAACCCCACTGCAGTCCCGCCACGTGCCGGGCCAGCGGCCCGGAGGCCGTCGACCGGGTCTGCGCCCAGAGCACGACGGCGACCGGACCGGTGCGCCGGACACAGGCCAGCAGGGCCTCCACCGGCACGGCGGCGCCCAGCATGCGGGTGGGCACGCCCTGCTCGGCCAGCGCCGCCTCCAGCGCCTCCAGCGGCAGCGAGTGCTGCTCGCCGGGCGCGCAGGCCAGTACCACCGGCTCGGTACCGGTGGCATCCACCGGACGCGGCAGCACCAGCGGCGCACGGCGCAGCGCGGTGGAGATCTGCCAGGACAGCAGGTGCTCCACCTCCACGTAACGGTCGCCGGAGGACTCCCACTTGCGGCCCACCGCCCGCAGCGTGGGCACCATCACCTCCTCCCAGGCCGTCGTCAGCCCGTGCTGCCTGACCGCGTCCAGCAGGCGGTTCTCCAGCTCGGGCGCGTCCAGCCGCACCGCCGCCCGGGCCAGCCCCCGGCACTCCTGGCGTACGTCGCCGAGCGGAAGCCCACCGCCGGCGCCCCCACGTCGGACGGACGTCCCCGGTGGCTGGGCCGGCGGCGGGCCGGCGGACCCGACGGCCGGGGCCGTCCGGGAGGCAGCCCCTTCGCCGTGCGTGGAGCGGGCCACCCGAGCGGCCTCGGCCGGGGCGACGCCCGCCGCCGCCAGCCGGCACATCTCCTCGACCATCGCCACGTCCCGCGGACTCCATCGCCGGTGCCGCCCCTGCGACCGGGAGGCGGGCCCCAGCCCGTAGCGGCGGTCCCAGGAGCGCAGCGTCGTGGGGGAGACGCCCAGGCGGCGGGCCACCGCGCCCGTGGTCAGCCCGGCCGCCTCCGCCACCTCCGTGTCGTCCATGACCGCCGGCCCCGTCGCTCCGAGGGCCCGTGGGCCCGTTCCTCCCGCTTCCGCCACGGTTCCCAGGCTACTCGATGCGATATCGATGCGAGTTGTGAGGGCCGAGGCGTCCGGCGCAGGCTGGACATCCGGACGGCGCAGGACCCGGACACGGTGGACAACCGGGGCCGGGCCGTCGGCCAAAGGGGCGTCCCGGGACACCGGCGGCGCACACCGGGCTCACGAGGAGAGACGTGGTCATGGACTGTACCGCCGCCGGAACGGGCTCCGTCGTCACCGCCGGGCCCCGCCCCGCCCACCCCTCACCGGCGGCCGGGGACGGCCTCACCCCGGCCGCCGACGACGCGTCCTGGTACGAGATCCACCGCCGGTGGGGCGGGCTGGTCCACGGACTGGCCCAGCAGGCGCTCGGCGACGCGCGGGACGCCGAGGACGTGGCCCAGCAGGTGTTCGCCGACGCCTGGCGAGGCCGGCACGGGTACACGCCGGAGCGCGGGACGCCGGCCGCCTGGCTGGTGGGCATCACCCGGCGCAAGGTGGCCGACGCGATGGCAGCCCGCGCCCGCCGCGCGCGCCTCGTCGCGGCGGCCGCGGAACAGCCTCCGGCCCAGAGCCGCGACGACACCGGCGAGCCGGAGGCCGCGCTGGACCGTATGGTCGTCGGCCGGGCCCTGCGGCAGCTCAGCACCCCGCAGCGCCAGGTGCTGCACCTGGCCTACTACGAGGACCTGACGCAGACCCAGATCGCCCGCGTCACCGGCTGGCCGCTGGGCACGGTCAAGAGCCACACCCGCCGCGGACTCGACCGACTGCGGCACTGTCTGGAGGACGAGGGCATCGCCGACGCCGGGCGCGCACAAGCGATGCGAGTGTGACGAGGCATCGGCTCGGGCACCGGCCGGGCAGTGGGACCGACTGCCCGAAGCGGTCTCAGGGTGAGCGGCCCGTCAACCGGTGGTGTGGCGGCCGACCCGTCGGGCGCGGGGCGACAGTGGACCGGAGGCCGTACGCCGGCCCGGAGGGACCTGCTGGGCGAACGCCTGCAGGGCCACGTCGCTGTCGGCCGGCAGAACGGCCATCAGCCCACGGTCCTGAGCCTCCGTCACCACGGGGGCGGCCACGCTTCCCTCGGGCACGAAGGACAGCCTGACGTGCCCGTCCCCCGAGCCTCGCCGGTCCACCGGTGCGACCGCGCCGTGGGTGCCGTCGGGCAGGGTCACCCACAGCTGGAAGTCGTCGTACCGGATGAAGTCCGCTCCCTTGACCGGCCAGGGGTAGTGGTGCTCGCCGGGCACACCGGGCAGGACGCCCTGGTGGTTGCCGTGGCTCAGGGGCACGCAGGAGTTGAACAGCGAGTCCGTCCACGCCTCGACGGCGTCGGCGTCCTCGATGGGCGTGCGCAACAGGTCCTCGGCCCGCTCGTAGCCCAGTTCCGCGAGGGCGGGCAGCGTGAGCGGGAAGGCGTCGACCAGTTCGGCGGCGTTCTGCCGGAGCCGGTCGACCTTCGCCGGATCGGCGCAGAACTGCATGCTCCACTCGATGCCGACCCGAGCGCGGTACATGAGCCACCCGCGGGTCCCCTTGACCCACAGGCTGCCGCCGTGGTGCATCTCCCACCGCTCGGCGCTCGCCGGCCCCAATCTCGCCTCCAGGGGCCGGGGCCCGTAGGGCAGGTCGGCGTCGTCCACGGCGTGGAGGATCTTGCGGGCCGTCGCTTTCGCGGCCCGGAAGTGTGACGACTCAGAGCGCTTCGGATGCTCGACGAGGCGGATCTTCCACGGATGGTTCTCCGATTCGACGCCGCCCAGCCGGATTTCGGGCTGGCCCATCGCTGATCTCCCTGGCTCGGCCTCGTGGCCGCCCCCGGCTCGCGGGGGCGGAGCCCCCCTGATCCATCCCCGGGATCGTTCCTCCGGTCCCTCCCGATCCCTGTCCCCTCGTTCCCTGTCCCCTCGTTCCATCGTGCTCCGCTGACCGGCAGGTGGCGAGCCCAGCGCGCCACCGGTCGCACCGGGACTCAACACGGCTTCCTCATCCTCCGGTTGACGACTCGTCGCCTCGGCTTCCCTACGGCCGCGCACCGGCTCCTGATCCGGTTGCGGGGCATTCCGCGCGGAGTAGTGTGGGAGTTGATCGGTCCTGCCTGATTCTGGAGGTGGGCGATGTTTCTCCGATTCCTGCGGCGCCGTAGGCCGCTCCGGCTGGTCCTTCTCGGCAACGGCCGTCTTGTCCGGGGCTTCAGCGGCGGAATGTACGACGGTCACGGCTACCAGCCCTGACACCGTCAGCGGTTGACTCCTGGAGGCAGTGCGGTGACAGAGGACGCCCAGGCCCTGACATCCGTGGCACGGCTGCTGTCACCGCACTGCCGTGTCACCGGGCTGTCCGACGGAGCGCTCATCGCGGACTGGAAGCGGACGCGCTTCCTCGGTATGGCGGCGGCGGACGTCCTGAACCTGGTCGAGGGAAGCCCCGAGGAACGCGCCGAACTCGTCGGCTCCCTGAGAAGCGCCGGGTGCGCGACGGCTCGCCGGACGCCGCCGGCGGACTCGGGCGTCGGGATCTGGTTGCGCGGAGCGCACCTGCTGATCCGGACCGCGGGATTCGGGCGCGTCCTCCGGCTGCTGGCGCTGGCCGCGCCGGGCTACGCCCGCGCGGACGCCCCCTCCGCCGACGAGGTCGGACGGCTGAAACAGGCGGTGCGGACACACAGCCGTGGGAGCTGGCTCGTCAACGGCGACTGCAAGTCCGAGGCGGTGACGTCCTTCGTCCTGTTGCGGCGGTGCGGCTTCGATGCCGTCCTGCACGTCGGTGTGCGCGAGCATCCGTTCGCCATGCACGCGTGGACGGAGTCGGCGGGCCTGTGCATCCCCGACTCCGATCCGCGCGGGCACTCCTTCACGTCGGTGCTCGCCATCGACTGCTGGGGACGCTGACGTGGACGCGCTCCGCCTCGACTGGGCCGGCGGCGCACCGAGACTTCGGACAGTCGGCACCACGACGTGCCGGGGACTCGTGACGACGGTCTCCTCGCCGGCCGGCACGGCCGCCGTCGTGGGCTGGGTGGGTTCGGCCCGCGACCGGGAACGGGGTGCGCGCCGCCTCCTCGACGCGCTGGGCCGGCCGGGAGCCGCGCCGCCCCTGCCACCCGGCGACTACGCGGCCGTCCTGGTGTACGGCGACCGCGTCCTGCTGTTGCGCGACGGGCAGGCACGGGTCCCGCTGTTCTTCAGCGAGTACGGCGGCCGCGTGACCGCCGCGAGCACATCGGCGGGCAGCCTCGGGAGCGCCACCGGGCTCGACCTCCGCTACTTCTGCCGATACCTCACCGGAAACCTGGCGCAGCCGCACACGGACCTCACCCCCTTCACCGGGGTCCACCGCGTCCTGGGCGGAGAGGTCGTGGAGGTCTCCCGTACCGGCCGGATGCGCGGCCGGACACCGACGTGTGTCCGCCGGGTGACCGGGCCGCCCGAGCGGGCAGCCGACGGGCCCACCCGCGTCCGGGCCGCGCGGGAGCTCCGGCTGGCGCTGGAGAACGCAGTCCGGAGCCGCATGGGCACCATGACGGCATGCCACGTCTCGGGTGGCACCGACTCCACCAGCGTCGCACTGCTGGCCGCACGTCTGCTGGCCGGGGAACGCGGCGACCCCGGGGAACTGGTGCTGCTCGCCGGGCGATTCACCCACGGCGAGCTGGCCTCGGAACGCCCCTACCTGAACCTCGCGGTGGCGCGGATCCGCAGCCTGGCGCCCTCGGCCCGCCCGCTGATCGTCGACACCGACGGCGTGGCCGACTTCGACGACTTCGAGCACCACGCGGGAGACGCCGACGAGCCGCATCGGCACGCCTTCCGCGCCCCCTTCTGGAGCAGGCTCCACACCGCCGCCGCCGAGCTGGGGTGCGACACCCTCCTCACCGGTTGCGGGGCCGACCCGGTCGCGGACGCCAACCCGTACGTCCTGCACAGGCTGGCCCGCACGGGCCGGCTCCGGCAGATGACCCGGCAAGCACGGTCGTGGGCCGCGGGAAGCGGGCGGGGCCTGCGGGACGTGGTCCACGCCTACGTGGTCCAGCCGGCACTTCCGCTCGCGACCGAACGGGCCACCGCCCTGGCAGGCGGCGGCACGGTGCTGGGCGGACTCGGCGCCTTCAACCGCCCCGGATGGCTGCGGCCCGGGTTCGCGCGGGCCCACGGCTACCGGGAGGCCGGCATCGCGGAGAGCCGCTTCGTGTTCGGCGGCAGACCGGAGCAGTCGCTGTACGCCGCCGCCAACTACTCCGCCGCCCCCGACCCGCTGTCCTGGCAGCGGGCGGCACGGGACGGGTTCCTCCTCTCGCACCCCTTCCTCGACCCGGACGTCATCGCCACGATGAGCGGCCTGCCCGCCTCGGTCGCCTTCGAGCCGGGCCGACCCAAGGCCGTTCTGCGCGCGGCCATGGCGGATCTGCTGCCCGCCCCGCTCGCCGACCGGACGGTCAAGGTCCCCTTCGACGACCTCTACGCCCGCGGCCTGCGGGCACACGGCGACGAACTCATCACCCTGTGCCGTTCCGCCCGCCATCCGCTGGTACCCGAGATGTTCGACGTGGAGACACTGTGCCGCGCCGTCGCGGAGGCCCGGCTCGGCACGGGGGACGCGTACTCCTGGGACCGGCTGAACGGTTCCCTCGCCCTGGTGGCCTGGCTTGAGCGGCTCAGCGCCTCTTGATGTCCCACAGGGTGCGCTCGACAGGGCCCGCGGCGATGTCGGTGAGACCGTACCGGCTCACCAGTTCCCGTTGCTCCTGCCCGGAGATCTTTTCGTCCCTGCCCGCCCCCTCCCGTGTGACACTCGTCTGCACACCCGCGCCGTGGGGGCCGAACGTCCAGTAGACGAAGACGAAGCGAGGATCCCTGGTGTTCTCGTCGATCGCGTTGTTCTCGTGCACCCGGGCACGGTAGACGAGGGAGTCGAGGCCGCTCTTCTGCTGCTCCTTCACCCATGACGCGACGTCACCACCACGCCAGGAGGCCGCCACGAAGTTGATCGGTGGGTCCAGCACGATCTGGTCCTTGCGCGCGAGTTTCGCGGTGGCGTAGAAGGCCATCTGGTCGTAGGGCGTGTCCACGGGGACTTGCACCACCATGCGGGTGGTGAAGGAGTCACCGGGCTCGATCCAGTCGCCGGGCAGTATCCAGGGTTTCGCCTCCATCAGTTCGCCGGGCTGGCGAATCTCCCTGCGGGAGAGCGGGTTGATCTCCCCCGAGGACCTGGCCCACTGCTGGGCGTCGCTCCGCCACTCGTCGCGCAGACGGTCCCTGAGGCTCAGCCTCACCCGTTCCCCCATGGCGTGGAATTCGGTGCCGAGCACGTAGAAGCCCACATCGGCGGGGTTCTGGATCGTGATGTCGATCGGTACGGCGAACGCCTTGCGGTCCTTGCTCGGCAGGGCCTTCCCCACGGACAACGTGATGAGAGGCCTGACCTGGTGCCGGTTCGGTAGATAGAGGTTCTGGTAGGCGAAGTTGGCTACGGCGAGGACCGAGGAGACGACCAGGGCAGCGGCCATTCGCTTCGGTGCGGGGATCGTGACCGACGTCCGCCACACGGCGAAGACGGCCCACGCCGACCCTGCCACCAGTGCGCCGAAGAGCGCCTGGAAGGTCACCGAATCGCCGCTCCGCAGCGTCCTGAGCAGGAGCATGGCGTTGGCCATGAGCGCAGCGAACACGCCGATCAGCACGACCAGCCCGGAGTACTGGAAGCCGTGCCGGACCCAGTGATCCAGGACCGCGCCCGCGGCAATGAGCGCGCTGAAGGCGACCGCGATGAGGACGGCACCGGTGAGGCGGCCGGGGAACGTCAGGGCATGGATGAAACAACCGAGGCCGAACCAGCTCAGCAGCACCGTCGTCCCGAGCAGCACCAGCAGAATCACTGCCACGCTCAGCCGGGACCGCCAGGTGTTCAGCGAGGGCCGTCGCACTTTGGGATTGGGTCGCAAGCCGGTGTGCTGCCTGTCGGGTGTCCGCACGGCGATCTCCTCCTGGGGCGTGGGACCTGCCCGCTTCGCGCGGTTCACCAGGTGGGTTCCCCGACCATGCCGTAGGCCCAGTGAGAGCCCTTCGACATCTCGAAGTGCAGGTGCGGTCCGGTGGCGTTGCCCGTGGCACCGACTCCGCCGAGTCGCTGCCCGGCGGTGACCTTCTGGCCGTCGCGCACCTGCCGCTGGGACAGGTGGCAGTAGGTGTACACGTGCCCGTTGTCGGCGCTCAGGCCGATCCACTGGCCGTACGCCCCGCCCCTGCTGTTCGACCAGGCGATGGTCCCGTCCCGGACGGCGACCACGGGGGTGCCCGTCGGCGCGGCGAAGTCCTCCCCCGTATGGCGGCTGAGGCCGTCCGGCTTCCAGGCGTAGGGACCGCGGGCGTAGAAGGGAAAGGTGACGCTGTGCCCGGGCACCGGGGAGGGGACCCGCCCGCCCCCGGTGCCCGGGCGGTCGACGGTGAAGCCGGCCCGCCGGCCGAGTGCGCTCAGGGAGCGGTAGCCGGCGACGCCGTCGGCGTCGGCTCCGGTGAAGCCCTGGGCGAGCTGTTCGGCGCGGTAGGCGGCGCGGGTCTGTTCGCCGAAGAATCCGGTGGGGCCGCCTGGGATCCGGTGACCCTGCGCGATCAGGGCCCGTTGCACGGTGCGGACGTCGTCATTGCTCGCGCCGAACCGGACGTTGGACAGTGAGACCATCGAGGTTCGTTCCTTTCGGGGCGTCAGCGCCAGGGGGTCACGGTCAGCCGTATCCGCGCGTCCTCCCCGAGGATCGGTGCCGCGGTGGCGGGCAGCGGGATGCGGCCGACCCAGGTACCGGGGGCGGGTTCCTCGTCGTGGAGGGCGTGGCCGTCGGGCCGGTAGGCGCTGATCGGGCCGGTGAGATCGGAGTTCCAGGTGGCCGTGAGCGCGGGTGCCCGATCGGTGGGGTCGGCGCGGACGTCGATCACGAGGGTGTCGTCGAAGTCGGCGGTCTGCTCCAGGTGGTCGTCGAAGCTCAGCAGCCCGTCCCGGCGCCGCAGCGACAGGATCCGCAGATGCATCGCGTACCGCATGGTGCCGGTCTCGTCCGGCCGCAGACCGCTGCAGAGGAACGTGTCCACCAGGGGGACCGTCGCCTCGTCGCCCGGGGAGCCGTCCGTGCCGCCGCCGGGGAGCTGGACGGGGCACCAGTGGGCGCTCGTCCGCTCATGGGTGACGATCTGCAGGCCGCGGACCGACAACCGGACCTCGGCCTGCCACACCGTGTCGGCCCGCCGCGGCAGCCTGGCCCCGATGAGCGCTGCCTCGGCCCGGCGGTCCCCGAACAGGAAGCGCCGCAGGTTCTGGTAGCCCTCCTCGGAGTTGACCAGTCCGTAGCGCCCGCTGTGACTGCGGTGCACGTACGCCTGGTGCGCGCCCGGGACGTACGCATTGTCGATCCGCACCAGACCGTCGCTGCGCGGACCGACCGTGGCCGCGGACAGGCCAAGGGCCACCTCGTAGTCGGTAGGGTCGGTGCCGACCAGGCAGAAGACCCGCTCCCGGGGGAAGGGGAACTGCCCTTCCTCCGGCATCGCGCGGGCGTCCCAGGCCGGCGGCGGACCGTCGGGGTCCGTCTGCGACTTCGGTGTCAGGTACTCGTACATCCGCTCGCGCCCGAAGATCTCCGCGCCGTTGACACCGGTGAGGTCCCGCAGCCTCTCCAACAGGCCGAAGCCGACGTCGAACACTATGCCGCCGTGCGGAGTGCCGTACGTGAAGAGCTTGGCCACGCAGTCGTCCGGATCGCGGCCGAGGTCCGGGAGGATCTTCTGGATCAGGCAGCGGCACACCAGCCCGCCCATGGAGTGGGCGACCAGATGCACCCGCGCCGCTCCGGACTTCTCCCTGACCGTGTCGATCAGCCGCAGCAGGTCCGCCGCGGCAGTCTCCAGCCGGAACTCCCGGGGGCGAGCGCCCCAGGTGCTCGCGGACGGGTCGTAGAAACGGTGGATCCAGAGGGTGTCCGGCGGGATCGTGTCATGACCGGCGAGATAGCGGGCCTGGCCGCCGTCGACGAGGATCCGATAGCCCTCGTCCAGGTGCAGCCGCAGCAGGGGGCTCTCGAACTCGTAGAAGCACGGAGCGTCGTCCGCCCCGATACGGATGTGCGTGGAGCCCTCGTTGAACCCGTAGAACGGGTCCGCCACCGCCTTGTCGATCGCGGAGGCGCCACCGGCGTATCCGCGGACATAGACGATCGGCAGTTTCGGGGTCGGTGTCATGCGTCCTCCAGGCGGTCGCCAGGGACGGGCTGCCTCGAAGGCACCCCGTCGAGACTACGGACGGGCCGTCAGCCCGACGTCAAGCCGGCGTCAACGACCCGGGGGGAAGCAGCCGCGGCCGACCAGCATCCGTGTGAACCGAGGGGAGGGCTCGACTCTCAGCTCGTCCCACAGCAGGCGCCGGAAGGACCGGTAGTGACGCACCGCTTCGATGAGATTGCCTTCCGCGAGGTGCGCGGCGACGGCGGCCCGGTGCGCGCTCTCCCGGAGCGGCTCGGCGCACACGCTCTCCCACGCCGCCTCCAGGGCGAGTGCCGGCCGTCCCTCGTGAACCAGCGCCTCGGCCAGCGTGTCGAGGGCGTGCAGCCGCAACTGTCGCAGTCGTTCGCGTTCCAGCAGTACCCACTCCTCGTCCCAGCCGGGCAGCAGGTCCTCTCTTCCCAGCAGCCCTGGAGGGAGCCGTCCGCCGAGGGGTGGGCCACCGCCCTGGACCACGGTGCGGGCCGTCTCGGTGAGGGCGTGCACGTCGACGTGCAGGGTCTCGGCGGTGACGAGCGCGTCCCCGCAGCACCGGATCAGCGGCTGATCACCGCGCGGGAGCTTCCACAGGGCGGTGCGCAGGCTGCCCCGGGCGTGGTCCTCGGTGACCTCGGGCCACAGCGTTCCGGCGAGGACCGTGCGGGACACCCCTCCGCGCAGTGCCACGAAGGCCAGCAGGCGCTGACCGTTGTGGCACAACTCCACCGGCCCGGCGTCGCACTCCAGGCGGAAGTGGCCGAGCAACCGCAGTTCGGACGGGGAAGACACCTTGCGCCTCTCGTCCTCAGTCTCGGCCGGTACGGACGGGCGCCGCAACTTCGTGAACGGCGCAGGGCCGCCTCGGCTGACGGGACGTCATATCTATTTGAAGCGTCACTGGTTGACTGTGAAACCTACTACCGCGGTGGTCCCGCTCCAGTGGCAGGGAGACGCCGCCGGGGTGAAAATCGTGGGAGAGGTGAGCCGCGCCGTCGCGCGCCGCCCTTGATTCACACGACCTCGTAGATCGTCATCTCGAACTCGAACGAGGCGTTCGCCCATGGCTCTCCACACGACGCTTCCCGTGGTCTTGAAGCTCTGCCACGACCTCCGCGACCATGCCGCCCAAGGCCGCCAGGGCCTTCAGGGCCGTCAAGGTGATCACGGCGGTGGTGGCGCCTTCCGCGGTGGCTCGGGCCGGGGCAGGCGCTCCGGCGGCGACCGGGACCCCGACAGCGGGCGGGAGCCCCGCGGGGACGGGCCCGGTGGCCCTCGCGACAGGCGCCCGGACCCCGGTCCGGCACGCACCGAGGACAGTGCCGAGGGGCCGTTCCGGGTGGTGCGGCCGGCGGACATGCTCGTCGTCGACATCAGCCTGATCAACCTGCGCAGGGACGGCTCTCGTCTGGTGCCGCGGATTCCCGGTACCCCGGCATTCGTTCTGGCCGTGCTGCCACCGCAGCACGTCATGGAGCAGGCCTTCCCGGCGGCCACCCCGGCCCCGTCGGCCTCGGTCACGGCCCGCACCGCCGGCCCGACGACGCTGTCGTTCTCGGTGCCGGCAGACCCGAACGGTCTGGACCTCTCGCTGGAGGCGTTGCTCGACTGGAACCGACTCGTGCCGTTGTCGGACCTGACCGGCCTGCGCGCCGGTGCCGCGGGGGCGACGGGCTTCCAGGGAGTTCCCGGAAGCGTCCTCGAATTTCCCACCCGGTTGCTGATCACCTACGACGGGCCGGTGGACTGGCTGACCAGACCGGCACCTCATCGGGCCGACGGGCGCACCGCGTTGTGGCACGCGCGGCTGCGGTCGACCCGGGGTGGGGACGTGCTGCTGCGGGCCTTCGCCACCGTGCCGGACCGGAGTCCGCACCTCGGGATCGGCTCCCTCGGCGACAGGCAGCGGGAGGACATCGTCACCCTCACCAGCCGCGCCGAACTCGTGCCACCGACCGGTCCCCCCATCCAGGTCCCCAGCGAGCCGCTGCACTCGGAACAGTTCATCGTCACGCCGCTCGGCGCGTCCGCCCATCTGCACGGTGCCTGGGAGGCACCGCTCGCAGGCGACGTGCAACGCTACCCCGCGGCCGGGCGGCACTGCCCCGATCTTGAGATGTACGACCACATCACGGGACTGGGACGCGACCAGTACGTGCGCGTCGTCACCCGCGGCCGCCTGTGCACCAAGCACCGTGCCTCACACGTTGCGGAGTTCCGGCGGGTGTTCGCCGCGGACCCGCACGGCGGAATCGTCGCCTACCTGCGACGGGAGGACCGCATTATCGTCAAGGAGCCGGAGGTCGCGTACGAAGCGGGCGACTACCCGCACGGGGGGCGGGAGATGCCCTTCACCACCCTGCGCGTCACCGATCGCGTCACGCCGCTGATCATGCCGCCGGCCACGGCTTCGAAGCAGCCTGATCCGGACGCGCCGCTCGTCGACGACGTCGCCTTCTGGGTGAGGCTCGCCGGCGGCGGGCAGGACTACCAGTTCACGCTGATCGGCACGGACCACGAGGGCAGGAAGGTCGGCCTCAGGATGCCGCTGATCTACGTGCCCGACGGACAGCTCGTCGACCCGGACGCGCCCCTGCCGAACGGCGAGCACCGGCCCATCGGCACCGAGCAACTGGTGGCGAGACTGCTCGGGGAGAAGCCCGATGGCCTGAAGGGCGAACTGGACGGCCAGGTGATGGCCATGGCCGCGCCACCCGTGGGCGCGCCCGGCAGCACCAGCCATCCGGTCGACGACCTGACCTTCGACCTCCGCAGGGTGGGTACGCCCTACGTGCGGAAGGCGAACGTACGCGTCCCCGCCGTCGAGCAGTTCACCGGCGATGGCGGTTACCGAGCGGTCAAGTTCAACCCCACCTACCTCGAGCGGACCATGGAGGGCCACCCGGCGGGCGCCTACCTCGATCTCGAGACCCCGGTCCCGGTCGCCTTCGGGGCCGAGCAGGCCGGTGGCGTCGCCAGCCCCAGGAGCGAACTGCAGTTGATCACGGCCCAGGCGGGTGTCGTCCCCGACGTCTACCGGGCGGGCGAGGACATCGGGGACATCAGGAAGCTGTTCGCGGGAGCCCGACTGCTCGGCACGGTTCCCCTGGACGTGTTCCTGCAGGACGTCCCCCACGCCGGAACGGTGCAGAACCTGGACGATGAGCGGATCGACAGCATCCTCGGTGCCACGGACGCCGTGCTGTCGGCACCGGTTCTGCGTGTCCGTGACCTGCCGGACGTCCAGGGCAAGGAGTTGCGCTACGTGTGGAAGACCAGACTCGGCCGCAGACCGGATCCGGAGCCCGGCACGTCGCCGCTGCCGGTCATCGTGGAGAACTCCACGCTGACGCTGGACGCCCGGACGATCCGCGCGCAGGGCAGCGCCGACACGTCCACCGTGCGGGGCACGCTGACCGACTTCGCACTGGACTTCCTCGACATCGCCCAAGTGCACTTCGACGAGCTGACGTTCAGGACCGGACCGGGCAAGAAGCCCGAGGTCACGGCCGACGGCGTGAGGCTGAGCTTCGAGAACGACCTGGAGTTCATCAACACCCTGCGCAGCGCCCTGCCCGCCGATGTCTTCGGCTCGGGCGCCTACGTGGACGTCGACGGGACCGGTGTCCGGGCGGGCTACAGGTTCGCGGTACCGACCCTTCCGATCGGTGTCTTCACGCTCTCCAACCTCTCGCTGGCCGCCGAAGTGAGGATCCCTTTCGACTACGACCAGCCCGTCTCGTTCAGCTTCTCCGTCGCCGAGCCGCAGCATCCCTTCCACGTCACCGTGTCCCTTCTGGGGGGCGGCGGCTACTTCACCATGGAGGTCGACACCACCGGCCCACGGCGCATAGAGGGCGCGATCGAGTTCGGTGGCGCCGCCGCACTGGACCTCGGGGTCGCGAGCGGCGGGGTCTCCATCATGGCCGGCATTCTCTTCACGCTCGAGACGGGCAGGCCGCAGCAGGGGGACACACCGGCCACGCAGGACAGGGTCTCGCTCACCGGCTACCTGCGCTGCAGCGGCTTCCTCTGCGTGCTGGGCATCGTCACGGTCTCCGTCGAGTTCAACCTCGAGCTCCGCTACGAGAAACACGGACACCAATCAGTGGTCCGCGGCCGGGGCACGCTCACCGTCAGCGTGCGGATCGCCTTCTTCAGCAAGTCCGTGACGCTCGAACTCGAACGGAGCTTCTCCGGCGCCCCGGGTGACCCGTCCTTCGCGGACTGCGTCCCGCTGGAGCACTGGCGCGATTTCTGCGGGGCCTACGCCCCCCAAGCCGACGGGTGATGCCCATGCCCCTCGAACAGCACATCAACTGGACGGTCCTCCCGGCGGGGCTTACGCAGGACGGTACCCGGGCACAGGTGTCGGTGTTCGTGACGCCGCGGCTCTACCCGGAAGAGGGGCCGAACCCGACGCTGAGCGGCTTCAGGGACTTCCACGACTGGCCGCACACGGTCATGTCCGCCACCTTCGTGTTCGCCACCACCAGTGACCCCAAGGCCACGCCCGTGCCCTTCACCGATCCGCTCCGGCCACAGCTCCCGGAACCGAACTCGAACCTGTGGACGAGCCTTTTCGACGGCGGCACCCGGCTCGATCCCTACCCCGACCCGCCCGAGCAGCACTTGACCAGCTACTCGGCTCAAGGGGTCCGCACGTACACCAGAGACGTCTACGCCGCGGCGGCGAGAGACCACTCGCAGGCCCCGCCTGCGACAAGGGAACTGCTGCGCTCACGGTCCACGCTCCTCGCCGGGCCCCAGGCGAGGAGCCACGCCGAGGGCGGGCCTGACGCCACCGATGCCGACGCGGTACCTCCGCAACTGCGGGCGCTGCACGCGTTCTTCCTCCCCTCGACGGCTGCCGGACCCGCGGCCCGGCTGGAGACAGCGGTGGCCGCGGAGTCCCCGTTCGGTGAACCGCCCGCGGCCGGTACCGAGGAGCAACCCGGGCCACCCTCCCCGCCGTGTCCCGACTTCCACACGATGCTCGGCTCACTCGGCGACCACCCCGTGCTGCTCCAGCACCTCGGACTGGTCCTGACCTTCGAGGTGCCGGGGCTGCCCATGTCCGACGGCGAGCGGTTGCTGACGGTCGTCCCCCACTGGGTCTCGGCACTGGCCCCCCACTCGTACGACGTCGCCTGCCTCACCCGCTACTACTTCGGCGCGGATCCCCTCTCGCCGCGTCCGGACGATCCCGGCCGTCGTGTCTTTCTCGCCGCGCAGCCACCTCCCGACGACGACCCGCCCACGGCTCGGACAGCACTGTCGGCGCCCTCCCGGGGTCTGGAGGAGTTCACGACGAACTTCTCCCTGGAACAGGCGGACGTCGATGGCGCCGCGCTCAAGATGGTGGGGGTGTCCAAGGACGCCACAGGGCTGTCCCCGATGCGCAACCCCGGTATCTCCCTGGTCCGGGACGGGCGTATGAACGCCCTGCAGCCGGAGTTGGCCAAGGCGGGCTCCCAGAACGAGCTGCTCCGGGTCGTGGTCGCCCACCAGAAGGAGCAGGACGGCCGGGCTCCCCGGAACCTCGGGAGTCCCGACACCCCCGAAGACCGGCCGACCCCGCCCGTGCTGGCCGCGCGGGACCTGGTCCGCGGTCACCGCATGGACGTCTGGGACGAGCAGCGGAACGCCTGGTTCTCGCTGCACGCGAGAGACGTGGAGTACCGGAAACCTCGCGGTGGGCCGCTCCTGCTGACGGTCTCCGACGAGGGCTTCTTCCAGACCCACGCGGTCTCCCCGCCGAACGTTTCGGCGCTGCACATACCCGAACCGGTGGCCGCCTGGCGCGGCTGGTCCTTGTCCGCTCCGTTCCCGGGCCTCGTGCTGGACACCGACGAGGGGGATCCCGACAGCCATCGGCCCCCCAACCCCCCGGTGCCGCTCAGGAGCGAGGCGCCACCGGGAGTACCGCTGGAGATCACTGTCAGGGCGGGGCGCGGTTCACTGCCGGTCCTTCGGTACCTGCACGGGTACCGGGTGCGGCTGCGTACGGTCGACCTGGCCGGCCGCGGCCTCGACCTCGAGCAGGCCGACGCCCTGATGCACCTGCCCGAAGTGGCGATCCCCGACCGGCCGCTGCTCTTCCAGCGATTCGAGGCCGTGTCGGCGCCGGCGGTGGTACCACGACTGCCGCTCGGCGAGGGGGCCTCCACCTTCCGCATGGTCATCCGCAGCACGCCGGGGGACCGGCCGCCACCGGCGGCTCCGCCCGGCCCGGTGGGGAGCGGGACGTCCATCTCGCTGGCCCATGTCCGGCCCGAACTGAGGAACGCCGACGTCGCCGTCGTCCAGAGGGCGCTCCTGGCCCTGGGCCACGACATCCCGGGCGGCGCGGACGGCTACTTCGGGAGGCTGACGAAGGGCGTCTACGCCGCGGAGCAACGCAGGCAGGGTTTCGCCGGGAGCGACGCGGACGGCATACCCGGCTGCGAGTCCCTCACGAGCCTGGGCCTCAGAGCAGGCTTCACCGTCGTCGACTGCCCCCCGAGCTCGCGGCAGCCCCCTGCCGGCGGCAGGACGGCGGAGCAGTACGCCGCGGAGTTCAATCGGTTGCCTCCGGTCGTCGAGAAGGGACACCGCCCCTACCGGGGAATCGACGAACGCCATGTGGTGGCGCCCAAGGTGGCACTGCAGTGCGTGGAATGGCACGGGCTGCTGGACGAGGCCATCGGCTCCGCCGATCCCGCCGTGCAGAACGCGGTGTACGAACTGGCCGTACGTGAGAGCGATTCCCTGGACGACCCCGGCCCGGACGTCCGTCTGGAGCCCGTCGAGTCACCGGCGGCGGACCCCGAGCACCCGGCGGTGATCGCGCTGCACACCGGCGAGCGGGTCGACATGCGTGGTCTGCCCGACCCCCTGGCCCGGGCGGCCGCCCTGTTCGATCTGCCGGGAATGCCCGCCGGTCATCCGTTCCTCGTCCCCTGGGACGGCGATGTCTGGCACCGGCCGAAGTCCTTCCGGCTGCGGCTGACCGAGGGCACCGCGCCGCCCCGCTTCGACGAGGCGTCCCGGGTGCTGACCGTGTCGCTGCCCAAGGGGGCCGTGGCCACCGTCCGGGTGTGCTCCGGCATCGACTTCGACGAGAACCTCATGGGCATGGCTTCCTGGTGCCGTGAGCCGACGACGCCGGCGGCGGGATTCGCGTCGCTGCCGGAGGAGCAGGCCGCGGCACTGCGAGCGGACGAGACGCGGAAGGCGGACCGTGCGCTGCAGCTCGCCGCGGCAGGTCGCCACTGGATGTTCACTCCCTGGCACGAGCTGACCCTCGTCCACGCGGTCGAGAAGCCCTTGAGGACCCCCGTGCTCACCCTGTTCCCGCCGAGGACCCGACGCCCGGAGAAGGCGACGGCGGAGCATCTGGCCGGCGCCATCGCGCTGGACGAGGCCAGTACGAGCCGCGTCGATCTGATCGCGGAGTGGACCGAGGTGACGGACGCGGGCCCCGAAGGACGTGCCACCCGGGAGGTGACCACGCCGGTGTTCGGACTGCTGACGGCGAGGGCGGTCCAGGCGGGCACCCCCGACGGGAAGTCCGCCGTCCTGCGGGACGGCATGCTCACCTTCAGCACCGACGCGGCCGAGCACGAGGCCGTGGACGGCGGCCCACCCCTCATCGGGAAACACGAGTTCGGCGACACCAGATACCGCATGGTGCGCTATCACCCGCTGGCGGGAAGCCGGTTCGGTGACTGCTTCCCGCCGGAATTCGCCGAACCCGGCGCGAGCGAGCTGACCGTACCGGGCGCCGCGCAGGAGTACCCGGTGCTCAGCAGCGCGGCCCCCATGGCTCCGCGGATTCTGTACTGCGTGCCCACGCTCTCCCTGGAACAGGAGCAAGGAACGTCCGGCGCCATCGTCCGACGACGGCGCGGTGGAGGCATTCGTGTGTACGTGGGCCGCCCCTGGTGGTCCTCCGGGGACGGTGAACTGCTCGGTGTGGTCCTCGGCGAGCCGCCCGGCGGTGACCCGGAGTCCCTGCGCGACGCCAAGGTCACCCTGATGGGCCGCGACCCCCTCCACAGGTCCGCACCGGTGGTGGCCCCGACCCCGGAGATGTTCACCAATGCGGTGGGGGAGCCCAAGCGGCTGGTCATCGACCACGAACTCCCCGTGATCGTCTTGGGCTTCGCCCCGCGGTTCGACGGGGACGACGAGGGCGAGGGGAACGAGACGGACGAGGCGGGCGGCAGCCACGAGGGGAACGGCCGCTGGTTCTTCGACCTGGATCTGGACACCGGCGACACCTGCCTGCCCTTCGTCCGCCTCGCCCTGGTCCGGTACCAGCCTCACTCGATCGACGGAGCCGAGATCTCCCCGGTCGTCCTCGCCGACCTGGTGCGGACCCTGCCCGACCGCGAACTCACGGTCCGGCCCGGCCCGCCGCTCAGCGTCAGTCTCACCGGGCCCTCCTGGAACCCGACCGATTCCCCGCCACCGAGGATCACCGCCACGCTGCAGCGCCGCCACGACATCATCCGCGATAAGGATCTCGGGTGGGTGACCCTCGACGACACCGCCACCCCACTCGCCTCGGCCGAGGCGGAGTCGTCCGACCGGCCCTCCTACCTCGGCCGGATCGAGGTACCGCCCGTTCGGCGCGGGGTCCGTCTGCGCCTGCTGGTCATGGAGACCGAGGGCATCCCGGCGGACGGTGCCGCCGCGTCCGCACCGGCCGGGCCGGTGATCTACTGCGACACCGTCGACCTCCCCCTCTCGTCCGACGACTGCGACGGCCGTCGGGACGACCATGACGACGACAACCACCATCACGACGACAACCGGCACGACCGTCGGGACGACCACCACGGTCACGGCCACTGAAGGAGCAGATCGCCATGCCTGACGAAACACTGCAGCACAACCTGCCCAGTCCGCGGACCGACGCCGCTGACCGGTTCGAGGCGGCACCCGACCCGGACGGGACGCTGATCCCGATACCGAGGGAGGCGCCTGCCGGGCACCCGGTCCGCGACGACGCCACGATCAGCGTCAGCCCGCTCCAGAGCAGCGGCTACTACGTGACGATCTACAACGGCCCACCCGAAAGCTCCAGGGAGGTGGACGACTTCATCGCCGAACTGCTCACCGAGGCCTCGCTCGCACGCCTGGAGCAACTGTTCGCCGAGACCGCGGCCGGTGGCGTCATCAGATTCCTGGCGGCGCCGGTCGGAGTGCTCGTCTCCCTGCTGCACTCGACCCCCACGTTGAACGAGCAGTTCATCCGCACGAGGCTGGACGACGGCACCCAGGTCACCTACGCGGTCCTGACGCCGGGCGACTGAACGCCGGAGCAGCCGGACCGCCCGGGACGCGCTCGTCTCCGCGGTCGCCGCGCAGGGCTACCGTGAGCTGGCCGACCACCTGGCCGCGGCGCACGCGGCGCCCACGACTCCCGATGAGCTCATGGAGATCGCCGTCGCCTACGTCCGCTTCGCGCTGGAGCGCCCGGCGCTGTTCCGGGTGATGCTCGCCGAGCCCTGTGATCCGAACAGCGAGGAACGGGTCGCCGCCACCACCGCGATCTCGGAGTACGTCCGCGGCGTCGTCCGCGGCGCGTTCCCCGGCGCCGACGACCAGACGCTGTCGACCACGGTGTGGGCCCTGGTCCACGGCCTGGCGTTCCTGCACCTCGACGGCAAGCTCGACACCTCCACCCCGGACGTGGTCGCCGAACAGGTCCGCGCTGCCGTCCGTGCGCTGTTCACCGCCTCCGCCGCGCTGTCGGGACCGGTGGCCGCGCCCCACGAGCGGTCCGCGGCGCGGTGACCGCCGCGCCGACCGGCGTCCCGGGCCGCGCGGCGTTCGGGAACGGACCGGTGGGAGGCGCCGTTCCGGCGCACTCCGCCGACGTCGACGCGGCCCTGGGGCCGGGCGTGGTTTCCCGGCGGCACCAGGAGCCGTCCGTGCGGCCGGGTCGGGGCCTCGGGGACGGCGCGGCCGTAGCCGGCGAGGGTGACGTTCCCTGGCCCGGCCTCCGTCTCGACTTCCACTCGCCCGAACCGGACTCCCTGGAGCGGGAGGCGCCCGGGCCGCTCGCGAGCAGCCCGGGCAACGGCGGCATCGCGCCCTCCCGCAACGACTGACGGAGCTCCCCGCAACGACCGGCAGAACGGAACGAGTGCGGAACGGCACGGCCGGCGGAACGGCCGACAGAACTACCGGTGGGAAGCCGCGTTCAGCGCCGCGTATCCGAGTTGTTCCAGGAGCAACGCGCTCTCGCGCGGCGCGTCGGTGGCCGCTGTGATCACCTGCTTGGCCACGGACAGGGCCAGCGGCGGGTGTGCGGCCATCTCCGCGGCGATTTCCAGCGCTCGTTCCAGGCAGGGTGCGCCCGGGTCGGTGACCTCGCCGACCAGGCCCCAGGCGTATGCCTCGGCGGCGTCCATCCGCCGGCAGCGCAGCACCAGATCGCGGGTCCGGGCCGGTCCGACGGCCCGGACCAGTCGTGTCACACCGCCGGAGCTCGGCAGGATGCCGATTCCCACTTCCGGCAGCCCGAACGAGGCCGTGGGGTCCGCGACGCGGATGTCGGCGGCGAGAGCGAGTTCCAGCCCTCCGCCCAGGCAGTAGCCGGAGATCGCGGCGACCGTCGGCTGGGGAAGGGCGGCGAACGTCTCGTACACCGAGCCGGACGCGCGGTAGTACGCGGCGATGGATTCCGTGGTCATCTCCCGGAGCTCGGTGGTGTCGGCACCGGCGGAGAAGACGCGTGGCCCTCCGGTCACCACCACGGCGCGGCTGGTGGTGACCTCCTTGCTGCGCACCGCGTCGAGCAGGGCCGATTCCAGGTGTGCGGACAGGGCGTTCAGCTTGGCCGTGCGGCGCAGCGCGATCACGGCGATCCCACCGTGGCGCCGGGTCTCGACGGTGCCCCGGCGGGAGGTGTCCGGGGAGTCGTCACGGTCGGTCGTGCCGGTGCCGGTGCCGGGGCCGGTGCCGGGGCCGGTGTCAGGGGTCATCGTCGCTCCGCGGGTGGTTGGTCCGGGCGGGTGGTGGTAGGGGCCTGGGGGAATGTGCGTCGCGGGGCGGCGGCGCGCTCATGGCACCTCCCGCGCTTCGTCCGGCGGGTGAGGGGGGCCGGCGGGCGCCGGGACGGGATGCCCGGTGCCCCAGGCGTCCGCGCCGCCGTCGACGACGACGGTGGTACCGGTGATGTAGGAGGCCGCGGGTGAGGCGAGGAAGGCGATGACCGCGGAGACGTCCTGAGGCCGGCCCAGCCGCCCCAGGGGCACCGATCGTCGCCAGTCCTCCCGCTCCGCTCCGGTGTAGTTCTCCTCGAGCCCCCCGGTGGCGATGGTGCCCGGTGCCACGCAGACGGAGCGGATGCCGAAACGACTCCACTCCTGACTGAGGCCGGCGGCGAGGTTCTCGACCGCCGCCCGTGCCGCCGAGGCATGGGCGAAGCCGGCGATGCCCCGGCGTGGTGAGAAGGCGATGAAGAAGACCACCCCGGAGCGCTGGGGGATCATCGCCCGTCGGGCCACCTCCCGGGTGACCGCCCAGGCGCCGTCCACGGCCAGCCTGTGCACGGCCCGCCAGCCCTTGAGGGTGATCTCCTCCGCGGGCGCGGAGAACTGGCCCCCCGCGTTGTTGACCAGTACGTCGATGCGGCCGTATGCCTCCAGGGCCCGGCCGACCACCATGGTGACCTGCTGCTCCTCCCTGATGTCCGCGGACACGGCCAGGCAGTCACCACCGAGTTCGGCGACGGCCCGCCGGGTCTCGTGCAGCGGGCCCGGGCGTCGGCCGCAGACGACGACGGCCGCTCCGGCGGCCGCCAGGTCCAGCGCGGTGGCCCGGCCGATTCCCGTTCCGCCACCGGTGACCAGGGCCACCGTGCCGGCGTGGACACCGGGGCGCAGGACACGCCCGTACGCGGGGTCCGGGTGCGCGGAGTTCACCACTGGTCCTCCCAGCCTCTTGATCGGAGCGGACAGGTGTGACCAAGCCGTCGGCCGGTCCCGTCGGCCGGGCCGGCGTACGAGCGCGCCGGCCCGGGCGTCGTGGGACCGGGCACGCGGACGGCCCGGGAGGCGTCCGCCGGGGGCGCGCCGAGGGGCGCGGACGGCGTTCCCCGGCCGCCGTGGGCGACCGCTCAGAGCATCACGTGTTTGACCTGGGTGTAGTCCAGCAGCCCGGTCAGCGACAGATCACTGCCGTGTCCCGAGTGCCGGACACCGCCGTGCGGCATCTCCGAGACCGTCGTGCCATGGGTGTTGACCCAGACGATCCCCGTGTCCAGGGCGCGACCCGCCCGCATGGCGCGGTCGTGGTCCCGGGTCCACACGCTCGCCGCCAGGCCCTGCGGCACGCCGTTGGCCAGCCGAAGGGCGTCCTCCTCGTCCGTGAACGCCTGGACGGTGACCACCGGCCCGAACACCTCCCGCTGCACGATCTCGTCCTCCTGGCGTACCCCGGCCACGACCGTGGCCTCGTGGAAGAAACCGGGCCGGGCCGGGGCGCCGCCGCCGGCCACGACGTCGGCGTGGGCCGGCAGCCGCTCCAGCAGCCCGCGCACCGTCGCGAGCTGCGCCGCGCTGTTGAGCGGCCCGAAGTCGGCGTTCCCGTCGTCCGGCGCACCCGGCACCCGGAGGGCCGCCCGCCGCGCGAAGGCGTCGAGGAAGGCGTCGTGCACCCGCTCGTGCACCAGGATCCGCGTGGCCGCCGTGCAGTCCTGGCCGGCGTTGTAGAACGACAGCGCGGACAGCCGCTCCACCGCGTCGTCCAGATCGGCGTCGTCGTACACCAGGACGGGAGCGTTGCCGCCGAGCTCCAGGTGGAGCCGCTTCAGGTCGGGCGCGGCCGCCGCCGCGACCTCCTGCCCGGCGCGTACGCTGCCGGTGAGCGCGACCATCCGGATCCCCGGGTGGACGACCAGCGCGCGTCCGGTGTCACGGTCGCCGCACACCACGTTGAGGACTCCGGGCGGCAGGTGCTCCGCGGCGATCCGGGCGAGGAGCGCGGTGGAGGCCGGGGTGGTGTCGGAGGGCTTGAGGACGACGGTGTTGCCCGCGGCCAGCGCGGGGGCGATCTTCCACACCGCCATCATCAGAGGGTAGTTCCACGGGGTGATCTGGGCGCACACCCCGACGGGTTCCCGCCGCAGGACCGAGGTGCGGCCCGGCGTGTACTCGGCCGCGGCGGCGCCGGGCAGATTGCGGGCCGCGCCGGCGAAGTACCGCACGGTGTCGATGACCGCGGGCAGTTCGTCCGCCCGGAACAGGGAGGGCGGCTTGCCGGTGTCGCCGACCTCGGCGGCCACCAGCGCGTCCGCCCGGCGCTCGATGGAGTCCGCGATGCGCAGCAGCGCGGTCTGCCGTTCGGCGGGCGTGGTGGCCGACCAGCCGGTGAAGGCGGCCTCCGCCGCCCGCTGCGCCGCCTCGACGTCCTCGCCGCCGGACAGCGGGGCCGAGCCGTTGACCTGCCCGGTCGCCGGATCGACCAGGGGCAGCACGGCCCCCGACGAGGCGGGCAGATCGCTACCGCCGATGTGGTTGAGGACGAGGGTTTCAGCCACGTCGCAGTGCCTCCTCCGCGGCGGCGCGGCCGGTGCGGACCGCGCCCTCCATGTAGCCGGCGACCCACTGGTCGGAGCCGCAGACGTAGAACGGTGGTTCGTGGGTGCCGTGCAGCGGGCCGACGGCCATCACGTCGCCGGGCGTCCACTGGGTGACGTAGCCCTGGGTCCAGGGATCGGTGCCCCACAGCCGCAGATAGGCGGCGAACGGCCGGGCGGCCTGCTCGCCGAACATGCCGGTCACCTCCGCCAGCAGCTCCGGGATCCGCAGGTGCGGCGGGGTGCTCAGCAGCACTCCGTAGCGCTCGGGCGGAATGAGGGCGGAGAGCGTGGCCTCGGCCTGGGGCCAGGTGGAGCCGAGCACCCCCTCGCACTCGGACAGCCCGTTGCGCTCGCGCGTCCGCCAGAACGGCTCGTCGTAGACGGCGGCGAGCTTCGCGGCGGTCGCGTTGCGCTGCCGGTGCAGCGATGCCAGGCGGGCGTCGCTCACCCCCGTGACCGCGACCGATCGCAGCGGGCCGACCGGCAGCGCGCAGACCACCGCCTGCGCGGTCAGCGTCTCGCCGTGGAGGAGGCGGACGGTGCACCGGCCCGGACGTACGTCGACGGCCGTGACCGGTGAGCCGAGGCGGATGTGCGGCGCGAGGCCCTCGCCCATCACCTCCGCGAGTGTCGCCGAGCCCTGAGCGAGGCGCAGTCCTTCCCAGTCCTCGTAGTCGTAGTGGCCCGAGCTGGGCACCGCCGCGTTCTTGCGCAGCGCCGCGAGCAGGGAGGTCCTCTCGTACGATCCGGAGGCCAGGCCGAGCTGCCCGATCTCCCACAGCCGGACGACCGCCGGCGACGCGTGCCGGGAGCGCAACCACGCGCCGACGGAGAGCCGGTCCAGGGTGTCCGCCTGGTGGTGGGACCAGGGATCGTCGGGGTCGACGGTCGCGGCCATCGCCACGAACTCGGCGGTGAGCCGCTCGTGGAGGGCCGGGTCGCCGGGGCCGAACCAGTGCGGGGTGTCGCCCGCGGAGTCGCCCTCCGGGGTGGAGCGGGTGATCCTGCCGGGCTCGGCCACATAACTGGGGACCAGGTCCAGCCCCAGTTCCCCGGCCAGCCCGAGGTAGGCGGTGTGGGCGCGGCCCACCACCTCGCCGCCCACCTGGACCTTGCGCCCGTCGGGCAGGCGGACCTGCTCGACCCGGCCGCCGACCCGGTCCCGGGCCTCCAGGACCAGGACGTCGGCCCCGCCGGCGGCCAGGTCCCGGGCGGCGGAGAGTCCGGCGAGCCCGGCGCCGAGCACGATCACATCGTGGTGCATGTCGCTGCTTTCTCTGGTGGGAGCGTCTGCGGGAGAGCGGGCCGGTCCTCGGTCAGTCCAGGAGCAGGCAGTGCTCGGGGCGCCATCCGAACTCCACCGTCTCCCCGCCGTTCCAGCGGTCCTCCATGCGGGCCCGCGCGGTGTTCTGCTCCAGCGCCGACAGGGTGACCCCGGGAGCCACCTCGATCAGGTACGTGGTGGTGGCGCCGGAGTAGACGGTCTCCCGGATCACTCCCCGGAGCACGGACATGCCGGGTTCGAAGTCGGAGAGCCAGATCTTCTCGGGCCGCACCGACACGCTGACGGAGCTGCCGTCGCCGACGCCCTCGCGGCGGCCCACGGGCAGCGCGGGGCCCTGCTCCAGGACGACCTTCCCGTCCCGGTAGACCCCGTCCACCAGGTTGGACGTGCCCATGAAGGAGGCGACGAAGCGGCTGGCCGGGTGCTCGTACACGTCCTCGGGGGTGCCGCACTGCTCGACCCGGCCCTCGCTCATCACGGCGAGCCGGTCCGACATGGTCAGCGCCTCGTCCTGGTCGTGGGTGACGAAGACGAAGGTGATGCCGACCTCGCGCTGGATCTGCTTCAGTTCGACCTGCATCTGACGGCGCAGCTTGAGGTCGAGGGCGGCCAGCGGCTCGTCCAGCAGGAGGACGGCGGGACGGTTCACCAGGGCACGGGCCAGGGCCACGCGCTGCCGCTGGCCGCCCGACAGGGTGCCCGGTTTGCGGAGGGCGTGCCCGTCGAGCTGGACCAGCTCCAGCATCTCGCCGACCCGCTCGCCGATCTCGTCCTTGCCGACGCCCTTGCGCCTGAGGCCGAAGGCGACGTTGTCCGCGACGCTGAGGTGGTCGAACAGGGCGTAGCTCTGGAAGACGGTGTTGACGTTGCGCCGGTTCGGGGGCAGGTCGGTGACGTCCTCGCCGGCGAGGAGCACGGAACCCGCGGTCGGGTCGGTGAACCCGCCGATCATCCGCAGCGAGGTGGTCTTGCCGCAGCCGGACGGGCCGAGCAGTGAGAAGAACTCGCCCGCCTCGATGTCGAGGTTCACGTCGCGGACCGCGTAGGAGTCCCCGAACTGCTTGGAGACGCCGTCGAGCCGGACAGCGGGGGTCGCGTCCATGGGATCAGCTCCCTGAGAGGATGTCGAGGCCGCCCTTGCGGCCGAACAGGCGCGGGATGAAGAGGGCGAGGGCGATCAGGGCGACGGAGCCGGCGAGCATCAGGGTGCCCACCGCGTTGACGGTGGGCCGCACCCCGAAGCGGATGGCCGAGTAGATCCGCACCGGCAGCGGCTGGGGGTCCACCCCGGTGGTGAAGTACGCCAGCACGAAGTCGTCGAAGACCAGGGCGAAGATCAGGACCGCGCTGGCGAGCACGGCCGGCAGCAGCGCCGGCAGGGTCACCAGGCGCACTGCCTGCCAGCGGGTGGCCCCGAGGTCCATGGCGGCCTCCTCCACCTCCGGATTGAGCGCGGCCACGCGGGACCGCAGGATCACGGTGA
The DNA here is from genome assembly GCF_023630175.1 of Streptomyces cellostaticus. Classification (GTDB taxonomy): domain Bacteria; phylum Actinomycetota; class Actinomycetes; order Streptomycetales; family Streptomycetaceae; genus Streptomyces; species Streptomyces cellostaticus_A. The sequence continues at coordinate 55,620 of NZ_JALLIN010000006.1, read as the reverse complement.
CGTACGAGACGGAGAAGGTGATCTCCGCGAGCATCACCGTGCCGGTCGAGAGGGTCACGCCCAGGCCCTTGAAGAGCAGCATGGAGGCCACGCCCGTGACGATCTCGGGGGTGATGAGCGGCACCAGCATGATGAGGCCGGCCAGGGAGCCGAGCCGGCTGCGGCTGCGGACGAGCCCGATCGCGAGCGCGACACCCAGCAGTACGGAGCCGGCCATGGCGGCCAGTGAGATCTTCAGGCTGGTGCCCAGGGACGAGATCAGCACGTCGTCGTGGAGGAACGCCCGGTACCAGCGGAGGCTGAAGCCGCCGAAGACGGTCAGCGACTTCTTGGCGTTGAAGGAGTAGAGCGCCACGACGCCGATCGGCAGGTACAGCAGCGCGAAGAACAGCGCCGTGACGGCGATGAGGATGCGCGGTCTGCGTTCGGCCCGGCCGCGGCGGCGCGGGGCGGGGGAGCGGCCGGGGCGCTCGGCGGGCTCGGCCGGGGCGGGGGTCACGCGGGTCGATGTCATCGGCGGGCCTCCGCCTCGTCCTTGCGGGTGCGGCGCAGGTAGCCGAGCATGCCGGTCAGCAGTGCCAGCATGAGCAGCATGGTCAGGGCGGAGCCGAGCGGCCAGTTCTGTCCCTGGAAGAACTTGTCCTGGATGAGGTTGCCGATCATGATCTGGTCCGGTCCTCCCATGAGCTGTGCGCTGACGAAGTCGCCCATGCAGGGCAGGAAGACGAGGACCAGTCCCGCTGCCGCGCCCTGGCGGGTGGCGGGCAGGGTGACGAAGAGGAAGGTCCTGACCGGTCCGCCGTACAGGTCGCGGCCCGCCTCGATGAGCGAGACGTCCAGCCGTTCCAGGGCGGCATAGAGCGGGATGATCATGAAGACGACGAATCCGTAGACGAGGCCGGCGATCACGCCGAAGCCCGTGTTGAGGATCTTGGTTCCGCCGTCGGCGAGCCCCATCCCGCGCAGGGCGGCGAGGACCGGCCCGTCGTCGGAGAGCACCACCGACCAGCCGTACATCCGCACCAGGTAGTTGGCGAAGAAGGGGACGACCACGGCGGCGATCAGGGCGTGCTTGAAGCGGCCGCCGTGCAGGGCGATCGTGTAGGCCACCGGATACGCGACCAGGAGGCAGATCAGGCAGGTGGCCAGGGCGTAGCCGAGCGAGCGGAGCAGTACCTCGCCATAGGCGGGGTCGGCCATGGCCCGGATGCTGCTGAGGTCGAATCCGAAGCGGGGGTTGCCCAGTTCGTCGGTGGTGCCGACGGCGAGGACGGCGACCAGGGCGAGGGAGGCGAGGAGGAACGTGGTCATCCACAGGGTGCCGGGGAGCATGAACCATGTCCACATCCGGGTGCCGGAGGCGCTCGGTCCGCGGCGGTCGCGGCCGGTGCGCCGGGTGGAACGGTTGAGCACAGTCATGTCAGCCCGCCTTCACATGGGTCCAGGCGGTGTCCCGGGCGTCTTCCTCGGTCCGGGTGCCGTTGCGGAAGAACAGGTCGGCCTTCAGGTCGGCCGCGGTGACCACGCACGCCGGGAAGGGCTCGACCAGCGCGGCGTAGGTGGACTCGGTGCCGGCCACGGGCATGGGGTAGCCGATGTACTCGATGTTCTTCTTCACGTTCTCCGGGCGGAGCATGTAGTCGATGAAGAGCATCGCCGTGCCGGGGTGGCGCGCGTTCCAGGGGATGGCGTAGCAGTCGGAGTTGATCGGTGTGCCCTCCCTGGGTGCCTCGAAGCCGAACACCGAGGGGTCCTTGGCCTGGTTGAGCATCGCGGCCATGTCCCCGCTCCACGCCTGGGTCATCAGCGCGTTGCCGTTGAGCAGGTTGTTGTAACTGTCACTGGAGAAGCCGCGCAGGTGGGGGCGCAGGTCCTTCAGCAGCGAGGTGATGCGGTCCAGGTCGTCCCGGTCACCGGTGCCGACGTCCAGGCCGAGCGCCAGGGCGGCCATGCCGAGGACCTCGTCACGGTCGTCGAAGAGGAAGACCTTGCCGCTCGCGCGGGCGTTCCACAGGTCCTTCCACGAGCCCGTGAGGTCGCCCAGGACGTCCCTGCGCCAGCCGATGCCGGTCTTGTAGGCGGTGAAGGGCACCGTGTGCGCGGAGTCCGGGTCGTACCAGGGGTCGGTGAAGTAGGAGTGCCTGCCGAAGACCGCGTCGCCGTTGGCGAGCCGGGAGTGGTCGATGCGGCGCAGCATGTTGCCGCGCACCAGGCGCTGGGCCCATTTCGCCGACGGGAAGACGACGTCGTAGCGGTTGCCGGCGTTGAGCTTCGCGACCATGCCCTCCATCGAGTCGAAGTTCGACTGGATGACCTTGACGCCGTATTCCTTCTCGAAACCCTTGAAGACGGACGGGTCGACGAAGTCGGCCCAGTTGAAGTAGACCAGGTCGCCGTCGATCTTCACGTCGATCGGGGCCCGTTCCCGGTCGTCGGGTATGCGCGCGGGGGCGAACCCGCAGCCGCTCAGTGACGCGCCGAGCGCGCCGAAGGCGGCTGCGCGCAGCAGCGTTCGTCTCGCGGGCGGGGATGTCTCGGGGGGCAAAGGAACGTCCTCTCCATTGAGGATGGCAGTGCGTTCCAGGGCGGGGGACCGGGGTCGGCTTCACGGAGGCCCTGGCTCCGTGGTGATGACCGGTCTGTGCGAGGTGTGGGGCGAGATGTCAGCGAACGGGCGCTAAGGGGCACGGGCGCAGCGCGCGGTGGGCGACCCGCCGCGACGCGCCGGGGCCGGCGGGGGAGCCGCTCATCGCACCTCCTCGGCGGAATCCAGGTCCTGCCTGATCTTCCGGGCGAACCAGCCTACTGCCGCCTCGCGGCGGGACAGCGGACCGGGCTCGTAGCCGGGGCTGGTCAGACCCGCCTGCACGCGCTCGACCAGCTCGGCGTCCTCGTCGGTGGTGACCCAGCCGATGTGGATGTTCAGCCGCCTGGCCAGCCTGGTGCGCAGGCTCGCGCCCTTGCGGGTGTAGAAGGCGCCGGGAATCGCCGTCCGGTCCTGGGCGGTGGGCAGGGCGGTCCACGGGAGCACATGGTCGGGGTAGAAGTCGATGAGGGTGTTGGGGTAGATCACGGCGTAGCGCCACACCCGCCGGTCGGCGGCCGTGAGCCCCGGAAGGGGCCGGGCGAGCCGCTGGTAGAGGCGCTCCGTCCAGTTCGAGGACGGCTTGTCGCGCAGGGGCGCCTCGAAGAGCACGTACGCGTCCTGGACGTCGACCGTGTACGCCTGGTAGTCGAGCAGCCGCATCAGCGACGGGTGGGCCACGGGGACGTGGTAGCCCTCCAGGTAGTTGTCGACGACGACCTTCCAGTTGGCGTTCTGCTCCTCGTCCGGGGGGATGTCGTGGATGCGGTACTTGCCGACCGGGACGAGGTCGGCGCCGGCGTAGTGCCCGACCGCCTCCGCCAGGCCGGCGCAGCTCTCGGCGAGCGGGACGGCGTCCAGGTCGAGGTTGACGAAGACGAACCCGAGGAAGGACTCCACCTTGACCCGGCGCAGTCCGAGGCGGGGCTTGTCCAGGCAGGGGATCTGCCGGGCCTCCGGGGCTCCCACCAGTGTCCCGTCAAGCCTGTACGTCCAGCCGTGGTACGGGCAGCGGATCGCCTTGCCGGACGGCTCCGGCGCGGTGACCAGGCGGGTGCCGCGGTGGCGGCAGGCGTTGAGGTGGGCGGCGAGGCCGCCGTCCTCGGTGCGGACGACCAGGATGTCGCGGCCGGCCGCGACGGCGGAGAGCCGGGCGCCGGGGCCGGGGAGGTCGGACTCGTGGCAGACGAGCTGCCAGGACTTCTCGAAGATGCGGGTGGTCTCGGCCCGCGCGATGTCCGGGTCGGTGTAGTAGCGCGCCGGGAGTGCCTCCAGGGCCTCGCCGGGGGAGGGGGAGGAGCTCTGGCGGCTTTCGGGCGGCCCCGCTTCGCGGGCGGGCGCCGGGGTGGTCTGGGGCTGCATCGGATCCTCCTCCACGCCGCGGGGCGGCGATGGGCGGTGAGGCTGCTGCGCGGGGTCGGCAGTGGCCGGAATCAGGCTTGACTGCCGACTCGGGCTGACTAATTGGTTAGTTAGATTGGGGTCGGATCCCGGCCATGTCAAGGCTTGTGGGCTGACTAATCAGTTAGTTAGTCTCCGTGGTGTCGGACCGCACCGGACCGCGCCGGTCCGGTGCGTGACCACCGGGTCCCGGGTGGGCGGAACGCGTGTCCGGACCGAGGGCCCGTAGCCGCTTCCGCCACCGCGGGAGCGGCCCGCCCCGCCCGTCCCCTCTTGCTGCGTCACCCCGTCCCGGGACCGCCGGGACGGACGTCCCCGTCCAGTCGGAGGCACCCCATGAGCACGCGTCGGAGCCTTGTCTGGCTCGGTCTGACCCCCGAACCCGAACGTGAGCTGCCCGCCGCGGTGGCGGCCCTGCGATCCCGCGCTCCCGGAGAGCCGCCGCCGTCCGTCACGGAGGCGGAACGGCGCCGGGTCGAGCGGCTGATCCTGCACGGCACCCAGCGCAGATGGCTCGGCTACCTGACCGAGGTCACCGCCCTGGTGGTCGACGCCGCCCGCACGCCCGGCGGCGCCGGCTCCGCCGCCGCCCTGGTGGCCGGGGAGGTGGTCCTCGACCACCACCGCATGCTCATCGGACTGCCCGGCGCCGGATACGAGCGGGCCGCCCCCCAGCGGCGCGCGCTGGAACAGGCCGTGCGACGGCTCAGGAACCGTCCGGCGAACGGAGACACGGCATGACCGAGATCCTCTCCCTGACCCCACCGGACCGGCCGCGCCTGCTCGACCCCGGGCGGCCCGGCCGGGAGGACCTCGCGTCCTACCTCGCCACGGGCGGATACCCGGCCGCACCGGCCCCGGAACGGCTCGTCGAGTCGGTCGCCGCCGCCGGGCTGCGCGGGCGCGGCGGCGCCGGCTTCCCCACCGCCGTCAAACTGCGCACCCTGCGCGACGCACCCGGCGACACCGTCGTCGTCGCCAACGGTGAGGAGGGCGAGCCGGGCTCGGTCAAGGACCGCTGGCTGCTGCGCCACCGGCCGCACACCGTCCTGGACGGCGTCCGCCTCGCGGCGCGGACGACCGGCGCCGTCCGGGGCTACGTCTACCTGTCCGACCCGCAGGCCGCCGACGCCGTGCGCCGCGCCCTGCTGGAGCGCCCCCCGACGGTGCCCGTCGACATCGTGCTGACCGAGCACACCTACGTCGCCGGTGAGGAGAGCGCCGTGGTCCGGCGCATCGACGGCGGCCCCGCCCTGCCCACCACCAAGCCCCCGCGCCCCTTCGAACGCGGGGTGGGCGGCGCCCCGACGCTGATCGCCAACGTGGAGACCCTGGCCCGGCTCGCGCTGCTCACCGCCCACCCGGACGCCGCCGTCGCCGTCGCCTCCAGCCACCTCCTCACCCTCTCCGGCGGCCCGGCCCCGTCCGTGCTCGCCGAGGCACCCGCGGGCACCCACCTAGGGACGCTCGCCGGCCACGCCGGCCGCGGCGGCTCCGCGGCGGTGCTCCTCGGCGGCCTCTTCGGCGGTCTGTACGGGGACGGCTGGGCCGGCCTGCGGCTGGACCACGACGAGCTCGTCGCCGCCGGCGGCGCCCTCGGCTGCGGCGCGATCCACTTCCTGCCACCCGGCGGCTGCCCGGTGGGCGCCGCCGCCGACGCCGCCGGGTACCTCGCCGCGCAGAGCGCCCGGCAGTGCGGGGTGTGCGTCTCGGGCACCCAGGCGCTCGCCGGCACCCTCGCCGCGCTCGCCCGCGGCGAAGGCCGCCACGAGGACACCGGGAAACTGCACCGCTGGTCGCAGGGCCTGACCGGACGCGGCGCCTGCGGACTCCTCGACGCCTCCGCACACATCGCCGCCACCCTCCTGCGGCACTTCCCGGACCGGGTCCGCGCCCACGAGGACGGCCCGTGCCCGTCCTGTGCCGACGCCCCGCCCCCGGACGGAAGCCGCCTCGGCGTGACTGTCCCCTGACCGGCACGCACCCACCACACCGCGCCCGGCCCGCCGCCGGCCCCCCCGAAGGGAACACCCCGTGAAACTGCTGCTGGACGCCACCCTCTGCCAGGGCTACGGCCTCTGCCAGGAATCCGCCCCCGAACTGATCGACCTCGACGAATGGGGCTACGCGCGGCTGCGCGCGACGGAGGTGCCCGACGACCGGGAGGAACAGGCACAGGAGGCCGTCGCCGCCTGCCCGCAAGCCGCGCTCCGACTGGTGAAGTGACATGGGACGCGACCTCTCGGCACTCTTCGACCCCTTCTCCGTCGCCGTCGTCGGCGCCAGTGACGACCCCGCCAAGTACGGACACGCCATCGCCGCCCAGGCGCTGCGCTCCGGCCACGGCCGCCCCCTCCACTTCGTCAACCGCCGTGGCGGTACCGTGCTGGGCCGCACGGCCGCCACCAGCCTCGGCGCCATCGGCGAACCCGTCGACCTGGCCGTGATCTCCGTGCCCGCCGCCGGGTTCGAGGACGCCGTGGACGAGGCCCTGTCCTGCCAGGCCCGCGCCATCGTCGCCATCACCGCGGGTTTCGCCGAGACCGGCGCCGCCGGGCGCGAGCGCCAGCGGGCGGTCGCCGAACGCGTCCGCGCCGCCGGGGCCGTCATGGTCGGGCCCAACTGCCTCGGCATCACCGACAACACCACCGGGCTGTACCTCGCCTCCGACCACTTCACCCCCGGCCGGGTCGCCCTGCTCAGCCAGAGCGGCAACCTCGCCCTCGAACTCCAGCTCCGCTTCGGGCCGCACGGCCTGGGGTTCTCGCGGTTCGTCTCCCTCGGCAACCAGGCCGACGTCACCCTCGTCGACCTGCTCACCGACTGCGCCCGCCACGAGGGCACCGACGCCATCGCCGTCTACGCGGAGGACTTCGGCGACGGACGTGCCTTCGCCGAGGCCGCCGCCGCCGCGGACAAGCCCGTCGTCCTGCTCACCGCGGGGCGCGGCGCCGCCTCCGCCCGCAGTGCCCAGTCCCACACCGGCGCGCTGACCACCTCGAACGACGTCGTCACCGCCGCCTGCCGGGACGCGGGCGTCGAACTGGTCGCCACGCCCCGGGAACTCACCACCGTCCTCACCGCCCTCGCCGGCGGTCGCAGGGCCCGCGGCCGCGAGGTCGCCGTCCTCACCGACGGCGGCGGCCACGGTGTGATCGCAGCCGACGCCGTGGAGGCCGCCGGACTCGGCGTACCGGAGCTGACCCCGGCCACCCGGGCGCGCGTCGGCGAGGCGCTGTGGGAGCAGTCCGCCGTCGGCAATCCCGTCGACCTCGCCGGCATGGGCGAACAGGACCCCTCCTCGTACGCCGCCACCGTCGCCGCCCTGCTGGACGCCGAGGAGACCGACGCCGTTCTCCTGACCGGCTACTTCGGCGGCTACGCGGCCGAAGTGGGCGGCCTCGGAGGAGGGGGGACGGCCCTGGCCGAGGGCGAGCGGGCGGCCGCCCGGGCCATCGCCGCCCGCATGGCCGGCGAGGGCAAGCCGCTGGTCGTCCAGTCGATGTACCCCGCGTCGCCGAGCTGCCGCACCCTGGTCGCCGCCGGAATCCCCGTCTTCGCCGCCACCGAGGACGCCGCCCGCGCCCTGGCCGCGCTCGCCGCCGGCGCCCGGGGCAACCGCACCGGCGTCGCCCCGTTGCCGCCCGCGGCCGAACCCCCGGCGCCGACCGGCTACCTGGAGACCCGCCGCGCCCTGGAGGCCGCCGGAGTGCCCTTTCCCCTCGCGCGGGAGATCCGGGACGAGGCCGGACTGCTCGCGGCCACCGAGGACATCACGGGCCCGTACGTCCTCAAGGCCCTGCACCTGCTGCACAAGTCGGACGCCGGGGGAGTGGCCCTGGGCCTGGCCGACCGGGACGAGCTGGTCGCCGCCTTCCGCGACATGCACGACCGGCTGCGCGCGCCCTCGTACTCGGTGGAGGCCATGGCCGACCTCCGCGACGGCGTCGAGCTCATCGTCGGCGTCAACCGCGATCCACGCTTCGGCCCGGTCGCCATGGTGGGGCTGGGCGGCGTCCTCGCCGAGGCCCTGAAGGACATCGCCTTCGGTCTCGCCCCGCTCCCCGCGGACCGTGCGCTGCGGCTGCTGCGGAGCCTGCGCACCGCCTCCCTCCTCGACGGAGTGCGCGGCCGCCCGGCCGTCGACGTCGAGGCCGCCGCCCGGGCCGTCGAACGGATCACCGCGTTCGCCGCCGCCCATCCCGAGATCGCCGAACTGGAGGTCAACCCCCTCCTCGTCCGCCCGGACGGAGTCGTCGCCCTCGACTCCCGCGCCGTGCTCGGCTGAACCGCACCCGTCCCGCCCCACCTGTCCCGCCCACCCGTACCGAAGAGGCCACCCATGGACATGCGCCACACCCCCGAGCAGGCCGACCTGAAGAGGCGCGCCGCCGCGTACGCCAGGCTCCTGATGCAGTACGAGGACCAGTCCGAGCAGGCGGGCGGCCCGCTGCCGCGCGACCTGGTCGCCGAACTGACCCGTGCCGCCATGGACGCCGGGGTCTACGCCATCAACATGCCCGCCGAGTGGGGCGGCGCCGGACTCAGCCTGCTCGACCAGGTCATCGTCGAGGAGGAGTTCGGCAAGGCCACCAACTGCCTGTGGGACATCCCCTGGCGGCCCGCCAACGTCCTGGCCTACGGCGACGAACGGCAGCGCGAGAAGTACCTGCTCCCGGTCATCCGCGCCGAGAAGTTCGACGCCTTCGCCGTCACCGAGCCCGGCGCCGGCTCCGACCCCTCCTCCGGGACGTCCACCGCCACCCGTGCCGAGGGCGGCTGGCTGCTCAACGGCGAGAAGTGGTTCGTGACCTGCGGCGACATCGCCGACTTCCTGCTGGTCCAGGCGGACGCCGGCCCCGAGCGGCTGCCGACCCTCTTCTTCGTGGACAAGTCCGCCCCCGGAGTGGAGATGACCCGGGTCCCGCACTTCATGCACTCCGCGGTCAACGGCCACCCCGAGTTCACCTTCACCGACGTCTTCGTGCCCGACGAGGACGTCCTCGGCGGGGTCGGAAAGGGCTACGAGCTGACCAAGGAGTGGTTCACCGACGAGCGGCTGATGATCGCCGCCCGTACGGTCGGCGCCGCCGAGCGGGCACTCCAACTGGCCCGGGACTGGGCACTGGACCGCGAGCAGTTCGGCGCCCCCATCGCCGGCTACCAGCTGATCCAGGGGATGCTGGCCGACTGCGCGGTGGACATCGCCGTGAACCGGGCCTACACCCACCAGGTCGCCTGGGAGGCCGACCAGCCGGGCACCGACCGCAAGACGCTGCACGCCAAGGCGTCCACGGCCAAGCTGGCCGCGAGCGAGGCGGCCGGCCGGGTCGTCGACCGGTGCCTGCAGATCTTCGGCGGGCGTGGCTACGACCGCTCCTACCCCGTCGAGCGCATGTACCGCGAGCTGCGCGTGGACCGGATCTGGGAGGGCACCTCCGAGATCCAGCGCCTGATCATCGCCAACGAGCTCATCAAACGCGGCACCAGGGTCCTGGCCCTGCCCACCCACTGAACCCGCCCCGCCCCGACCCCCGACCCCAGCAGCGAGGACCCCATGGACTTCCGTCTCACCCCGCGTCAGGAGCGCCTCAAGGCCGACGCGCGCGCCCTCACCGAGTTCATCATGAAGTACGAACTGGACTGCGAGGAGAACAACGGCCTGCCGGCGAAGGCACACACCGAGATCCGCGACGCGGTGCTCGAATCCGGGCTCCAGGCCGTCAACATGCCCGCCGAGTGGGGCGGTGCCGGTCTCACCATCGCGGAGCAGGCCACCGTGCAGGAGGAGCTGGGCAGGCTCACCGGCGCGCTGTGGGACATGGTGTGGCGCCCCGCCAACGCGCTGCGCTTCTGCACGCCCGGGCAACGCGAGCGCTATCTCGTCCCGGTCATCGAGGGACGGCGCCGTGACTGCTACGCGGTCACCGAGCCGGGCGCGGGCTCCGACCCGCAGAACCTGTCGACCACGGCGACCAGGAACGACGCCGGCTGGATCATCAACGGGGAGAAGTGGTTCGTCACGGTCGGCGACCACGCCGACTTCATGATCGTCCTCGCCGCGGCCGGCCCGGAGCGTGCCCCCACCCTCTTCCTCGTCGACAAGGACACGCCGGGCATCGAGATGACCCGCGTGCCGCGCTTCATGCACACGTTCGTCTACGAGCACCCCGAGTTCACCTTCACCGACGTCCAGGTCGGCGACGACGCCGTGCTGGGCGGCGTCGGTGACGGCTACGACATCACCCGCTCCTGGTTCACCGAGGAGCGGCTGATGATCGCCGCCCGCACCATCGGCGCTGCGGAGCGCGGCCTGGAGCTGGCCCGCGACTGGGCCGTGGAGCGCGAGCAGTTCGGCGCCCCCATCGCCAACTACCAGTTGATCCAGGGGATGCTGGCCGACAGCGCGGTGGACATCGCCGTGAACCGGGCCTACACCCACCAGGTCGCCTGGGAGGTGGACCAGCCGGGTACCGACCGCAAGACGCTGCACGCCAAGGCGTCCATCGCCAAGCTCGCGGCCAGCGAGGCCTCGGGCCGGGTCATCGACCGGTGCCTGCAGATCTTCGGCGGGCGCGGCTACGACCGGTCGTACCCGGTGGAGCGGCTCTACCGCGAGCTGCGGGTGGACCGGATCTGGGAGGGCACCTCCGAGATCCAGCGCTTGATCATCGCCAACGAGCTCCTCAAGCGCGGCACCGGCGTCCTGGAGCTTCCCGTCACCAAGTAGGGCCCGGCCGGGGGCGGCGCCGCGGACTCGTGGCGGCGCCCCCGGCCCTTTCCGCAACGACAACGTCATGAAGGAGATCCGATGACCGGTACAGAGCGGGTCGGAGTCGTGGGATGCGGGCTCATGGGGGCGGGCATCGCCGAGGTCTGCGCACGCGCTGGCCTGCGCGTGACGGTCGCGGAACGGGACGGGGCGGCGGCCCGGGCCGGCGGTGAACGCGTCGCCCGCTCCCTGGAACGCGCCGTCGCCCGCGGCGCACTGACCCCCGATCAGCGCGACGCCGCTCTGGCGAGCGTCACGGTCGTCGACGACCTCGGGGCGCTGCACGACAGCGACCTGGTCGTCGAGGCCGTCGCGGAGGACGAGAGCGTCAAGCTCGACGTGTTCACCCGCCTCGACGCGGTGATCACCGACCCCGGCACCATCCTGGCCAGCAACACCTCCTCCATCCCCGTCGTCCGGCTGGCCGCCGCGACCTCACGTCCGGACAAGGTCATCGGAGTCCACTTCTTCAACCCGGTACCGGTGCTGCGGCTGGTCGAGCTGGTGCCCTCGTTCCTCACCTCGGAGGAGACCACCCGACGGGCCGAGGCCTTCGTCGTGGGGACGCTCGGCAAGGAGGCCGTCCGTGTCCGGGACCGGGCCGGCTTCGTGGTCAACGCCCTGCTCGTCCCGTACCTGCTCGCCGCCGTCCGCATGGTCGATTCCGGTACGGCCACCGCCCAGGACGTCGACCGCGCCATGGTCATGGGCTGCGCCCACCCGCTCGGCCCGCTCGCGCTCGGCGACCTGATCGGACTGGACACCGTGCGGGCCATCGCCGACTCGCTCTACGCCGAGTTCAAGGAGCCCCTGTACGCGCCCCCGCCCCTGCTGTGCCGCATGGTCGAGGCGGGACTCCTCGGCCGCAAGTCGGGGCGTGGCTTCCACAGCTACGCCGAGGGGTCCGCGCGGGGCGTGCCTGCGGCGGTCGAGCGAAGGTGAGGGAAGATGTTACCGACGTACCGGCCGGCGAGCACGGAGGCAGACAGGGTGGCGACCAACGGGCGCACGGCGGAGACCCGCGAGCGCATCCTTTCCGCCGCGTGCGAGGTGATCGCGGAGACCGGTTTCGAGAAGATCCGGATGCGGATGGTGGCGGAGCGGGCCGGGGTGTCCACGGCGCTGCTCCACTACCACTTCGACACCCGGGAGAAGCTCTTCACCGAGGCGATGATCCATTCCTTCGCCAGCACCACCTTCGAGGTGGAGAACGACGCGGACGTCGTGCCCGCGGCGGTGATCCTCGCCCGGATCGTCCGCAACCTGCTGCCGATGGACGCGGACCTCTACCAGGACTGGCGGCTGTGGCAGGAACTGTGGGTCCGTTCGCTGCGTGACGAGACCACCCGGAGTTTCGCGGTCGACCTCTACGCGCAGTTGCACCAGTGGGTCGCGTCCGCGGTGACCCGGGGCATCGAGTCGGGCGAGTTCGAGGCCACGGACGTCGACGAACTGAGCACACTGGTGCTCGCCCTCTCCGACGGCTACGGCATCCGCGTCATGCTGGGCGACCCGGCCGTCACCGCCGAGCAGGCGCTGCGTTGCGTCTGGCGGCCGCTGGCCCTCGCCCTCGGCCTGCCGAAGGAGATCCCGGACTCCTGAGCCGGGCGGCGCCTCGCGGACCCGCGCGTGACCGGGGACCGCGTCAGGGCCGTCGCCCGCCGTCGCGTACCCGACGCCCCACCGGCCCGCACGGCGGCCGGTGCCGTGGTGATCCGGCCGGTCACCGGCGTCTCCCGCGTCGCCGGCCCGCCGCGACCGAGGGGCGCGCCCGGACACCGCGCCCGGACACCGCGCCCGGGCGCTCCGCCACGAGCGCCCGGGCGTCGGCGATGCGGTGGTGAGGGGCGGGTGGCCGGGGCCGTGCGGCCACGCCCCCCGGTCACCCGCCCGGACCCGTGCCGGGGGGGCGTGGTCCCGCCGCCCCGGCGGCGTTCAGGCGGCGGGAGTCCCGCAGTCGCGGCGGCCGGACGGACATCCCGGGCCACCGCTCGCGGCGGGTGACGGGCCGCGCGGCGACTCCGGCGGGGACGCGCTGCCGGTGGGGGCGGCGGTGGGGGACTCCTGCCCGAGTGGTGCCAGCGTCCCGCCGGTGACCAGGCCGGCGTCGTCCGTCGTCAGAGTGACGGGGTTGGGGGCGTCGAGCAGGTGGTCGCAGCCCAGGTTGGTGAAGGTCTGGTGGGCGCGTGCGGCGAGGAACGCGAAGAGGTTCGGTGCGGCGCCCGGGTCCGGTGACGGCGCCTTCTCGAAGAGGGCCTTGTCGTCGAAGACGCGCCGGACGCCGGCCGGGTCCCGGAAGAGGGTGGCGCAGAACGCCGCTCCGTCGCCGTCCGCACCGAGCGCGGGCATGCCGACGCCCGCGCGGTACGCGTTGGTCTTCTCGGCGCTGCTGCGGCCGTCCACGAGGGTCATCGGGTCGTTCTGCGGGATCAGCGCGACCGGGTCCTTCTGGTTGGCCGCGGCGGACAGCTCGTCCAGCGCGAGGGCGGAGGTGGCCTGCCCGTCGCTGGACTGGTTGCGCGCGGTGAACGGCTTGCACCCGAGGGCCGGGTCCATGAACTGGGTCAGCAGCAGGTTGTCACTGCCGTTGGCCAGGTCCGTGGGGGTGCTGGTGGTCCCCGACCTCCTCCTGCCGTCATGACGGTGATGGCGGTCGCCGCGGTTGGCCAGTTGCCCGGCCCGGCTCATACGAGCCCTGCTCGCGGCGTTGTTCTGGGCGATCCGGCCGCGGCCGTCGGCGAGGTAGTGGGTGACGACGTTGTCGCTTCCGTCCTGGTCCACGACGGAGAAGTCCCGCGTGGTCGGGCACGGCAGGCCGTCCCGCGCGGTTCCGACCGCCGGGATCGTGAGGCGTCCCTTGGCGATCTGGTCGTCGGCGGCCCGGAAGAAGGCCGGTGCGTTGCAGTACGCGAACTGGCCGAAGACGGATCCCGTCACACCGTTGACGCATTTGCCCTGCGCGAGGGTGTTGGAGCGGTGGCTCCTGCGCAGGGTCAGGTTGGCGTTGTTGAAGCCGAACCATATTCCGACCGTCGAGCCCTTCGGCACGGAGGGCGTGGCGGGGCGCGCGGCCGGTCTCGTCCCCTTGTCGACCACCAGGGGGTTGTAGATGGATATCTCGCCGTCCTTGGTGAGGATCGCGGCCTCGACGAACGCGGCCTGCTCCGGATCGGCCTCGTGGCACGGGCCCTTCCCCGGCTCCGTCGCGACGAGTTCGTAGGGTGTGGCCAGACCCCGGGCGGTCAGAGGATGGTCGGGGACCACCAGCGTGCAGTCGGGATTGGGCGTGGCGCCCGGGGTCGGGGGCGGGGAGGCCTCGTGGGCCCGGCGACGGTGGTGGCTCCCCGCCGCGAACACCGACCCGGCGACGACGGCGAGGATCACCGGGCCGCCGACGAGGGCGAGCGACAACTTCGACCGCTTCCAGCGTCGGGCACGATCCCGCCGCACGGTGCGTGGTGACTGGACGAACTTCTTCCGGGGCACTGACTTGCTCCTTACTGTGCTTCCCTCCGGCGGTGCCACCCACTGTCACGCGGGGCGCACCGCGGTGCTGACGTCGCCGGCCACGCGGACGGGGTGGAGGGACAACCCCTATGCCAGGCACGACGGTTCAACGCGCCCTGAGTGCCGGGGCCGGCGCCAGTGACGGTAACAGCGCCTCCTTACGGTGCGCATGGTGAATCGCCAAATAGATGGACTGTCAATGAGCGCGCGTATTCGGTGTCTGCCAGGCATCAAGGACAGCGGTGCCCGGGAGTGGAACTCTGCTGCCAATGTCGGAAACCGCCGGAATGCCCGGGGCGAGTGGTCTTCCTCGGTTCAAAGTGGTCTTCCCATGTTCAAAAGCGGTCCTCCCGGAGGCGGCAGGTGATGCCCCGGAAGGTCCTTTGCGAATTCATCCGGCGGTCTGGTGAGTGGAAAAGCGGCGACGGGCACGGGCGGTATTCCCCGCGCTCCGTGCCGTCATGTGAACCGCGCGTGAGCGCCGTCGTCCGGCGGTCGCCCGCCACCACGCGGACCTCCCGGGCCGAGCCCCGGTGACGCCGCGGAGGCCTGCGGCCCGCCGGCCCCGCCGCGGGGGCCTGCGGCCCGCCGGCACCTGGGGCGCGACGGGTTCGGTCCCGTCAGCCGGCCGCCACCGGCCGCGCCGCCCACGCCTGGTCGCGCGCCGAGGCGCGACCCTTGAGGGCCAGGAGAAGAGGTTCGCCGGTGGAGGTGCCCAGGGGCACGACCGCCTCGTCGGGCCGGCCCCGGGGCCGGATCACGCCGTCTCGCTCGATCATGAAGATCAGCCGCGACCGCTTCTCCGGGTTGTCGGTGTCGCACGGCCGGATACCGATGCCCGCGGCGTTGCCGTCGGCCTTGAGGCAGAAGTCGGGCGCGGCCATGTTGTGCAGCCGTCCCTCACGGTCCAGGGACCACTGCTGCGTCGGAGCCGAGACGCAGGTCGTGGCCACGGCGTTGGTGCGCTTCTGGACCTTCCCGTTCATCACGTCGAGGCACAGCCCGGTGCTCGTGTGCACCAACTGCGCGGTGACACCGACCCGGATCCGGGTGGACGGCGGCGGGCTTGCGGACGTCGACGGTCCGGCGGGGGGCCGATGCGGCGCGCTCCCGCCGGTGGCCCGGCCGTGGTCCAGCAGCGCGTTCGCGGCCACCACGGCGACCACGGCCACGGCGCCCGTGGCGAGTGCGGCGGCGAGAGCCCGGTGCCTCGGGGCGGAGCGATGGGCCGGGCGGGAGCGGCGCGCCGTGCCGGCCGGTGGGGCGGTCCGCGGCGCGCCGGCCGGTGTCGTGGCGGCTCCGTCCAGGTCGCCCGGAGCGTGGGGGCCGTCGTGCCGCGAACCCGGCTCGGGGATCCCGCGGACCGGGCGGCCGGCGGCGTACGCGGCTCCGCCCCACATCAGCAGACCTGTGGCCAGGAAGGTCCGTGGCTCGTCCGACAGCCCGGTCAGCTCGGCCAGGAGTTGCGCGCACCGCGCGCAGGAGGACAGATGGGAGAGCAGGGCCTGGGGACGTCTTTCGCCCTCCGCGGGCGACGCCTTCTCGATGATGCGGCAGAACGCCCGGCACTCCGCGGTGCCCCGGTACTCCAGGTGCTCCTGGACGAAGGCACTGCGCAGGGTGAGCTGTGCCTTGTCCCTGAGCCTGGGGACGGTGGCCGGCGGGACGCCCAGGTACCGGCCGACGCTGTCGTCCGGCTCCTCGTCGACGACCGAGTACCAGAGAACGCCCCGCGACCGCTCGGGCAACTGGTAGAAGGCCCTGAGCAGGACGTCCTGGGTGTCGTACGGGGCGCCGCCGATCGCGAACGCCCTTGAAGCGGGGGGTGGTTCGGGGTCCCGCACCCACACCAGGAACTCGGCCTGCAACCGCTCCTGCCGGCTGTCGGCCGCCCACACCCAGGCCGTCCTGCCGACCTGGGTGAGTGCATGGTGGCGCCAGGTCCCTAACGGGTCGACACCGTCGCGCAGTTCCTCCACGGCACGGGCGAAGGCCTCCGCGGCGAGTTGGTTCCCCGCCATCTGGTGAGTGGTGAACGCACGCGCATGGAACAGGACCGCGGCCAGATGCCGCCGGCGGAGTTCCAGCGCCGCCTGTTCGGCCTCCTCGCCCTGGGCGCACAGGATTCGGGTGAGTTCCGCGTCGGACAGCGGTTCGAGCGTGGGTGCGGCGGAGCCGACGAGCCGATCTGCGCTTCCGGTATCCCAGTGGGTCACTTTGGGGCCTCGCTTCCTCGTATCGCCGGAGTCGGGGGTTGCGGCACAGCGGCGCGCCGAGCGATGGCGGCACATGGAACAGCGCGGCTGCGGCCCGCCCGAAGTGAGGCGGCGATCTCACAGGGGTCACATAGTGGGTGGTGAGGGGCTGCGGCGTAAAGAGGTACCTGACGGTACGTGCCCGGACCCGGAGGATGCCCCGGGGCGCCGCGGGAAGGCGCCGGAGCGCTCCGGGCCGGGGCGCGGAGGTCATGGTGGGAGTCCGCGGATCCCCGGCCCGGAGGCGGGTGAACGACGCATCCCGACGGGCTGGACACGGGGGCTGACCAGGTGTCATGTGACTCACCGGCGGGGGCGTGCGGCGGGGTGGCCGGCTCGGCCGTGCCGGGTGCGGAAGCGCCGTCGCCGTCGTCGGAGGGGCGCCTCCGGATCTTCTCGCGCCGACGTGATCAGAAAGTCATCTGATCACTTTGCGCTCGCGAGCCGTACTACTCACCAAGCACGAGGGGGGCGGGTCGCCGGCCGGGCGGTCGCCCGCCCGGTCGGCGCGCCCCGGCTCACAACGGGGCGGGAGCGGAGGGTGTCCATGTGATCCGGTTCGGTAGTTCCGCTTGACTGCGAATGCCGTGCCCGCGTTTTCTGTTCAGTCGTCAAGACCGCGACACAGGTGGTCGGGACCGCAATACAGCCCTGTCCGGAATGAAATGGGAGCGAGCCCTCGAATGCGTACCGTCGCCATGTCCTCGGCAGCCTCCGTGATGGTCCTCTCGCTCACCGGATGCGGAATGGTGGGCCGGATCGGGAACTCCGGTGACGCGGATCGCGCCAAGGGAAACGACCTCACGGTCGGACTGCTGATGCCGGAAACGACGAACACGCGATACGTGAACTTCGATTTCCCCATCATCAAGCGCACGGTGGCCGAGCTGACCGATGGCCGGGGCAGGGTCGAGTACGCCAATGCGGATGCGAGCATGGCGAGACAGGCCCAGCAGATGCGGAAGATGATCGACGAGAGAGTCGATGTCATCCTGCTCGACGCAGTCGACTCGCACGCCACGTCCGGCCTGGTGCGGAAGGCCAGGAGCGCGGGCATTCCGGTCATCGCCTACGACCGGCTCGCCGAGGGCCCGGTCGACGCGTACGTCTCCTTCGACAACGAACTGGTCGGTGAGGTGCAGGGGCGCGCCCTGCTGGCCGCCCTGGGGCCGAGGGCCGGCACCTCCGCGAAGATCGTGATGCTGAACGGCTCACCCACCGACCCGAACGCCAAGCAGTTCAAGGAAGGTGCCCTGTCCCAGTTGGACGGCGCGGTGACGATCGCACAGTCCTACGACGTCAAGGACTGGAGCCCGGACCTGGCCCGGAGCGACATGACCAAGGCGCTCGCCGCGATCGGCAGGGACGGCATCGCCGCCGTCTACTCCGCCAACGACTCCATGGCGGGCGGGGTCGTCAAGGCCATGAAGGACGCCGGGGTCACCCCCGTGCCCCCGCTCACCGGTCAGGACGCCGACCTCGACGCCGTGCAGCGCATCGTGACGGGGGAGCAGTACATGACCGCCTACAAGCCCTACCCGGGCGAGGCCGAGGCCGCCGCCAAGATGGCCGTCACCAGGGTCCAGGGCAAGGGCATCCAGTTCGACGCCCTCACCCCGGACCGCGTGGACAGCCCGACCGACCGGGACATCCCGGCCCGGCTGATCAGCGTGACCGCCATGACACGGGAGAACATCAAGGACACCGTCGTCGCGGACGGCATCTACAAGATCTCCGACATCTGCATCGCCAAGTACCGGGCGGCCTGTGCCGAGATCGGCCTCCAGTAGCGCCGCGTCGGGCAAGGGCTGCCCGTCGAGGAGCGGTGTCCGGTGGGTGCTTTCGGCGTGCCGGCCTGGAAGCCGTCGTACCGGGCGTACCCGGGCTTCGGCCGGTTCGGCGGGAGCGTCCGCCGGGCATCGCGACGGGGCGAACCCTGGCTGACGTGGCACTGGGAGCCGCTTCCGGCGCCCCGGCCCGGACACGGGGCTCCGCGCGCTCCGCCGTTTCCCGGGCCAGGCCGGCCGGCTCGGCCGCCATCCGGCCGCGGTGGCGGTCCCGGAGTGGCGGGCCGGCGGCCGCGGTTCGCTGGCGGCCGCCGCTCGCGGGTCCGCGAGTGCGACGTCCACGCCCCCTCGCCGCCCGGCGCGCCGGCGCCGCCGACGGGCCGGCCGGGCGGATCGCACCGGCCTCGCCGCGGTCGACCGGTGTCGGCCGGCGGAGACGGCGCTCGCGGCACCGTCCGGCGGCACGGCGTCCACACGGCCGAGACCGGTGCGGACGCACGGTGAAGGGGCACGCGCGGACAGCGGCGCGCCCGGTACTCCGGTGTCGTCCCGCGTGTCCCGGAGGCTCCGCACCGTGGGCCGCGCCGGAAGAGAGCGCTTCCATGCCGTTGTCGCCCGTGAAGTAGGGTGACGGCGCGAAAGGAGCGTGAGCAGTGCGAGAGCAGGTCACCATGGCGGACGTCGCGCGGGTCGCCGGCGTCTCGACCGCCACGGTCTCCTACGTTCTGTCCGGCAAGCGGCCCGTCTCCCCGGCGACGCGTGCGGCGGTGGAGGCCGCCATCGCCGACCTGGGGTTCGCCGTGAACACGGCGGCGCGCAGCCTGAGGACCGGACGCTCGAGCCTGGTGGCGCTGATCGTGCCCGACATCGCCAACCCCTTCTTCGCGCAGCTCGCGGCCACGCTCCAGGAGGAACTCCGCTGCCTGGGCATGCACGTCGTCGTCTGCAACACCCGGGCCGACCGCGAGGAGGAGCGGGCGCTGCTCGCGGAGGCCGTGCAGCAGCGCTTCGCCGGAGTGGTGATCACTCCGTTCCGGCTGCTGCCCAAGGATCTGGACACCCTGTCGAGGGCCGGAATCCCGACCGTGGTGAGCGCGGACGTGCCCTTCGGGGCGGTCGACCTGGTGACGCCCGACGCGCGGGCCGCGACCCGGCAGGCGCTGGAGGGGGTGACCGCCGCCAAACGCCGCCGCATAGCGGTGATCGCCGGACCTCGGGACGCCACCGGGGGCGACCCCCGTCTGGAGCTGCTGCGGGCGCTCGCCCGCCAGTTCGGCACCTCCTTGCCGGGGGCGCTGGTGGTGCGCGGCGAGCACACCCGGGAGGCGGGGGCCGCCGGCTTCGCCGAGCTGATGAGCCGGCGTTACCGCCCGGACGCGGTGTTCTGCTCCAACGACGTGATCGCGGTCGGTGCCCTGGACAAGGCGCACGAGCTCGGCATCGACGTACCCGGCGACGTGGCGCTCGTGGGTCACGACGACGCCTCCTTCGCCTCGTTGGTGCGGCCGCAACTGACGACGATCCGGTATCCCGCGGAGGACGTGGGCCGAGCGGCCGCCCGGTTGCTCAGGGAGCGTTTCGAGGGGCGGCGCGTGCCCAGGACCATCCGCGTGAAGGCCGAGTTCGTCGCGAGGGCCTCGGTCTGAGCGGTGTGCGCCGGTCGAGGCGTCCCACCCACCCCGACACCACACCACCGTGGCCCGGCGAACACCGTAGCGTAATCGATTGCGTGTGACGAGAGTGATACGCGACGCATGCTGCTGGGCGCGACTAACCCCCAGGTCAGAGCGTATTTGAAGGTTCGCTGAGCACTCTGCCGCGCGCGTCACGAAGTGGACTCGGAGCGGGAAAATTCCATCCGACCTGTTGACTTCTGTTGATTCTCGTTGTGAAGGTTGCCGCCATTGCTTGTCGGAGCGGGACACCCGGTGCAAGGAGCAACCTCATGGCGACACGCGAGCGCACTTCATCCCTGATCAGACGATCGCTGGTCAGGCGCTGCACGATCGGTGCGGTGGTCGTGGCACTCGCCGCGGCGACCGGCTGCGGCGGCGGTGGCGGCAAGGACGACGCCGCGGACGGCTCGTCCTGCAAGCCGTCCTCCGGCAAGGTGACACTGCAGTACTGGTCGTGGGTCCCCGGCATGCAGAAGGCGGTGGACCGCTGGAACGGCGAGCACCCCGACGTGCAGGTCAAGCTGAAGAGCACCCCGGCCGGCAACGCGGGCACCTACCAGAACATGTCCAACGCCCTGAAGGCCGGCAAGGCCCCCGACCTCGGCCAGATCGAGTACGACTCCCTCGCGAGCTTCCGTCTCAAGGACGGGTTGCGCGACATCGCCGAGTGCCCCGGAGTGGACGGCGCCCAGCAGAAGTTCGTCGACTGGACCTGGTCGCAGGTCGGCTTCGGAGCCGGCGGCAAGGACGGCATCTGGGCCGTCCCCCAGGACACCGGCCCGATGGCGCTGTTCTACCGCAAGGACATCTTCGACAAGCTCGGCCTCAAGGCCCCCAGGACCTGGGACGAGTACGCGGCCGACGCGGTCAGGCTCAAGAAGGCCGGGAAGTACATCACGCACTACTCCCAGACCGACCCCAACTGGTTCACCGGCCTGCTGTGGCAGAACAAGGCCACCATGTTCCAACGCGACGGGGACTCCTGGAAGGTCACGGTGGACCGGCCCGAGAGCCGGCAGGTCGCCGACTACTGGCAGAAGCTGATCGACGACAAGCTCGTCGCCACCGACCTGCAGGGCTTCTCACCCGCGCTGTACAAGTCCTGGAACGACGGCGAGGTCGTCACCTGGATCAGCGCGGCCTGGGGCTACAGCACCATCCGCGACAACGCCAAGTCCACGGCGGGCAAGTGGGCGGTGGCCCCGATGCCGCAGTGGCACCCGGGCGACCAGCGGGCCGGCAACTGGGGCGGCTCGACCACCGCCGTGCTCTCCGGCAGCAAGCACCCCGCGGAGGCGGCCCGGTTCGCACTGTGGCTCAACACCGACCCCGAGGCACTGGCCATCCTCAACCGCGAGGGCGGCCTCTACCCGGCGGCCAAGGCGGGCCTGGACCTCCCGGCGCTGAAGCAGCCGGTCGACTTCTACGGCAAGCAGCGGATCTTCGACGTCTTCGCCCGGGCATCGGCCAACGTGGACGACGGCTTCACCTGGGGACCGACGATGACCGACACCTACCGCTTCATCAGCGACGGCACGGCGGGCGCCGTCGGCGGCAAGGGCACGCTCGCCGACGTACTCGAGCAGACCCAGTCGCAGAGCGTGGAGTCGCTGCGCAAGCAGTCCCTCGACGTGACCGGCTGACCCGGAGCCGTCCCCACCCAGAGCGTCCCCGCCGCCCCCGCGGCGGGGACGGCACCCTCCCTGCCGAAGGCCCTCTCGTGACCACCACAACCGCCCCGCCCCGGGCGCGCCGCAGACCCGCGCGCCAGGCCCTCGCCCCGTACGCCTTCCTCCTGCCCTTCCTCGTCCCGTTCGTGCTGTTCACCCTGCTGCCGGTCGGCTACGCCTTCTGGCAGAGCCTGCACCGGACCGAGCGCACCGGCGGCACCTTCGGGCACACCCACTCGGTGTTCGCCGGCTTCCAGCAGTACGCCGACGTCGTGCACGAGCCGTTCTTCGGCGACAGCGTGGTGCGCGTCGGGGTGTTCGCCCTGGTGCAGATACCCGTCATGCTGCTGCTCGCGCTGGTCCTGGCCCTGCTGCTGGACTCCACCGTGGCCCGGCTCAAGCGCTTCTTCCGCCTGGTGTACTTCGTCCCGTACGGAATCCCGGGCGTCGTCGCGGCAGTGATGTGGGCCTTCCTCTACGACCCCCGGCTCTCACCGATCGTGGACCTGCTGAGGTCGGCCGGCACCCGGGTCGACCTGCTCGGCTCCCACCTCATCCTGTTCTCCATCGGCAACGTGGTCACCTGGACCTACACCGGCTACAACATGCTGATCCTCTACTCGGCCCTCCAGGCGCTCCCCGCCGACATCGGCGAGGCGGCCCGCGTCGACGGAGCGGGCGGCTGGACGATCGCCACCCGGATCAAGATCCCGCTGATCCGGCCGGCACTCGTGCTCACCGGAGTGTTCTCCATCATCGGCACCTTCCAGCTCTTCACCGAGCCGCAGGTCTTCCGGACCATCTCCACCAGCGTGACCAGCACCTACACACCCAACCTCGCGGCCTACTCGCTGGCGTCGGGCGACAACTACAGCGAGGCGGCCGCACTGTCGGTCCTGCTCGCCGCCGTGACCTTCCTGCTGTCGTTCGCGTTCCTCCGCCTGACCTCCAGGAGGCAGCGATGAGCATCCTCACCCGCGTCGAAGGAGCCCACGCGGCCACCAAGCCGGGCCGGGGCGCGCCCGGGCGGCTCTCCGTCGTGGCCGCGACGGGCTTCCTGGTCCTCGCCGCCTGCTACATGCTGCTCCCCGTCTACTGGCTGCTCGTCTCCTCGACCAAGAGCCAGGGCGACCTGGTGTCCACCCCTGGACTGCTGCCCGCCCACTGGCACCTCGGTGACAACCTCGCCGCGCTGTTCGCGCAGCAGGACGGTGTCTTCGCCCGCTGGCTGCTCAACAGCCTGCTCTACGCCGGTGCGGGTGCGGCGGTCGCCACCGCACTGGCCGCCGCGGCCGGATACGCCCTGGCCAAGTACGAGTTCCGCGGGCGCGAGGCGGTGTTCTCCGTCGTCCTCGGCGGGGTCCTGGTGCCCGCGTCCGCCCTCGCCCTGCCGTTGTTCCTGCTGTTCGCCCAGGTGAACGCGACCAACACCTTCTGGTCGGTGTTCCTGCCCAGCATCGTCAGCCCCTTCGGCGTCTACCTCTCCCGGATCTTCGCCACCGCCTCGGTCCCCGACGAGGTGCTCGAGGCGGCCCGCATGGACGGAGCCGGGGAACTGCGCATCTTCCGCACCATCGTCCTGCGCCTGATGTCGCCGGCACTGGTGACCGTCTTCCTCTTCCAGTTCGTCGTCATCTGGAACAACTTCCTGCTGCCCCTCGTCATGCTCCAGGACGACGACCTCTACCCCGTCACCCTCGGACTGTTCACCTGGCAGTCGCAGACCAGCCGGCTGCCCCAACTGCAGACCCTGACCATCGTGGGAGCCCTGATCTCGGTCGTGCCCATCGTGCTCACCTTCCTGCTCCTGCAGCGCTACTGGCGCGCCGGACTCTCCGCGGGGGCGGTGAAGTCGTGACCCGCGCCCCGGCCCACACCCCGGCCCCCCACCCGCTCACCACGCTCAACCACAAGCTGGGCTCCGTCGCCTACGGTGGGGACTACAACCCCGAACAGTGGCCGAGGCACGTGTGGCAGGAGGACGTCCGCCTCATGCGGGAAGCGGGCGTCAACCTCGTCACCGTCGGGGTGTTCGCCTGGTCGCGCATCCAGCCGCGGCCCGGCACCTACGACTTCGGCCTGCTGGACGAGGTCCTCGACCTGCTCCACGCAGGCGGCGTCGCCGTGGACCTTGCCACCGCGACCGCGGCCCCGCCCCCGTGGTTCACCCGCCTTCACCCGGACGCCCGGCCGGTCACCGCCTCCGGCACCCGGCTCGCCCACGGCAGCCGGCAGGTCTTCTGCCCGAGCCACCCCGCCTACGCCGACGCGGCCGACGCCCTGGTCACCGCGCTCGCCGAGCGGTACGCGGACCATCCCGCGGTCGTCCTGTGGCACGTGCACAACGAGTTCGGCAACCACAACGCCCTGTGCTACTGCGACGTCAGCGCCGCGGCGTTCCGCACCTGGCTGAGGGAGCGCTACACGACCCTCGACACCCTCAACGAGATGTGGGGCACCGACTTCTGGGGCCAGCGCTACGGCGACTGGGAGGAGATAGACCCGCCGCGGGACACCACCGCCTTCCGCAACCCCGGACAGGATCTGGACTACCGCCGCTTCTCCTCCGACGCGCTCCTGGCCCGCCACCAGGCCGAGGCGGCCCTGCTGCGGCGCCTCGCGCCCGGCATCCCCCTGACCACCAACCACCTGGGCACCCTGGAGAAGAAGGTGGACGCCCACTCCCTCGCCGCGGAGTGCGACCTCGTCTCCCTGGACCACTACCTGCCCGCGGCCGACCCGGACGGCCACATCGACCTGGCGCTGAACGCCGACCTCGCGCGGGGCATGGCCGCCGGACGCCCCTGGCTGCTCATGGAGCACTCCACCTCCGCCGTCAACTGGCAGCCCGTCAACATCGCCAAGCAGCCCGGGCAGATGCGCCGCAACAGCCTCACGCACCTCGCCCGCGGCGCCGACGGCATCATGTTCTTCCAGTGGCGGCAGTCCCGGGCGGGTGCCGAGAAATGGCACTCCGCGATGCTTCCGCACGGCGGCACGGACACCCGGATCTGGAAGGAGGTGCGCGGCCTCGGCGCCGACCTGGCCGCCCTCGGCGAGGTGACGGGGACACGGGTGGCGGCGGACGTCGCGCTGCTCTTCGACTGGCACAACTGGTGGGCGCTGGAACTGGAGGCCCGCCCCTGCGGCCCCATGCGCTACCTCGACGCCGTCCGGGACTGGTACGAGGCCCTGTGGCGGCTGAACATCACCTGCGACGTGGTCGCGCCCGGTGCCGACCTCACCTCCTACAAGGCCGTCGTCGCGCCCAACCTCTACCTGCTGTCCGACGAGCACGCCGATGCCCTCACCCGGTACGTGCGCGACGGCGGGCACCTCGCCGTCGGCTGCTTCAGCGGTGTCGTCGACACCGGCGACCGGGTCCGCCCGGGCGGCTACCCGGGCGCGCTGAGCGAGGTGCTCGGACTCCGGATCGACGAGTACCTGCCGCTGCGCCCCGGTGACACCGTCTCCCTCAGCGACGGCTCGACGGCCCGGCAGTGGGCCGAACGCGTGGAACCGCGCGGCTGCACACCGGTGCTGCGCTTCGCGAACGGCCCCGGCGGCGGCCCGGCCGCCGGCGGCCCCGCGCTCACCCGGCACCTCTACGGCGCGGGCACGAGCTGGTACGCGGCCACCCGTGCGTCGGGGGCGACGCTGCGGGAACTCGTCCTGAGACTCGGCGAGGAGGCCGGGCTCAGGCCCGTCGCCGACGTGCCCGACGGCATCGAGGCGGTCCGCCGGTCCGGCCCGGACGGCTCCTATCTCTTCCTCGTCAACCACGGCGAGGACCCCGCCAAGGTCCTGGTCGAGGGGACGGGTCTGCTCGACGCCACACAGGACGGCTCCTTCGCGGAGATCCCCGCGGGAGGCGTGGCCGTCGTCCGCGAGAGGTCCGCCGGGCCGCGTTCCTGAACCACGCGCCGGCGTCCCGGGCGCCGGCCGCGTTCCCACCGTCACCGAGGAAGGTCCTCATGCCCGCCCCCGTGTCCGCACCACCGCCGCCCGGAAGCGTCGAGTTCGACGAACCCAGCGGCACGGTGGTGCTGAGAACCGCCGCCTCCTGCTACGTCCTGCGCGTGGACCGTGCGGAGGGCACCGTGCGTCACGTCCACTGGGGGGCTCCCGTCCCGCCGGCCGACGCGGCGGCGCTGCCGGCGTGGGCCGGCCACGACGACAGTTTCGAGGGACGCCTCGACGGAGTGGAGGAGTACCCCGTTGAAGGCGGCGCCCGGTTCGGCGTCCCGGCCCTGCAGGTCCGGTTCGCCGACGGCAGCGGATCTCTCGAACCCCGCGTCGAGGACGTCCGGATCACCGACGGCGACCACCTGGTGGTCGCACTGCGGGACCGGTACCGGCCCCTGGCCTGGGAGCTGCACTACCGGGTGCCGCCCGGCGGGGACGTGCTCGAACGCTGGACGGAATTCACCCACACCGCCGGACCGGACGCGGAGCCGGTGCACCTGACGCGGTGTTCCTCCGCCCACTGGCCGCTGCCCCAGCGGCCCGGCTGGCGGCTCTCCTGCGTCCACGGCGGATGGTCCGCCGAGAACCGCCTGGAGCGGACGGCACTGGCGGTCGGGGAGACCACCCTGACCAGCCGGCGCGGCCACACCGGCCACCACGCCGGGCCGTGGGTCGTCCTCGACGCCGGTCACGCCGACGAGGAACGGGGCGAGGTGTGGGCCACGGCCCTCGCCGCCGGCGGCAGCTGGCGCCTGACGGTCCAACGCACCGCGGCCCAGCGCGCCGGGGTCGTCGCCTCGGAGGGACACGAGGGCGCCGAGATCCCCCTGGCACCCGGCCACCGGCACGTCACCCCGGTCAGTGTGGCGGTGTACACCCCGGGTGGCTTCGGCGGCGTCAGCCGGGCCTTCCACGGCCACGTGCGCCGGCACGTCCTGCCGCACCCGGAAGAGCTCCGGCCGGTGCTCTACAACTCGTGGGAGGCCACCTCCTTCGAGGTCTGCGAGGAGAACCAGCTCGCGCTGGCCCGTCGCGCCGCGTCCCTGGGCGTGGAACTGTTCGTGGTCGACGACGGCTGGTTCGGCGCCCGGGACGACGACCGCGCGGGACTCGGCGACTGGACCCCGCACCGGCGGCGCTTCCCGCGCGGACTGCGTCCGCTGGCCGACGAGGTGCACCGCCTGGGCATGTCGTTCGGCCTGTGGGTGGAGCCGGAGATGGTCAACGCCGACAGCGACCTGTTCCGCGCGCACCCCGACTGGGTGCTGCACCTGCCCGACCGCACCGCCACCGAGCTGCGCCACCAGCTCGTCCTGGACTTCTCCCGACCGGAGGTGACCGACTGGGCGTACGGGTGGCTCCACGCCCTGGTCGCCGACAACGGCGTGGACTTCCTCAAGTGGGACTTCAACCGGTCGTTCACGGAAGCCGGCGGGCACGGCGGCGGGCCCGTCCGGCAGGTGTACATCGAGCACGCCCGGGGCGTCCACCGTCTGCTCGACCGGCTGCGAGCCGCCTTCCCCGCGCTGCGCGTCGAGGCGTGCGCGGGCGGTGGCGGCCGGACCGACCTGGCCGTTCTCGGCCGCACCGACCAGGTGTGGACCTCGGACAACACCGACGCGGTGGACCGACTGGGCATCCAGCACGGCTTCAGCCAGGTGTACCCGGCGGGAGTCATGTCCGCCTGGGTGACCGACAGCCCCAACCCGCTGACCGGGCGCTCGGTCCCGCTGGCCTTCCGGTTCCACTCGGCCATGGCGGGCGTCCTCGGTATCGGGGGCGACCTGACGCG
This sequence comes from Streptomyces cellostaticus, assembly GCF_023630175.1. Taxonomy (GTDB): domain Bacteria; phylum Actinomycetota; class Actinomycetes; order Streptomycetales; family Streptomycetaceae; genus Streptomyces; species Streptomyces cellostaticus_A. Next base: position 28,210 of record NZ_JALLIN010000006.1, on the reverse strand, counting down.
GTGGACCGAGGCGGAGATCGAGGAGGCAGCCCGGCTGGTCCAGCGGTACAAGGACATCCGTCCGCTGGTGCAGCACGGCCGCCAGGACCGGCTGCTGGCCCCGGGCGAGGGGCTGTTGACGGCCGTCCAGTACACCGGCGCCGGGGCCGGCCGTACCGCGGTGCTCGTCTGGCGATCCAGCACCTCCTTCGGGCCCGCCCACCCGCCGCTGCGGCTGCGCGGCCTGGACCCCGCCGCCCGGTACCGGGACGAGGACACCGGCGCCGAATGGTCCGGGGCCACACTGATGGGCTACGGGCTGCCGGTGCCGGCGCTCGCGGACGGTGACTGCGCGAGCGCCCTGGCCGTGCTCCAGCGGACGGCGTGAACGGGTCCGGGCAGCCGCCCTGCCCGCCCGCCGCGTTCGCGGGGGAGGCCTCCCCGGAACTCCTGGCCCACCGTCAGGTGGCGGGCCGAGCGGCCGGTGTGTCGAGGAAGTCCCGGACCTCCCGGTTGAACGCGTCGGGGTTCTCCCAGAAAGCGAAGTGACTGCTGCGCTCACGGAGGATCCGCACGACGGCCCCCGGAATGGCCGAAGCGACCGAGTGCGCGGCGGTGGAGGGGATCACGCTGTCGCTCCCCCCGATGACCAGGGTCGGAACGGAGATCCTGGGCAGGACGTCACGCCAGTCGTGCATGACGTTGTCCAGCAGCAGCCTGCCGGCGTACTCCCGGGGCAGGAGCAGATTCTGGGCGAGGACCCAGCGACGTTCCTCCTCGACGGCGGCCGGGGACCACATGGCGTCCAGGAATTCGGCGCTGAGGGCCTCGGCGTCCGAGCCGGGGTCGCGCAGTCCCGCGACGACCTCACCGATCTGTCCCAGCCCGTACAGCGCGCCAAGGCGCTCGGCCAGGCCGTCCGGCCAGTAGGGCTGCCGGATCAGGACCGCCGGTTCGTCGAACAGCACCAGGCGCGCCAGCCGGTCCCCGCCGAACATGTCCCAGTAGGACCATGCCAGCGCGCATCCCATCGAGTGGGCCACCCAGACGACCGCGGTGAGGTCCAAGTGGTGGATGAGCTGATGGATGTCCGTCGACAGGCGGGCGACCCGGTATCCGTGGTCCGGCTTGTCGGACGCGCCGTGGCCGCGGTGGTCGACCGCGATCACATGGTGGGTGCGGGCGAAGTCGTCGATCTGGTGCCGCCATTGCGCGGCGGTCTGGGACCAGCCGGGAACGAGCAGCATGTCCGGCCCGCTGCCGGCCTCCAGGTAGTGCAGCCGCACGCCGTCGTTCGTCATGGCGAATCCGCTGCGCACGTCACGCATCCGTTCACCTCCGGCACAGTCGCGACGTCCTGCCGCACTCCCCGCCTCGGGAGCGACGGCGACGGACGCCGATGCATCGCTTCCGCGACTCGGGAACGATCATGTCGGGACATGTCGTGCCGGGCAACCTCCCACGCCGGGTCACGTCCGCTGTGATGGTGCGACGACGGCCACTCGGTGATCTCGTCCTTGAGGCTGTGCGGTGAGTTCGACCGGATCTGCCGCCAGATCTCGCGGGGGGAAGACGGTGAGGGCGAGCAGGCCGTGCTGAGCTGCGTCCAAGTGGGCTGCGGCCTTGGGGAAGTGCGGGGTGACATCCGGCGTGCCGACGGCTCCCGGACCGGGTCCTCATCCGGACGGGTGATCGGTACGGACGGCGGCGGCGACGCCCTCTCAGCGTCCGTCGTGGGCTCTGTACAGTCGGCCGATCGCCTCGGGCAGGAGGCGTTCGCTCAGTGCCGGGGGCAGGGCCTGCAGGACGGTCAGTACCGGTGCCCTTCGCTCGGGGAGTTCGTCACCGTCTTCGAGGCCCGCAAGCGAGAGCAGCGATGAGACCTCCTCCTGCGTCAGCGCCGCCGGGTCCAAGAGGGACGCCAGGGAGCCGAGTTCGGGGTCCACGTGTGGCGGACCCAGTGCTCTGGCACGAACGACTGCCTGTGCCAGCTCGAGGAGCAGCAGACGTACGGTCTCCTCCTCCGCGGTCGCGGCGGTCACGGTCAGGTGGAGGTTCGCGGGGGAGGGCCCGAAGGCCGGCTGAGGTTGGAGGAACCAGCCGCGCAAGCGCATCTCGTCGGCCACTACGAAGGGATCGACGGTGGGATCGTCGGACGCCACGGCGATCAGGGAAGCCTCTGGGCGCCCGAGTACGCGTAGTCCGTCGATCGCGGATATGCCCTTCGTCAGGGCGGTCGTCGCCCGATGCACTCGTCGGGACAACTCGATGTAGCCCTGTGTGCCGATCCGCTCCAGCACCGCCCATGCTCCGGCGAGCGGCGCCGCCGACTTCGTGCCCTGGAGCGTGGCGCTGACAACCGGGTAGCCCGGCCAGCCGGTGTGCGCGAACCATCCGTGTCGCCTCAGTTCGGCGTCCCGGAACAGGAGCACCGAGGCGCCCTTCGGGGTGTAGCCGTACTTGTGCAGGTCGACGGAGAGCGAGGTGACGCCGGTCAGCGAGAGGTCGAAGGCGGGCAGTGCGGGAGCGTCCTCGGCCATCCTGAGATGTCCGAGGTACCAGCCGCCTATGCAGGCGTCCACGTGGCAGAGGACGCCCCGGCGGGCAGCCGCATGTGCCACCTCCTCCACCGGGTCGATCACACCGTGCGCGTACGACGGCGCGGACACGACGACGAGTGCGGTCCGGTTCGTGATCGCGGCTGCCAGGTCACGAGCGTTCACCTGGTACGTCGCCGGGTTCACGGGGACCACGACCACGTCCATGCCGAACAGGGCGGCTGCCTTGTGGAAGGCGGCGTGTGCCGTGCTGGGCAGCACCACCTGGAGGCTGCCGTCGGTGGATCGAGGGCGACGTGCGTGCTCCCGGGCGGTGACCATCGCGAGCAGGCAGCTCTCGGTGCCACCGCTCGTGAACGTCCCCGCTGTCCGCTCGTCACCGCCGAGCAACTGAGCCGTCCGGGCGACGATGTCGTTCTCCAGGGCCACGACACTGGGGAATGCCGTCATGTCCAGCCCGTTGACGCCCGCGAAACGGGCCTGTGCGGCCGCCGCCAGCTCCTCGACGCCTTCGAGGCCCGAGTCGTAGACGTACGCCATGGTCCGGCCGCCGTGCACCGGCAGGTCCCGTGAACGCAGTTGGTCGAGTCTGGTGAGGATGTCCTCGTTCATAGCTCTCCGGGAAAGGGGCGCCGCACAGAAGAAGCCAGGGATCGATCGGTGCCGGGCAACAACCTGATCAGAACTTGGGACACAGATCGGACGCCGCACCAGATCCGGTGGTGGGACAGCGTCCGGTGCCTCGCGGACGGGGACGACGGGCGTCGTCACCGCGCGGAGCGTGAGCCATATGCAGCGTAACGGCAGGGACGGGGTTCACCGATCAGATCCGGAAGATCCACGCGGACGCCCGCGGTCTCGGGCCGCCGCGCGCCCACGGGGACTGCATGGCTCACTTCGCCGTCGCGGGACAGGGTGGACACCGCGACCGACCAGGGGAACGACCGAGAACCGGGTCGTATCTCTGTACACCGCAACCTTGTTGTGCTGACATGCACATGTAATGCGCGCTCGTGGTGCGCGCCCCGGGCTGTGGACGGCGCTCACCGCTTGGCCCGGACGGACCGGCACCGGACGTTCCATGGCCCCCGAGTGGCCTTTTGCGCAAGGTGGCGGTGGCCGGACCGACCGGTGTGGTCCCCAGACGGTTCCGCACAGCTTCGCCAACTCCGAGGAGGTTGGACATGAGAGCCACATCCACGCTGGTGCGCCTGCCTGTCGCTGCGGTCGGCTGCCTGGCGTTCGTCGGGCTCACGATGACGCCTGCGTCGGCCGCCGGCACCCCGATCGCCTTCGACTGCCAGGCCAGGCCTCCGATCGTCCCGGCGCAGACCTTCGACCTCAGCGCCGGGGTCGACGCCACCGCACCCGACTCCGTCCCGTCGGGCAGTGACTTCGCTGTCACCCTCACCCCGGCGCCGCTCACCGTGCCCGGCTCGGTGAACGGATACGCGGTCAAATCGATCAAGGACATCAGGCTCAGGGCCGTGGTCCCGGCCAACGCCACAGTGACCGGTGAGAGGCTCTCCGGGGGGTCGGGGATCGGCTCGGGCACCCCGCACGTCGCCATCAGCGGTGGCGACATCGTCATGACGGTACCTGGTCCGATCAACGGCGGCAGCACGTTCACACTCCCCGTCCTCACACTGGACCTGGTCGCCGGCGCACCCGGCGGCGCGATCGACACCCGGCTGGCGGGCACCTCGTACGGCGACCCCGGTCTTTCGTTCACCGCCAGAGTGCCGATCCTCTTCTTCACCGCAGACGTGCCCACGTCGTGCTACTCCTCACCCAACCCCGTACTCAGCTCCACGACCGTCACCTGACGGCGGGCCGAGGCCGACGTGCGGCGGTCGCCGGCCGGGCTCACCCGGCGCCTGGCCGAGCGCCGTCGAGGCGCGGAAGGAGCCGCACCTCGCGGAGGAGGCCGGTCGGACCGGTGGAGGCGGTTCTCGTCCCGGCGGAGATGTCCACGACGGCTGTCGGCCGTGGAGGGTGACAACTGAGGTCGGCACCTCGACGGTACGTGTCCCGGGCGGCGGGCCGGAAGCGTTCACTTCCGGCCCGCCGCACGGAAGTGAACGCTCAGGGCCGGTGGCCTGGCTGAGAGGGCCCTCCGGCTCACCGGCTCACCGCGAGGAGGGCTCGCGGCAGGGTGAACAGGCTCTGTGCCCAGCCCGCGCCGTGTCCCGGCCCGAACAGGACGCGGCCGGCATGACCATGGGCAGTGCCACGGCATGGGCCGCGGTGTCTCCGCCGACGGACACCAGCGTCCCGGCGGCGGCCGGTGCGCCCGGCAGGGGACCGACGAGAGTCCGGGCCACGATCGAACCGGTCTGCGCGGCTGTGGTTCGCATCAGGGTGAGAACGGCCGGCACGGCCCGGAACCGTGAGGGAGGGAGTCGGGTCCGGCCGCGGCACGAGCAGCTGACACATTCACCGCCAGGCCAGTGAACTTCCGGCGGAGCATGAAAGGAACCGTACGTCCCCTGCCGTACCGTCCTGGTCGGGCCGGAATCAGTGGCGGTGTCCGCCGCGCTACGGAAGGACGAAGGATGAGACGTCGGTTCCTGACACGCAGTCTGTTGTCGGCTGTCGTCGCATTTGACCTCCTCGTGCTTGCCGCGTGCGGGGTGGAGAAGTCCACGGGCGTCTCGTCCCCCGGTGGGGGCCAGGTCAGGGCGCCACGCGAGTTCAGCGGCATCGCCTGGCTCGCCACCAGACGGAGGTTCACCGGTCCAGGGCGCGAAGAGGAGCCACAGGAGGTCTTCCTGATCTGCCACGACGCGAGGGACAACGAAGCCGAGCGCGACCTGCCGCGTCTCGCGATCGTGCGGACCCCCGTCGATACCGACGGGATCGTCGTCCAGGAGCTTCACGTCGACTTCCCCAGCGTGCCGAACGACCTTGAGAGCATCGCCCGGCTGCCCGGCCGTGACGAAGCCCTGCTGGCGGAGAGCAATGCCGACGGCGATGACCCCGACCCCACCATCTACCTGGCGAGGTGGGACAAGAACCTCAACGTCGAGATCGCGGGCTCGGTGCCGTGGCCGAGGACGCCCGAGCCACTCGTCAACGTCGAGGCCACGGCCGTCGCGACCGTCCGGGGGCAGGACTACTTCGTGTACGCCGAGCGGGCACAGGGAAGTGACACCACCGACATCAACATGACCCGCCTGACGGTCAGCAGGAGCGGTCGGATCACGTTCGGCAGGAAGTGGACGTCGGTCTCCTTCACCGCGTCCGAGCCACCGGGTGCGCGCCCTGCCTCGGGCCTCGACATCGACGCGAAGGGCAATCTCTACATCTCGTCCGCATACGACCCCGGTGACCTCGGCCCCTTCGACAGCGCCGTGTACCGCGCGGCCACGGTTCGCGAGGGTGGAGCCCTCGGTGCGAAGCTGGTTCCGGTCAAACCGCCGCAGATGCTCGCCCGCAGCTCAGGGCTCAAGGTCGAAGGTGTCGGGCTGGTCGCCGGCTCCTTCCCGATCTTCATCAGCGACGACGACGAGGACTACGGCGGCCTGCTTCGTCAGCTGCGCGTGACGGCGCCGGATGGCCGACGACGGCATCGGCCGCTATGAGCGGTGACGCCGACCCGGGACGTGGGTAGGACATCGTCGATGCGGGCCGGGTGCTTCACCGCGGTGGCGCGTCCTGGGCACCGTACTCGTCGCCGGCCGCACCCGGCTCCCCCGGCGACACCCGCCCTGGGGCTTCGCCCCGTGGGAGCCGGTCCGGTATCCCACCTGAGGCTCTGGCCTCGATCTTGCATGAGGGTCCGTCAGCTTGCTGACGGACCCTTTCGCTCGTTCGGGGCGAAGAGTCGTGCAGGCGGGCAGGCTGATGGCCGAGCGCGGGCTCACCACAAGATCGGGCTGACTCAGTGCCGTGGGGCTGCGAGGATGCGCTGTGTGGTTACGGATGCGGAGTGGGGGCGGATTCGTCTTGAGGGGCACGGTCGTGAAGGTGCCCACACCTGGGGCGATCGGGATCTTCGTAGATATCGGCTTGGGCTTCGGAGGCTTCGTCGACGTCCTGCTGTTGCCGGAGCAGGCAGAGCAGCGGCCCGCTGAAGGCACCATCACTGATCTTGAGGCTTGGTGGGCGGACAGCCGTCAGCAGGTCCGGCTGAAGCCGTCCGATCCGGAATACTTGCGGAACGACTTCGCGGACTTCACTGCCCGTGTCAGACCCGGTTGGTCAGCCGACATCGGCCAGCCCGTTCGCGACAGCGGGCCGGTCACTGCGCAGGAGCTTGCTTCGCTACTTGCTCGGCAGGAGCGCCGCGAAGTGTGAGACGCGGGTCGTGAAGGCCGACGTCACGTTGCGCCCTGAATTCGCCAACAGCGTCACTTACTACGGCGGGGCGCGGCCCTCGTCGGCCACCAGCCGCTGCCACGACCGGTCGGGTGCGGCTGGCCAACTCGTGCAGCCCGTCGGTGTCGGCGATGACGATCTCGGGGGCGTCAAGAGGGGTGTGTGCCGCAGTCTGTTCGCCGCCCTGCGGGTCTTCAACCTGATCAGAACGGTACCCGGCACCGATTCGGAGCCCGGTGCCGGCTGGGTCGGGAGGGCGACCGCTGATCACGTTCCTGGTCAACGGCGGTGCACGGTTTCCAGGGCGGCGGCCAGGACGTGGGGGTCGTGGTGGCCCTTGTAGACGGCGGGTGGGTGCTTGTCGAGCTCCAGGAGCTGGGCCACGGCTGTCCAGGCGGTGCGTATCGAGTACTCGACGGTGAACACGACGTCGTCCGGTACCTCGGTGAACTGGCCGATGAAGGCGAGGTTGATCGACCCCTCAGGCACGACTTTGGGGCGGTCTTCGCGGCGGCGGGCGAGGAACTGGCTGGTGATGTAAGGCATCAGGCAGGGCACGACGGTGGAGGTCTGCCGGACCCGGGCCGCCACAGCCTCGTCGAACGGCAGGTGGTGCAGGATCTCGTCGAGGATCTCCCGGCCGGAGCACATCGTCATGGGTTTCGGTGTGTGGTTGCCGGCGCGGCCGGGGTGCAGGGCGTAGCCCCACCAGACGAAGACGCCTTCGGGCTGGTCGCGGTAGACGGGCTGGCGCGGGGCGACGAGGGTGAGCAGCCAGGCGGAGCCGGTGAAGGTCATCAGGCCGCCGTGGCCGGTCGCCCGGCCGCTGAACTCCTCCAGGGCGTCGAGGAAAGCTGGATCGCTCGCGGTGACCGTGAACGACTCCCAGCGGGACTCCTTGACGTGCTTGTCGAAGACGGCCGGGTCGCCGAAGTCGTCGCGTCCTCGGGACAGTCGGTGCCACAGCAGCCAGGCGTCGGAGCGGTGGGGGCGCGGGGACGGTGCGGAGGTGTGCGAGCCGAGGCTGGAGGCGTCGGTCATGGAGCCGTTAGTGACCAGGACCAGGTCCTCGGGGGCCACCTCGATCTGTTCGCCGTGGCCGCCGTGGGAGATGTAGATGGTCTCGACTCGAGTACTGCGGCGGCCCGGTGCGAGGCCGAGGTCGGTGACGTGGCAGTCGGTGTGGAGGGTGACGCCGCGTTCGCGCAGCCAGGCGGTCAGGGGTCGCACGAGGGAGTCGTACTGGTTGTAGCGGGTGTGGTGGATGCCGGACAGTTGGGAGAACTCGGGGAGGAGGTGGATGAAGCGCCTGAGGTAGCGGCGGAATTCGATGGCGCTGTGCCAGGGCTGGAAGGCGAACGTGGTGCACCACAGGTACCAGAAGTTCGTGGTGAAGAAGTGCTTGCCGAAACAGTCCGTGATCCGCTTGCCGTCCAGGCGCACCTCGGGAGTTGCCAGGCAGCGGGCCAGCTCCAGGCGGTCACGTTCGGAGAAGCCCATCGAGTGCGTGTCGACGATCTTCCCGTCGCCGTCGACGAGGCGTGCGGTGTCGTCCCAGGCGAAGTCCTCGTGTCCGGCCAGGATCTCGTCGGTCACCGATACAGAGGGGTCGTCGAGAGTCGGAATGCCGGACAGCAGGTCGTAGGTGCAGCGGTACTCGGCCTCGAACATCCGCCCGCCGCGCATGGTGTAGCCGGTATGGGCCGTGCCGCCCGCGTCCAGACTGCCGCCGATTTCCCGCTGCTCCTCGAAGAGGTGGATGTCCGTTCCGTCGAACCCGCCGTCGCGGATCAGGAACGTGGCCGCGGCGAGCGCCGCGATTCCGCTGCCCACCAGATAAGCCTTTGCCATCACACAACTCCTCGTTCTCGCCCGTTGATCGGGAACCGCGCAGCATCAGCGTTTCCTTGGCCGATGAGCGCCGTCTGTGGGCCGTTGGGCACCTGTGTGGGCCGAAGGGCCCGCGAGGTGGGCGCCGTGGACGAGTGCGGGCTACCGTGCAGGCCCGGTCGATGGCCCCTCTCCGACCGGGCCCGGTACGTGCCGGGGTCTTACTCAGGGTGGTTGTCCGCCGTTCTGTCGTCGCTCTTCGAGGGATGCGGGGTATCGGGGCCGCCGCGCCACGGCGGGGTCGCCGCCCGGTGGCTGTTGTGTCCGGAGTGGGCCGCCTCGTCGGTCTGGCGGCGCAGCCGGTCCTGGAGCTGGTCGACGAGTTCGTGGCCGGTGGCTTCCTTGGCGTGCACGACGACGTCACGCCGCCCGACGTGCAGGGTGGCTGTGGCCGACCAGGGGCGGTCCGCGTGGTGAGCGGCCGCCTTTGTGATGCGCACCTCGCCGGTGACGGCGGGCAGTCCCGGCCGGGACACGATGGCGTCGACCTTCGTGCGGGCGTACGCCAGGGTCTCCTCGTCCACCTCGCCGGCCGAACGCAGCAGCACGCCGGGAGCGGTGGTCTGAGTGTCGTTGCTGGTCATGTCAGGTCCTCTTCTGGAGTGCGATGGGGGCGTGGGGTGTTCAGTCCGCTTGGCCCGGCAGCCACAGGTCGGGGCCGAAGACCTCGTAGCGGATGTGTGTGGCGCGGACTCCGGCGGCCAGCAGTTGGGCGCGGACGTCGCGCATGAAGGGGAGCGGGCCGCACAAGAACACCGTCGCGTTCTCGGGCAGTTCGATGCCGCGGAGGTTCATCAGGCCCTCGCGGGCGGCGGGTTCCTGCGGGCCGGGGTGCTCGTACCAGAAGGCCGCGCGGGCGTTCGGCAGTTGCTCGACCAGTTCGGTGGTCTCGGTGCGCAGGGCGTGGTCGGCGGGGGAGCGGTCGGCGTGCAGAACCAGCACCGGTCGGGTCGAGGCGAGGGCGGCGAGGTGGACCAGGATGCCGGTCATGGGGGTGCTGCCGATTCCGGCCGAGACCAGGACGACCGGGGTGGTGGCGTCGGCCGGGTCGTCGAGGACGACATCGCCGAACGGGGCGGAGAGTGTCAGTTCGTCTCCGGCGCGGACGTGGCGGTGCAGCAGGGTGGAGACCTCGCCGTCCGGGGCGCCGGCCGTGGCGGCGATCCGCTTGACGGTGATGCGGCGCAGTTCTCCGCCTGGGTCGGAGGAGAGGCTGTACTGGCGCAGCTGGTGTACTCCGTCGGGCACGCGCAGGCGGACGCTGACGTACTGGCCCGCCCGGGCCCGGGGCGCGGGTGCGCCGTCGGCGGGCCTGAGGAGGAAGGACACCACGTCGTCGGTCTCGGTGCGGCGCTCGACGACCGTCCATTGCCGCCAGATCCGGCCGGGCTCGACGCCCGCGTCCTGGTAGAGGCGGGCCTCCCGGCCGATGAGGGCGCCGGCCATCAGCCAGTACACCTCGTCCCAGGCGGCCGCCACCTGAGGGGTGACCGCGTCGCCGAGGACCTCGGCTATCGCGTCGAACAGGTACTTGTGCACGATCGTGTACTGGTCGTCGGTGACCCCAACCGCGGCGTGCCTGTGTGCGATCCGGTCCAGCAGGACATCCGGGCCCGTGTCCGGGTGGTCGAGCAGAGTGGTCGCGAACGCGGCGATCGAGCCGGCCAGGGCGCGGCGCTGGGCCCCGCTGGCCTGGTTGCCGCGATTGAACATCCCGTCGAGCAGCTCCGGCCGGTCGCGGAACAGTGCGCCGTAGAAGCTGGTCGTGATTTCGTCTAGCGCTCCGGCCACGGCAGGCAGCGTGGAACGGACCATGGCGGCGGACTCTGCGGACAGCATGAAGCCTCCCTGACAGGGCTGATGAGGGGTGCAAGGACCTCTGAGGGGGAGAGAGCCGCACCCGATGCCGGGCGGCCGTCTCCTGTGTATCAGTCACCAGGCCGCGTCCCGGGGGCGTTTCGCGGCGCTGGGCGTAGAGGGGCCCATCGGCCCCACAGACTCAGGCGCACCAGCCCAACGGGGTGCCGGAAAACCAGGGCCGAACGACGCCGCAGCGTGGTGCGGGGACGCGGCTGAGACCGATGGGGCCGATCGGACCCGTACGGGGGACCTGCGGTACCTGCACCCGCGGCCTCCCTCGCCACCACTCTGACATCGCAACCCCGACACAGGAGGTGGACAGCATGTCCCGCAACATCACCGTGGGCCTCGACGGCTCAGCAGAGAGCCGCGCGGCTGCCGAGTGGGCGGCCCGGGAGGCGGAGTTGCGCGGCCTGCCGCTGCGGCTGGTGCACGTCTGGGAGCCCGTTCCGGAGCCCATGGCGCAGGCGCAGGCACCGCTGCTCGGGGCGGGGAAGCTGCGGCACTGGAGCGAACGGATTCCGCGCGAGGCGGCCGAGGGCCTGCGCCGGCGTCACCCCGGCCTTCGGGTGGAGACCGAACCGATTTCAGGCAGGCCGATGGACGCGTTGGCCGAGGCGGCGAAGGACACCGAACTGCTGGTCCTCGGCTCGCGTGGGCTGAGCGGGATCGGAGGGTTCCTCGTCGGGTCCGTGGGCGCGGCCGTGATCGCGCACACCGACACCCCCGTCGTCATGGTGCGGGCCGGGGAACAGGCCGCCGACGAGCACGAGATGGACCCGGCCGGCATTCCGTCCGCCGCCACCGCGTACCGGCCCGTCGTACTCGGCCTCGACACCGCCTGCCCCGACGACACGGTGATCGCCTTCGCCTTCGAGGAGGCCGCCCTCCGCGACACCCCCCTGCGGGTCGTGCACGGCTGGAACCTCCCGCCCTACTTCGCCTACGGCCTGCCCGCCGACGCCGAACTCAACGCCGCACTCGGACGGCAGGAAGCCACCGCCCTCGCCGCGGTGCTGCGGCCCTGGCGGCAGAAGTACCCGGACGTCGAGGTCGTCGAGGGGACCCCGTCGGGCAGCCCCGCCAACCACGTCATCGACGCCTCCCGCGATGCGTCCCTGGTCGTCGTCGGACGCCGGGTCCGCCGAAGCCCGTTCGGCGTCCACATCGGCCCCGTCACACACGCGGTACTGCACCACGCAGCCGCCCCCGTCGCCGTCGTCGCGTACGACTGACCGCGCCGTCGGAAAGGAGTGGAGACCATGAACACGGCAGACGAGAACGCAGCGGTCGAGCGAGCCCTCGGCGGGCCCCTGGTCGTGGGCGTCGACGGTTCCGAACCGAGCCTGCGGGCCGCTGACTGGGCGGCCGACGAGGCCGCCCTGCGCGGCGTGCCACTATGCGTGGTGTACGCCTGCCTCTGGGACCGGTACGAGGGCGCCGCGCTCGCCCGGGACATCGGCGAAGCGACCGGACTTCCCCTGCCTCAGGACGTGGTGGGCGTCGCCGCCGAGCGGGCACGCGCCCGGCACCCCGGCCTGCGGGTCACCGTCGACGTGGTGTTCGAGGAGCCGGAGAACGCCCTGGTCCGCGCGGCCCGGAACGCCTCCGTGCTGGTCGTGGGCACCCGCGGCCGCAGCGGTCTTGCCGAGAGGCTGCTCGGCTCCGTCAGCCTGACCGTCGCCGCACACGCCGACTGCCCGGTGATCGTGTTGCGCGGCAGCCACGACAACCAGGCGACGCCGCCGGTGCGCGGACGGCTCGTCGTGGGCGTCGGCGAGGACACGAAGGAGTCGGAGGCTGTTCGCTTCGCGGCCGAGGAGGCACGGCGGCGCGGGGTGCCTCTGGAGGCCGTACGAGCATGGCGCTGCCCCGCGCACGAGCCCGGCGGATATCCCCTGATGGTCGGCGAACCCACCCGTCAGCACGAGGAGCTGGCCGTCGAGGAGCTCGAAGCGGCGCTGCGGGACCTCCCGGCGGATGCCGACGTGCGCCGGCACACCGTCGAGGGCCACGCCCGCCGGGCGCTGCTGGACGCCTCGCACAGCGCCGACCTCCTGGTCGTCGGCGCCAGCCGGCGCGAGGGGCGACTCGGGCTCCAACTCGGCCGCACCGCCCACGCGGTGCTCCACCACTCCGCCTGCCCGGTCGCGATCGTGCCGCACCGGAGGCACGACGCCTGACCGGCACCTCAGAGAACTCAGAGGCTCGCCGCGTGACTCGTACCCGGACCCCGAGCCGGCAGTGTTCGAGGCGATGCTGGAGGGGTGGACCAAGCAGCAGCGGAGCCGCCTCCTGAACTGGGACTCGACCATCAAGCCGAGGCTGTCGCTGGTCCGCCGGTTCGCCGAGTTCACCAACCAGTACCCGTGGCAGCGGCAGCCGGCCGAGGTCGAGGCGTTCATCGACCACCTGCGGGCGAAGACGCCGACGTTCACGGTGTCGAGCGGCCGCGGCTACCAGAACCACCTGCGGCTGTTCTGCGAGTACATCACGGACGCGCGCTACGGCTGGATGAACGTCTGCCAGGAGCGCTTCGGCCGGGTGCCGATGCAGATCCTGCACGAGTGGAACACCGTCACCCACGTCAGCGAGTATGAGGGCGCCCCGAGCCGTCGGCCGCTGACCTACGACGAGATCCAGGCCCTGTTCGACGCCGCCGACGGCCGGGTCGAGGAGATCCGAAAGCGCGGCCGCAAGGGCGCGTTGGCCGCGATGCGGGACTCCGCCCTGCTCAAGAGCTACTACGCCTACGGCATGCGCCGCCGAGAGAGCGTTCAGCTCGATGTCGCCGACCTGCGGCGGAACCCGAAGGCACCGCAGTACGGGCGCCACGGGGCGATCTTCGTCCGGTACGGGAAGTCCTCGAAGGGCAGCCCGCCCAAGCGCCGCACCATCTTCACGGTCCCGGAGATGGACTGGATCGTCGACGTCCTGGACCACTACCTGACCGAGGTCCGCCCCCGGTTCGGCGCCGGGAAGCACCCGGCGATCTGGGTCACCGAACGCAGGGGGTGCCTGTCCCGCCGGTCGGCGAACGAAGCCTTCGACGCCGGACGGAAGGCCGCTGACCTGCCAGAAGAGCTGAAATTGCACTACCTGAGGCACTCGTACATCACGCATCTCGTCGAGTTCGACTACCCGGAACGGTTCGTCCAGGACCAGGCCGGGCACGGCTACGCCAGCACCACGGCCATCTACACCGGCGTCTCGGACGAGTACCGCAACCGGCTGCTGCAGCGGAAGTTGACCCATCGCTACCCCGGCATCTGGGAGGACTCCAAGTGATCAAGAAAATGGGCTACCGCTGGAACCTGCGCAAGCTCATGGCCGACCGGGAGATGTTCCAGACCACCGACCTGGTGCCGCTGCTGGCCGAGCGGGGCATCACCCTCTCCCGTGAGCAGGTCTTCCGGCTGGTCACCCAGCCCCCGCAGCGGCTGTCGATGGACGTCCTGGCGGCCCTGTGTGACATCCTCGCCTGCCAGCCGAACGATCTGATCGAGGTCCAGGTCGTCAACGAAGAAGTCCGCAAGACCGCCGGCGGCGAGACGCCCGGACCGCTTCCGGCCGTGCGCCGGACCTCCATCCGGCGCACGGAGGGCCTGTGACCGCGCCCTCGCCGACCGCGCCATCGGTCGTCGCCCGCCTCGCCGTCCAGGCCGCGCGGCTGGAGGCCGCCACCGCCGCCGTCACCACCAGGCTCACCGCCGCTCTGCCCGGCCTCGATGCCGAGGAGGCCGCAGCCGCACTGGTGGTCGCGGTGCCGATCCCCGTCCGCGGGGCGGCCCGCTACCTGGAAGAGCTCGCCGAGCACCTGGCCGGCCATCCCGAGGCCCTGACCTCCGGGACTTCGCTCTGCCCGCCGGTCCTGCTGCGGCTGACCCAGGTGCTGCACGAGGGCGGCCATCCGGTGGTCCGCCCAAGCTGCGCGCACTGCGGCACGGTGCGGACCGACCTTCGCCAGCTCCGGCCCGAGGGACGGCTCTGCGCGACCTGCGACGCCAACAGTCGCCGCGCCACCTGCGCGCGCTGCCACCGCGAGGGCATGCGGATCTCCGCCCGCCGCCCCGAAGGCGGCATCTGCACGGCCTGCTACCACAAGGACCCCGCCCGCCTGGAGGAGTGCGCCGGGTGCGGCGAACTCCAGAACCCGGTCGTTCGCCGAGAAGACGGCCGGGGCCTGTGCGTCAGGTGTTGGAAGCGCCCCACCCACACCTGCGTGACCTGCGGCAGGACTGCGGTCGCGGCACTGGTCGACGCCGACGGCGCGGTCTGCCACCTCTGCTACAACCGCCACCGTCGCCCACGACGGCCCTGCGGCCGGTGCGGGCAGCTCAAGCGCATCGCATGCAACGCGCACGACGGTGAGCCCGACCTGTGTGACGGCTGCTACCGCGGCCCCGAGGTGACCTGCTCCGCTTGCGGTCGCATCCGGCCCTGCAGCAGCAAGCTCCAGGGCCAGCCCGTCTGCGGCAACTGCTAGCGGCGCAACCGACAGGGCGAGCCATGCGCCCGCTGCGGTCGGACCAAGCCGGTCAACACGCGCTGGCCGATCGGGCCGGTCTGCATGACCTGCTACAACACCGTCCTCCGGTCGCCGGCCAAGTGCTCACGCTGCGGCACGGTCCAGCCGCTCATCGCGCGGGACGCCGACGGCACCGGCGTGTGCGGACCCTGCGTCGGCTTCGCCGCCGACTACACCTGCCGCCAGTGCGGCCGGGCCGGCAACCCCCACAGCCGGGGCCGGTGCGCGTTCTGCGTTCTCGCCGAGCGGGTCAATCTCCTGCTCGCCGGGGCCGACGGCGTGGTCCCCGAGCAGTTGCAGCCGCTCGCGACGGCGCTGGCGGCCGCGCCGGCGCCCTTCCAGGCGATCCAGTGGATCCGCGAGAGCCCGAACAGCAGGCTCCTCGCCCGCCTCGTCACCGAGGACCGTCCGCTCAGCCACGAGCTGCTCGACGAGCTACCGCCCAGCCGGAACCAGCGCTACATTCGCCAACTCCTGGTGCACACAGGAACTTTGGGCGCCTGTAACGAGGGCCTCGAACGGATCCCCGGTTGGCTGGGGCACGAACTGGCCGACAAGCCGGCGGCCCACGCGAACCTCGCCCGCCCGTTCCTGCACTGGTTTCTGCTCCGGCGCGCACGCCAACGCGCAGCCGTCCGCCGTTACCCGGCCTCCGCCGACCGTGATCTCCGACGGCGCGTCAGCGTGGCCCTGGAACTGCTGGCCTGGCTCGACCAGCAGCAACTCGCACTCGCAGACCTCACCCAGGAGCACGTCGACGGCTGGATCACTGGCGGACCGAGCCAACGGCGCTACTTGATCCGCTACTTCCTGAGCTGGACGGCGAGCCGCCGGCTCACCCGCAAGCTCGTCGTCCCCTCGATCCCGCAGCAGGAGCCGCGGCCCTGCTCGACGAGGACGACCGCTGGAGCCTCCTCCAGTGCTGTCTCACCGACGACGCCCTGCCCCTGGACGTCCGAGCAGCCGGCGCGATCACCCTGCTCTTCGGTCCGTCCACAGAGCGGCTCTGCCATCTGACGCCCGACCACCTGCGGCGCGGCGGCAAGCACACCCATCTGATGCTCGGCCGTCACCCCGTGCTACTGCCCCCGCGACTGGCCGGTCTGCTGCACCAGCTGGCGGAAGAGCCCCTGCCCGGCTCACGATCCCTGTTCGCCCAGGCCACCCCGGGCCCCCGGCTGCTGTTCACGGGCCTGGTCCCAGGGAAGCCCATCTCGACCCATGCCATGACGCAGAAGCTCAACCGCCACGGAATCTCGGTCCGCGCGGCCCGCAACTCCGCCCTCGCCGCCGACCTCCCCAGCCCCATCCTCGCCGACCTGACCGGCATGCACCGCCACACCGCGATCCGCTGGGTCACCTACGCCCGACGCGACTGGGCCGAGTACCTCGCAGCACGCGCCGAGGACCAACAGGAAGGCAGACGATGACCGACCCGACCGGATGCAACGATGGGCGCACAGCCCAAGAAGTGCTCGACTACCTGGTCACGCACCTGAACGGCGCCCTGCGTCGCCCGGGAATGTACGGCGGTGAGACCGCGATCAGGCTCTACCTCGACGCGGTGGCGTTCGCGGAGGCCTCCGAGCAGGAGTGGCAGCAGGAACTGAAGGACCTGCAAACCCGCCGAGGATCCTCCTCCACCGGCGTGCGCGGAGCCTTTCAAGATCTTTGGGGTGATGCACACGAGGGCGCCGTGGCCTCGGTCTATGCCGAGATCGCACACCGCCAGGGATGGCTGCAACTCGACCGGACCCTCACCTCGGCCGAGCGCTACGAGATCCGTCGCGTCAGCGAGACCTGGTGCCGCAAGGACCGGTTTCTCAGCGACGTCGTCACGGCGTTCGGGCCCCCCTCGGTCCTCTTCGGGGGGAACAACCCCAACTACCCCAAGACGCTGGCCTACGCGACCGACCAACGTGACGACACCATGCTCTGCTTCCACCTCTGGAACAGCTTCGTCCCGGGGCCAAGCCCGTCGTCGGCCTCCGTCCATGCCGAACCCGTCCTCTGGGCCTTCCGGGACGGCGGCACCCTGTTCACGGACGGCTTCATCTTCACCCCGGAAGGATCCGCCCGTCGCCGTGCGAACTGCAGTGCGGGCCCAGGAGAACCGGGTTGCGAGGCATCCTGAGCTGCGGTCGAATCTGGCGGGCTGCGCACCTGCGGCCCGGGCGGGGAGGAACCGGTTGATGGACGAGACGACGGCGCTGGACAGCGTGCTGCAGCAGGCGCACATGGCCCAGGTGAGCTCGGTGAGCGGATTCGAGGCGGACGGAGAGATCCGGGTGGACCTCTCCGATCCGGCGGAGTCGGACCAGCTCAGGAGAGCTATGGCGGTGGAATCGCTGCCCGGGTTCCACTGCATGTGCGGCGGGGACGTCCGCTTCGAGTTGTTCGACTGGGCCGGTGAGCGACTCGCAGTCGTCGTCCTGCACCACCGGGCGACGCTGAGGTGGGGGCTGTGGGAGAGCGACGCCGTCCTCGCCGACGGCCGCCTGCTCCTGGCGTGGCTGGACGGCCACGGCATGCCCGGCCCCATGCAGCAGTTCGAAGCCGACCGACAGCGAGCGGGGGAAAGATCCGAAGACGAACGCAGCTGGCTGGCCGCGATGCCCGACGGATTGGAGGGGACCGCCGACCGGATCCTCGACCTCTCCCGCACCGGCGGCAGGCCCTCCCCCGAACTGCTTGCGGAACTCACGGGCCGACTGCAGGCGACGTTTCCCGACCCAGTGGAGCGGGCGCTGGCCCTGCTCGAATGGTACGGCTCCGGCAGCGGGCGCTGCTCCGGTTACCCCGTCCACGAGGGTGTGCCTGGCGAACTGCTCGGCAGGGTGCCGATCGCCGAACTGCTCGCAGGGCTGGCCGACCCGCGAGCCGAGGAGCGACACGAAGCCGGGGCCGCGCGGCATCTGGTGGGCTGGAAGACCCGCCCGCACCAGAAGCGGGATGTCGCCGGCCTGCCCGAACCGCTGCGTGCCCGGCTGCTGGCACATGCTCGCCGCTCTGGAGACTCCGACAAGCAGGGCCGCGCAGAACGGTGGTTGGCACCCCCGCGGGCCTGAGACCCGTCGGAGCGTTCAGGGTGATGACGCTGCCTGAATCTGGCTCTGACCGGATCTGTGTGAACGTTCCTAGGTTCTTCCGGACACGCGCGTGGGCGGGTCCCCGGCGAAAGCAAGAGGGAGTGCCCGTGGCTGACGAACGGCTTGATGCCGAGTGGCTTCGCGGCTGGTGTGGGCAGGCGGACGCGGCGCTCGCGAAGCTGATGGAGTCGTTCCAGGCACGGCATGGCTTCGAGCCGGGCAGCAACGTGGTGGTGCACGCTTCGGCGGCGAGCCATCAGGCCACCGACGCGCTTGTGGAGCTGACGCCGATTCCCTCGGACCTGACCACGATGTACTGGGTGATCGCTGAGGTCTCCTTGCCCGATGTGGAGAACGGCTACTTCGTCCATCCGGCCTCGCTGGTCGCGGAGCACTTCCGCGAGTACGGGGCCGTCCAGATCGATGGGGAAGAGCCTGCCCTGGTATTCGCCAGCGACGGGGGAGGCCATCTGTTCGCACTGGCAGGCTCTGGGCGGGTCTGGAGGTCGACCACCGCCTCGTGGTTCGATCAGTTCGACCTTGCTGCGGCCGGTCTTCAGGAGTTCTTTGACGGGCTCTCTCAGCAGATCAGCGGTCAGCTCTGACGGCTGGTCGAAGGGCGAGCCGACTCAAAGCCGGGTGGGGATTCGGATCCTCGTACGGGCATGACTCGTCCCGCTGTTAGCAGTGCTCTTCCAGGTAGAGCATGCGGCGGTCGGCATCCGCACGGAACTCGTGTGCGCGGTAGCGTCCGGCCGTCCGGCTTCCGCCGGGCCCCTTGTAGTCGTCCTTGACCTTGTCCCAGAACATCGGGCGCTCGCCATCGGCGACAAGGCGGGGGCGGGTCCCGCCGCTCTCTCCGAGTACGACGGTCGCGGCATGGTCCTTCAGCAGCCGACGCACAGCGCGAAGATGTCATCGACCGCGTCCCCGGCCTCGCGGTGCGCGCCGCGACCGTACACCGGCGGATGGAGGACGCCCGGCTGTGCCACCGCGAGTGGATCCGCGTCCACTGCGTCGACCTGCCGGAGGTCGCCGACTGGTCCTGGGACGGCTGAACCCGATGCCAACAGGGCCCGGGAAGCGGGACGTTCGGTCCGCTGCCCGGGCCTTGCAGCCCCTCCGACAGGCGTGAGCGACGCGGGACATTGAAGGCGCAACGAGAAGTCGACCCCATCCTGTGTGTCACACCCCTCGAAAGGGATGAGCATCATGGCAGTGCACAACCACCCCCACCGGCCTCTGGGATTCCGCTTCCCGTCCCTGCGCCGGAGCGGGACGGCGCCCGCGTCCGGCGAGGTGACGACCGCGGCGGTGGCCACCCAGGCGTACGCATTCGCCGGTCTGCGCCTGCTGACCGGGTTCGTCTTCCTGTGGGCGTTCCTGGACAAGACCTTCGGCTTCGGCTACGCCACCCAGTCCGGCAACGGCTGGATCGACGGCGGCTCACCCACCAAGGGCTTCCTCGGCGGTGTGGCCGTCGGGCCGATGGAATCCACCTTCCACGACTGGGCCGGGGCCACTTGGGCCGACTGGCTGTTCATGCTCGGCCTGCTCGGCATCGGTCTCGCCCTGATCGCCGGCATCGGCCTGCGGCTCGCGGCGGTCGCCGGCACGCTGATGATGGCGCTGATGTGGATCGCGGAGTGGCCGCCGGCCCAGCACCTGTCCGATGGCTCGGCGAGCATGTCGACCAACCCGTTCGCCGACTACCACCTCATCTACGCCGTCGTCCTCATCGCCCTCGCGGCCGCGGGCGCCGGCGCCACCTGGGGCCTGGGCAAGGCATGGTCACGGCTGCCCTTCGTCAGCCGCAACCGCTGGCTCCTGTGAGGGCCGCGGGTCCGTCCGGCTGCGGCGCCTTCGCTCGCCGGCGGGGGCGCCACAGCTGTTCCTGCCACGAGTTGCCGGGTGAACCGGTGCCCCGCGTCAGGGCCCAACGGCCCAGCCGGGCGAGGGACGGATGGCGGGCACGGGCTAAGTCGAGAGGCCCTCCTCGCGGGCGTCGCGGGCGACGAACATCGAAGGTGCAGAGATCCTGCGTGCAGAGTGAGGGAGAGACCGGCCATGACGGCAACGGTGACAGCTGGACCCCCGGTGACGACCGAGGCATGGCGAGGCTTCGCCGGTTCCCACTGGCGGGACCAGATCGACGTACGCGACTTCATCCAGGCCAGCTACACACCCTACGAAGGCGATTCCGCGTTTCTGGCCGGCCCGACCGAGCGCACGCTCGCCGTCTGGGGCAAGGTCGCCGCTCTGTTCCCCGAGGAGCGGCGCCGGGGCATCCTCGAGGTCGACACGGGCCTGCCGTCCACCATCACCTCGCACCGGCCGGGCTACATCGACCGCGAACGGGAACTGATCGTCGGCCTGCAGACCGACGCCCCGCTCAGGCGGGCGATCATGCCCAACGGCGGCCTGCGGATGGTCGAGAACGGCCTGAAGGCATACGGCTACAAGCCCGACCCGTTCGTGACGCGCGTCTTCGGCTCCTACCGCAAGACCCACAACGACGGTGTCTTCGACGCCTACACCCCCGAGATGCGGGCCGCCCGCAAGGCGGGCGTCATCACCGGGCTCCCGGATGCCTACGGCCGCGGCCGGATCATCGGCGACTACCGGCGCGTCGCGCTCTACGGCACGGATCGGCTGATCGAGGCCAAGCGGGCCGAACGGGCTCGGCTGGACACCCGGCCCTCCAGCCCGGACGTCATCCGCGACCGCGAGGAACTGGCTGAGCAGATAAGGGCGTTGGGCGAACTGGCGCGGATGGCCGCCTCGTACGGCTGCGACGTCTCCCGTCCCGCCGCCACCGCCCGCGAGGCCGTGCAGTGGCTCTACCTCGGCTTTCTGGCGGCGGTGAAGGAGCAGAACGGTGCCGCGATGTCGCTGGGCCGCACTTCCACCTTCCTCGACGTCTACCTCCAGCGGGACCTGGACGAGGGGACCATCGACGAGGTCCGCGCCCAGGAGCTGATCGACGACTTCGTGATCAAACTGCGGATCGTACGGTTCCTGCGCACCCCCGAGTACGACGCCCTGTTCTCCGGCGACCCGACCTGGGTGACGGAGTCCATCGGCGGCATCGGCACCGATGGCCGCCCGCTGGTCACCCGCACCTCCTTCCGCTTCCTGCAGACCCTGTACAACCTGGGCCCGGCCCCCGAGCCGAACCTCACCGTGCTGTGGTCGCCACGCTTGCCCGAGGGCTTCAAGCGGTTCTGCGCCCAGGTCTCCATCGACACCAGCGCCATCCAGTACGAGTCCGACGAGCTGATGCGCCCGCGCACCGGCGATGACACCGCGATCGCCTGCTGCGTCTCCGCGATGGCGGTCGGCAGGCAGATGCAGTTCTTCGGCGCCCGCGTCAACCTCGCCAAGGCCCTGCTGTACGCGATCAACGGCGGCCGGGACGAGATGACCGGCGAGCAGATCGCCCCGGAGGCGCCCGCGCTGACCCGGGAGTACCTGGACTACGAGCAACTGAGGGCGGCGTACGACCACATGCTCGACTGGCTGGCGACCACGTACGTCAACGCGCTGAACGTCATCCACTACATGCACGACAAGTACGCCTACGAGCGCATCGAGATGGCGCTGCACGACCACCCGGTGCACCGCTTCATGGCTTGCGGCATCGCCGGCCTCTCTGTGGCGGCGGACAGTCTCTCGGCCGTCAAGCACGCGCGTGTGAGGGTCGTCCGGGACGCGACCGGCCTGGCTGTCGACTACGAGGTCGAGGGCGAGTACCCGGCGTACGGCAACAACGACGACCGGGCCGACGCCATCGCGGCCGACCTGGTGGAGTCGTTCATGGCGAAAGTGCGCAGGCACCCCACGTACCGGAACGCCGAGCACACCCAGTCCGTCCTGACCATCACCTCCAACGTCGTCTACGGCAAGCACACCGGCAACACCCCCGACGGCCGCCGCGCCGGACAGCCCTTCGCACCCGGAGCCAACCCGATGAACGGCCGGGATCGGCACGGGGTGGCCGCCTCCGCCCTCTCGGTGGCCAAGCTGCCCTACGAGCAGGCTCGCGACGGCATCTCGCTCACGACGACGATCACGCCCGAGGCCCTCGGCCACGACCCGGCCGAGCGCGCCGCGCACCTGGCCGGCATCCTCGACGCCTACATGGCCTCCGGTGGCTTCCACATGAACGTCAACGTCCTGGACCGCGCGACGCTCGAGGACGCCATGGAACACCCGGAGAAGTATCCGGAGCTGACGGTCCGGGTATCCGGATACGCCGTCAACTTCGTCCGCCTGACCCGCGAGCAGCAGCTCGACGTGATCAGCCGTACCTTCCACGGATCGCTGTGAACACGACCGTCGAGCCGGTGACGGGCCGAATCCACTCCTGGGACCTGTCCACGGGAGTGGACGGTCCCGGGACCCGGTTCGTGCTCTTCCTCTCCGGCTGCCCACTGCGCTGCCTGTACTGCGCGAACCCGGACACCTGGCACATGCGCGTCGGCAAGCAGACATGCGTCGACGAGGTGATGACCGAGATCGAGAAGTACCGGATCTTCATCACCACCGCGGGCGGGGGAGTGACCCTCACCGGCGGCGAGGCCCTCCTCCAGCCCGCCTTCACGGCCGCGATCTTCCGCCGCTGCAAGGAACTCGGCCTGCACACCGCCCTGGACACCTCCGGCTTTCTCGGTGCCCGCGCGAGTGACGAACTGCTCGCCGACACCGACCTGGTCCTGCTGGACATCAAGTCCTTCGACGTCCGCACCTATCGGAAGTTGACCGGCGGCGACCTCGCCCCCACACTCAGCTTCGCCACCCGTCTGGACCGGCTCGGCGTGCCTGTGTGGATCCGCTACGTCCTCGTCCCCGGCTGGACCGACGACCCGGCGGCCGTCGACGGCCTCGGCGCCTTCCTCGCCGGGCTGGGCAACGTCGACCGGGTCGATGTCCTGCCGTTCCACAAGCTCGGCGCCCACAAGTACGAAGCGCTGGGCATCCCCTTCCCCCTGCGTGACACACCCACGCCGGACCCAGAGCTGACGGAGAGGGTGCGGGAGCAGTTCCGGGAGCACGGGCTGCGGGCCCTGTGAGCGGTCCCTGTGAACAGGAGGCATGCCACGGCCGGGCGAGTTACCGGAAAGCCGCTCGAAGGCCGGGCGGCGGTGGCACCCTGGAGGTGCGGGGGCCGGAAACGCGCCCAGGGCCCCGGGGGAGCCCGCAGGGGAGTATTCGGTGTCGACGCCATCACTCACCCAGGAGACGGTGACGACCCTGGTCCACGACGCGACGGCCACGCCGTCCCTGCACAACGCGCAGCCGTGGCGGTTCCACCGCCTTCAGGCCGTACGGTCTGCTCTCGGGCCGAGTTCGTGCCCTTCCTCCAGTTCGACGCCGAGATCCGCCGCGTCGCCTGCACCACCAACGCGATCGAGTCGGTCAACGCTCGCATACGGAAAGCCATCCGGGCCCGCGGGCACTTCCCGAACGAGGCCGCAGCCCTCAAATGCGTCTACATGGCCGTCATGAGCCTCGACCCCACCGGTCAGGGACGCAAACGCAGGTGAGTGACTTCCTCCTCCGTTACCTGATCCGATCAACTGGCGGCTCGGCCTGCCGGGCTGGGACCGCCTAGCGGGTGGGTACGCTCGCACGGGCGAGGACGGACAACTCGAACGGGCGGAGCGCGTCGGTACGTTCCCACTCCGCAGGGTTGATCGCCTCGCGTTGCCGGGCGTACTCGATCGGCTGGAGTCGGTGCTCAAGCAGGAGAACGTCCATCTGCTCGATGCTGAGGAACGTTTGCCAGGGCTCGCCCTGCGCGGCCGCCGCCGCCATGACCAAGCCCGCATATGACTGACCCGCCTCGTCTCGGAGTCCGGCCGGGAGGAGGTGCTCCACGATGAGCTCTGTGCCGGGTGCGAAGCCGCTGATGACGGCCAGGGTCTGCCTGATCGCCTCCGAGGTCAGGTACATCGTGACCCCGAGCCAACCGACCAGCGAGGGTCGGCCCGGATCAAAGCCTGCCCGCACGAGGTGATCGGTAAGTGACCGGGCGGACTCCTTCTCGAAGTCGACCGGGACGAAGGAGACGGACGGTGGCACAGTCGTCCCCGTCTCCACCAGCAGCGCCCGCTTCCAGTGCTGGGTCGCCGGTTCGTCCACCTCGAATACCCGTACACGGTCGGTCAGTTCAGATCGGTAGGCGAAGGAGTCCAGCCCCGCACCGAGGATCACGTACTGGTCGACACCCCGGCCGGCCAGCTCGGCCAGTCGGTCCTCGGTGTAGCGGCTGCGGGTAACGGCCGTCGTCCGCGCGCCGGACAGGACGGGGTGCCCACCATAGGACCGGTGGTAGCCGAGGAGTTCTTCAGCACGCTCACCCAGGAAGGTCTGCGCCAGGGTGTCGGCGAAGATCGAGGGAGTCTCGTCGACGAGGAGGTGCGCCGCGCGTGCTGCGGCCGACATGAGAGCTGTCTGGCTGGGCTGTCCCTTGTTCATCATGATGCCGGACACTAATCCAGCAATTTGACAGAATATCACAAAAACAAAACTTTCGGAAGGGATTCCGAGTTCTGTTTCGGTAACGAACGCCCTCGCGCCCCGGAATGCCCCGCAGGTCCGATGAACCTGCGACGCCCCCGAGGCCGCCATGGCGGCCGAGCGGATCGCTGCCAAGCTCTACATCGCCCCGTTCTCGTTGCCCAGGTACATTCGGCGCCTCAAGCAGGCCGTCTCCGCGGCCTTCGGCGGCGCCCCGGCCCGATCACTGTCGGCAAGCGCGGTGGGCGGGGCCGGCGGGTATCGCCTCGCAGGGCGGTGGGCCTCCGACCCGGAGCGCTCCCCGGCCACCGGGTGGTTCAGCAGGGCTGACCGCGCCGGGGAACGGACCTGGTCGAAGGTCTTGAGGGTGTCGAGGTCCTCCAGGTCCCGCGCCACGGCCGTCTGGTCGACGACATGACGATCGGCTCCTGGCACAAGCCGTGGACCCGCGCGGTGAGTCCCGCCTCGACGGAGTCCGCCCGCCGAACCAGGCGGCCCCTGTAGTCGAGCCGTCCGACTTCATCCTCCCTGCCGGCGCTTCCACGACGGTCCTGGACTTCGGCGTCACCAAGAACAACGACGAACGGCACGACGTCACCGCCAGCGGGACCCTGACCGGAACCCCGGCCGCTTGGATCCAGAAGTCCGGCCGGAGAGCTAAGACTGCCAGTAGAAGAGCAGTTGTCCCACGGAGAGCGGCTCACGCCTGCCGAAGGAGTAGACGCTGAGGCCGGACACCTCGATCGAGCCGAGGTCCCGGTCCACCCAGCGGAATCCGGCCGATTCGAACGCCGCGCGCGCCGCCGTGACGTCGTGATCGTTCGACCACCGCCACAGAAACGTGTCGGAGCCGTCGTTGCCGCACACGAACCGGCCGAGCGTGCTCACCTCGACCGCGCCCTGCCGGTGCCTGATGAGGTGGAAGGTACCCCGCCCCGTACCCCGTTCCTCGCCGCAGCTCACGGGCGGCTCCGGAGCGAGGTCCGCGGCGGCGAGCGCTGTCGTCGCCCGGCGCAGTTGCTCGCCCTGATCGGGTGGCGGGGGAAGGGCCGCGCAGATGCGTTCGACGGCCCATCGTGGATCGCTCTCCGCTCCGCCGTGGCTCCCGTACTCGCGCAGGATCGCACTACGGATCTCCTCGTCGAGGCCGTCCACCTCGACCCGGGGACTGCCGAGCGTGCGGTAGGCCGCCCGTATCTCGGAGGCTTCGTAGGTCTGGAGGTACAACGCGAGCAGCGCCCGCAGCGCGTCCTCCTCGTCGGCGGGACCAGAGAACGGGGATACGGCGGAGTTCATCCTCCCAGCGTAGCCAGCTCCTCTGCCGCACGGCACGGGTGCCGAGCACCCGGCCGCGCCCTGAATCACGGTCCCCACGACTCTGCTGCTCAATTCTGCCGGCGGTCACGCGCCGTGTCTCCAGGGGCTCGGCCGGGCCCGTCCTGTCTGCTTCCAGGCAGAACTCCGGGGGCCGTGTCGGCACGGTGTCATCACGCCGGGTAGTTGCGCAGCAGAGTCCCCCACTCCTGCAGAGGACTCGCCGCGCGGGGCCCTATCGGCTCTGTGTCCTGCCCGCTCGGCTTTCGCAGGCTTCGCAGGACCGCTCGGGTGGGTGTGACTGCCGGCATTCGGCTCCTGGGTGCTCGGCGATGATCTGATTGCTGAGATCAAAGCCGTCGCAGAGGAGAGACACCCGACAGGTGCAGGCCACCGAATGGGATCACCGGCTTGCCGTGCGGGCCGACGGCAAGAACCTGATCGGCCATGCGGGCGTGGTGCTGCTGCGGAAGGCCGCCGACCGCGTCGGCCTGGCCACCGCGCTGAGTGCGGCACCGCCGAAGGGCCCCGGGCCCGGCTGGCGGGACCGGGGCATGGCGCTGGTCCCGCTGGCCTGCGCCATCGCGCTCGGCGCGACGAACATCCTGGAAGCCGAGCAACTCCAGTACCACTGGCGGGCCCTGTTCCCCCGCCCGGTCTCGGACAGCACCCTGCGCCGCGCTCTGGAAGCGACCGACGGCTCGGTCGCGGCCCGCATCGAGCGCGCCCGCGCCGTGATACGCCGCGTGGTGTGGACGCTGCTCGCTCTGCGCCCCGGCGGTTTCCCCTGGATCGCGGTGTGCGGCCGCAAGCTGACCGGCTGGTACGTCCTCGACCTCGACGCGACCATCATCACCTGCACCAGCGCCAAGGAAGGTGCGGCGGGCACGTTCAAGGGCAGCTTCGGCCACATGCCGCTGGGGGCCTGGGTGGCCAACACCCGCGAGTGCGTTGCCATGCTTCTGCGGCCCGGCAACGCCCCGCCCAACGATGTGGCCGACCACAAGAGCGTCCTGGCCTCGGCGTTTCGGCAGCTCCCGCTGCCGTTGTGGTCGAAGGTGCTGGTGCGGATCGACGGCGCGGCCTTCAGCCACGAGGTCCTTGACCATCTCCAGAGTCTGTCCACCAGTCGGCGCCGGGTGCGCTGGGTGACCGGCTGGGCGATCAACGCCTCGTACGAGCAGGCCATCGCGCTGCCGCCGGAGAAGGTGTGGACGGCCGCGCTGCGGCAGGAAGGCGAGGTCCACGAGATCAAGGGACCCGACGGCGGCATGGTCTCCTACCAGGTCGCCGAGCTGACCGGCCTGCGCGACCTGACCGGCTGGCCGACCAGGATGCGGCTGATCGCGCGCCGGGTCAAGCCCTCGCGGCGGGATCTGAAGAAGCTGACCGCCTTCGAGGAGCGCACCGGCTGGCGTTACCAGATCGTCGCCACGAACATCCCCGCCCACCAGGGGCTCTCCGGGGTCCCGGGCTCCGGGCAGATGTGGTTCGTCGACGCCCTCTACCGTGATCACGCCGAGGTCGAGGACCGTGTCGAAGCGATCAAGCGGCTCGGCCTCGGGCTGCTGCCCAGCAAGTCCTGGCAGCTCAACGCCGCCTGGGTACTGGCCGCCACGATCGCCGCCGACCTCGACGCCTGGACGCGGCTCCTCCTCCTGCACGACGAGCCCGAACTCGCCGCCGCCGAGCCGGAGACGATCCGCATGAAGCTGTACCACCTGCCCGCCCGCCTCACCTCCCACGCCCGTAGACGCACCCTCCACCTCGACCTGACCTGGCCCTGGGCGACAGCCTTCACCACCGCATGGCAGCGAGCCCATCAGCTTCCGGCCCTCACCTGACGGTCGGCCACCACCCCGACAAGGACCAGGAAGGAGCAGACCAGCAGGATTCCGGCCCCGTGGAAGCCGGCGCACCCGCGGCGCCACGCGAAGGCCCCCCGCACCGACCAGCGGGACAAACAGGGCAAGCCGTCGTCGAACCAGCCAGACCGATCAGGTCACAGGCGAATCGAGGCTGATGAATACGACGATTGGCAGCATGTTCTCGACCAGGGTCTTTGAGAAGTGCCGAGGTGGGTGGTTCGCCTGCCGAGAGCCGGATGTGATGGCTTGTCGGCTTCTGCCGGGGGCGTCCCTGGACGCAGA
>NZ_JALLIN010000059.1 GCF_023630175.1 Streptomyces cellostaticus | reverse complement strand
CCGCGATCCGGACCCGCCCCGGAGGCCGGCCGCGAGTCCAGCGCCGGACCCACCCCGCCCGTACCCCGGTTCCTCGCCCGCGCCGCCCTGGTCACCGCCTCCCTCTCGGTCGCCGGCGCCCTCCTCGGGCTGGTGCGCGACCAGGTGCTGGCCCGGCTCTTCGGGGCCGGGCGGGACACCGACGCCTTCCTGGTCGCCTGGACGGTGCCGGAGTTCGCGGCCACCCTGCTCATCGAGGAGGGGCTGGCGTTCGCGCTGATCCCGGCGTTCAGCGCCGCCCTGGCCCGGCGCGCGCAGGGCGCCCCGGGCGATCCCGTGCGGTCGCTGGTCGCCGCCGGCCTGCCCCGGCTGGCGCCGGCCTTCGCGGCGGCGGGCGCACTGCTCGCCGCCGCCGCGCCGCAAGTGGTCCGGGTGCTGGCGCCCGGACTGCCCGATCCCTCCCTCGCCGTCGACTGCACCCGGCTCACCGCGACCTGTGTGCTCAGCTTCGGGCTCGCGGGGTACTGCAGCGCGGCATTGCGGGCCCACGGCCGCTACCTGGCCCCGGCGGCGATCTACGTCGCGTACAACATCGGCATCGTCACGTCGATGTTCGCGCTCGGCGGCCCCTGGGGGGTGCGTGCGGCGGCCTTCGGTGTGGCGGTCGGCGGATGCCTGATGGTGCTGGTCCAACTGCCGGACCTGGTAGCCCGGTTGTGTGACCGCCGGGTGACGCGCGCCGCCTCCGTGGACGTCGCCGTCGCCCCGCCCGTGGACGTCGCGCTGATGGCCAGCGTGCTGCTGTTCGGGCTGTGCCGGCAGTCGCAGGTGCTCATCGAGCGGTTCCTCGCCTCGCACCTGCCCGCCGGGGCCATCTCGCACCTGAACTACGCGCAGAAGGTCGCGCAGATCCCGATGATGCTGTCGATGATGCTGTGCACGGTCACCTTCCCGGTGGTGGCCCGGGCCCTCGCGGACGGCGACACCGAGCGGGCCAGGACGAGGGTGGAGCGCGATCTGGCGGTGGCCGCCGGGCTGGTGCTGCTCGGCACCGCGGCCGTCCTCGCCTGCGCCCCGCAGATCATCGAGCTCCTCTTCCAGCGCGGCGCGTTCACCGCCGCCGACACCGCGGCCACGGCGCACGTCATGCGGGTGTACGCGCTCGGTCTGCTCGGCCAGACCCTGACGGGCGTGCTGGTCCGCTGCTGCTTCTCGGCGGGCCGCGCCACCTGGTACCCGCTCGCCGCCATGGCCGCGGGCATCGTCGTGACCTCCTGGGCCGGCGCCGCCACCATCGGCGTGTGGGGCGTCACCGGCATCGCCGCCGCCAACGCCGCCGGGATCACCCTCACCGCCGTCCTGCTGCTGTCCGGGCCGGCCTCGCGCGGCGTGCCCGTGCGGGCCCGGGGCGTGCTGAGGGAGCTGAGCAGGCCGCTGCGGGCCGCCGCGGTGGCCGCCCCGGCGGGGGCGTTCGCCGCGAGCCTGCCCACCGCCCCGGCCGCCGGCCTGCTGGCCGGCGGCACCACCGTGACCGTCGTGTTCGTCCTGCTCGGCCACGCCCTGGGCGCCCAGGGCTGCGCCTTCGCCGTCCGACTCGTCCGCACCCTCGCCGGAAGGCTCGCCCATGCCGTCCTCCGTTGAGCCACCCCGGCGCGCCGCCTCGCGCCCGGGCCGCGTCCCGTGGATCGCCATGTACCACTCGGTCGGCGAACGCGCCGACGACCCGTACCGGATCACCGTCACACCCGAGCGGCTGGAGTGCCAGCTCCGCTGGCTGCGCGGCCGGGGCCTGCGGGGGGTGTCGGTGCGCGAACTGCTCGCGGCCCGCGCCCGCGGCGAGGGGCACGGTCTGGTCGGGCTCACCTTCGACGACGGCTACGCCGACTTCCTCACCGGCGCGGTCGACGTGCTGGCCCGCTGGGAGTGCACGGCGACCCTGTTCGCGCTGCCCGGCCGGCTCGGCGGCGACAACGCGTGGGACCCGCTGGGGCCGCGCAGGCCGCTGCTGACCGCCGACGGCATCCGGCGGGCGGCCCGGGCGGGCATGGAGATCGGCTCGCACGGTCTGACCCACCTCGACCTGACCCGGGCCGACGACCTCACTCTCAAGACCGAGACCGTCGAGAGCCGGGCCCTGCTCGAAGGGCTGACCGGCGCTCCGGTCACCGGTTTCTGCTACCCGTACGGCACGGTCGACGCGCGCGCCGCCGACGCGGTGCGCGAGGCCGGGTACGAGTACGCCTGCGCCATCGACCCGGGCGCGCTGACCGGCCCCCACGCCCTGCCCCGGGTGTACGTCGGGCAGCGCGACACCGGCGTGCGCCTGTCGCTGAAGTACCGGCTGCACCGGTTGCGCCGCCGGCCGGCGGAGGGTCCGCGGTGAGGGCGCTGCACATCATCACCGGGCTCGGGGTGGGCGGCGCCGAGCAGCAACTGCGCCTGCTGCTGCGGCACTTGCCCGCGCGGTGCGACGTGGTCACGCTGACCCACCCCGGACCGGTGGCCACCGGGCTGGCCGCCGACGGGGTGCGGGTGACGCACCTCGGCATGAACGGCAACCGGGACCTGCCGGTGCTGCCCCGCCTGGTCCGCGTCATCCGGCACGGCCGCTACGACCTCGTACACACCCACCTGTACCGGGCCTGCCTGTACGGCCGGATCGCGGCACGGCTGGCGGGGGTGCGCGCAGTCGTGGCCACCGAACACTCGCTGGGCGACTCGCAGATGGAGGGGCGGCCGCTCACGGCGGGCGTGCGCGCCCTGTACCTGGCCGGCGAGCGGCTCGGCCGGGCCACCGTCGCGGTCTCCCCCACCGTCGCCGACCGGCTCGCCCGGTGGGGGGTGCCCCGGCAGCGCATCGCGGTGGTGCCCAACGGCATCGACCTCGACGGGTTCCGCTTCGACCCGGCGCGGCGCCGGCTCACCCGCGCCCGGCTCGGGCTGCCGGACGACGCGTTCGTCATCGGCGGCATCGGCCGGCTCGTCCCCGGCAAACGCTTCGACGTCCTGGTCCGGGCCCTCGCCCGGCTCCCGGACGACTGCAGGCTGCTGCTGGTCGGCGGCGGCCCGCAGGAGGCCGCCCTGCGCCGGGCCGCCGAGGAGGCCGGCGTCGCCGGCCGGGTGCTGTTCACCGGTGAGCGGCCCTACGCCCCGGACGGCTCGCCCGGCCCCGAACTGCCCGCGCTGACCTCGGCGATGGACGTGCTCGCCGCACCGTCCCGGGAGGAGGCTTTCGGGCTGGCCGTCGTCGAGGCGCTGGCGGCCGGACTGCCGGTGCGCTACGCCTCCTGCCCTGCCGTCGAGGACCTGCCGCCCGAGGCCGCCCCGGACGCGCTGCGCGTCACGGGCGGCGCCGACGGCTACGCTCGCGCGCTCGCCGGGGTGCGCACGGCAGGGCCCGGCCCCCGCACCGCCCCCGAGGCACCCCGCCACTACTGCATCACCCGCAGCGCCGCCCGGCTGATGGACGTCTACGCGGCGGCGCTCGCCGGCACGTTCCCCAGGTCCCCATCTCCCGAGGGAGTCAGCTCGCCATGACCGAGAATCCCACCCGGAACTCCCGCCCGGCCCGCCCCAGGCGCTCGCGCGCGCTTCCGCCCTGGTCGCTGGTGGTGGCCGGCGTCCTCACGGGCGGGCTGCTGGGCGGCGCGTACGGCGTGCTGAAGCCACCGACGTACACGGCCACCGCCTACGTCCTCGCCGTGCCCACCGAGAGCTCCGACTCCGCCGCCGCGCTCGGCTTCGCCCAGGCCTACGGCCGCATCGCCACCGACCTCGCGGTGCTCGGCGACGCGCGGGAACGGGCCGGGGTGCCGTTGGACACCCTGCGCGCCGGCGTGCGCACGGCCACCTCGCCGGACGCCCCGATGGTCGCCGTCTCCGCGTCCTCGGTCCGCCCGGCCAAGGCCGCCGACATGGCCAACGCGGTCGCCCGCTCCCTCGCCCGGCGCGCCGACGCGACCAAGGCCGACACCCATGTCGAGCTGGTGCAGTTCTCCCGGGCGCCGCGGCCGACCGCGCCCAGCTCGGCCTCCCCCGTGGTCACGGGCCTGATCGGGACGAGCGCGGGCGGGCTGCTCGGCGCGCTGGTGCTGCTGGTACGGCCGGGGCGCAGGCCGGAGGACGAGGCGGAGCCGCGCCCGGCCACCGTGCCCGGTCCGGCCGTCGCCTCCGACGCGCACGGCCCGCGGTGACGGCCCCGCCCTGCCCGGCGGTCCCGGACCACACCGCCGGACTCGTCACCGACGCGGACGCCTTCGCCGCGCTGGCCCCGGCCTGGGGGCGGCTGTACGAGCGGTGCGCCACCGCGACCCCGTTCCAGCACCACGCCTGGCTGCACTCGTGGTGGCGGTCGTACGGCGGACCGGGCCGGCTCCGGGTGCTGGTGGTGCGCTCCGGCGACGAACTGGTCGGCGCGGCGCCGCTGATGCTGGTACGCCGGCCGCTGCCCGCGCTGGTGCCGCTGGGCGGGGCCATCTCCGACTACGGGGACGTGCTGCTGGACGACGCCGACGACGGGCGCGCCGCCAACGCCCTCGCCGACGCCCTGTGGGACGCGGCCCGCACCGCCCTGGTCGACTTCCGCGAGGTACGGCCCGGTGGTGCGGTGGAACGGGTCTACGACCGCTGGCGCGGCCCGCGCCGCACGGTCCGCGACTCGCTGTGCCTGGAGCTGCCCGCCGTGCCGCTGCCCGAACTGGCCGCCCGGCTGCCCGCGAAGCGGGCCCAGCGGGTCCGGGCGCAGCTGCGCAGGCACACGTCACTGGGCGTGGTGCGGCACGTGGCCGGGCCGGACGAGGCGGCCCCGGCCCTGCACCGCATGCTGGAGCTGCACCGGCTGCAGTGGCGGGAACGCAAGGTGACGGCCGAGCACACGCTGCCCCGGTTCCGCGAACACCTGGTGCGCGCGGTACCCGATCTGGTCCGCTCCGGGAACGCGGTCGTGACGGAGTTCCGGATCGGCGCGGACGTGGTCGCCGTCGACCTGACGCTGCGGTCCCGGAGCCTGACCGGCGGCTATCTGTACGGCGCGCACCCGCGGCTGCGGGAGAGCAGGGCCGATGTGGCCGTACTGCTGCTGGACGCGTGCAGTGAGCAGGCGACGCGCGCCGGGGGCGCGGACGGAGGCGGCACGCTGAGCCTGCTGCGCGGCTCCGAGCCCTACAAGATGCACTGGCGGCCCGAACCGGTCGCCAACCAGCGGCTGCTGATGGCCCGGCGGCGGACCGCGCCGCTGCTGTCGGCCGCGCTGTGCGCCGGGGCCGCCCGGCTGTGGGGCGGAGAGGTGCTGCGCCGGTGGCGGGAGCAGCCGTCGGGCTGACGCCGGGGCCCGCCGGCCGTCGGATCACCGGTCGGGGCAGGACTTCCGGCCGAGCCGGTACGCCGGCCAGTCGTCCGGGTCCGGGACCGGGCAGTCGCCGCCCGGCTCCGGGGCGGGCCCGCCGGACTTCCCGGGCTCCGGGGCCGGCGCGGACACCGTCGCTGCCGGAGCGGGCTGCTGCTCGCCGCGGCCGTACAGGAAGGACCGGTAGACCTGCGACGAGCGGGGGTTGCGCGCGCACTGCCACACGCCGTGCGGGCAGTAGTCCGTGAGCGTGTTGTACACCGGCCCGTGTTCCCGGATCCAGGCCAGCATGCCCCGCATGTAGTCGGTGTCGTCGCCGTTGCGGAAGAGCCCCCACTCCGGATAGGAGACGGGCTTGCCGTGGGCCTTGGCGAAGTCGACGTGCTGCCGCAGCCCGTAGGGCTCCCTCACCTGTTCCGCGAACGACAGCCCGGCCGGCTGGTCGTAGGCGTCCATGCCGATGATGTCGACGGTGTCGTCCCCGGGGTAGCACTCGGTCCAGGGCACGGCGTCCCGGCCGCGGCTCGGGGTGAAGTCGAACCGGAACCGCTGGCCCGGCACCGACCGCATGGTCGCGACGATCCGCTTCCAGTACGTCTTCCAGGACGCCGGGTCCGGTCCGCAGCGGTGGGTGTAGGTGATGCCGTTCATCTCCCAGCCGAGGACCAGCACGGTGTCGGGCACCCCCGACTCCACCAGCCGCTCGGCCAGCGTCCGGAAGTGACGGTCGAACTCCCCGGCCGCCCCCCGCCGGAGCAGCTCGCGCACCTCGTCGTCGGAGAGGTTCTCCTCGTTGCGCTCCTGCATCGGCACGTTGAGCACGAGCGTGCGGTCCGCCTGGGCGCGCCGCCACCGCGCCCACGGGTCCAGGAAGCCGGGCGGGCCCTCGACGTCGGCCCAGCGGCCGCCGGGCAGGTAGGTGTGGGCGACCTTCGGCTCGGTGCCGCCGAGCCAGTGGCGCAGCCCCGCCATCAGGGTCACCCCGAGCGGCCCCGAGTCGAGGAAGGCGCCGAACGGAGTGATCCCGGCGGCCCCCTTCGCGGCCCCGGGGGAGGCGGAGACCCGGGGCGCCGCCGGGGCGGAGGTCGCGGTCGGAGCCGCCGTGGGTGCGCGTGGCGCCGGTGCGGGGGGCACCGGGGAGGGAGCCGGTCCCGCGGCCAGGACCGCCGCGACGGTGATCCCGGCCGCGGTCAGCGCCGGCCGGTACCGGGCCCTTCGCCGCTGTGGAGCCATGCCGGGATCCTCCCTCTCCCGCACGCCCGCCTGCTCGCCCGGCGGTCGCTGTTACCGACACCCAGTCACACGGGCCGAGACCGTGCCAACGCGGTTGCGGCTTACAGGTGGCCGCACCCCTCGTACGGCCGAACGAGCGGGGTGCCGGGCACGGGGCTCCGGCACCCGGCACGTCAGCGACGGGACGCGGCGCGGCGGCCCCGGCGGTAGAGGGTGGTCCCCGCCACGATCAGCGCGGCGCTCGCCGCCGAGGCCGCGATCATGGCCTCGGCGTTGCCACCGGTGTGCGGAAGGTGGGGCCTGTGCCCGTGATGGTGGTGGTGGTGCTCCTCGCCGCCGTAGGGCGGGGGTGTGTCGTCATCGCCGTACGAGGGCGGGCCCTGTTGCTCGTCCTCCCCGTACGAGGGTGGGCTCGCGTGGTCGTCGCCGCCGTACGAGGGCTCGCGGGTGGGCCCGTCGTCGCCGTACGAGGGCTTCTGAGTGGGCTCGTCGTCCCCGTACGAGGGCTTCTGAGTGGGCTCGTCGTCGCCGTACGAGGGCTTCTTGGCGGGCTCGTCGTCGCCGTACGAGGGCTTCTTGGCGGGCTCGTCGTCGCCATAGGAGGGCGGGGCCGAGTGGTCGTCCTTCCCGTACGAGGGCGCGGCCGAGTGCTCCTCGTCGCCGTACGAGGGCTCGTGGGTGGGCTCCTCCTTGCCGTGCGCGGACGAGGAGGAGTGCTCCTCGTCGCCGGACGAGGGCTTCTTGGCGGGCTCCTCCTCACCGTAGGAGGGTTCGGTCGGGTGCTCCTCTTCCTTCGAAGGGCCCTGGGCCTCGTCCTCCTCACCGTACGAGGACGGAGAGGAATCGTTTCCCTTGTTCTGCGACGACGACAGGTCCACGTCATCGCTGTAGTCGGGCTCGTCCTGTGGGTCCACGCTCGTGGCGCCCTTGCTCCGGGCACCGCCCGTGCCGGACTCGTGGCGGCCGGCGCAGGAGCTGCCGGAGGCGCCGTCCGCGGAGTCGCCGCAGACGGCGGCCGGGGCCTCCCCCGGTGCCTGGGCGGTGTTGGCGGACACCACGCCGGACGGCTGCCGGGCGGGGCCGTGCTCCGAGTCGGCGAGTGCCAGGCCGCCGTACAAGGACAGCATGCCTGTCGCGGCGGCGGCCACGAAAATGCCCTTGCTGAGGGTCTGTCGCAATGTCGTCGTCTTCCTGCTCGTAGAAATGGGAAAGCCGGCCCCGGAACGATGAAGAGGTCCGGGGCCGGCCACGACACAGCCGGTGGGCTGAAGCGTCGCTTTACTGCAGCGAGCCGTTGGCGCAGACGGCGCCGAGGGCCGGGTTCAGCGCGCCGATGACGTTCACGGAGTTGCCACAGGCGTTGACCGGAATGTGAATCGGCACCTGGATGACGTTGCCCGAGAGGAAGCCCGGCGAGTTGGAGGCGGAGCCCGTCGCGTCCGAGTCCGCGAACGCGGGGGCCGCCCCACCCAGAGCCAGGATCGCGCCGACGAGCACAACAGTGCTCTTGTTCATGAGACTTTCCCTTCTCTGCGGTCATGCCCCTTTGACGGCCGAAACCGAGCGAGCGGTCTCGGCCGAGCGAGCGCAGCTTCAACGGCTCGCACCATGACCGGCAGGTTGTAGAACGAGGAATAGACAGCGGAGGAAACCGTGGAACGCATACCACCCGTCAATTCACTCGAACGCCCCCGCAGAATTGACACCTTGGCCGAGGTGCGGGCATTTCCGCGTGCGCGGACAACGTCTCCGCCCCGTCCGCCACCGGCACCGGCACCGGCACCGGCACCGGCACCACCTGAGCGCACGCTCCGCGGCGGCGGGCGCCGGTTCCCCGGGTCGCCCGCCGCCGTTTCGTGTGCTCACCCCCCGGTGCGGCGCCCCGACGCGTGCGGCGTGGGCGGCGGGTGGCGGTACCCCGCCCCGGCCCCGGTCAGGAGACGATGTCCTTGCGTGCGAAGCCCCGGAAGGCCAGGGCGAACAGCACCAGGGCGTACGTCACGGAGACCGCCGCGCCCTGGACCATGCCGGACCACTCGGGGTCCGGCTGCACCGCGTCGGCCCAGGCGAACTGCCAGTGCGCGGGGAGGAAGTCGCGCCAGTGGCCGAGGGCGGTCACGGCGTCCAGGACGTTGCCGGCGATCGTCAGGCCGACCGCACCGCCGACCGCGCCGAGCGGGGCGTCCGTCCTCGTCGACAGCCAGAACGCCAGTCCCGCCGTGACCAGTTGGGACACGAAGACGTACGCCACGACCACCACGAGCCGCTGCGCCGCGGTGCCCGGGTCCAGCGCGCCGCCGGTGGGGATCTGCAGCGGGCCCCAGCCGTAGGCGGCCGTGCCGACCGCGAGGGCGACCACCGGCAGCAGCACCATCGCGGCGAGGCTCAGCCCCAGCCCCACGGCGAGCTTGGACAGCAGCAGGCGGGTTCTCGGCACGGGCGCGGCGAGCAGATAGCGCAGGGAGGACCAGCTCGCCTCGGAGGCGACCGTGTCCCCGCAGAACAGGGCGACCGGGATGACCAGCAGGAAGCCCGCCGAGACGAACAGGTTGACCGCGGCGAAGTTGGCGCCGGACGCGGTGGCCGTGTCCATCAGCGTGACCCGGCCGTCGCGGCCGGAGGGCTCGCCGCCGATCGTGAACGCGACGAGCAGCACGAACGGCAGGACCGCGAGGACACCGCCCATGATCAGCGTGCGGCGCCGCTTGAACTGGCGGACCAGTTCCACGCGCAGCGGCAGCGTGCGGCCCGCCCGGTAGCCGGGGGCCGCCTCGACCGGTTCCTCGGGCTCGACGGGCTCGACGGGCTCGGTGAGCGTGCTCACGGGGCACCTCCGATCAGGGTGAGGAAGGCGTCCTCCAGGCGCCGGTGGGGGCCGACCGAGGCGACGGGCACCGCCAGGCGCACCAGTTCCACGACCAGTTCCTCGGCGGTGGCGCCGGGTTCGAGACGGATGAGCAGCCCGTCCTCGGTGCGGACGGCGGAGGCGACGCCGGGCAGGGCCGTGACCTTCTCCACCACCGGCTCCTCCACGGGCGCACCGGTGCCGACCAGCAGTGTGTCGCCGGAGCCGACGATCTCCCGCACCGGTCCGGCCTGGACCAGCCGGCCGCGGTCCATGACCACCAGGTGGGTGCAGGACTGCTCGACCTCGGCGAGGAGATGGCTGGAGACGATCACCGTGCGGCCGGCCGCCGCGTAGCGGATCATCACCTCGCGCATCTCGCGGATCTGGGGCGGGTCGAGACCGTTGGTGGGTTCGTCCAGGATCAGCAGCTCGGGCAGGCCGAGCATGGCCTGGGCGATGGCCAGCCGCTGCCGCATGCCCTGGGAGTAGGTGCGTACCGGACGGGCGAGCGCGTCGCCGAGGCCGGCGATCTCCAGGGCCTGGTCGAGGTGGGCGTCCCCGGCCGGCCGGCCGGTGGCCCGCCAGTGGAGTTCCAGGTTCTCCCGGCCGGACAGGTGGGGCAGGAAGCCCGCGCCCTCCACGAAGGCGCCGACCCTGGACAGCACCGGCGCGCCGGGCCGGACGGCGTGGCCGAAGACGCGGATCTCCCCGCCGTCGGGGGCGATGAGGCCCATCAGCATGCGCAGGGTGGTGGTCTTGCCCGCGCCGTTGGGTCCGAGCAGGCCGAGGACCTGCCCCCGTTCCACCCGGAAGGACAGCTCGCGCACCGCGTACCGGTCGGCGGACCTGGCGTACCGCTTGCTCAGGTCCGTGATCCGCAGCGGGACGTCGGCGAGCGCCGGGTCGGGAGCGGGGGCGGCCGTGGGGCGCCGGCCGGTGACCAGCAGGGCGAGCGCGCCCGCCGCCCCGGCCAGGGGCAGCCACCACACCCAGGCGGGCAGCGGGTCCGCCGCGGTGGTGACGGCGGGCGCGGTCGGCACGCTCAGGTCCGACCTGAGGGAGACGGTGTACGTGGCCGGGGCGGCCGGTGAGGCGTAGCCGAGGTCGGTGGAGGCCAGGACGAGGCGGAGCCGGTGGCCCTTGCGCACCTCGTGGTCGATCGCCGGGAGGGTGACCGTGACGTCCTTGCCCGCCTCGGCGCCGGTGACCCGCAGGGGTGCGACGAGCTGGGAGGGCAGCACCTGCCGGGTGCCGCCGGGGCCGACGTCGTACACCTTGCCGAACAGGACGGCGTCGCCGGTGGTGGAGGTGACGTGGACGGTGGCGGTCGGCGAACCGGTGATCCGCAGGTCCCGGCCGAGCGGGGCCGAGTCGAACCGGGCGTACTGGCCGGGGAAGTCGAGGGAGACTCCGACGCCGAGCGCGGAGAGGCGGGAGAGACCGCCGGAGCCGCCGAGGCCGGGCAGCGCGGAGACACCGGGCGGGCTGGCGCCGGCCGGGTTGGCGACGTGCTGCCCGCGGCCGGTCAGGGCGACGGCGCGCGGGTGGCCGCGCAGGCCCGGGTAGGCGTCGGCGCTCGCGCCGCGCAGCCGGGCGGCGCCGTCGGTGGAGTCGACGCCGCCGGTGCGGGTGACGCGGAAGGCGGGACCGGTGCCGGCGGACCCGTCGCCCTTCAGGTAGCGGTCGAACCAGGCGGTCACCCGCCCCCGCACCCGGGTGTCCTCCCTGTCGCCGCCGTCGTGCCCGCCCGCGATCCAGTCGACGTCCACGGGGGCGCCGTTCGCTCGGATCGCCTTCGCGGCGGCGTCGGACTGGGCGAGGGTGAACAGGGAGTCGGTCTGGCCCTGCACCAGCAGCGCGGGCACCCTGATGCGGGCGGCGACCGCGACCGGCGAGCGTTCCCGGAGCAGCTCGCGGGCCGCGTCGTCCGGGGTTCCGGACTCGGCCACCCGGTCGTACATCCGGCACAGGGCGGGCTCGAACCTGGCGCAGCCGCCGCCGGTGTTGAAGAAGACCCCGGCCCAGAGCTTCTTGAAGACGCCGTTCGGGAAGAGGGCGTCGGCGAGGTTCCAGTAGGTGACGGCCGGTGCGATGGCGTCGACTCGGCGGTCGTGCCCGGCGGCGAGCAGGGAGATCGCGCCGCCGTAGGAGCCGCCGGTCACGCCCACGCGCGGGTCGCCCTTGCCGTCGAGGCGGACCTGGGGCTGGTCGGCCAGCCAGTCGATCAGCCGGGAGACGTCGGCGACCTCGTGCTCCGGGTCGTTGAGGCCGATCTTCCCGGTGGAGTGGCCGAAGCCGCGGGCCGACCAGGTCAGCACCGTGTATCCGGCGCGGGTGAGGTCCTCGGCCTGCTGCCGCACGTCGTCCTTGCTGCCGCCGAAGCCGTGGGCGAGCAGGACGGCGGGGCGGCGGCCGGCGGCACCGGTGAAGTAGGAGGTGTCCAGGCGGGTGCCGTCGGCCATGGTCATGACCCGGTCGGTCCGGCGCACCCCGGGCGGATCGTCGGACGCGACGGCCGACCACGTCCCGGCGCCGGCGAGCACCACGACGGCGGCCGCGGCGGCGAGCAGCCGGCGCGGTCCCTTCAGCGGTCCCCGCGGCACGAGCCTTCGAAGATCCATGCGTCAACGGTACGGGCCGCCACCGGCGGCGCACGCGGCCCTGGGGCTGAATTCCCGCCCTCCTCGCGGCGTACGGCCCCCCTCCCCCGTACTCCGGACGCGGTACGAGCGGGTGCGCGCCGCCTCGGCATGCGGGGCGGCGCGCACCGCGGGAACGTCGTCGCCCCCGCCGCCCGTCGAGGTGCGGGCAGCGGGGGCTCGGTAGGGGGCGTGCCCGGTGGTGGGCTGGGCTTTCGGAGCCGTCAGGCCCGCGCGTCCTCCGGGATCGACACCAGCCAGCGGGTGTCGCGGCGCGGGCGGAGGTAGAAGGCCCAGTAGAGGGTGGCGACCGCGGTGATGCCGCCGGTCCACAGCAGGTAGGCCGCCTCCTGCTGGGCGAGGATGTAGGCGAGGACCACGATCAGCAGGACGGGCATCGCGGGCCACAGCGGCATCCGCCAGGCGGGGGTGTGCTTGTGGGAGCCGCGGCGGCACAGCAGGGCGGCGACCGCGACGAGGATGTACATGCCGGTCACGGAGACACCGGTGACGCCGTACAGGGTGTCCAGGTTGACGAAGCAGAGCAGCGCGCCGGGGACACCGACCGCCAGGGTGGCGACCCAGGGGGAGCCGAAGCGGCCGAGCTTGGAGAAGACGTCGTTGACCGGCTCGGGCCAGGCCTTGTCGCGGGCGGAGGCGAACAGGACGCGGGAGTTCTGGATCACCATGACGATGCCGGCGTTGATGATCGCGAGGGCCACGCACAGGCTGACGAAGGTGCCGACCGCGGAGTTGGACCACGCGGTGACCATGGAGCTGATGTCGCCGCTGGTGAGTTCCTCGATGTCGGCGGCCCCCATGGTGATCGCGGCGACCGGCACGATGATGACCACCGAGGAGATGGCGAGGGTGGCCAGCACCGTGCGGGCGACGTTGCGGCGCGGGTGCTCCAGTTCCTCGGAGAGGTAGACGGCGGTCGAGAAGCCCTGGGTGGCGAAGAGGGCGATGGCGAGCCCGGATATGACGAGCATGGCCGTCACCGGATCGGTGTGGCCGCTCGGGCCGGTCACCTCCATGGAGACCAGGCTGCCGACCCCGCGGTGGCCGTGCGAGAAGCCCAGCAGGGCGACCACGCCGGCCGCGATGACCTCGAGGACCAGGAAGATGCCGGTGATCCAGGCGTTGGCCCGCAGGTCGAGCAGGCCGGCGAGGGTGGCCAGCAGCATCACGCCGGCGCCGGTCATGGCCGGGTCGAGGTGCACGATCGGGGCCAGGTAGTCGGCCGTGCCCATCGCGATCACCGGCGGAACGATCATCACCACCAGCAGGGACAGTACGAAGACCAGCCAGCCCGCGAGCCGCCCGGCCATCGTCGACACCATGGCGTACTCGCCGCCCGCGCTGGGGATGAGGGTGCCCAGCTCGGAGTAGCAGAACGCCACGGCGATACAGAGGAGGGAGCCGATGGCGATCGTCAGGGCGGTGGCCGTGCCGAGGGAGCCGAACAGGTCCGGGACGACCACGAAGAGCGTGGAGGCGGGCGTGACGCACGAGAGCGTCAGCAGGGTGCCGCCGACGACGCCGATGGAACGCTTGAGCTTCCGGGGGCCGTCAGGGCCGTCGGAGGCGTCTGTGACGGCTGTGTCGACGGGGCGGAGCGTGTCGGTCATGCGGCGGGGTTCCGATCGACTCGTGCGACTGAGGGTGGGGGTCGGGAGCGCTATCGCCTCCGGCGGCTCGTCGTGCGTCTCGTCTCGTCCGCTCCCGGCGCCACTTAGAGAACCCCTTCGAAAACCGCCGCGTCAATGGGGGTTCACCTTCGGATTCCGCACTCGTAAAGCGACGCAGTTCACATCACTTTCGCAGGCAATGATCACGTAGTAGCGCATTCAGCATGTGAAATTAATCAATGACCTTGCTTTCCAAGGTGATCGACAGATCCCTCATGGCTTGCCCGTTTCATCCTCGAAAACGGGAACCGCAGGTGTCAGGGCAAAAAAATGTCGGGCCGTCCGGATACCGGACGGCCCGACGGGGCGTTCTCAGTGGTTGCGCGGGAAGCCCAGGTCGACGCCCGCCGGAGCGTCCGCCGGGTCCGGCCAGCGGGTGGTGACGACCTTGCCGCGGGTGT
Source organism: Streptomyces cellostaticus (assembly GCF_023630175.1). Taxonomy (GTDB): domain Bacteria; phylum Actinomycetota; class Actinomycetes; order Streptomycetales; family Streptomycetaceae; genus Streptomyces; species Streptomyces cellostaticus_A. Next base: position 25,220 of record NZ_JALLIN010000059.1, on the reverse strand, counting down.
AGAAGTGCGTGCCGTCGTTGCCGTAGATGTGGTGGTCGCCGAAGAGCGAGTCCTTCCAGCCGCCGAACGAGTGGTAGCCGACGGGGACCGGGATCGGGACGTTGACGCCGACCATGCCGGCCTCGATCTCGAGCTGGAAGCGGCGGGCCGCGCCGCCGTCCCGGGTGAAGACGGCGGTGCCGTTGCCGAACGGCGAGGCGTTGATGAGGGCCACGCCCTCCTCGTACGTCTCGGCGCGCAGCACGCACAGGACGGGGCCGAAGATCTCGTCCCGGTAGGCGGCGGCGGTGGTCGGCACCCGGTCGAGCAGCGAGATGCCGATCCAGTGGCCGTCCTCGAAGCCCTCCACCGTGTGGCCGGTGCCGTCCAGCACCACCTCGCAGCCGTCGTCCGCGGCGCCCTTCACGTAGGAGGCGACCTTGTCGCGGTGGGCGGCGGTGATCAGCGGGCCCATCTCGGACGCCGGGTCGTTGCCGGGGCCGATCTTGATCTTCTCGGCCCGCTCGCGGATCTTCTCCACCAGCTCGTCGCCGATCGCGCCGACCGCCACGACCGCGGAGATCGCCATGCAGCGCTCGCCGGCCGAGCCGTAGGCCGCCGAGACCGCCGCGTCGGCGGCCGCGTCCAGGTCGGCGTCCGGCAGGACCAGCATGTGGTTCTTGGCGCCGCCGAGGGCCTGCACCCGCTTGCCGGCCGCGGAGGCGGTGGTGTGGATGTGGCGGGCGATCGGGGTGGAGCCGACGAAGGAGACGGCCTTGACGTCGGGGTGCTCCAGCAGCCGGTCCACGGCCACCTTGTCACCGTGCACCACGTTGAAGACGCCGTCGGGCAGTCCGGCCTCGGCGAGCAGCTCGGCGAGCCGGACGGCGGCCGAGGGGTCCTTCTCACTGGGCTTCAGCACGAACGTGTTGCCGCAGGCGATGGCGATCGGGAACATCCACATCGGGACCATCGCCGGGAAGTTGAACGGGGTGATGCCCGCGACGACACCCAGCGGCTGCCTGATCGACGACACGTCCACCCGGCTCGCCACCTGCGTGGACAGCTCGCCCTTGAGCTGCACGCTGATGCCGCAGGCCAGATCGACGATCTCCAGGCCGCGCGCCACCTCGCCGAGGGCGTCCGAGTGCACCTTGCCGTGCTCGGCGGTGATCAGCTCGGCGATCTCGTCCCGGTGCCCGTCGAGCAGCGCGCGGAACTTGAAGAGGATGTTGGTCCGCTGGGCCAGCGAGGACTGGCCCCAGGTCGTGAAGGCGTCCTTGGCGGCGGCGACCGCCGCGTCCACCTCCTCGACCGACGCGAACGCGACCTTGGTGGTGACGGCGCCGGTCGCCGGGTCCGTGACCGGCCCGTACGCACCCGACGCGCCTTCGGCGGTCTTGCCGCCGATCCAGTGGTTGACGATCTTCGTCATGCCCAGAGACTCCTTCTACAGATGGCGGCGTCGGGTCGAGACGTGCCGTTCGTACAGCTCACGTGCCTTGACCGCGGACGATCGGGTCGCGGTCTCGGCCACAGGAACATCCCACCAGGCCTGCGCCGGAGGCGCGCCCGACACAGTGTCGGACGTTTCGGTCTCCACGTAGACACATGTGGGAGTGTCGGCCGCGCGCGCCTCGGCGAGCGCCGCCCGCAGGTCCCGGACCGTCCGCGCGCGCAGCACCCGCATGCCGAGGCTGGCCGCGTTGGCCGCGAGGTCCACCGGGAGGGGGGCGCCGGTGAAGGTGCCGTCGGCCGCGCGGTGGCGGTACGCGGTGCCGAACCGCTCGCCCCCCACCGACTCCGACAGGCCTCCGATCGAGGCGTACCCGTGGTTCTGCAGCAGCAGGACCTTGATCGCGACGCCCTCCTGGACGGCGGTCACGATCTCCGTCGGCATCATCAGATACGTGCCGTCGCCGACCAGCGCCCACACGTTCCGCCCGGGTGCGGCGAGCTTGACGCCGATCGCGGCCGGGATCTCGTAGCCCATGCAGGAGTAGCCGTACTCCAGGTGGTACTGGTCCCGGGACCTGGTCCGCCACAGCTTGTGCAGGTCCCCGGGGAGCGAGCCGGCCGCGCCCACGATGATGTCGGACTCGTCGGCCAGGGCGTCGAGGACTCCGATGACCTGCGGCTGGGTGGGCCGTACGTCGGGCTCGTCGGCCTCGAAGCAGGCGTCCACCCGCTGCTCCCAGCGCTCCTTGTCCTCGGTGTACTCGGTGACGTAGGAGCCGTCGACCCGGTGGCCGTGCGGCGCCAGCGCCTCGGTCATGTCGCCCAGTCCGCTGCGGGCGTCCGCGACCAGCGGCAGCCCGGCGAGCTTGTGCCCGTCGAACGGCGCGATGTTGAGGTTCAGGAAGCGGACGCCGGGGTTCTCGAAGAGGGTGCCGGAGGCGGTGGTGAAGTCGGTGTACCGGGTGCCGACGCCGATGACGAGGTCCGCGGTGCGGGCCAGCTCGTCGGCGGTGGCGGTGCCGGTGTGGCCGACGCCGCCGACGTCCTGCGGGTGGTCGTGGCGCAGGGAGCCCTTGCCGGCCTGGGTGGAGGCGACCGGTATGCCGGTGGCCGCCGCGAACTCCGCGAGGGCCTCCTCGGCGCGGCTGTGATGGACGCCGCCGCCCGCGACGACGAGCGGTCTGCGCGCCCGGCGCACGGCCCGGACCGCCTCGGCCAGCTCGGCCGGGTCCGCGCCGGGGCGCCGTACCGCCCAGACGCGCTCGGCGAAGAACTCCTCGGGCCAGTCGTGGGCCTCGGCCTGCACGTCCTGCGGCAGGGCGAGGGTGACCGCGCCGGTCTCCACCGGGTCGGTCAGGACCCGCACGGCCTGCAGCACGGCCGGGACCAGCTGCTCGGGCCGGGTGATCCGGTCGAAGTACCGCGACACCGGGCGCAGGGTGTCGTTGACCGAGACGTCGCCCGCGTACGGCACCTCGAGCTGCTGCAGCACCGGGTCGGCGGGGCGGGCGGCGAAGACGTCGCCGGGGAGGAGCAGGACCGGGAGGTGGTTGACGGTGGCGAGGGCGGCGCCGGTGACCAGGTTGGTGGCGCCGGGGCCGATCGAGGTCGTGACGGCGTGGGCGGACAGGCGGTTGGACTGGCGGGCGTAGCCGACCGCCGCGTGCACCATGGCCTGCTCGTTGCGGCCCTGGTGGTACGGCATGACCTCGGCGTACTCGACCAGCGCCTGGCCGAGCCCGGCGACGTTGCCGTGCCCGAAGATGCCCCAGGTGGCGCCGATCAGCCGTCGCCGCTCGCCGTCGCGTTCGGTGTGCTGGGCGGCGAGGAAGCGGACCAGTGCCTGGGCGACGGTCAGCCGGATCGTCATCGGTAGCCCCCTGTGCTCTCTGCTTGGCCGGGGTGGAAGCGGATCCGCCACTCCCGGGTCTCACCGGGTCCGGCCATGACGTTGAGGTAGTACATGTCGTGGCCGGGCTGGGCTATCGACGGGCCGTGCCATCCGTCGGGGACGAGGACGGCGTCGCCGGAGCGGACCTCGGCGAGGACGTCCGAGCCGCCCTCCCGCGAGGGGAACACGCGCTGGTAGCCGAACCCGTTCGGGCCGTCGATCTCGAAGTAGTAGATCTCCTCCAGCCGGGACTCCTCGCCCGGCAGGTGCTCGTCGTGCTTGTGCGACGGGTAGGAGGACCAGTTGCCGCCGGGGGTGACCACCTCCACGGCGATCAGCCGGTCGCAGTCGAAGGTGTCGGCCGCCGCGAAGTTGCGCACCTGGCGGGCGCAGGTGCCGCTGCCCCGGTGTTCGACGGGGACCTCCGGCGCGGGGCCGTAGCGGGCGGGGAGTCGTCGCTCGCACTTCGCTCCTGCCAGGGCGAAGCGGCCTCCCACGCCGGAGGCGATCTGGACCCGGGCGTCGCGGGGCGCGTACACGAAGTCGGAGACCCCGCTGAACACGCTGTCCCGACCCAGGAGTTGGAACTCGCTTTCCTCGATTCGCACGGTACATCCGCCGTGCAGCGGAAGCACGATCCATTCACTGCCCCCGGTGGTGAACGTATGGCTGCCGCCGGGTGTCAACTCCACGACGCGCAGGCCGCTGTACTCCCACCCGGCGCGCTCGGGGCCGATGTCCACGGTGTACCCGCCGTTCGCGGCGGCTCCCCTGGGCAGGTGCAGATCGGTGCTGGTCATGCGGCCCCTCATAGCAGTCCGGTGGCGGTGCCCACCGCGGCGGCCACATCGCCGTCCGCCGGGTGCAGCAGCGAACGGCCCACCACCAGGGCGCGCACGGTGGGCAGATGGAGCGCGCCGCGCCACTTCCGGCAGGCGGCGACCCGCTCCTCGGAAAAGTCGCCGACGTCACCGCGGAGGACGACCTTGTGGCCGAGGACGCCGAGCAGCAGCGGGTCGTCCAGGACGTCGGCGGTCGCGAGGACGCCGTCGACGCCGGGCCCGGACAGCGCGGGGCACAGGCGCCGGAGCAGGTCCGCGCGGTTGGCCGCGGCGAGGACGCGGTCGCCCGCGCCGGGCGCACCGCGGGCCGGACCGCCGGCGGCGACGGTCACCAGGCGGCCGCTCGCACCCGGCAGCGGGCGCCGGACGCGGCGGGCCGCGGCCTCGGCGACGGCCTCGGGGTGGCGGGTGCGGACGCGGACCAGTTCGGAGGCGTCGACGGCCGGCAGCCGTGGCCCCGAACCGCCCTCGGTGTGCGTCCCCGCCACCCGGCCGGCCCTCACAGCACCGCTCCGGCCTCGAGCGCGGCGGCCACCTCGCCGGGGGTCGGCATCGCGGACGAGCACTCCAGGCGGGAGGCGACGATGGCGCCGGCCGCGTTGGCGTGCCGCACGGTCGTCTCCAGGTCCCAGCCCGCCAGCAGGCCGTGGCAGAGGGAGCCGCCGAAGGCGTCTCCGGCGCCGAGGCCGTTGAGGACGGTGACCGGCAGGGGCGGGACCTCGGCGCACTCGCCCGTCCGGTTGACGGCGAGCACACCCTTGGGTCCCTGTTTGACCACGGCGGTCTCCGCCCCCGCGGCCAGCAGGGCGCGGGCCGCCGCGTGCGGTTCGCGGACGCCGGTCGCGATCTCCACCTCGTCCAGGTTGCCGACGGCGACCGTGGTGTGCCGCAGCGCCTCGGCGTAGAAGGGCCGGACCACGTCGGGGTCGGTCCGGGCCGCACCGTTCCAGAGGACGGGGCGCCAGTCGAGGTCGAAGACCGTCGTGCCGGACCGGGCCCGGTGGGCGAGGGCCGTGAGGGTCGCCGTGCGGCTCGGCTCCTCGCTCAGGCCGGTGCCGGTGACCCAGAAGATCCGGGCTCCGGCGATGGCGTCCAGGTCCAGTTGCGCGGCGTCGATCTGCAGGTCGGGTGCCGTGGGGCGGCGGTAGAAGTACAGGGGGAAGTCGTCCGGCGGGAAGACCTCGCAGAAGGTGACCGGCGTGGGCAGTGCGGGGACCGGGGTGACCCAGCGGTCGTCGACGCCGAAGTCGCGCAGGGCCTCGTGCAGATAGGCGCCGAACGGGTCGTCGCCGGTGCGGGTGATCACGGCCGTGCGGCGGCCCAGCCGGGCGGCGGCGACGGCGACGTTGGCCGCCGAACCACCGAGGAACTTGCCGAAGGCCGACACCTGGGCGAGCGGGACGCCGGTCTGCAGCGGGTAGAGGTCCACTCCGATCCGCCCCATGGTGATCAGGTCGTACGCCATCGGCTTCCCTTCCGCGCTGCCCGGTTCACCCCGCGTATCTCGTTCCGGGCTTTCTAGTCCTGTCAGACGAACCCTGTCAATCTTTTGTCCGGACATTCTGACGACAGCTTGACACCGCTTTCCGGGGGCCCGCAGGCTGGCGGCCATGACGTCCTTGTCACCCTCCTCACTTTCCCGCATCCGGATCGGTTCGGCGCCCGACTCCTGGGGTGTGTGGTTCCCGGACGATCCCCGCCAGGTGCCCTGGCGACGGTTCCTCGACGAGGTCGCCGGCTCGGGCTACGAGTGGATCGAGCTGGGCCCCCACGGCTATCTGCCGACCGACCCCGCCGTGCTCGCCGAGGAGACCGGCCGCCGTGGCCTGAAGGTGTCGGCCGGCACGGTCTTCACAGGCCTGCACCACGGCTCCGCCGTCTGGGAGAAGACCTGGGAACACGTCTCCGGCATCGCCGCCCTGACCCGGGCCATGGGCGCCCGCCACCTGGTCGTCATCCCGTCCTTCTGGCGGGACGACCGGACGGGCGAGGTGCTGGAGCCCGACACCCTGACCGCCGGGCAGTGGCGCGACCTGACCTCGCTGACCGAACGCCTGGGGCGCGAGGTGCGGGAGCGGTACGGCCTCACGGTGGTGGTCCACCCGCACGCCGACACGCACATCGACACCGAGGAGAACGTCACCCGGTTCCTGGACGGCACCGACCCGGCTCTGGTGTCGCTGTGCCTGGACACCGGCCACTACGCGTACTGCGGCGGGGACAGCGTCAAGCTGATCGAGACCTACGGCGAGCGGATCGGCTATCTGCATCTCAAGCAGGTGGACCCGGAGATCCTCGCCGACGTACGGGCCAAGGGCACACCGTTCGGCCCCGCGGTCGCCCAGGGGGTGATGTGCGAACCACCTTCCGGAGTGCCCGCGCTGGGTCCGGTGCTGGAGGCCGCCGGACGGCTGGACACCGACCTGTTCGCGATCGTCGAGCAGGACATGTACCCGTGCGACCCGGACAGGCCGCTGCCGATCGCCCGGCGCACCCGGGCGTTCCTCAGGTCCTGCGGAGCCTGAGCACCACCCCGCCCCGGCGCCGCCGCCCCCACCCCGTAGCCGTCGCCTCCCGCCCGGGGACGAGGGCCTCCCCTCGGGGAGGCGTTCGTCGCCCGACACGGCCGCACCACCCACCGCTTCGCTGCGGCCGTGTCACAAACTCCCCTTTCCTGTCACAGATGTCGCGCCTACGCGGGTTCTCGGTCACACCCGGCCGACAGCCGCTTGCCCGGCACCCCTCGGTGTCGTTCACGGGGCACAGGCTTGGTGATCACCAGCGCACCGCCCGGCTCCCCCGATGGCCGTCCCACGGCCGCGCCGCGGCGCGCGCGGGGAGGTACGACGCATGACCGACCGAAGGCTCTGGTCCTACAAGGAGATCGCGGCGCACATCAGGGTGCAGCCGGACACCGTGCGGTCCTATCGCAAGCACGGCCTGCTGCCGCCGCCGGACCAGGTGGAGGCCGGCAAGCCCTACTGGTTCGCCGACACCGTCCGCGCCTGGGTCGCCTCCCGGCCGGGCAACCGGGGCCGAAGAGCGGACTGAGCAGCGGATATTCACCTGTGCCCCACCTGCCGCGTGGGGCACAGTCGTCTCATGAGCTTCTCCGCCAAACCCGTGCTGACCGGTCGCAGGACCGTTCTGCGGCCGTTCACCGAGGCCGACGCCGCAGCCATGGAAGAGATCGTCGCCGACCCCGAGGTCGTCCGCTTCACCTTCGAGCCGTCCACCGAATTGACCCCGGAGCGGCTGCGCACCTGGTACGGCTCCCGGGCCACCGCCCCCGACCGCCTCGACCTGGCCGTCACCGACCGGGAGACCGGCGAGGTCCTGGGCGAGGTCGTGCTGTACGAGTACGACGCGGCCGCCCGGAGCTGCACCTTCCGCACCCTCATCGGTCCCCGGGGCCGCGGCCGCGGCATCGGCACCGAGGCGGCCCGGCTGATCGTCGCCCACGGCTTCGAGTCGCTCGGTCTGCACCGTGTCGAGCTGGCCGCCTGGGCCCACAACCACCGGGCCCTGCGCGTCTACGAGAAGGTCGGCTTCGTGGTCGAGGGTGTACGGCGGGAGGTGCAGGTCCGCGACGGCGAGTGGGCCGACGAAGTGATCATGGCGATCCTGGACCGCGAGTGGGCCACGCTCAGCACCACGGCCAGATGACGGCCGCACCGGCACCCGGTGCCGTCCCCGTGGCGGCGAGGACGGCCGGGGCCCGTCCAGCGGGTCCCCGCCGCGCACCCCGTCGGCTCACACCCCCGCCGGCTCCTTCTCGGGCGCCGGGGCGGGTGCCTCGCCCTCGCTGAGCCCGAACCGCCGGTGGAAGCGGCGCAGCGGGGCGGGGGCCCACCAGGTGGCGCGGCCGGTGAGCCGCATGATCGCCGGCACCAGGAGGCTGCGGACGACCATCGCGTCCATCAGGACCGCGAGGGCGATGCCGAGGCCCAGCATCTTGGTGTTGGTCACCCGGGAGGTGCCGATGGCGACCATGACCACCGCGAGGATGACCGCCGCCGCGGTGATCAGGCCGCCGGTGCGCTGCAGTCCGTGGCGGACCGCCTCGTTGTGGTCGCCGGTGCGGTCGTACTCCTCCTTGATGCGGGAGAGCAGGAACACGCCGTAGTCCATGGAGAGTCCGAAGGCGACGCAGAACATCAGGACGGGCAGGGTGGTCTCGATGGAGCCCGGGCTGGTGAAGCCGAGCGCGCCGGACAGATGGCCGTCCTGGAAGACCCAGACCACCGCGCCGAACATCGCCGTCAGGCTGAGCGCGTTGAGCACCACGGCCTGCAGGGGTATCAGCACGCTCCCGGTGAGCAGGAAGACCAGCATCAGGGTGACGACCGCGATGAAGGCTCCCGCCCACGGCAGCCGCTCGCCGATCGCGTGCTTGGAGTCGACCAGGACGGCGGCCGTGCCGGTCACCTTGGTGTCGAAGGGGGCCTTCAGCGAGCGCAGGTCGCCCACGAGGCGCTGCGCCGCCGTGTCGACGGCCTCACCCTTCGGCTGGACGGTGAAGTAGCCCGTGTCGCCCTTGACGAGAGGGCCGTCGACCCGGACGACGTCGGGCAGGTCGGCCACCCGCTGCTTGTAGGCGGCGTACTGGGCCTTGGTGGCGCCTCCCTCGGTGAGGATCTCGAGGCCGCCTCCGGGGGTGCCCGGGAAGCCGTCGCGGAGGTGCTGCTGCACCACGTGCGACTCGGCGCCCTGGGGTAGCTGGCGGTCGTCGGCGGTGCCGAACCTCACTCCGAGGAAGGGCAGCCCGAGGACGACGAGCAGGGCGCTGGTGCCGAGCGCGAACAGCGGGGCGCGGCGCATCACCAGCGTGGCGGTGCGCGCCCAGCCGGCGCCGCCGGTCGCCCCGGTACCGGTTCCCTCCGTCCTGCGGCCGCGGCGGAACAGGCGACGCAGATCGAGGGAGTTGACCCGGTGACCGAGCAGGACCAGGGCCGCCGGGAGCAGGATCAGGGCGGCAGCGGCGGCCAGCAGGACCACGGCGATGCCCGCGTAGGCGAAGGACCGCAGGAAGTACTGCGGGAAGAGCATCATGGCGGCCAGGGAGACCGCGACGGTGAGGGCGGAGAACAGCACGGTGCGGCCGGCCGTGCGCAGGGTCGTGCCGACCGCCGTCAGGGGGGCGGCCCCGGCGGACAGTTCCTCCCGGTAGCGGCGGACGATGAACAGGGCGTAGTCGATGGCGAGGCCGAGGCCTAGGGCCGTGGTGAGATTGAGCGCGAAGACCGACACGTCGGTGAAGGCGGTCAGTCCGCGCAGCACCGCGTTCGTACCGAGGATCGCCACGATGCCGATGCCCAGGGGCAGCAGGGCCGCGACGGCGCTGCCGAAGACCATCACCAGGAGCACCAGGGTGATCGGCAGGGCGATCATCTCGGCCCGGGTCAGGTCCTCCTTGATGATGGTCTGCATCTCGTGCCGGACCGCGACGATGCCGCCGACCCGGACCCGCACCGGGCCGTGCGTGCCCCGGTAGTGCGGCGCCACGCGGTCCAGCGTGCGTCCCATCGCGTTCTCGTCGCCCGTGATGCGGGCGGCGATCAGCGCCTCGTGGCCGTCCTCGGCGCGCAGGCCGGGTGCCGCCGAGGGACCGGCCTGCCAGTAGGAGCCGACGCCGGTCACGCCCCGCTCCCCGGCGAGCCGCTCGGCCAGACCGCGGGCCTCGGCGGCGACCGCCGGGTCGTCGACGGAGGAGCGGCCGGCGTCGACCAGGAGCAGCAGATTGGGCTGGGAGTCGGGGAACGCACGCTCCAGCGCCTCGGTCGCGTAGGTCGACTCGGCTGCCGGGTCCTCCCAGCCGCCGCTGCCCAGACGGTCCGCGACCCCGCTGCCGGCCAGCACGGCGAGCGCGGTCAGCACCAGGGCCGCCAGCAGCGACAGGCGCGGACGGGCGGTGACGAAACGCGTCCAGCCGCCGGTTCGGGGAGGACCGGCCCCGGGGCTCGGCGCCTTGTTGACTTCGGTCATCGTGCGGTGTCCCCTTCACCGTGACCCATGTCCGTACAGGCAGGCGGCATGGGTCGGTCATTGCCATAAACTGGCAAACACGAGAGATCGCTCGCGTTTCATAAGAATGCGAGCGACCACTCGCGTTTGTCAATCGCCTTCGAAGGGCTGGGGATAACGCGTGTCCGACACCTCGGAGAACGAGCGGCCGCGCCGCCGGCAGGCCCGCGGCGAACGCCGCATCGCCCAGCTCCTGCAGGCCGCCGCCCAGGTCTTCTGCACCAGCGGCTACACCGCGGCCAGCACCAACGCCATCGCCCGCGAGGCGGGTGTCTCACCGGGCACGCTGTACCAGTTCTTCCCGAACAAGGAAGCGATCGCGATCGAACTGGGCGACCGCCTGATGCACGAGATGCGGGAGACCTACGGCGAGGCGCTGGCCCCGGTCGACTCCGCCACCCCGCTGGAGGAGGCCATCGGCGCGGCGGTCGACCGGTTCATGGCCTTCAACACCGAGCACCCGGTGTTCTTCACGCTGATGCACGGACCCGACCTGCCCGGCGGGATCACGGAGGCGCACGACCAGCTCCACGCGACCCTGATCGGCCGCATCGAGGGCCTGCTGGCCTCACTGCTGCCCGAGGCCCCGCCGGCCGGCCTCACCCGCACGGCACACGTCTGCCTCGGCATCTACAAGGCCGGCCTCGAACTGGCCCTGGCCAACGAGGGGGCCGAGCGCGCCGCCTACGTCCAGGAGGTCAAGAACGTGCTCGTCCGCTACCTCGAGCCCCTGGTGGGCGAACGGCTCGGCCGCGCCTGACCCCACAGGGCCACCCGGGCTGCGACCAAAGGCGCACCCGCACAGGGCGCGGAGGCATCACCCCAGCAGCAGTCCGAGGGGACCCACGTGCCCCACCCCCCGCCACCCGGCGGGCCCCGGGCCCGCATCCCCGGCCCGCAGCGGCCGCCACCGCCGCTCCCCCGCATCGGCGCGGGGCTGCGGCGGCGCTGCCCGCGGTGCGGGCTCGCGCCGTGGGCGCCGACCGCGGCGGTGGCGTACACGACAGGCGGCGTCGCGCCGCCGCCCGCGCTCGCCCTGCTCGGCGGCTTCCCGGTCCCGGCCGTCTTCGTCCCGTGGGTGCACGAGCGGCAGGGCAGGGACCTCGGCGTCGGCGCGATCCCCGGCTGCTTCCTGGCCGGCGGCGCCCTCGGGGTGCACGGCGCCATGCCGATGGAGTCGCAACCGCTCCACCCCTCCCTCGGACGTTCCACCGGTGCCGCCCCGGCCGAGGAGGCGGCGAAGCCCGGCGCGCTGGTGTTCGCGCCGCGCCGGCAGCCGGGCCTGCGCGGGCCGCGGCCCGGGCTGGTGCTCGGCGCGGCCGTCGGCCTCGGCTTCGCGGCGGTGGAGAGCTGCGCCTACGCCTTCGACGCCGCGCTCCTGTCCGGCGCCGCCGATCGGCGGGTGATGCCGGAGACGGAGTTCCCGCGCGAGCCGCTCGCCCCGCTCGGGCACGGGCCGTGGACCGCGATCGCGGTGCCGCGCTGCCGTCCCGGCGCCGCCCGAACGGGCAGTTCCGCCTCGCCGCGCCGGTGGTGGGCACGTGGCCGGGCGCCTGCGTGCTGCACGCTGCGGGGGACGCCACGCGCGGACTCGCCGGGCCGGCCGGTGACGCGGGTGTGCTGCGCCGAAGCCGTCCCGGGGCCGTTCGGGCGGCCGTGCCTCCCGCGGACCGGCGCGGGGCAGGAGCACCTGTTCGCACTGCTCTTGACGGGGGGCCTGGCGCTCGTGGGCCCGCTCGGCGCGGTGCGGGTGCGGTCGCGGGCCCCGGGATGCTTGGAGAAATACCCCCTAGGGGTATAGTGTGGCGAGTGTGGGGATCCCATCGCGAGCCCCACTGGCCCCACCTGCTTCGACGAGGAGTAACGACATGACCGCCCAGACCGACACTTCGGGCTCCGTCACCACCGTCTACCGGGTGACCGGCATGAGCTGCGGCCACTGCGAGGGCGCCGTCTCCGGCGAGATCTCCCGGATCCCGGGCGTCAGCTCGGTGAAGGCCGTGGCGTCCACCGGCGAGGTGACCGTCGTCTCCGTGGCCGCCCTCGACGAGGAGGCCGTCCGCGCCGCCGTGGACGAGGCCGGTTTCGAGCTGGCCGGCCAGGCCTGAGAAAACCCCTCCCTTCCCCGACCGGGCCGTTCCGACCAGCTGATACTGGATCCGTACGGACCGGTCCGATGTCTGGAGTCCGGACATGACCAGCACCACCGCCGAACCGGCGGGCGCGATAGGCGACACCTCCGAGGTCGAGCTGCTCATCGGCGGGATGACCTGCGCCTCCTGCGCCGCCCGGGTGGAGAAGAAGCTCAACCGCATGGACGGCGTGAGCGCCACCGTGAACTTCGCGACCGAGAAGGCGAAGGTCAGCCACTCCGGAGGCGTCCGGGTCGCCGACCTGATCGAGACCGTGGTGAAGACCGGCTACACCGCCGAGGAACCCCCGCCCCCGGAACCCGAACCGCAGGCCCCCGAGAGCCCCGCACCCGCCGGCCAGGACCCGGAACTCGGCGCCCTGCGGCACCGCCTGCTGGTCTCCGCGCTGCTCGCCGCGCCGGTCGTCCTGCTCTCGATGGTCCCGGCCCTGCAGTTCGACAACTGGCAGTGGCTCTCGCTCACCCTCGCCGCGCCGGTCGTGGCCTGGGGCGGGGCGCCCTTCCACCGGGCCGCCTGGACCAACCTCAGACACGGCGCGGCGACCATGGACACGCTCGTCTCGGTCGGCACCCTGGCCGCCTTCGGCTGGTCGCTGTGGGCGCTCTTCTTCGGTGACGCGGGGATGCCCGGCATGCACGACGAGTTCCGGTTCACGGTCTCGCGCATGGACGGCGCCTCCACCGTCTACCTGGAGGTCGCCTCCGGGGTCGTGGCGCTGATCCTGCTCGGCCGCTACCTGGAGGCCCGCTCCAAGCGGCGCGCGGGGGCCGCGCTGAAGGCCCTGATGGAGCTGGGCGCCAAGGACGTGGCCGTACTGCGCGAGGGGCGCGAGGTGCGGATCCCGGTGGCCTCCCTGGCCGTGGGCGACCGGTTCGTCGTCCGGCCCGGCGAGAAGATCGCCACCGACGGCACGGTCGTCGAGGGCGTGTCGGCGGTGGACGCGTCCATGCTGACCGGCGAGTCGGTGCCGGTGGACGTCGGACCCGGTGACCGGGTCACCGGCGCCACCGTCAACGCGGGCGGCCGGCTGGTGGTCGAGGCCACGCTGGTCGGCGCCGACACCCAGCTCGCCCGAATGGCGAAGCTGGTGGAGGACGCGCAGAACGGCAAGGCCGAGGTGCAGCGGCTCGCCGACCGCGTCTCCGCCGTCTTCGTCCCGGTGGTCATCCTCATCGCGCTCGGCACCTTCGGCGTCTGGCTGGGCGTCACCGGGGACACCGTCGCCGCCTTCACCTCCGCCGTCGCCGTCCTGATCATCGCGTGCCCCTGCGCGCTGGGGCTGGCCACCCCGACCGCGCTGATGGTCGGCACCGGCCGGGGCGCCCAGCTCGGCATCCTGATCAAGGGCCCCGAGGTGCTGGAGTCCACGCGCCGCGTCGACACGGTCGTCCTGGACAAGACCGGGACGGTCACCACCGGGCGGATGACCCTCCAGGAGGTGTACCCGGCCGACGGTGAGGACGAGCAGGAGCTGCTGCGGCTGGCGGGCGCGCTGGAGCACGCCTCCGAGCACCCCGTCGCCCGGGCGATCGCCGCGGGCGCCGAGGAACGCACCGGAGCCCTCCCGGCCGTCGAGCACTTCGAGAACGTCCCCGGCCGGGGCGTACGCGGGCGCGTGGCGGGCCGCGAGGTGGCCGTGGGGCGCGTGTACGACGAACTGCCCGGGGAACTGGCACACGCCCGGGAGGCGGCCGAGCGGGACGGGCGTACGGCCGTCACCGTGGGCTGGGACGGCCGGGCCCGCGGAGTGCTCGCCGTCGCCGACGCGGTCAAGGAGACCAGCGCCGAGGCGGTGCGCGAGCTGCGCGCGCTCGGACTCGAACCGGTGCTGCTCACCGGGGACAACCGCACGGTCGCCGAGTCGGTCGCCCGCGCGGTCGGCATCGACCAGGTGATCGCCGAGGTGCTGCCCGAGGACAAGGTGGACGTCGTGCGGCGGCTGCGGGACGAGGGCCGGACCGTGGCCATGGTCGGCGACGGCGTCAACGACGCGGCCGCGCTCGCCACCGCCGACCTGGGGCTGGCGATGGGCACCGGCACGGACGCGGCGATCGAGGCCGGCGACCTGACCCTGGTCCGCGGCGACCTGCGGGTGGCCGCGGACGCGATCCGGCTCTCCCGGCGCACCCTCGGCACCATCAAGGGCAACCTGGTATGGGCCTTCGGCTACAACGTGGCCGCGCTTCCGCTGGCCGCCACGGGCCTGCTGAACCCGATGATCGCGGGCGCCGCGATGGCCTTCTCCTCGGTGTTCGTGGTGACCAACAGTCTGCGACTGCGCGGCTTCCACTGAACTCGCCCGGGGTTACCGACGGTTAGCCGCACTTGAAGTGGCAGCCCCCCTGGAGTCGGGCGCGCGCCTCACATAAGCTCTTCACAAGGCTCGCGCATCATCCTTACGCTTGAGCCCCGATCGCCGTATCGGGGCCCTTGCGCACCTAAAGGACAAATGCAAGAGACGCAGATCACAGTGACGCGAACGTAACCATCGAAGGGGTTCGAAGGTCTAAGTTGGCGATGTCAGACCAGCGTCTTGGGGGGCGCTGACTGGCATCTGGGGATGTCTTGGGGGACTTCCTCAGAGATGCGTTGCCGGGGCACGTACACCGGGGAGCTTTGAGCGGCCCTCCCAGCGTGCGTTGTCCCGGCAGGTCGCAGCGCGTCACTGGAGCGCGACGGGCTCGCCCGTCGTGTTCAGACAGCGATTTCAGGCGCTGTCCTCTCCGAGCGCCCGGCCGGATCCCGTGGGGGGAATCCGCACCGGGACATGGGAAGGCGCCCTGGTCGTCGGCCCGTGGGGGGACCGGCGTCAGGGCGCCTTCCGTTTGTCTCATCCCCGTCGGTCCAGGGCCCGCCCGTGACGGCAGGCCCTGTGCGGCGGGCGGGGCACCGGTTCGGCGCCCCTCGACCGGCGAGTGCTCAGCGCTCCTCGACCGGAACGAAGTCGCGCTCCACCACGCCCGTGTAGATCTGGCGCGGGCGGCCGATGCGGGAGCCCGGCTCCTTGATCATCTCGTGCCACTGGGCGATCCAGCCCGGCAGGCGGCCGAGGGCGAACAGGACCGTGAACATCTCGGTCGGGAAGCCCATGGCTCGGTAGATCAGACCGGTGTAGAAGTCGACGTTCGGGTAGAGGCTGCGCGAGACGAAGTAGTCGTCGGAGAGCGCGTGCTCCTCCAGCTTCAGCGCGATGTCCAGCAGCTCGTCGGACTTGCCGAGGGCGGAGAGCACATCGTGCGCGGCGGCCTTGATGATCTTGGCGCGCGGGTCGAAGTTCTTGTACACCCGGTGGCCGAAGCCCATCAGGCGGACGCCGTCCTCCTTGTTCTTCACCTTGCGGATGAAGGAGTCGACGTCGCCGCCGGCGTCGCGGATGCCCTCGAGCATCTCCAGCACCGACTGGTTGGCACCGCCGTGCAGCGGGCCCCACAGGGCGTTGATGCCGGCCGAGATGGACGCGAACATGTTCGCCTGCGACGAGCCCACCAGACGGACCGTGGACGTGGAGCAGTTCTGCTCGTGGTCCGCGTGCAGGATCAGCAGCTTGTCCAGGGCGGAGACCACGATCGGGTCCAGCTCGTACTCGTCCGCCGGGACCGAGAAGGTCATGCGCAGGAAGTTCTGGACGTAGCCGAGGTCGTTGCGCGGGTAGACGAACGGGTGACCGATCGACTTCTTGTACGCGTACGCCGCGATGGTCGGGAGCTTCGCGAGCAGGCGGATCGTGGAGAGGTTGCGCTGCTTCTCGTCGAACGGGTTGTGGCTGTCCTGGTAGAACGTGGACAGCGCCGAGACGACCGAGGACAGCATGGCCATCGGGTGGGCGTCGCGCGGGAAGCCCTTGTAGAAGTTCTTGACGTCCTCGTGCAGCAGGGTGTGCCGGGTGATGTCGCCCTTGAACGTCGTCAGTTCGTCGACGGTCGGCAGCTCACCGTTGATCAGCAGGTAGGCCACCTCCAGGAAGGTGGAGCGTTCGGCCAGCTGCTCGATGGGGTAGCCGCGGTAGCGGAGGATGCCCGCCTCACCGTCGAGGTAGGTGACGGCGGATTTATAGGCGGCCGTGTTGCCGTAACCGCTGTCCAGAGTCACCAGACCGGTCTGGGCGCGGAGCTTCCCGATGTCGAAGCCCTTGTCACCGACGGTGCTGTCGACCACCGGGTAGGTGTACTCGCCGTCGCCGTACCGCAGTACTACAGAGTTGTCGCTCACGTCTTCCCTCACCGACGTAGTGCCTCATCTTCGAGGTGCCCTGACTGTCTCTACCATCCCCCATTTGGCTCAGGAGAGTGCACTCGGGGTCGACCATTGGGCCCATCGGCGGCACTCAGTGCCGCCAACCTGCTCATCCTGCCCGCTTCGACCGGTATCCGGAAGTGCTCTGTGACCTTCACGACTCATTTGATCGATCATTTTTTGGGACGCGGCTCGGAGTCGCTGGTCGGAGCCGTTCGGGAACCGCCGAGCCGGAAGTCCAGAGCCGTGCAGCGCCGGCCCGCCGACACCGTGCGCACCGCCTGTCCGATCGCCTTGCGTGAACCGACGAGGACCACCAGCCGTTTCGCCCGTGTCACCGCCGTGTACAGCAGGTTCCGCTGGAGCATCATCCACGCCCCGGTGGTGACGGGAATCACCACGGCGGGGTACTCGCTGCCCTGCGACCGGTGGATCGTCACCGCGTAGGCGTGGGCCAGTTCGTCCAGTTCGTCGAAGTCGTACGGAACCTCCTCGTCCTCGTCCGTCAGCACCGTCAGACGCTGGTCGACCGGGTCGAGCGAGGTGACCACGCCCACGGTGCCGTTGAAGACACCGTTCTCCCCCTTCTCGTAATTGTTGCGGATCTGGGTGACCTTGTCGCCGACACGGAACACCCGGCCGCCGAACCGCTTCTCCGCGAGCTCGGGCCGGCCCGGTGTGATGGCCTGCTGGAGCAGTCCGTTGAGGGTGCCGGCGCCGGCCGGGCCGCGGTGCATCGGGGCGAGCACCTGGACGTCCCGGCGCGGGTCCAGGCCGAACCGGGCGGGCAGCCGGCGGGCGGCCACGTCCACGGTGAGCCGGCCGGCCTCCTCGGTGTCGTCCTCGACGAAGAGGAAGAAGTCCTTCAGCCCGTCGGTCAGCGGGTGCCGGCCGGCGTTGATGCGGTGCGCGTTGGTGACGACGCCGGACTGCTGGGCCTGCCGGAAGACCCGGGTGAGCCGTACCGCCGGAATCGGGCCGCCCTCCGCGAGCAGATCGCGCAGCACCTCCCCGGCGCCGACGCTGGGCAACTGGTCGACGTCGCCGACGAAGAGCAGGTGCGCCCCCGGCGGCACGGCCTTGACCAGCTTGTTGGCGAGCAGCAGGTCCAGCATCGAGGCCTCGTCCACGACCACCAGATCGGCGTCCAGCGGACGGTCCCGGTCGTAGGCCGCGTCGCCGCCGGGCCTGAGCTCCAGCAGCCGGTGGACCGTGGAGGCCTCGGCGCCGGTCAGCTCGGCCAGCCGCTTCGCGGCCCGCCCGGTGGGCGCGGCCAGCAGCACCTTGGCGCGCTTGGCGCGGGCCAGCTCCACGATCGAGCGGACCGTGAAGGACTTGCCGCAGCCGGGTCCGCCGGTGAGCACCGCGACCCTCTCGGTCAGCGCGAGCCGCACGGCGGCCTCCTGCTCGGGGGCGAGGTCGGCGCCGGTACGGCTCCTGAGCCAGCCGAGCGCCTTGTCCCAAGCCACGTCCCGGAAGGCGGGCATCCGGTCCTCGGGGGTGCGCAGCAGCCGCAGCAGCTGGGCCGAGAGGGAGAGTTCGGCGCGGTGGAAGGGCACCAGGTAGACGGCGTTCACGGGCTCCGCGTCGCCGTCCGGTCCGGGCACCTTCTCCCGGACCACCCCGGGGTCCTCGCCCTCCTCGGGCGGCCCGGCGAGTTCGGCCAGGCACTCGATCACCAGTCCGGTGTCGACCTGGAGCAGCTTCACCGCGTCGGCGATCAGCCGCTCCTCCGGCAGGAAGCAGTGGCCCTGGTCGGCGGACTGCGACAGCGCGTACTGCAGGCCCGCCTTCACGCGCTCGGGGCTGTCGTGCGGGATGCCGACGGACCGGGCGATCCGGTCGGCGGTGAGGAAGCCGATGCCCCAGACGTCGGCGGCCAGCCGGTAGGGCCGGTTCTTCACGACCGAGATGGAGGCGTCGCCGTACTTCTTGTAGATCCGCACGGCGATGGACGTCGACACCTCGACGGTCTGGAGGAAGAGCATGACCTCCTTGATCGCCTTCTGCTCCTCCCAGGCGTCGGCGATCTTCTTCGTCCGCTTGGGGCCGAGGCCGGGGACCTCGATCAGCCGCTTCGGCTCCTCCTCGATGACCGCGAGGGTCTCCAGGCCGAAGTGCTGGGTGATGCGGTCGGCGAAGACCGGGCCGATGCCCTTGACCAGTCCGGAACCCAGATAGCGGCGGATGCCCTGGACGGTGGCCGGCAGGACGGTCGTGAAGTTCTCGCAGACGAACTGCTTGCCGTACTGCGGGTGCGAGCCCCAGCGGCCCTCCATCCGCAGCGACTCCCCCACCTGGGCGCCGAGCAGCGCGCCGACCACCGTGAGGAGGTCCCCGCCGCCCCGGCCGGTGTCGACGCGGGCGACGGTGTAGCCGTTCTCCTCGTTGGCGTAGGTGATCCGCTCCAGCACTCCTTCGAGCACGGCGAGCCGCCGTTCGCCCGTGGGGTTCCCCGCCTGTTGAGCCATGCCCCGAAGGTACCGGCCCGGTCCGACATCACGATCCGGTCTCAGGAACCCGCCGGGGGGTTGCCCCGGGGCCGTGTAATCGATTCCAATCCTTCGAGCATGTCGATGTAATCGATTCCATGAGTTCCACGAGGAGGTGGAGCCCGCGATGGCGAGCATCAAGGACGTCGCCGCCGCGGCGGGCGTCTCGGTCGCCACGGTGTCGCGCGTCCTGAACGAGCACCCGTCGGTCAGCGCGGACGCACGTACACGCGTGCTGGCCGCCGTCGAGGCGCTGGGCTACCGGCCCAACGCCGTCGCCCGTTCCCTGCGGACCGACCAGACCCGCACCCTCGGCCTGGTCATCAGCGACGTACTGAACCCCTACTTCACCGAGCTGGCCCGCTCCGTCGAGGAGGAGGCCCGGGCGCTCGGCTACAGCGTGATCATCGGCAACGCCGACGAGCGGCCCGACCTCCAGGACCACCATGTGCGGACGCTGCTGGACCGCCGCATAGACGGCCTGCTGGTCTCCCCCACCGACGGCGGCTCCCCGCTGATGCTGGACGCCGCGCGCGGAGGGACGCCGATGGTCTTCGTCGACCGGTGGATCCCGGGCGTCGAGGTGCCCGTGGTCCGGGCCGACGGGCAGCGCGCCGTACGGGACCTGGTCGCACACCTGTACGGGCTCGGGCACCGGCGGCTCGCGATCATCTCGGGGCCCGCCGCCACCACCACCGGCAGCGAGCGGGTCGAGGCCTTCCGGGCCGCCCTGGCCGAGTACGGGCTGGACCTGCCGGACGCCTACACCGGCCAGGGCGACTTCCAGGCGGAGAGCGGCCGACGGGTCACCGAGGGCTTCCTCGACCTGCCGGAGCCGCCCGAGGCGGTCTTCGCGGCGGACAACCTGATGGCGCTCGGCGCCCTGGACGCGATCCGCGCGCGCGGGCTGCGCGTCCCGGACGACATCGCGCTCGCCGCGTTCGACGACATCCGCTGGTTCGTGCACACCGATCCGCCGGTCACCGCGATCGCCCAGCCCACGGGCGAGCTGGGCCGGGCCGCCGTACGGGCCCTGGTGGACCGCATCGCGGGACGGCCCGGCGAGTCCGTCACCCTCCCCGCCCGTCTCGTCGTGCGCCGCTCGTGCGGCGCGCCCCCCGCCCAGAACCCCGCAACGAACAGGAGCGAGTCGTGAGCGACCAGGACGAGTTGCTGCGCATCGAGGGCATCCGGAAGACCTTCCCCGGCGTGGTGGCGCTCGACGGCGTCGACTTCTCCCTGCGCCGGGGCGAGGTGCACGTGCTGCTCGGTGAGAACGGCGCGGGCAAGAGCACGCTGATCAAGATGCTCTCCGGTGCGTACACGCCCGACGCCGGGCGGATCCTCGTCGGCGGCGAGGAGGTGCGCATCCACGGTGCGCAGGACTCCGAACGCCTCGGGATCGCCACCATCTACCAGGAGTTCAACCTGGTCCCCGACCTGACGGTCGCCGAGAACATCTTCCTCGGCCGGCAGCCGCGCCGGTTCGGGATGATCGACCGGAAGCGGATGGAGGCCGACGCCGAGGTCCTGCTCAAGCGGGTCGGGGTGGACGTGTCCCCCCGTGCGCGGGTGCGCGAACTCGGTATCGCGCGCCTGCAGATGGTCGAGATCGCGAAGGCGCTCAGCCTGGACGCGCGCGTACTGATCATGGACGAGCCGACCGCCGTGCTCACCTCCGAGGAGGTCGACAGGCTCTTCGTGATCGTGCGCCAACTGCGCGAGGAGGGCGTCGGCATCGTCTTCATCACCCACCACCTGGAGGAGATCGCCGCCCTGGGCGACCGGGTCACGGTCATCCGGGACGGCAGGAGCGTCGGTCGGGTCCCGGCCGCCACACCGCAGGCCGAGCTGGTCCGGCTGATGGTGGGCCGCTCCATCGAGCAGCAGTACCCGCGCGAACGGGCCGACCGGGGCGGCGCGCTGCTCAGCGTCGAGGGCCTGACCCGCGACGGCGTCTTCCACGACGTCAGCTTCGAGGTGCACGCCGGTGAGGTGGTCGGCATCGCCGGGCTGGTCGGCGCCGGCCGTACGGAGGTCGTCCGGGCGGTGTTCGGGGCGGACCGGTACGACGCGGGGGCCGTGAGGGTCGCCGGTGCGGCCCTGAAGGGGCACGACGTCAACGCCGCCATGGCGGCCGGCGTCGGACTGATCCCGGAGGACCGCAAGGGCCAGGGGCTGGTGCTGGACCAGTCGGTCGAGGAGAACCTCGGCCTGGTGACCATGCGCGCCGCCACCCGCGCGGGGCTCGTCGACCTCGGGGGCCAGCGCGAGGCCGCCGCGAGGATGGCCGGGCAGCTCGGCGTGCGGATGGCCGGGCTCGGCCAGCACGTGCGGACCCTGTCCGGCGGCAACCAGCAGAAGGTCGTCATCGGCAAGTGGCTGCTGGCGAACACCAAGGTGCTGATCCTCGACGAGCCGACGCGCGGTATCGACGTCGGCGCCAAGGTCGAGATCTACCAGCTCATCAACGAACTGACCGCGGCGGGCACCGCCGTACTCATGATCTCCAGCGATCTGCCCGAGGTGCTCGGCATGAGCGACCGGGTGCTGGTGATGGCCCAGGGCCGGATCGCGGGTGAACTGCCCGCCGACGAGGCCACCCAGGACTCCGTGATGGCACTCGCCGTCAGCAACCCCACGACCGACAAGGAGGCCGCTCGTGGCCACTGACACGCTCAAGAGCACGACGGGCGCCGGTGGCGCCACGGCGGTGCGCCGCCTGCTCCTGGAGAACGGCGCGCTGACCGCGCTGATCGTCCTCGTCATCGCCATGTCGGCGCTGTCGGGCGACTTCCTGACCACCGACAACCTGCTCAACGTCGGCGTGCAGGCGGCCGTGACCGCCGTCCTCGCCTTCGGTGTCACGTTCGTCATCGTCTCGGCCGGCATCGACCTGTCGGTGGGCTCGGTGGCGGCCCTGTCGGCCACCGTCCTCGCCTGGAGCGCCACCTCGCACGGCGTCCCGGTCGCCGTGGCGGTGCTGCTGGCCGTGGTGACCGGTGTCGCGGCCGGACTCGTCAACGGCTTCCTCGTCGCGTACGGCAAGCTCCCGCCGTTCATCGCGACGCTCGCCATGCTCTCGGTGGCCCGCGGTCTGTCCCTGGTGATCTCCGGGGGCTCCCCGATCCCCTTCCCGGACTCCGTCTCGCACCTCGGGGACACACTCGGCGGCTGGCTGCCGGTGCCGGTCCTCGTGATGGTCGTGATGGGCCTGATCGCCGCCCTCGTGCTCGGCCGCACCTACATCGGCCGCTCGATGTACGCGATCGGCGGCAACGAGGAGGCCGCGCGGCTGTCCGGCCTGCGGGTGAAGAGGCAGAAGCTCGCCATCTACGCGCTGTCCGGCGTGTTCGCCGCCGTCGCGGGTGTCGTGCTCGCCTCCCGGCTGTCCTCCGCGCAGCCGCAGGCCGCCGACGGCTACGAGCTGGACGCGATCGCCGCGGTCGTCATCGGCGGCGCCTCGCTCGCGGGCGGCACCGGCAAGGCGTCCGGCACACTGATCGGCGCCCTGATCCTCGCGGTGCTGCGCAACGGCCTCAACCTGCTGAACGTGTCCGCCTTCTGGCAGCAGGTCGTCATCGGCGTCGTGATCGCGCTGGCGGTCCTCTTCGACACGCTGCGCCGCAAGGCGGGGGCGGCCCCGGCGGCGGCCGGTGCCTCTCCCGGCGGCAAGGGCAGGCAGGCCGGGACGTACGCGCTCGCGGCGGTCGTCACCGTGGCGATCGTCGGCGCGACCTCCTTCCTGCACAACGGCTCCGCCTCGTCCACGAACCCGAGGATGGGCCTGTCCCTGTCCACCCTCAACAACCCCTTCTTCGTGCAGATCCGGGCGGGCGCCCAGGCCGAGGCGAAGAAGCTGGGTGTGGACCTCACGGTCACGGACGCCCAGAACGACGCCTCCCAGCAGGCCAACCAGCTCCAGAACTTCACCAGCTCGGACCTCGGTGCGATCATCGTCAACCCGGTGGACTCGGACGCGGCCGGCAACTCCGTGAAGGCGGCCGGCAAGGCCGGGATCCCGGTCATCGCCGTCGACCGCGGGGTCAACAGGGCGACCGTGGACGCCCTGGTGGCCTCGGACAACGTGGCCGGCGGCGAACTGGCCGCGAAGACGGTCGCCGAGAAGCTCGGCGGCAAGGGGAAGATCGTCATCCTGCAGGGCCAGGCGGGCACCTCCGCCGCCCGGGAGCGGGCGGCGGGCTTCGCCAAGGGGCTGAAGTCCTACCCGGGCATCCAGGTCCTGGCCCAGCAGCCGGCCGACTTCGACCGCACCAAGGGGCTCGACGTGATGTCGAACCTGCTGCAGGCCCACCCCGACGTGCAGGGCGTCATCGCCGCCAACGACGAGATGGCCCTCGGCGCGATCAAGGCGCTGGGCGCCAAGGCCGGCCGGTCGGTCCAGGTGGTCGGCTTCGACGGCACCCCGGACGGGCTGAAGGCGGTCGAGGGCGGCACCCTGTACGCGTCCGTGGCCCAGCAGCCCAGCCAGCTCGGCCGGATGGCGGTCGACAACGCGCTGAAGGCGGTCCAGGGCAAGAAGGTCGGGGCGGCCGTCAAGGTACCGGTCAAGGTGGTCACGAAGGAGAACGCGGCCGGGTTCACCGGCTGACAATCGACGAGCGAGCGGGCGGGCGGTCCCCGGGGACCGCCCGCCCCGGTCATCTCTCAGGGGAGTCAATTCCATGTACGACTACGACCTCCTGGTCGTGGGTTCGGCCAACGCCGACCTGGTGATCGGGGTCGAACGGCGGCCGGCCGCCGGCGAGACGGTGCTGGGCGGCGACCTGGCCGTCCATCCCGGCGGCAAGGGCGGCAACCAGGCGGTCGCCGCCGCCCGGCTCGGCGCGCGTACCGCGCTGCTCGCCCGGGTCGGCGACGACGCCCACGGCCGGCTGCTGCTGGAGGCGCAGCGGGCGGACGGGGTGGACACGGCGGGCGTCCTGGTGGGCGGGGGGCCGACCGGTGTCGCGCTGATCACCGTCGATCCTTCCGGGGACAACAGCATCGTGGTGTCGCCCGGCGCCAACGCCCGGCTCACCCCGGCGGACGTGCGGGCGGCGGCCGGTCTGCTGCGCGCCTCGCGGGTGGTGTCGGCGCAGCTGGAGATCCCGCTGGAGACGGTGGTGGAGGTCGTGCGGAACCTGGCGGACGGCAGCCGGTTCGTGCTGAACCCGTCCCCGCCGCGCGAGCTGCCCGCGGAGGTGCTGGCGGCCTGCGATCCGCTGATCGTCAACGAGCACGAGGCCCGGGTGCTCCTCGGAGCGGACGGCACGAGCGGAGAACCGGACCGCTGGGCGCCCCGGCTGCTGGCCCGGGGCCCGCGCTCGGTGGTGGTGACGCTCGGCGCGGCCGGGGCGCTGGTCTGCGACTCCTCCGGTCTGACCCGGGTGCCGCCGGTGCGGGTGGACGCGGTGGACACCACCGGCGCGGGCGACGCCTTCACCGCGGCCCTGGCCTGGAAGCTGGGGTCCGGCGCCGCGCTGCCGGCGGCGGCGGCCTACGCGGCCCTGGTGGGCGCGGCGGCGGTGACCCGGCGCGGCGCGCAGGAGTCGTACCCGACGGCGGCGCAGGCCGAGGCGCTCGGTGAGCGGGGCGGTGACCGGTGAGGAAGGCGGGCATCCTCAATCGTCACCTGGCCGGCGCGCTGGCCGCGCTGGGGCACGGCGACGGGGTGCTGGTGTGCGACGCGGGCCTGCCGATACCGGACGGACCGCGTGTGGTGGACCTCGCCTTCCGCGCGGGTGTGCCCTCGTTCGCGGAGGTCCTGGACGGGCTGCTGGCCGAGCTGGTGGTGGAGGGGGCCACGGCCGCCGAGGAGGTCCGGGGCGCCAATCCGGCGGCGGGCGCGCTGCTGGACGGCCTCTTCCCGGAGCTGGCGCTGGTGCCGCACGAGCGGCTGAAGGAGCTGTCGGCGGGGGCGCGGCTGGTGGTGCGCACCGGGGAGGCCCGGCCGTACGCGAACGTGCTGCTGCGGTGCGGGGTGTTCTTCTAGGGCCGCGTCCGTCGGGGTTCGCCCGCCGGGGAGCACTCGCCGGGCCTCGCGGCGGGGCGAACCCGGGCTGACGCCGCCCCGGGGCCGCGGGTTCCCAAGTCCCGTTCGGCCACAGGAGGTTTCGAGGGGGTGGGGCCCGGGCCGGGCCCCCCC
>NZ_JALLIN010000058.1 GCF_023630175.1 Streptomyces cellostaticus | reverse complement strand
CCCTCTCCGGCAGCCTGGCCGCTCTCGCCCCGGCCGAGCAGGAACGAGAGCCCGCACCGGCCCGGCCGGCGACCCGCAGCGTCCGGGACCGCCGCCCGGCGACGACACGGCCCCGGGCTCCGGACGCCTGCCCGTCCCCGGCCGGTCACCCGCACCCGGACACGGCGCTCCGGCCGCCGGGCACGGCGCCGTGGTCCCGGCGCAGGCGCCGGCCCCGGGCTCCGGTTCCGCCCCGGAGGCACCCGCCCACCCCTCCGCCGCGGCCTCGCGGTGGGACGAGCCCGGCGCCGGAGGCGGTGCCGCACGTCGTGGGCCCGGCACCGCGCTCGCCGCCGAGCGGGCCCGGCAGGTGCGGATGACCGTGGTCGGGCCGGTCACCGAGCGCTGGGCGCCGGAGCAGGCGGGCCCCGTGCACGAGAACTGGCAGCTCGCCGCGCCGATCGGGCCGGCCACCGACCTCTGGGCGCTGGGCGCACTGCTCTTCCGGGCCGTCCAGGGACACGCCCCCTACCCCGAGGAGTCCACGGCCGAGCTGGTGCAGCTCGTGTGCGCGGAGCCGCCCGCCTTCGCCGAGGAGTGCGGCCCGCTGCGCCCGGTGGTGGAGTCGCTGCTGCGTCAGGACCCCACCGACCGCCCGGACTTCGAGGAGCTGAGCGGCTGGCTGCGCTCCCTGGTGCGCTCGGCGCCCGAGCCGGACGCCGGCAGCCATGTGGTGCCCGTGCCGCCCGCCGACCCCAGCCGGCTGCCGATCGTCCGGCGGCGCGGCGAGCTGGTGCGGCGGCGGCGTGCCCGGGTGCCCGCGACCCACCCGCACGGCCGGCACAAGCGCGCGCCGGGGCCGACCCGTTCCCCCCGCAGCCTGGGCCGGCTGCTGCTCCTGCTGGTACTGCTGCTGCTCGCCGGGGCGGTGGCCTACGCGATGCTGTTCATGCCGAAGCGGGATGAGAACGGCGCCGCGGGCGGCGACCGCACCGGCAGTGCCGGCGAGGCGAGACCCGCGCCCTCGCCCACCGACCGGCCCTCCTCCGGGCGGCCGTCCGCCCCCGGGCCCTCGGCGTCCGCGCCCGCCGCCGAGACGCAGACCGGCGGCGACCCCTCCGCGGCCGACGGGTTCACCCTGCGCAAGGATCCGGACGGCTTCCGGATCGCCGTCGCCCAGGGGTGGGACCGCACGCCGAAGAACGGCAGCGGCCAAGTCGTCTACGCGCACGGGAACTTCGAGCTTCTCGTCGTGCCCGGACGGGACGGCGCGGGCACCTACGGCAGCGACCCGATGGTCTACCAGCGGGACAAGGAGCGCGAACTCCAGCCGTACCGGGACTCGAGCTGGGCCACGGCCACCGGACTGCGGACCATCGAGGTGGGCGGACGGACCATGGCCGAGGGCCAGTTCACGTGGACCGACGGACAGGGCCGCGACCGGTACGTGCGCAACATGGCGATCCTGCTGAACGGCCGCTACCACATCGTCCAGGTCCGGGGCCCGGAGGCCGAACGCGACGAGGTGACACGGCTGTACGAGCAGGCCACCGCGACGTACCGCTACACGGGCTGAGCGCCCCGTACACCGCCTGCGGCAAACGGCGCCGGGTTCCTCCCGCGCGCCGGAAGCGACAACCGTCACAGGACTGTCACCTTGGTACCCCTCGTGTTCCCAGGGGGAGGGCCGGTCCTTAGTCTGACCCTGTCAATAACATTGCGGGGCAACGTGAATCAGATGCAGGGCCTGCTCATAGCGGGCCGCTACCGGCTCGCCGATTCCATCGGCAGCGGCGGCATGGGCCGGGTGTGGCGCGCCCACGACGAGGTGCTGCACCGTCACGTCGCCGTCAAGGAGCTGACCGCGGCGCTCTACGTCTCGGAGAGCGACCAGGCCGTCCTGCTGGCCCGCACCCGGGCCGAGGCGCGGGCCGCCGCACGCATCAACCACTCCGCCGTCGTCACCGTCCACGACGTGCTGGAGCACGACGGCCGCCCGTGGATCGTGATGGAACTGGTCGAGGGCCACTCGCTGGCCGACGCGGTCAAGGAGAGCGGCCGCCTCGAAGCCCCCGAGGCCGCGCGGATCGGCCTGTGGGTACTGCGGGCCCTGCGCGCCGCGCACGCGGCGGGCGTCCTGCACCGGGACGTCAAGCCAGGCAACGTCCTCCTCGGCCGGGACGGCCGGGTCCTGCTCACCGACTTCGGCATCGCGCAGATCGAGGGCGACTCCACCATCACCCGCACCGGAGAGGTCGTCGGCTCGGTCGACTACCTCGCGCCCGAACGGGTGCGCGGCCACGACCCGGGCCCGTCCTCGGACCTGTGGGCGCTCGGGGCCACGCTGTACACGGCGGTCGAGGGCCGCTCGCCGTTCCGCCGCACCTCGCCGCTCAGCACCATGCAGGCGGTCGTCGAGGAGGAGGTGGAGGAGCCCCGCAACGCCGGTCCGCTCGGGCCCGTCATCACCGCCCTGCTCCGCAAGGACCCGGCCCGGCGGCCGGGGCCGCAGGACGCGGAACGCATGCTCGCCGAGGCGGCGCAGGGCCGCCTGCCGCACGCACCGGCGTTCGTACCGGCGCAGGGATCCGGCGCGCACGACGGCGCGACGGGCGGCACCGCCCACGCTTCCACCGGCCACCCCTCCGGAGAGACCGCGCCCGGCCGGCTGCCCGGCGAACCGGCCCGCGCGGGCCGTTCCACGACCGGCGCGACCGCGGTGGCCCCCGCACCCGCGGGCAGGCCGACCCGGCCCCGGCGCAGGCTGCGCGCCCTCGCGCTGGTCGTCGCCGCCGCGGCCGTGATCGGCGGAGGCGCGGCCGTCGCCTTCCAGCAGTGGGACGGCGCGCGGCGGGACACCGGCGCCGGCGGGGACACCCACCAGGTCACGCCGTCGGCCTCCGCCGGCGGCGACAGCAGCGCCACACCGAAGCCCGGCGGAGTCGTGCCCGACTCCTGGCAGGCGTACCACGACCCGTGGGGCTTCACCGTGTACCTGCCCGAGGGCTGGTCGCGCAGGGTCGTCGGCGCGCAGGCCGGTGCGCAGAGCGCCGGGCAGGCCGACCCGGACCTCCGGCAGGTCGACTACACGCCCGACGGCGGCAAGCACTTCCTGCGCATCTCCATCGACACCAGCTCGGACTTCGCCAACGCCCTCGAGCACCAGAAGAACCTGGAAGGGCAGATTCAATCGCTGGTCAACTACCACCGGGTGACCATGAAGGCGAACACCTACCGCGATCGCCAGGCGGCGCTGTGGGAGATGACCTGGGACGCGCTGGCGAAGGACCCGCCCTACGAGGCCGGTCCCCGGCACGCCGTCGAGGAGACGTACTTCTCGCGCGAGGGCACCGAGTACGCGATCTACATGTCGACACCCGAGGCGGACTGGCCGCAGTCCAGCAAGCAGTTCCACTGGGTGCTGCGGAGCTGGCAGCCGCCGGCCGCCGGCTGACCGGCCCAGGCTTGGCCGATCACCGACCCGAACGGGTGCGGCCGGTGCGGCATGATGGGCCTCATGGGATCCGACGGGGACGACTTCCGCGTGATCGCGGGCCGTTACCGCCTCCAGGAGCGGATCGGACGCGGCGGCATGGGCGTCGTCTGGCGGGCGAGCGACGAGGTGCTGGGCCGGCTGGTGGCGGTCAAGGAGCTGGCGGCCGACGACTCCCTCCCGGACGACGACGCCCGCCGCCGCCGGGACCGCACCTTCCGTGAGGCGCGGGCGGTCGCGCAGTTGCGGCACCCCCACATCATCGTCGTGCACGACGTCGTCGAGCAGGACGACCGCCCGTACCTCGTCATGGAACTGATCGACGGCGGCTCCCTCGCCGACCGCATCGCCAGGCACGGCCCCGTCGACGCCGTCGAGGCCGCCCGGATCGGCGCCGACCTGCTGGGCGCGCTGCGGGTCGCGCACGAGGCCGGCGTGCTGCACCGCGACATCAAGCCCGCGAACGTGCTGCTGGAGTCCGGCACCGGCCGGGTGGTGCTCACCGACTTCGGCATCGCGCAGGTCGCGGGCGCCACCACGCTCACCGAGACCGGCTCCTTCGTCGGCTCGCCCGAGTACACCGCCCCGGAGCGGATGGCCGGCACCCAGACCGGGCCCGAGTCCGACCTGTGGTCGCTCGGCGCCCTGCTGTGCACGGTGCTCAGCGGCGAGTCCCCGTTCCGGCGGGACTCGCTCGGCGGCATCCTGCACGCCGTCGTCGCCGCCGAGATCCGGCCACCGTCGCAGGCCGAACCGCTGCTGCCCGTCGTACGGGGCCTGCTGGAGCGCGACCCCGACCGCCGGCTGGACGCGGCGGACGCCGAGCGGATGCTGCGGACGTTCCTGGAGACGGGCCGCACACCGGCCGCCCCCGAACCGCCGGCGACGGGCCGCACCCCCAGGATCGTCGCCCTCGCGGCCCGTGCGGCCGGAGCGGGCCACCCGCCGACCGAGCCCGACGTGCCGCGGGCGCCGGGCGACCGGCCGACGCCGGAACGGCCCCCGCCCGCCCGCCAGTCCTCGCGCGGGGTGCTGATCGCCGCCCTGCTGGTCGCCGCGGTGGCCGGGGCGGGCATCTCGGCGGCGGCACTGCTGCTGCACCAGGGCGAGGGCGGCGGCCCGCCCGGCGGCACGACGAGCAGTCCGGCGGCGCCGACCAGCCGCTCCGGGGCACCGCCGACGGGCAGGCCCACGCCGTCCCCGGCGGACTCCGCGAGCGGCGCGCCCGCGGCGTCCCGGCCCCACACCGCCCCCTCCGGTTACCGCACCGCACGGGACCCGGCCGGATTCTCGCTGGCCGTGCCGGAGGACTTCGACCGCGAGCGGCAGGGCGAGCGCGTCTTCTACCTCTCCCCGGGCCTGACCTTCCGCCTCGGCGTCAAGGTCTCCCCGCCCGCCGCGGGCGGCCCCGCCGCGGTGATGAGCCGGGCGGCGGCGGAGGGGGCCGGCACCAACCCGGGCTACCACGACGGCCGGGTCATCGGGACCACGCACGCCGGACACCCCGCCGCGCTCTGGGAGTTCACCTGGGACGGCTTCAGCGCCGCCGAGGGCCCGCGCCACACCTACGACCTGTGCTGGGAGGAGGACGGCCGGATGTACGACGTGTGGGTGTCGGCGCCGGTCGGACGGGTCCGGGAGGCCAGGGAGTACTTCGACGTGGCCGTGGACACCTTCTCGGCCACGGCGCGTTGATTCCCGCTCGGTCACGGCTTCGTGACCGGTTCGTGTTCCCTGTGGTGGCGGACGCCGGTGGCGCGATATGGATGTTCCATGAGCAGTGACGGGGGAGCCGGCCGTACGGCCGACGACACGACGAGTTTTGTTCTGCGACCGCCTGCCCCGGTGCCGGGTGCGCGGCCCGGTGCGGTGCCCCGGCCGGCGGCCCCGCCGAGCCCGGAGCGGGGCCGGGCTCCCGCCGCTCAGGACGGCACCGGGCGGCTGATCGCAGGCCGGTACCGGCTGCTCGCCAAGCTCGGGCACGGCGGCATGGGCACCGTGTGGCGGGCCAAGGACGAGACGGTGGACCGCGAGGTCGCGGTGAAGGAGCCCCGCGTACCGGACCACCTTCCCGAGCGTGAACGCGCCAACGCCTTCGAGCGGATGCGCCGCGAGGCACGCGCGGCGGCCCGGCTCGACCACCCCGCCGTGGTCAACGTGCACGACGTCGCGGTCGTGGACGGCCGGCCCTGGATCGTGATGGAGCTGGTGCACGGCCGCTCGCTGGGCGACGCGCTGCAGGAGGGCACGCTGGACGCGCGCGAGGCGGCGCGGATCGGCCTGGAGGTGCTCGGCGCGTTGGAGGCCGCGCACGCGGCGGGCGTGCTGCACCGGGACGTCAAGCCGGACAACGTGCTGCTGGGCCGGTACGGCCGGGTCGTCCTCACGGACTTCGGCATCGCGCAGATCGAGGGCGAGACGAACCTGACCGACACCGGCGGTTTCGTCGGTTCGCCCGAGTACATCGCGCCGGAGCGGGTGCTGGGGCAGCGCCCCGGGCCGTCGAGCGACCTGTGGTCCCTGGGCGTCGTGCTCTACACCGCCACCGAGGGCGTCTCCCCGTTCCGCCGCAGCAACACCCCGGCCACGCTGCAGTCCGTCCTCAACGCCACCCCGGCCGCACCGGCGGCCGCCCGCGGCCCGCTGGCGGAGGCCGTCAACAGCCTGCTGCAGAAGGACCCTTCCCACCGTCCGACGGCGGGCCGGGTGCGGGCGCTGCTGGAGGCGGCCGCCAACCCCCCGGCGCCGGAACCACCCCAGCACGTGGCGGCCGCCGCGCCCACCGCGCCGGCCGGCCGCCTCCCGCGCCCGGGCCGCAAGGCCTGGCTGGGTGTCGGCGCGGCCGTGGCCGCGGCCGCGGTGGCCGGGTACCTCGTCCTCGCCGATCCCTTCGCGGGACCGCTGCCGGACGGCTGGGCGAAGCGGACCGACGCCGGACTGGGCGTCACCCTCGCCGTCCCCGCCTCCTACGTGCCCGGCCACCCGGACAAGGGCGACTCCGACCAGAGCTGGGTGTCGTACACGGATCCGAGCGGCGCCGTCTCGGTCGTGCTCGACCTGTCCCGGAAGTCGGAGGACTCGCTGCACGCGATCAAGAGCAACGCGGTGGCCCAGATGCACGCCGAGGACGAGAAGTTCAAGAACGAGGGCGACTACACCCTCGACATGCCCGAGGGCGCGAGGACGCACCCGGACGACGGCACCAGGTACCAGGGCAGGCAGGCCGCCACGAACACCGTCGAGTACACCACCGACGACTCCCAGCACCCGCTCCCGCGCGAGCTGCGGATCTTCTACTACCGCACCGGCGCCGGTGACCTGTACCGACTCACCATCGGCTACCCGGGCAAGGGCGACTTCACCGCGCGCGGCGAGGAGGTCGCCAGGACCGTGATCGCGAACCTGGAGATCAAGAAGCCCTGACGCCACGGACGTTCGGGGCCGGCCGGTCCCGACCCGCTTCGACAAGGGCGTGGTGCGCACGGTACTCATGTGACATGAGTGGAGACGGCGAACACCCGCCCGGCGCGCGGCTGATCGGGGGACGCTACCGGCTTCTCGCACGCCTGGGCGCCGGGCCGTCCGGGACCGTCTGGCGGGCCCGGGACGAGCAGGAGGGGCGGGACGTCGCCGTCAAGGAACCCGTTCTGCCCGGGCGGTCGGCCGCCGACGAGGAGAGCCGCCGGTTCGCGCACCGGCTCAACCGGGAGGCCCGGACCGCCGCCCGGGTACGGCATCCCTCGGTCGTCGCGCTGCACGATGTCGTCCTGGACGGCGGACTGCCCTGGATCGTCATGGAGTTGGTGGGGGGCGAGTCGCTCCGGGAGGCCGTACGGCGCGGGCCGCTGCCGCCCGCCGAGGCCGCCCGTGTCGGACTCGCCGTCCTGGGAGCGCTGCGTGCCGCGCACGCCGTGGGCATCGTGCACCGGGACCTCAAGCCCGAGAACGTCCTGATCGAGTCAGGGACCGGGCGGGTCGTCGTCACGGACCTCGGGACAGGGGACGGGCCCGCCGCGGACGTCCCCGCCGGGTTCGCCGCGCCGGAGCGGGCCGCCGGACGCGGCGCCGGACCCGCCTCCGACCTGTGGTCCCTCGGCGCCCTCCTCGCCGGCGCCGTGGAGGGCGGCGACGTCGGCCCGCTGCGACCGCTGCTGACCCGGCTGCACGCGCCGGACCCGGGCGCGAGGCCGACCGCCGAGGAGGTCGCGGCCGCCCTGGAGGCCTGCGCGACGGTGCCCGCCGCCCGCCCGGCGCCTGCGGCGCCGGCGCGGACCCCGGCACCCGAACCGCACCCCTGACCCGAGCGGCGCCGCCTTTTCACCACCGCGGCCCTCCCCGGGCCCCGAAAAATCCGGCCCGCGGTGATCGTCACTCGACAACGCGCTGATCAGCGCATTTGCTGCCAGTGATCACTGGCGCCATGTGTGTACTCGGTGAATCCCCGTTACCGACGGGTACCCAAAGCCTGCGCCGCGGCATACCCTGCGCGTCATGACGGACTCGCAGGCCCCGGACATCACCGGTACCAACCCGCTCGCGCCCGCCCCCGAGGGCGTCCGCACCGCCGCCGACGTGGTCACCCCGACGCTGGTGGCCCAGCTCATCAAGGGCGTCGTCGGCTCCGGCCGTACCGCCAACCACACCCCCTTCACCGGCGAGAAGCTGGCCGACCTGCCCGAGTCGACGCCCGAGGACGTCCGAGAGGCCTTCGCGGCCGCCCGGGCCGCCCAGTCCGTCTGGGAGAGGACCCCGGTGCGGCAGCGCGCCGCCGTGCTGCTCCGCTTCCACGACCTGGTGCTCGAGCGCCAGGCCGAGGTGCTCGACCTCATCCAGCTCGAGACCGGCAAGGCCCGGCTGCACGCGCACGAGGAGGTGCAGGCCGTCGCCGTCGCGGCCCGCCACTACGGCCGCAAGGCCCCCGCCTACCTGCGGCCCAAGAGGCACGGCGGCGCCGTGCCGGCCCTGACGAAGGTCACCGAACTGCGCCACCCGCGCGGGGTCGTCGGCCAGATCGCCCCCTGGAACTACCCGCTGGAGCTGTCCGTCGGCGACGCGCTGCCCGCGTTCGCCGCCGGCAACGCGGTCGTCATGAAGCCGGACACCGAGACCTGCCTCACCGCGCTGTGGGCCCGCGACCTGCTCGTCGAGGCGGGGCTGCCCGAGGGCGTCTTCCAGGTCGTGCTCGGCGAGGGACCGGTCGTCGGACCCGAGCTGGTCAGGCACGCCGACTACGTCTCCTTCACCGGCTCCACCCGCACCGGCCGCGAGGTCGCGCAGGGTGCCGCCGCCCGCCTGGTCGGCGTCTCCCTCGAACTCGGCGGCAAGAACGCCATGCTGGTCCTGGAGGACGCCGACATCGAGAAGGCCGCCGCGGGCGCCGTCCGGGCCTGCTTCTCCTCCGCCGGCCAGCTCTGCATCTCCATCGAGCGGCTGTACGTCCACGAGTCCGTCGCCGACGCCTTCCTGGAGCGCTTCGCCGCCCGCACCCGGGCCATGCGGCTCGGCAACTCCCTCGCCTACGGCGCCGACATGGGCTCACTGGTGGGGGAGCGGCAGCTCAAGACCGTGGAGCGGCACGTCCAGGAGGCCGTCGCCAAGGGGGCCGAGGTGGTCGCGGGCGGCGTGGCCCGCCCGGACATCGGCCCGTACTTCTTCGAGCCGACCATCCTCGACGGCGTCGAGGACTCCATGGCCGTCTGCGAGGAGGAGACCTTCGGGCCCGTCGTCTCCCTGTACCGGTTCAGCACCGAGGACGAGGCGGTCGAGCGCGCCAACTCCACGCCGTACGGCCTGAACGCGTCCGTGTGGACGAAGTCCGCCCGGCGCGGCCTGGACGTCGCCTCCCGGCTGCGCACCGGCACGGTCAACGTCAACGAGGGCTACGCGCCCGCCTACGGCAGCGTCCAGTCGCCGATGGGCGGCATGAAGGACTCCGGCCTCGGCCGCCGCCACGGCTCCGAGGGCATCCTCAAGTACACCGAGGCCCAGACGGTGGCCCGGCAGCGGATGCTGCCGATGGCGCCGTCGCTGGGGATGGACGACGCGCAGTACGCGCAGCTCATGAGCCGCAGCCTCCGCCTGATGAAGTCCTTCCGCTTCCGCTAGTGCCGGGCCGGTCAGGGGCCGCCCCGTCGTACCGCCGTTCCTCAGCGGGCGGAACCTGGCCGACGCGCTGCCGGCCCACCCCCGACCCGCAGTCACCCAAATCCGTTCTCGACGAGGAGAGCACGTGTCGCAGGAGAAGTCTGTCCAGACCCGGGACGAGGACGGGTACGACTACGACGTCATCGTGATCGGTTCGGGGTTCGGCGGCTCGGTCTCCGCCCTGCGCCTCACCGAGAAGGGCTACCGGGTGGGCGTGCTGGAGGCCGGCCGCCGCTTCACCCGCGACTCCCTGCCCAGGAACTCCTGGGACCTGAAGAACTACCTCTGGGCCCCGCGGCTCGGTATGTACGGCATCCAGCGCATCCATCTGCTGGGCAACGTGATGGTGCTGGCCGGCGCGGGCGTGGGCGGCGGTTCGCTCAACTACGCCAACACCCTCTACGTGCCGCCGAAGGCCTTCTTCGACGATCCCCAGTGGCGCGGCATCACCGACTGGCAGCAGGAGCTGAAGCCGTACTACGAACAGGCGCAGCGCATGCTCGGCGTGCGGCTGAACCCGACCATGACCCCGTCCGACGTGCACCTGAAGGCGGCGGCCGAGCGGATGGGCGTCGGCGACACCTTCCACCTGGCACCGGTCGGCGTGTTCTTCGGTGACGGCAAGGACGCCGACGGCACGGCGCGGGGCGGGCCCGGCGAGCAGGTGCCCGACCCGTACTTCGGCGGCGCCGGGCCGGCCCGCAACGCCTGCACCGAGTGCGGCGAGTGCATGACCGGCTGCCGGCACGGCGCGAAGAACACCCTCAACGAGAACTACCTGTACCTCGCCGAGAAGGCCGGTGCGGTGGTCCACCCGATGACGACGGTGGTGTCCCTCACGGACGACTCGCGCGGCGGGTACGCGGTCGCGACGCTGCCGACGGACGAGAAGAAGAAGGGCGAGGGGCGGCTGTTCACCGCGCGGAAGGTGGTGGTCGCGGCGGGTACGTACGGTACCCAGACCCTGCTGCACCGCATGAAGGCCGGCGGTCAGCTTCCCCACCTCTCCGCCCGGCTGGGCGACCTGACCCGCACCAACTCCGAGGCCCTGGTGGGCGCGCAGACCGACGACCGCCGCTACCGCAGGGCGACCGGGCAGCGCAGGGCCGACTTCACGCGCGGGGTCGCCATCACGTCCTCGATCCACCCCGACGACAGCACCCACATCGAACCCGTCCGCTACGGCAAGGGCTCCAACTCGATGGGCGGCCTGTCCATCCTCCAGGTGCCCTACGCCGAGGGGTCCTCGCGCGTCCTGGGCTGGCTGGCGAACGCCGCCCGCCACCCCCTGCTCGTCGCCCGCTCGCTGTCCAACCGGCGTTGGTCGGAGCGGTCCATCATCGGACTGGTGATGCAGTCGCTGGACAACTCGCTGACGACGTATCTGAAGCCCGGCGGGGTGGGCAAGGGCCTGCTCACCGCCCGCCAGGGACACGGCGCCCCGAACCCCAAGCAGATCAAGGCCGCCTCCGAGGCCGCCGCCGCGCTCGCCGAGGAGATCAACGGCTTCCCGGGCAGCAACGTCGGTGAGCTGATGGGCACCCCGCTGACCGCGCACTTCCTCGGCGGCTGCCCCATCGGCGACTCCCCGGAGAGGGGGGTGATCGACCCCTACCACCGGCTCTACGGTCACTGCGGCATCTCGGTGGTGGACGGTGCCGCGGTCTCGGCCAACCTGGGCGTCAATCCCTCGCTGACGATCACCGCACAGGCGGAGCGGGCCAT
This sequence comes from Streptomyces cellostaticus, assembly GCF_023630175.1. Classification (GTDB taxonomy): domain Bacteria; phylum Actinomycetota; class Actinomycetes; order Streptomycetales; family Streptomycetaceae; genus Streptomyces; species Streptomyces cellostaticus_A. The sequence continues at coordinate 29,133 of NZ_JALLIN010000058.1, read as the reverse complement.
GTCGTACTGGCCGAACAAGGGCGAGGAGGACCCGCGTCCGGCCCAGGGGGCGGCCTACGAGCGGCTCAAGCCGGTCGAGCCGCGCGAGCCGGCGGTCCCGGCTGACGCGTTCGGCGCGCTCAGGCTGCCGTTCCTGGGCATCCCGGCGGTGCCGCCGAAGGAGTAGCCGGACCCGGGGACGCAGGGGGACCTGCGTCCCCCTCCGAACGCAGGTCCTCCGCCGCACACCGTCTTCTTGATCCGGCAGCAGGTTTGATCCGCGAGGGCGATGAATGGTTGCTTCCGGATGCACCGGAATTCGTGTGGTGTGGATCACATGCGCTGCGGGCGGGAGCCGGGCGCGACGAAGGGCCCCGCGGGACTCGAACCGCGGGGCCCTCCTTTCGCCGGCACCGGCGCGGGGGCGCGCCGGTGCCCGGGAGCGGCGCCGGGGGGTCGCGCCGCCTGCTCTGTGCTCCTGGCCTTGTGTCTTCCGCCGGCCGGCCCCGGGCGTCCCCGGAGCCGGCCGTTCTCTTCGATGACCGGGCTGCTGTCCCCTGCCGTCCGGTCACTTCTCCGGAGCGAGGTCCCACGGTGTACGGCACGACCCGTACGCCTCATCGCTCCGGTGAGCCACGCGTGGTTCTGTCGGGCCCGCCCCTGGCTGGCACGGACAACCGTCTCAACGAAGCGGTGCGGGCGACGGTCACGCGCCGTACGGGTGAGACCCGGACCGAACTCAGATGCGACCCCGGCACAGCTCCAGCATGGTCATCGCCAGCGCGGTGCCCGGCCTGCCGAGCGCCTCGCGGTAGCGGCCGAGGATCTCCATCTCGCGGGAGAGGTTCACCCGCCGGCCACCGGACGCGATCCGGGCCTCCTGGACGACGGTGGACACGGCCATCCGCTCCTGGATGAGCCCGATGATCCGGTCGTCGAGCGCGTCGATGCGGGAACGTGCGTCCTCGATGGTCTGTTCCGCGGTGAGGGTGGTCATGTCGGGGTCTCCTCGTGAAGGTGGCTGACCTCAGGCCCCGGAGCGGCAGTACCCGGAGAAACGACAGGCGCCCCGGGCCTTGTCGGCCCGGGGCGCCTGGTAAGTCGCTCGGCTGTTCGCTCAAGCAGCACGACCATGGCAGCCGGCGGGCCGGGTGCCATAGGTAAAGAGGAAGGTCGAGTGCGCGAGCATGCGGCCAGTATGCCACGGTCCCCGCGCGGGGAGGGCGCGCCCGCCCGCACCGCTAGACTCGTTAGCACAGACCCCGCCCGACCACCAGAAGGCACCCCGTGTCATCAGCGACCTCCACTGCCGCCTCCCCCGACACCGTCCTGGTCGTCGACTTCGGCGCGCAGTACGCCCAGCTCATCGCCCGTCGCGTCCGCGAGGCGCGGGTCTACAGCGAGATCGTGCCGAGCACCATGCCGGTCCAGGAGATGCTCGCCAAGAACCCCGCGGCGATCATCCTCTCCGGCGGACCCTCGTCCGTGTACGAGGAGGGCGCCCCCCGGCTCGACGGCGCGCTCTTCGAGGCCGGTGTCCCCGTCTTCGGCATGTGCTACGGCTTCCAGCTCATGGCGCAGATCCTCGGCGGCACCGTCGACAACACCGGCGCCCGTGAGTACGGCCGCACCGACCTGCACGTCTCCAGGTCGGGCTCCACCCTCTTCGAGGGCACCCCGGACGAGCAGCACGTGTGGATGTCGCACGGCGACGCCTGCTCCGCCGCCCCCGAAGGCTTCGCCGTCACGGCGTCCACCGACGTCGTCCCGGTCGCCGCCTTCGAGAACGACGAGAAGAAGCTGTACGGCGTCCAGTACCACCCCGAGGTCATGCACTCCACGCACGGCCAGCAGGTGCTGGAGCACTTCCTGTACCGGGGCGCGGGCCTGACCCCGTCCTGGACCACCGGCAACGTGATCGAGGAGCAGGTCACCGAGATCCGCGAGCAGGTCGGCGACCGGCGCGCCATCTGCGGTCTGTCCGGCGGCGTGGACTCCGCGGTCGCCGCCGCGCTCGTCGCGCGGGCCATCGGCGACCAGCTCACCTGCGTCTACGTCGACCACGGCCTCATGCGCAAGGGCGAGACCGAGCAGGTCGAGAAGGACTTCGTGGCCGCGACCGGCGTCAAGCTGGTCGTCGTGGACGCCGAGGAGCGCTTCCTGACCGCCCTCAAGGGCGTCTCCGACCCGGAGCAGAAGCGCAAGATCATCGGCCGTGAGTTCATCCGCGTCTTCGAGCAGGCGCAGGCGGAGATCATCGCCGACGAGGGCCCGGCCGTGGAGTTCCTGGTCCAGGGCACCCTGTACCCGGACGTGGTCGAGTCCGGCGGCGGCACCGGCACCGCCAACATCAAGTCGCACCACAACGTCGGCGGGCTGCCCGAGGACCTCGAGTTCAAGCTGATCGAGCCGCTGCGCAAGCTGTTCAAGGACGAGGTCCGGATGGTCGGCCAGGAGCTGGGCCTGCCGGAGGAGATCGTGCAGCGTCAGCCCTTCCCGGGCCCCGGCCTCGGTATCCGCATCGTCGGCGAGGTCACCAAGGAGCGTCTCGACCTGCTCCGGGATGCCGACGCCATCGCCCGCGAGGAACTGACCGCGGCCGGCCTGGACCGGGACATCTGGCAGTGCCCGGTGGTCCTGCTCGCGGACGTCCGCAGCGTCGGCGTCCAGGGCGACGGCCGCACCTACGGCCACCCGATCGTGCTGCGCCCGGTCTCCTCCGAGGACGCCATGACCGCCGACTGGTCGCGGCTGCCGTACGACGTCCTCGCCCGCATCTCGACCCGGATCACCAACGAGGTCCGGGACGTCAACCGCGTCGTCCTGGACGTGACCTCCAAGCCCCCGGGCACCATCGAGTGGGAGTGATCCTCACCCGATGAGGATCAGGTCCGCCTGAGCGTGCGCACCGGCGCGCCGGGCCGCCAGACCTGGACGACCAGGAACGTGTCGTCCTCGACGCAGGTCCGCACGACCTCCGTCAACTCGGTGCGGAAGAGGTGGAACGGCTGCGGCGGTTCCACCTCTTCCACGTACGCGGCCCGCCGCTCGCCCTCCCCGACCTCGTACGCCCGTCCGGCGATCCGCACGTCCCCGCCGCCCATCCCGGTGCCCCCGCCCGGGTTCGCCTGCAGCGCGAAGCGCGGATCGCGGCGCAGATCGAGGGCCTTCAGCGAGCCGTCCATCATGCCGAGCCACAGCTCGCCGCCCCGGAAGTCGGCCTCCAGGCCCGAGGTGCGCGGCGAGCCGTCGCGGCGCAGGGTGGCGAGGACGTGGTGGCGGAAGGCGCCGAAGCGCCGCTCGGTGACGGCCGCCAGCTCGGGTGCGGCGGTGGTGAAGGCTGCCCAGTTCATGCCGGCCAGTCTCACCGGCAAACCGGACACCCTCTGTCCGATATCCACCGCGTGCGGCATCTTTACCAACCAGCGCTGCCCTTTTGCGCCGACCGGCGGTAATTTCCCGCCCGTACCGCCGCCCCCCCACGCTGGAGGACCCCATGCACGGGCCCACGCCGCCGCCTCCGCTGCCCACCGACCGGCTGAAGTTCGCGATGCCGCCGATGCACGACTCGGTCGAGGACGAACGCCGGCACCGCAAGGAGCGGCTCGCGGGTGCCCTGCGGATCTTCGGCCGGGACGGACTCGAGGACGGGGTGTCCGGCCACATCACCGCACGCGACCCGGAGTACAGCGACTGCTTCTGGGTCAACCCGTTCGGGATGCCGTTCAAGCACGTCACCGTCGGCGACCTCGTGCTCGTCAACCAGGACGGGCAGGTCGTCGAGGGTCAGTACCACGTCAACCAGGCCGCGTTCACCGTGCACGCCCAGGTGCACGCCGCCCGCCCGGACGTCGTCGCGGTCGCGCACTGCCACTCCGTGCACGGCCGGGCCGTCGCGGCGCTCGGCGACCTCATCGACCCCATCACCCAGGAGAGCTGCGCCTTCTACGAGGACCTGGCCCTGTACGACGCCTACACCGGCGTCAACGTGGACGCCGAGGAGGGCCGCCGCATCGCCGGTGCGCTGGGGTCCCGCAAGGCGCTGGTGCTGCGCAACCACGGGCTCCTGACCGTGGGGAACTCGGTGGACGCGGCGGCCTGGTGGTTCCTGTCCCTGGAGCGGTCCTGCCAGGTGCAGCTACTGGCCAAGGCGGCCGGGCGGCCGGTCCTCATCGACCACAAGCTGGCCGTGGCCACCCGTGAACAGCTCGGCGGAGACCTGGTGGCCTGGATCAACTACCAGCCGCTGTGGCAGGACGTCAGCCGAAGCGAACCCGACCTGCTCGGCTGAGGGCTGCCCCGTGATCCCCGGCGGGCGCACGACGACGGCCACGGCACCTCGCCGCGTTGTCGGATCGCCCGGATACGCCCGGTGTGAGGACGACCCCTCCGCCTCGCGGCGCATCGCATCCGGCGCCGTGCGCCGACCCACCGGGGACTACGGGACAGCCCTTGGTGCCGTGTCGGCCGGGCCGGGGACGTCGGTGCCCCGCCCACCCGGCTGCTCGGGCAGGTGGGCCGACCGGACGGGGCCCGGGAGTCGCGTCAACATGGCGCCTCGAAATTCACCCGTAGTGACCTGGACCGTCGGGTCCGGACCGCCCGGGGTAGGGAACAATTCGCTTTCGTCGCAGGGGAGTCGCGCGGCCGAAAATACGCGCTTCGGGTGGTTTCGGCCGTGTCGAGAGGTCATGGGGAAGGCGGGCGTCGGGCGTGGCGGTGCAGGAGGCGAGACAGGGCGTGGGTGCCGACGGCACTCATGAGGGCGGCTGTGCGTGCGGGGACTGCCCGCACGGGGCCCGGCAGGGGCACCGGCGGGCCGTCGCGGCGTTCCTGCGCGTCCGCGACGAGTTCGCGGCCGGACAGGGCCTGCCGCCGGCCGTGGCTCACTCGGCCTCCGCCTCCCGCCAGTGGGTCTCCGAGGAGCTGACCCAGCGGGCCGAGGAGGTCGCCGAGCGCGGCCGCGCCGAGGGCGAGGCGTGGCTCGCGCGGCTGTGGCTGCGGACGGTGTGCGTGGTGGGCGGGGCGGTCCTCGCCCTCCTGCTGGCCGAGTCGCTCACCGCGATCGGCGCGGGCTGGAGCAGCGCCCGGACCGCCGCCCTGCTCGCCGCCCTCGCGGTCGGAGGCGTGCTGGCCGCCGCCTCCTGGTGGCACCGGGCGCGCGGCGGGGTGCTCGCCCCGCTCGTAGGCGAGGACAACCGCATGTCCACCTCCCGCACCGTGGCCGCGAGCTGGATCCTCCTCGTGGTCTACGCCGTGCTGCTGCTCGTGGGCCGGCTGGCCGCCGCCTCCGGCCGCACCGAGCGCGACGCGCTGCTCACCGGTCTTGACCTCGCGCGCGGCGCGGGGCTGGTGACCGTCGTCGGCGTGCTGTGCGGCATCGCCGTGCTGGTCCGCCGGGTGGTCGGCCTGCGCATCCTCGCCCAGCGGCTGCAGAAGGTGCCGGCCCACCGGCCGCGCGCCGCCGACCTGCTGACCGACGACTCCGGCCGGGGCTCCTTCGCCGACCTCCAGTACGTCGTCGTGAACGCGGTCGCCCTGCTGTTCGCCGCCGTCCGGCTGGCCCGCCGCCCCGACCAGCTCCCCGACCTGCCCTGGGGGCTCGCGGTGCTGGTGCTGGTCTCCGCCGCGACCTATCTGGCCGGCAAGTACGCGGAGGGCGGTCGCCCGGTGATCCTCTCCGTGGTCCGCGCCCGTGAGCCCGGCGACCTGGACGGCCCGATCCGCACCGGCGACGACATCGAGATCCGCGGCACCGGCTTCGTCCCGCCCGGCGCGCACGGTGCCGACCGGCTGTCCCGCACGGTCGTGCGCATCGGGGCCGTCGACGTCCACGTGCCGCTGGTCCCCGTCGCCGGCGGCTTCCGCAACCCCACCGACACGGTCCTGACCGTCGCGGTGCCGGTCGAGGTGGAACCCGGCCCGGTGGAGGTGCAGGTGATCACCGCGGGCGGTGCGGCGACCAACCGGTGCGTCGTGCGGGTCGCCGAGTGAGACCCGGGCCGCGTGGGTCCCGGGCCGCGTGGGGCGTGGGCCGCGTGGGGCGTGGGCCGCGTGGGGCGCGGCTCGTGGGGCACGGGCCGACCGAGGGGCGGGGCGAGCGCGGGCGGGCGCCGGGCCGGCCCTTCACCGCTCCGGCCGTCCGTGCGAACCGCGAGGTCGGAAGTCGGTAAAAGCGGTGAAAGAGTCCCATAGGGGATTGAACGGTTGCCGTTCGTCATACGTATCGTCGATTGAGGGGTCCGGCACGGCAGGTGAGAGGCGGCTGGCAGCGATGACTCAGGGAATTCGGACGGACACCTACACCTCCGATCTGAACGGTGTGCGCGGCTGGCGGGAAACGGCCACCCGGTACGCCCTCCTCCCGCTTCGCGTCTTCCTCGGCGTGACCTTCGTCTACGCCGGCCTCAGCAAGATCACCGACAGCGTCTTCCTCCAGTCCGGCGGCGCGGGGTCCATCGCTGACACCATGCGCGCGGCCCGCGGCTCCGCCGCCCTCCCGGCCCTGATCGACCTGGCACTCAGGAACCCGGTCGGCTTCGGCCTCGCCATCGCCCTCGGCGAGGTGGCCGTCGGCATCGGCACCCTGCTCGGGCTGCTCGGCCGGGTGGCGGCCCTCGGCGGCGCGCTGATCTCGCTCAGCCTGTGGCTGACCGTGAGCTGGGCCTCGACGCCGTACTACTACGGCAACGACCTCGCCTACCTGATGGCCTGGCTGCCCCTCGTCCTCGCCGGAACGCCCTACCTCTCCCTCGACGCCGCCCTCAGGTCACGCCGACGGGTCCGGGCGGGCGGCTACCGCTGACCATCGCGCGCGGCCCGCCGTCTGCGGACGCCGCGCGCCGCCGCCGCGCTGACGCCGGCCAGGCAGAGGCCGCCCACCACCAGGGGAACGATCAGGAACCACGGGACGTCCCACAGCCCGGCCGCGTCCGCGGCGTAGATCCCGCCCGCGGCGGTGAGGAAGAGACCGGTGACCAGCCTGCCCGGCTGGAACTCATGACGCAGCACGGCTGACCTCCACCTGTCCGACGCCCACCCGGAGATCCAGCCTGAGCGTGCCCGCCTTCCTCCCGGACCCGGCCGGAGACAGGGTCACCTCCTGGTGCCTGCCCGGCTTCACGTCCACGTCCTTCCTGCTGTCACCGGGCAACCGGATGTCGCCCACGCCCACGTCGATGCTCATCCGCACGGTCGCGTCCCGCGGCACGATCACCTTGAGCTGCCCCGCGCCCACCTGCGCGTCGGTGCTCACCGTCCGCCCTCTGCCGGGGTGGACCCGGGCCAGGTCCAGGGTGCCGACACCGGTGCCCACGGAGTAGGCGGGCCGCACCTCCGCCGTCGCGGCCGGTCTCCATGACGTCCGGTCCCAGTGGGTCGCCATGTCCTTCGGCAGGGCGGTGGCGCCCGCCAGCAGGCCCGCGGTGACGATCGCCAGGAGTACCGACCCGGCCCCCGTCCGGCCCAGGAACGAGCTGACCGCGATACCGAGGCCGACCGCCACGAGTGCCCAGGACAGGCCGGTCTGGAGGCTGGTGCCCAGCGGGTGCGTGTCCCAGGTCAGCCCGGTACCCAGGCCCCCGGCCAGCAGGGCGGACAGGAACACCCAGCCGCCGACCCAGCGCGGGCCGCGCGGTCCCGGCACCGTCGGCCGCGGGGCGCCGGGATGGGCCCAGGGCAGATCGACGCCGAGGTCGACGGCCGGGCCCCGGCCGGGGGTGTCGGAGGGGCCCCACAGGTACCCGGTGCCGCCGACGTGGGTGCCGTCCTTGACGATGGGATCACGCCACCAGGAGGCGTGGTGAAGGGTGACGACGGGCGGCGCCTTGGCCTCCGGCGGGGCGTCGGCGGCGGCCTGCGCGGCGAGTGGATCGGGGTCGGCGGCACCGCGGTGCCGCGACCAGTACCCGGCGCCGGCCAGCAGCAGGGAGAGCACCGCGGCGAAGGCGAGCACCCCGCCGTTCCTCAGCATGGTCAGGAAGGTCCCGCAGCCGACCAGGGCGAACAGCACGGCGGCCAGCGCCTGCCCGTCGACCCGCCCGGTCAGCAGCCTGCGGACCTCGTTCTCCTCTTCCTCCTCGTACGGTACGAGCAGCCAGGCGAAGCCGTAGAAGATGAGGCCGATGCCCCCGGTCGCGGCCAGCACGGACAGGGTGATCCGGAAGATCACCGGGTCCATGTCGGCCTGCCGTCCCAGCCCCGCGCACACGCCCGCGATCATCTTGTGCCGGCGGTCGCGCCGGAAGCGGCCCGGAACCCCGGAGAGGTCCTGCTCCTCCGTCCGCTCCTCCGTCTGCCGCTGCGTCGTCCCCGTCGTCGTCCCGCCGTGGGCGCCCGCGGCTCCCTCCGCTCCGGGCGCTCCCGTCCCTCCCGTCGCGGCGGGCGCGGCATCCGTCGGCCCGGTGCCCGGCGCCGGGCGCGGGCCGGGGCCGGGTCCCGGACCCGTCGCGGCGTGCTCGTGATCCGTCATGTGTCCATGGTGACGGTCCGTCCTTCGCGAGGGCAGTCGGGATGACCCTGGACGAACCCTGAGATCGGCCCGGAGGGACGAGGGGGAGGAGGCGCGGGGCAGCCGGCGGCCGGCCGCCCCGACCGCCGGCCCGGAGAGGGGAAGCGACCGCCGGCCCGGAGATCAGGGGAGTCTAGGGGGCGGACCCTGATGCTCCGCCGTCGAGGCCGTGTGACCATCGATGGCATGCCGGAAGCCGCAGCAGTGCCCCTCGACGACTCGCGGCCGCCGCGCAAGCTCTACCGCAGCAGCGACGGCCGCTGGCTCGGCGGAGTGGCGCGGGGCCTCGCCGGGCACCTCGGCCTGCCCGTCATCTGGGTCCGGCTCGCCTTCGTCGGCCTGTTCATGGCCAACGGACTGGGCGCGCTGCTGTACGCCGCGTTCTGGTTCTTCGTGCCGCTCGGCGTGGGCGGTGTCGGCGGCCACAAGCCACCGCTGGTCGGCACCGGGACCTCGCCGGAGGGCCGCCGCAGACTCGTGGCCCGCAAACCGGACAAGGGGCAGATCGTCGCCCTCCTCCTCATGGTGATCGTGTCCATGGTCTTCGTGGGCAGCGTCAACCTGACCAACGGGGCCCGGGCGTATCTGCTGCCCGCCGTGCTGGTGGCGGCCGGTGTCGCCCTCGTCTGGCGCCAGGCGGACAACGCCCGCCGGGCCCGCTGGGTCGAGGTCGGCAGCCGCCGGCGCACCCTCAGCCTGCTCCGTGCGGGCGTCGGAGTCCTGCTGGTCACCGCCGGTGTCTCCGCCATCTTCGTCATGCAGGGCTCGGCCGCCCACCTCGGCGCGGTCCTCCAGGCGGCGCTCGCCGTCCTCGTCGGCATCACCCTGCTCGCCGGCCCCTATCTGGTCCGGATGACCCAGGACCTGTCCGAGGAACGCCTGATGCGCATCCGCGCCCAGGAGCGCGCCGAGGTCGCCGCCCACGTCCACGACTCGGTGCTGCACACCCTCACCCTGATCCAGCGCAACGCCGACAACGCCGGCGAGGTGCGCCGCCTGGCCCGGGCCCAGGAGCGGGACCTGCGCACCTGGTTGTACAAGCCCGAGGGCACCGGCACGGACGAGGCGGACGAGCCCGACACGGTCGCCGAGGCGGTGCGGCGCAGCGCCGCCGAGGTGGAGGACAAGCACGGTGTGCCCATCGAGGTGGTCGTGGTCGGCGACTGCCCGCTCGACGAACGGACCGGGGCGCAGATGCAGGCCGCGCGCGAGGCGATGGTCAACGCCGCCAAGTACGGTGGCGAGGGCGGTGCCGTGCAGGTGTACGCCGAGGTCGAGGGGAGGACGGTGTTCGTGTCGGTCCGCGACCGCGGCCCGGGTTTCGACCTCGACTCGATACCCGCCGACCGCATGGGTGTCAGAGAATCGATCATCGGCCGCATGGAGCGCAACGGCGGCACGGCCCGGCTGCGGTCGGTGCCGGGCGGCGGCACGGAGGTCGAACTGGAGATGGAGAGGGCGGAGAAGACGTCATGAGCGACGCGACCGAGGCGAACGGTACGGCGGGAGCGGCGGAGCCGGCCGGGGGGCGGCACGTGCGCGTGGTGCTCGTGGACGACCACCGTATGTTCCGCACCGGCGTCCAGGCGGAGATCGGGCAGACCGCCGAGACCGGGGTCGAGGTGGTCGGCGAGGCCGCGGACGTCGACCAGGCTGTCTCGGTCATCACCGCGACCCGGCCCGAGGTGGTCCTGCTCGACGTCCACCTGCCCGGCGGTGGCGGCGTCGAAGTGCTCCGCCGGTGCGCCGCGTTGATGGCGGATGCCGAGCGGCCCGTCCGGTTCCTCGCCCTGTCGGTCTCCGACGCCGCGGAGGACGTGATCGGCGTGATCCGCGGCGGGGCCCGCGGCTACGTCACCAAGACCATCACCGGCACCGATCTGGTCGACTCGGTCTTCCGGGTCCAGGAGGGCGACGCCGTCTTCTCGCCGCGTCTGGCCGGGTTCGTGCTCGACGCGTTCGCCTCCACCGACGCCCCGCCGGTCGACGAGGACCTGGACCGCCTCACCCAGCGCGAGCGGGAGGTGCTGCGCCTGATCGCCCGCGGCTACGCCTACAAGGAGATCGCCAAGCAGCTCTTCATCTCGGTCAAGACGGTCGAGTCCCATGTCTCGGCGGTCCTGCGCAAGCTCCAGCTCTCCAACCGGCACGAGCTGACCCGCTGGGCCACGGCACGCCGGCTGGTCTGACCCGCGGCCGCGCCCTCACGCCACCCGGGTCGCCCCCGCGAACGGCATCTCGTCGACGGGGGCCACCCGGACCGGAGCCGACGGGTTCGGGGCGTGGATCATCCGGCCGTTGCCGATGTAGATGCCGACATGGCTGATGCCGGAGTAGAAGAAGACCAGGTCGCCGGGCTGGAGCTGGGATCGGGGCACACGCCGGCCCGCGTTGATCTGGGCGTAGGTGGTGCGGGGCAGCGAGACGCCGGCGGAGCGGTAGGCGGCCTGCACCAGTCCCGAGCAGTCGAAGGCGTCGGGCCCGGTCGCGCCCCACACGTACGGGCTCCCGAGTTTCTGGTAGGCGTAGGCGACGGCCGCGCCCGCGCGGGAGCCGGGGGCGGCGACGGACCCCGCCTGCTCCGGGGTGGAGCGCGAGGAGTGCCCGGTGGTGCCGTCGCCCGCGACCCGCGAACGCTCCGGGGGAGTGAGCCGTGCCAGCAGCCTGCGGGCCTCGACGAGCTTGCCGGTGACGGTCCGCTTGTGCCGTCGTACCTCCGCCTGCCGCGACCGCAGCGACTTCAGCTCGACGCGGGAGGCGCCGCGCAACTGCTCGATCTCGCGGAGCTGTTCCCGCACCCGTGCCACCGTGCCGGCCTGCCGGTCGCCCGCCCGTTCCGCGAACGCGGCCCCGTCGAGGTACCGGTCCGGGTGGCTGGAGAGCGCCAGTTGCCAGGAGGGGGCGATCGTGCCGTCGCGGTACTGCGCCGCCGCCAGTGAACCGAGCGCGTCACGCGCCGTGTCGAGCTTCTGCTGCCTGCGGGCGGTCTCGTCCCGCAGCGAGTTGAGCCGCCGCTGGGCGGAGTCCGCCTTCTCCTTGGACCCGTTGTACTTCTCGGTGGCGGTCTCCGCCTCGTGGTACAGCTTGTCGACCCTGGCCTTCACCTCGGCCGGCGTCAGTCGCGGCTCGGCGTTGCCCGTGCCCTCGAAGGCCGTCGCGGTGGCCGCGCCCGCCAGGGCGAGGGTGACGGCCGTGCGGGCCGTGTTGCCGCCGAGTGAGCGCTGTGGGGGCTTGCGGTGCGCTGCCACCTGGACCGTCACGTCCTTCCATGGAACCTCTGCGGCCGAGCGGTAGGGGTGTCCGGCGGCTTCCCGCACAGGGGGACGGGCCGCCGCCGGACCTTTCTCGGCGGAGGTGTCCGGCGGCCGCCCCTGGCCCGGGCGGCGGTGGGAAGCCGGTCACCTGGGGGAGGACGCTAGGCCGGACTGTGACAGGTTGGTAACACGCTGTGCGGAAGTGACCGAGACGGGCCGGTCGCGTCCGCCTGTGATCATGTGGACGGGGCGATGCTGCCGACTTCACGCCGTGTGGTGACCGAAGTGTCCGTTGAGGGACCCACTGGGGACGTGTGGTGCTATGCGGCGCACAGGTGTGAGGTCCCCCTGCCCGCACGGCCGCGGGAGCGGGCCCGGTGTCCGGCCGCCCGGGACCCCCTCATAGGCTCCGGGGTCATGGACGTACTCATCCATCTCCTCGTCGGCCTGCACATCATTGGCATCGCCGCGCTGCTCGGCGGTTTCCTCACCCAGATGAAGGCGATGGGCCAGGGCACGGCCCGGTTCGTCCCCGGGATGCTGCACGGCGCGTTCACCATGCTGGTCACCGGCGTGGCCCTGGTCGGGCTCAACGAGGCCGACGGCCACCACGTCAACACCTTCAAGATCGGCGTGAAGCTGGCCCTGCTGATCGTGATCCTCGGCCTGGTCTACGTGCAGCGCGACGAGGAGAAGGTGGACAAGCGCGTCTTCGGGCTCGTCGGCCTGCTGACCGTGGCGAACATCTTCATCGCGGTGCTGTGGACGTGAGGCTCGGCGCGCCTTGACCGGGCCGGCGAGGGCCGCGCGCACCGCCCCGGCCGGCCCCGCCGGCACGACACCGCCCGCCATGCCGGCGGCCCCCGCCGCCGGTGCGGGCACCGCCCCACGAACGCGGACCCGGGGAGCCGGGAAGGGGCGGGCGCCCGACGCCGGGGAGCGGTCGCGCCCGCGCCTCGCGCAGCACGCGCGCCAGGCGCGGGAAGCGCACCGTCAGGCGGGCCGCACCACGCGGTGGACGACCGACTCTCCCGCCAGGTGGACCGGCTCCTCGCGTACGTACGCGCCGGGACGCGGGGCGTGGATCATGGTCCCGTCGCCCGTGCACAGGCCCACATGGCTGCTGTCTTCATGGAAGAAGACCAGGTCACCGGGGCGCGCATCGGTGAGCGGGACCGCGGTGCCCATGGCGGCCTGGTCACGCGCGGTACGCGGCAGGGTGACACCGGCTGCCTTCCAGGCGGCCTGGGTGAGGCCGGCGCAGTCGTAGGAGCCGGGCCCGCTCGCTCCCGAGACGTACGGCTTGCCGATCTGGGCGCGGGCGAAGGCGATCGCCTTCTCGGCCTTGGTGACGGGGACCGGCGGGACGACGGACGGCACGCTCACCGGCACCGCCGAGGACGGCTGCCGCTCGGGAGCCGGGGCCGGGGCCGGGGGCGAAGCCACGGCCGGGGCCGGCGCCGGGACCGGGGCCGCGACCGAAGGCGCAGCCTCGGCCGAGGGCGGGGCCGGGACCGGAGCGGGATCCGGGTCCGGGTCCGGGGCTCGGACCGGAGCGGGCGCCTGTGCCCGAGCCGGTTCCGCGGCCGGGGCCGTGAGCCGGGACAGCAGTTCCCGGGAGGTGGCGAGCTTGTGCTGGACGGCCGTCTTGGCCGACTTCACGTCGTACCGGGCGGCTGCGGGCTCCTCGGGGGCCCGGGGGGACCTCCCGCGCTCGGCCGTGCCCCTCACCCGGGAGGCCAGCCGGTTCATCAGCCGGTTCTGGGTGAAGTGGTCCTCCGGGTACTCCGCGAGCAGCGAGCCGGCCGTCTCGGGGGCGGCCGTGAACGGGGCCAGTCCCTCACGGGCCTTCGTGAACAGCCCCGGACGCCGGAGGGTTTCCCCGGGCGGGGCCTCGGCGCGGGACCGCGGCGCCGCCGCGGTCTCCTCCTCCGGGTCCGCCCTGCGGTAGAGCTCGTCGATCTTCTTCTCGATCTCCTCCGCGCTCGGCCTGCCGTCGCCCGTGGCGGAGGCGGGGGCCGAAGCGGCCCCGGCCGTCTGGGACAGGACGGCGACGGAGGTGAGGGCGGCGGTGGCCAGGACGGGGGTGCGGATGTCCGTCCCGCGGGTCCCCGGGGGACCCGGCTTGCGGTGCGACGCCAAGGCTGGCGACTCCTTCCAACGTGCCGCCTACCGGGTTAGCTGTCGGGTTCGGGCGGGTGGTTCGGAAGGGTTGCCCTATGGCGTCGTCCCGGGCGGGAGTCGGCCGATTCACCCCAGGAACGGTGGGTCCCCGGCTCCGGCCGCCACGAAGGGGCGCACCGGACTCGGCGGAGGCCGCGCGGCCCGGCGAGGTTCGCCGGTAGGGGTCGTGCGGCCCGACGGCAACCTAGCCAACTCGTGTGACTTCTGTGAAGGTTGCTGCGTCATATGTCCGATACATTTCCGTGCCCCGGGCCCGGTTTCACGCGGGCGTGACAGGGCGCTTTCGCAGTGTGAGGGATTTCGGCCGCGCTCGTGCCGCGATGGCCGACGCGCCGGTGCCGTGTCCTGTCGCGGACCTCACGGGTGCCGACTTTCCGGTGCCGGGACCGGTTGTCGGTGCGGCCCCCTAGACTCGTAGAGCGATGAGCAGCCTCTTTGACGACAGCTTCCTGGCGGACCTCCAGGCCCCTCGCGGGCACGCGGAGGAGCCCCCGCCGCCGCCCGAGGACGATCACGCGCCGGAGCCCCTTCCGGACGATCTGTTCGGCGGGAAGTTCGACGTGCCGCCGGACCGGGACACCCACTACCGCGACGGTGCCCCGCGTCCCGTGATCGACCCGGACGCGCTGCTGCGGGGGCTGAACGACAACCAGCGCGCCGCGGTCGTGCACGCCGGCTCGCCGCTGCTCATCGTCGCCGGCGCGGGCTCCGGCAAGACCCGCGTGCTCACCCACCGCATCGCCCACCTGCTCGCCGCGCGGAACGTGCACCCGGGCCAGATCCTCGCCATCACCTTCACCAACAAGGCCGCGGGCGAGATGAAGGAGCGGGTGGAACAGCTCGTCGGACCGCGCGCCGGCGCGATGTGGGTGATGACCTTCCACAGCGCGTGCGTGCGCATCCTGCGGCGCGAGTCCAAGCGGCTCGGCTTCACGTCGTCCTTCTCGATCTACGACGCCGCCGACTCCAAGCGCCTGATGGCCCTGGTCTGCCGCGATCTCGACCTCGACCCCAAGCGCTTCCCGCCGAAGTCCTTCAGCGCCAAGATCAGCAATCTGAAGAACGAGCTGATCGACGAGGAGGACTTCGCCGCCCAGGCCGCCGACGGCTTCGAGAAGACCCTCGCCCAGGCCTACGCGCTCTACCAGTCACGGCTGCGCGAGGCCAACGCGCTGGACTTCGACGACCTGATCATGACGACGGTCAACCTGCTGCGCGCCTTCCCGGACGTGGCCGAGCACTACCGGCGCCGCTTCAGGCACGTCATGGTCGACGAGTACCAGGACACCAACCACGCCCAGTACGCCCTCGTACGGGAGCTGGTGGGCACCGGACAGCACGACGAGGACGTGCCGCCCGGCGAGTTCGACCTGCCGCCCGCCGAGCTCTGCGTGGTGGGCGACGCGGACCAGTCGATCTACGCCTTCCGGGGCGCGACGATCCGCAACATCCTCCAGTTCGAGGAGGACTACCCGGACGCGACGACGATCCTGCTGGAGCAGAACTACCGCTCCACGCAGACCATCCTGTCCGCCGCCAACGCGGTCATCGAGCGCAACGAGTCCCGCCGCCCGAAGAACCTGTGGACCAACGCCGGCCAGGGCGCGCGGATCACCGGCTACGTCGCCGACACCGAGCACGACGAGGCGCAGTTCGTCGCCGACGAGATAGACCGCCTCACCGACGCGGGCGAGGCGAAGGCCGGGGACGTCGCCGTCTTCTACCGGACCAACGCCCAGTCCCGCGTCTTCGAGGAGGTCTTCATCCGCGTCGGCCTGCCCTACAAGGTCGTCGGCGGTGTCCGCTTCTACGAGCGCAAGGAGGTCCGGGACGTCCTGGCCTACCTGCGTGTCCTCGCCAACCCCGAGGACTCGGTCCCGCTGCGCCGCATCCTCAACGTGCCCAAGCGCGGCATCGGTGAGCGGGCCGAGGCGATGATCGACGCCCTCTCCCAGCGCGAGCGGATCAGCTTCCCGCAGGCGCTCAAGCGTGTGGACGAGGCCTACGGCATGGCCGCGCGCTCCACCAACGCCGTCAGGCGGTTCAACACGCTGATGGAGGACCTGCGGACCGTCGTGGAGTCCGGCGCCGGACCGGCCACGGTGCTGGAGGCCATACTCGAACGCACCGGTTACCTGGCCGAGCTGCAGAACTCCACCGACCCGCAGGACGAGACCCGCATCGAGAACCTCCAGGAACTCGCCGCGGTGGCGCTGGAGTTCGAGCAGGAGCGCGGGGAGGGCGAGACGGGCACGCTCGCCGACTTCCTGGAGCAGGTGGCGCTGGTCGCCGACTCCGACCAGATCCCCGACGAGGAGGACGGCGACGGCGTCATCACCCTGATGACCCTGCACACCGCCAAGGGCCTGGAGTTCCCGGTCGTCTTCCTCACCGGCATGGAGGACGGCGTCTTCCCGCACATGCGCGCCCTCGGCCAGACCAAGGAGCTGGAGGAGGAGCGGCGCCTGGCGTACGTGGGCATCACCCGCGCGCGGGAGCGGCTGTACCTCACCCGGTCGGCGATGCGCAGCGCCTGGGGCCAGCCGTCGTACAACCCCCCCTCGCGCTTCCTGGAGGAGATTCCGGCCGCGCACCTGGAGTGGAAGCGGACCGGTGCGGCGGCGCCGGTGTCCTCCGGGCCCGCCGCCGGGATCGCCGCGTCGCTGTCTTCCTCCCGCTCCCGCTCCGCCACGTCGGGCGCGTCCGGGTTCGCCACCCGGCGCTCGGCCGAGAAGCCGGTGGTCGCCCTGGCCGTCGGAGACCGGGTCACGCACGACCAGTTCGGACTCGGCACGGTCGTCGGGGTCAAGGGCACCGGTGGCAACGCCGAGGCGACGATCGACTTCGGGGACACCAAGCCGAAGCGGCTGCTGCTGCGGTACGCGCCCGTCGAGAAGCTCTAGTCCCGCGTCAGCCAGGGTTCGCCCGTCGAGGAGCGGCGTCCGGTGCGGCGAGTGTGCCCGCTTGGCGTCGAGACGGGGCGAACCTCGGCTGACGCGGCACTGGTTCCGGTCGCGGCACCGGGCGACCCGCTGGACTACCGGACGAGGTGAGCCCCGCCCGGTCCCGGGCGGGGCTCACGTCATTCGTCCGTCTCCGCGGGGGTCAGCTCGGGTCCAGCCCGTGGCTCCGCAGCCACGGCAGCGGGTCCATGGCCGCCCCGCCGGCCGGCCGGACCTCGAAGTGCAGGTGCGGTCCGGTGGAGTTGCCGGAATTGCCGGAGTAGGCGACCGGCTGGCCGGCCTTGACGACCGTGCCGGAGGCGACGCGGTAGCTGGAGAGGTGGCAGTACCAGGTCTCCGTGCCGTCCTTCGCCGTCACGATCATCATGTTGCCGTAGGCGCTGTTCCACTTGGTGGAGACGACGCCGTCGGTCGCGGCCATCACCGTGGTGCCGTACGAGACCGGGAAGTCGATGCCCGTGTGCACGGACATCCAGTTCACACCGGCCTGGCCGAAGTAGGCGCTGAGCCCCTTCTGGGCGACCGGGACCGCGAACTTGGGCCGCAGCCGCTCCTTGAGCGCGGCCTCGGCGGCGGCCTTCTTCTTCTGCAGTTCCTGCTGGTTCTTGAGGTCGATGCGTTCCTGCGTACGGCTGGCCCGGTCGGCGAAGTCGTCCGCGCCGGCGGAGAGCGTCCTGAGCTGGGTGTCCAGCTTGCTGTTGGCGACGGACGGTTTCACCGTCTGCGCGTCCGAGGCGGTGGCGGACGATTCCTTGCCGTCGTCGGTCAGGCCGCCGACGGAGGCGGCGGCGATACCGGCGACCCCCATCACGCAGGCCGAGGGCACGGCGATGGTCAGCAGCGCGGAGCGCTTGGGGGGCGTACGGCGACGGGAACGCGCCGCGCTGCGGGAGCCCGGGCGGGGAGCCGGGATCGCGGCGGGACCCTCCTGGTCGTCGAGCAGACCCGGTACGGCGGGCAGTTCACCCGTGTCGCCCGGCCCGCCGTCCCCGGCGGCCGTTTCCCCGAACGCGCCGGGTTCGGCGTACACGCCGGGTTCGGCGTACTCGCCGAAGTCGACGGCGTCGGTGCAGTCGCCGGTGTCCGCGTACTCGCCGGTCCCGGTGTACTCGCCCGAGTCGGTGTACTCGCCCGCGTCGGTGTACTCGCCGAACTCGCCCGTCTCGGCGACCTGGTCGAACGGCTCGGAAAGCTGATCGTGCGCCGTGTCGAGCCGGTCGTGCCGCTCCGGCGTGTCGCCGGAGTTCCACTGCGTGGCGTCGTACACGCCGGTGTCATAGGTCTGGGTGCCCCACTGCCACTGCTGGGTGGGGTCGGCGGCGGACTGGTCGTGCTGCAGCCAGGCGTTCGCGTCCCACTGGCCGCTGACGTCGTTGCCCGTGGCCTGCGCCGGGACCGTCCAGGCGGTGGTGTCGTACCCGCCCGTGTCGTACGCGGTGTGCTGCTGTGCGGCGTACGGGTCGTACGGGGTGAACTGGCCCGTACCGGCCTGCCACTGCGTGCCGTCGTAGGCGCCCGTGTGCTGCTCGTCTGCCGGGAGGCTGCCGAAGAGCGGGTCGGCGGCGAAGGCGCCGGTCCCGCCGGCCGTGAAACCGGTGGCGTCGTAGCCACCGGACGTGGTGAGGTCGTCGTACTGGGCTTCCTGCGTTCCGTACGCGTAGTGCCCGGTGGAGGCGTCGGAAGCCGGGGTCGGGGTGGTCATGGTCCCCGACGGGTGACGGTCGTTCACCAACTTCTCTTTCGCCTCGACAACGGTGGCTGCCAGAGCAGTGCGGCGACTGTACCCGGCGGTACGCGGGCGCGACAATCGTCGGCCGGTTTCGCGTGGGCCGGAAACGGGCATTCGGCCGTGATTCGGGGGACCGTGAACGCGAGTTTGGCTTTGTGTTCGAGGAATGTTCGATATCGGATGACGCTGTGTCACTGCCGAGCGGCCGTGTCACCGGCTGTGAACGCTCCCGGCCCGCCTCTCGGGGGCGGCCTCTCTCACGCCACCGTCACGCCGTCGGCGAGCGGGTTCCCGGCGGGAGCGCCCTCGAGGGCCTCGCGTATCCCGGAGGCCACGGCGGGGTGCACCGGCAGGGCGAGATGCCCGATGCCCGTCACCCGGACGTTGCGCACCTCGAGGTCGGGGTGGTCGATACAGGCCGATTCCAGGGGGGCCATCACCGAGTCCAGGTCGCTCCAGAAGCTGACGAACCGCGTACGGCAGCCGGGCGCCGGACGGGTCAGCTCCTCGATCACCTCGGAGCCGGGCCGCATCTGCCGCACGATCGGGTGGGCGCTGGCCAGCGGCATCGCCCGGGTTCCGGAGTGCGGGGTGCCGAGGGTGACGAGCGTGCGCACCCGGACGTCACCGCCCAGGCACTGTGTGTAGTAGCGCGCGATGAGGCCGCCGAGGCTGTGGCCCACGATGTCGACCCGGGTGCTGCCGGTGCGCTCGCAGATCTCCTCGACGTGCCGGCCCAGCAGCTCGGCGGCTATGCGTATGTCGCACGTCAACGGAGAGTAGTTGAGTGACTCCACCCGCTGCGGGCCGCTGCGCGCGAGGCTGCGGCGCAGCAGGACGAAGACCGAGCGGTTGTCGATGAAGCCGTGCAGCAGCACGACCGGCGGTCCGTGCCTGTCCGGCAGCCGGGTGGTGCCGTCCTGGGCGGAGGGCGCGGGGCCGCGGCGTTCCTGGGTGAGGCCGGTGGGATACAGCAGCAGATGCCCGGCCAGGATCGCGGCTTCCAGTGCGGTCGCCTTGAGCAGGGTCATGGAGAGATCGACCAGTCTGCCGGGCCACAGGCGCCGGTAGAGCGGGAGGACGAGCGGCAGTACCCCGGTGACCTTCATTGGCCGACCTCCAGTCGGCACGTGGGGGGCGGCTCGGTCCCCCGCGTGCCCTCATGTCCCATCATGTGATTTCCCCCTCCCCGCGCACCGCGAAACCGCCGGTTGCGGGATGCTGGCGATAACGTTCGTTCACTTCGCGACGGGTGGCGGAACGCGCCAAAAGTGCGGTACTTGTCGTTACGGACGGAAGCGATCGCTTCCGGGGTCGTCTGATGGAGGCAGTGATGGGTGTGGCAGCCGGTCCGATCCGCGTGGTTGTGGCCAAGCCGGGGCTCGACGGCCACGATCGCGGGGCCAAGGTCATCGCGCGTGCGCTGCGCGACGCCGGCATGGAGGTCATCTACACCGGGCTCCACCAGACGCCGGAGCAGATCGTCGACACCGCGATCCAGGAGGACGCCGACGCGATCGGCCTGTCGATCCTCTCGGGTGCCCACAACACGCTCTTCGCCGCCGTCATCGATCTCCTCAAGGAGCGCGACGCCGAGGACATCATCGTCTTCGGGGGCGGCATCATCCCCGAGGAGGACATCGCGCCGCTGAAGGACAAGGGCGTCGCGGGGATCTTCACGCCGGGAGCGACCACCGGGACGATCGTGGAGTGGGTGCGGGAGAACGTGCGTCAGCCGGCCGCTTCCTGAACCGGGCCGACATGGACGCGGGGCGCCGTACGGCTCCGGGGCGCGCCCCCGGAGCCTTCAACGAACGGTTCCCCCTCTCAGACCCCGGACGGGCCGGGTGCTCCGTCCGGTGCCAGTTCCCCGGCCATCGCCGCCCGCAGCCGCAGGGTGGTGACGAGCCGCTGGAACGCCTCGGCCCAGTACCCCCCGGCGCCCGGTGAGGCGTCCTCCCGCTCGTCCGGTATCGCCAGCAGGCCGTCGAGGCGGGTGGCCTCCGCCGGATCCAGGCACCGCTCGGCCAGCCCCATCACCCCGCTGAAACTCCAGGGGTAACTGCCGGCGTCCCGCGCGATGTCGAGGGCGTCCACCACGGCCCGGCCGAGTGGGGCGGCCCAGGGGACCGCGCACACTCCGAGCAACTGGAACGCCTCCGACAGGCCGTGGGTCGCGATGAACCCCGCCACCCACTCGGCCCGTTCACCGGCGTCGAGCGCCGTCAGCAGCCTCGCCCGCTCCGCCAGGGACACCGCCCCGGGCCCGCCTGCCTCGGGGGCCGACGGGGAGCCGAGCAGCACCCTCGACCACTCGGCGTCCCGCTGCCGCACCGCCGCCCGGCACCACGCGGCGTGCAGCTCGCCCTGCCAGCCGTCGGCCACCGGCAGCGCCACGATCTGCTCCGGAGCGCGGCCGCCGAGCCGCCCGGGCCAGACCCCCAGCGGTGCCGCCTCCACCAACTGGGCCAGCCACCAGGACCTCTCCCCCCGGCCGGTGGGAGGCGTGGCCGCCACACCGTCCCGTTCCATGCCCGGGTCGCACTCGTGCGGTGCCTCCACGACGAGCGTGGGCGAGGCCGCCGTGCGGTCCACGGCCACACACGCCGCGGCCCGGCCCGCCATGCGTCCGGCGAGCGCCGAACCCGGCAGCGACGACAGCAACTCCGCCGCCGTCGCACGAACGTTGCGGCTACGGTCGCCCAACGCCCGTTCTAGGAAGGGCTCGTCCTCGGCCGACAGGCCCGCGCGCAGCGAGTCGAGGAACATCAGGCGGTCCTCCGCCCGCTCCGTCGACCAGGTCCCCTCCAGCAGTTCCCGCGCGACGGCGGGCGTACCGGCCCGCAGTGCGCCCAGCAGCGCGACCCGCTCGGCGAACAGCCCTTCCTGCCACAGCCGGAGCACCGCGGCACCGTCCGCGGCGTCGGGCGGTGCCACGCCACCGCCCGGTGCCGCGCGCAGGGCGAACCGCCAGTCCGGGTTGAGCCGGGCCAGCCACAACGCCCGCGGCCCGGCGAACGCCAGCGCCGCCGGCCGCAGGTCGGTACGGCCCCGGGCGGCGTCCAGCAGGGCGGGCAGCGCCTGGGCGGGGGGCGCGTAGCCGTGGGCGCAGGCCGCCGCCAGCCACTGCGGGAGCAGTTCCATGAGGTCCGGCGAGCCGCTCCGCCGGCCGCCGCCCGCGGCGCCGGAACGGTCGGCCAGCAGCGAGGCGAGCCGGCGGGCCGCGGCCGCGGGCAGCGCCGGACGCGGGTCCTCGGGGGCGGGCTCCGGCCGCCGTGCCGCCGGACCGGGCCGCAGGCCCGCCCGCCGTCGCACGGTCGCCACGGCGGCGGCGTCCAGCAGCGCCAAGGGCGCCTCCCGCCCGGCGGCCGTGGCCGGGGGGCGCCGGGCGGTGCCGAGCAGGGCGGCGGTGACCAGTTCCTCCCAGGGGGCCTCGCCGTTCCGGGTGGCCGGCGGTCCGTGCATGACGTCCCCTTCCTCTTCTTCCTCTTCTTCTTCCTCTTCCATCGCTGCGGGCGCCGCCCCGCACCTCGGCCGCCGGCCGGTCCCGGTCAGCACAGCGTCACCGCATCGCCCGGCCCCTCGGGCCACGCCGTCAGCGGGGTGAAGCCGCGGTGGCCGCACTCGCCGAAGACCCGCACGGGGGCGCCGCCGGACAGGGCGATCAGGCGCCACAGGCCGGGGCCGGAACGGAACGCCTCGGTGAGCGGCAGCGCCGAGTCGGCCTCGGCGTCGGCCAGTTGCCAGGCGCCGCCCGCATCCGTGTCCTGGGCGGGCACGACGCGGTCCAGCGTCACCGGGACCGAGTCCAGCCAGGGGTCCGCGCCCAGCGCCTCGCCGTAGCGCGCCGCGGCCTCGGAGGTGGTCCCACCGGGCGGGCGCGGCGCGGCGGGCGCGGGCGGGCCGTACTGCTCGCCCAGGACCGCCCGTACCTGACCGGCGCCCGGGAGCACGCACAGGTCCGCGTCCAGCGCGAGACCGACCGGCAGCGACAGCTCCGGTGCCCGGCCGGCCGCCCCGTAGGAGAGGAGCAGCCGGGTCAGGCCCGACTCGGCACCGCGCAGCCATGTCCGGCGCGTCGTCAGTCTGACGTCGGACGTGTCGTACTGCGCGAGGACCAGCCAGCGGTCGCGCAGCGGCGGGCCCTCCGGTGCCGCGGGCAGGCCGATCCGGGAGCGGATCGTGGCCGCGAGGGCGTCCGGCAGGCCGTCGCGGCGCAGCCAGCCCTGGTCGAGGAGGTGCAGCAGGGCGCTCTCCTCCAGCAGCCGCGCCGGCCAGCCCGAACCGGAGGCCGGTATCGCCCCCAACTCCCTGACGCGCGATGCGAGTCCCGGCGCCTGCGCGTCGACCATGCGCGCCGCGGTCTCCTCCCACAGGCCGTACCCCGGCTGCTCGGCCGCGGCCAGGCCGTCGCGCAGCAGATCCGCCAGGCGCTGCTCCAGCTCCGCGGCGCCCGCCGTGACCCGCTCGGCACGGCGCTCCGCCCGCCGCCGCGCCGCCTCGGAATCCGCGGACCCGGACGCCGTAGCCCCGCCCCCGGCCCGCCGGTGCTCCGCGCGCTCGCGCCGGCCCGCGAGCCACTGCCCGGCCCAGTCCGGGGGCCCGGCCGCCACCGGCACCGAGCCCTCCCCGTCCGCCCACAGCAGGAGCAGGCCCAGGGCGTGCTTGCAGGGGGACCTACGGCTCGGGCAACTGCACTTGTATCCGGGGCCGGCGGTGCCCGCGAGGTCCACCACCGTCCGGTACGGCCTGCTGCCGCTGCCCTCGCACAGCCCCCACACCGTCCCCTCCCCGCTCCCCGTACCGGACCACGGCCCGGCCGCGCCCAGCCTGCTCCCCGCCTTGCGTGACGCGGCGTCAGGCGCCAGGGCCAGCACCTCTTCCGCGGTCCGGCGCACCCCCTGCTCAGTCATGGAAACGACGGTAGGTCCCCCCACTGACAATCGACCCTGCGGGCGTGTTCGTGCAGGTCAGGGTGATTGTCAGTGGGGTGGTGCACGGTGGGACCCAGATCCGAACCGGCCGAGCTGGAGGGGGCCTCAGCCATGTCTGTGTCCGTGGAACGGATGTCCGTCGACGCGAGCGTGGAACAGGACGCGCAGGCCTTGCGGCCGCACGCCGAGCACGCCTTCGCCGCCGAACTCGCCGCGCTCGCCGCCCAGGACGACCGCCCGCGCCCGGCCCGCTGGAGACTGTCGCCGTGGGCGGTGGCGACCTACCTGCTCGGCGGCGTCCTGCCGGACGGCACCGTGATCACGCCGAAGTACGTGGGCCCGCGCCGTATCGTCGAGGTCGCCGTCACCACCCTCGCCACCGACCGCGCCCTGCTCCTGCTCGGGGTGCCCGGCACGGCCAAGACCTGGGTGTCGGAGCACCTGGCGGCCGCCGTGAGCGGCGACTCGACCCTGCTGGTGCAGGGCACGGCGGGCACGCCCGAGGAGGCGATCCGCTACGGCTGGAACTACGCGCGGCTCCTCGCCCACGGCCCCAGCCGGGACGCCCTCGTGCCCAGCCCCGTCATGCGGGCCATGGCCGAGGGCATGACGGCCCGGGTGGAGGAGCTGACCCGTGTCCCGGCCGACGTCCAGGACACCCTGATCACGATCCTGTCCGAGAAGACGCTGCCGGTCCCGGAGCTGGGACAGGAGGTGCAGGCGGTCCGCGGCTTCAACCTCATCGCCACCGCCAACGACCGCGACCGCGGCGTCAACGACCTCTCCAGCGCCCTGCGCCGCCGCTTCAACACCGTGGTGCTGCCGCTCCCGGAGAGCCCCGACGCCGAGGTCGACATCGTCACCCGGCGGGTGGAGCAGATCGGCCGCTCCCTCGACCTGCCCGCCGCGCCCGACGGCATCGACGAGATCCGCCGGGTGGTGACCGTCTTCCGCGAGCTGCGCGACGGCGTGACCGCCGACGGCCGCACGAAGCTGAAGTCGCCGAGCGGCACGCTGTCCACGGCCGAGGCCATCTCCGTCGTGACCAGCGGCCTGGCCCTGGCGGCCCACTTCGGTGACGGCGTGCTGCGCGCGGGCGATGTCGCCGCCGGCATCCTCGGCGCCGTCGTCCGCGACCCGGCGGCCGACCGGGTGATCTGGCAGGAGTACCTGGAGACGGTCGTGCGCGAGCGCGACGGCTGGAAGGACTTCTACCGGGCCTGCCGGGAGGTGAGCGCGTGAGCGACGCCGCCCGGGACGGCGCGTACGGCTCCGGGCCGCTGCTGCTGGGCGTACGGCATCACGGGCCCGGCTCGGCGCGCGCGGTGCGCGAGGCCCTGGAGGCCGCCCGGCCCGGGGTGGTACTCGTCGAGGGACCGCCCGAGGCCGACCCGCTGGTCGAGCTGGCCGCCGACCCGGACATGCGGCCCCCGGTCGCCCTGCTCGCCCACGCCGTGGACGAGCCCGGCCGCTCGGCGTTCTGGCCCATGGCCGAGTTCAGCCCCGAGTGGGTGGCGATCCGCTGGGCCCTGGAGCACGGTGTCCCGGTCCGCTTCATCGACCTGCCGGCGGCGCACACGCTGGCCTGGGACGCCGAGGCGCCGACCCCGTCCGGCGCCGGGGGCGGGCAGGGCCCGGAGGACGATCCGCGCGTCGACCCGCTCTCGGTGCTCGCCGGGACCGCCGGTCACGACGATCCCGAGCGCTGGTGGGAGGACGTCGTCGAACACCGGGGCGCCGGGCCCCGGGACCCCTTCGCGCCGTTCGCCGCGCTGGCGGAGGCCATGGCCGCGCTGCGGGAGCGGTACGGCGCCGGCGGCAGACCGCGCGACCTGGTGCGGGAGGCCCACATGCGGCTCCGGGTGCGGGCCGCGCGCAGGGAGTTCGGCCCCGCGGTGGCCGTCGTGTGCGGCGCGTGGCACGTGCCCGCGCTGCGGGAGGGGACCACCGTCACCGCCGACCGGGCACTGCTCAAGGGCCTGCCCAAGGTCAGGGCCGACCTGACGTGGGTGCCGTGGACGCACCGCAGGCTGGCACGATCGAGCGGCTACGGCGCCGGCATCGACTCGCCGGGCTGGTACGGCCATCTGTTCCGGGCACCGGACCGGCCGGTCGAGCGCTGGCTGACCGAGGTGGCGCGACTGCTGCGCGCCGAGGACCGGATGGTGTCCGCCGCGCACGTCATCGAGGCCGTACGGCTCGCCGGCGCCCTCGCGGCGATGCGCGGCCGCCCGCTGCCCGGCCTGAGCGAGACCACGGACGCCGTGCGCGCGGTGATGTGCGACGGGTCCGACGTGCCGCTGGCGCTGGTGCACGACCGGCTGGTGGTCGGCGACCTGCTGGGCGAGGTGCCGCGGACGGCACCCGCGGTGCCCCTGCAGCGCGACCTGGCCCGGGAGCAGCGCAGGCTGCGGCTGAAGCCGGAGGCTCCGCAGCGGGAGCTGGAGCTCGACCTGCGCAAGGACACCGACGCCGGCCGCGGCAGGCTGCTGCACCGGCTGCGGCTGCTCGGCGTCGGCTGGGGCGAGCCCGTCGAGTCCCGGGGGAGCACGGGCACCTTCCGGGAGACCTGGCGGCTGCGCTGGGAACCGGAGCTGTCGGTGCGGGTCGCCGAGGCGGGGGTGTGGGGGACGACCGTGCGCGCCGCGGCCACGGCGAAGGCCGAGGCCGACGCGCTCGCCGCGCGCGCCCTCGCCGACGTCACCGCCCTCGCCGAGCACTGCCTGCTCGCCGGGCTGCCCGCGGCACTGCCCGCGGTGATGCGGGCGCTCGCCGACCGGGCGGCCCTCGACACGGACGTCGGTCACCTCGCCCACGCCCTGCCGGCCCTCGTCCGTTCCCTGCGCTACGGCGACGTGCGCGGCACCGACACCGGAGCGCTGGCCGGTGTCGCGGCGGGCCTCGCCGAGCGGGTCTTCGTCGGCCTGCCCCCTGCCTGCGCCGCCCTGGACCCGGACGCGGCGTGGGAGATGCGCGGCCACGTGGACGCCGTGCACACGGCCGTCGGCCTGCTCGCGGAGACCCTGGCGGGCAGCCCGGCCGCCGGGCGCGGGGACCTGCGCGGCCGGTGGCGCGCCGTGCTGCGGACCCTGGCCACGCGGGACACCGTGTCCGGCGTCGTCCGCGGGCGGGCCGTGCGGCTGCTGCTGGACGACGGCGGACTGGAGCCCGGGGAGGCGGCCCGGCTGATGGGCCTCGTGCTCTCCCCGGGCACCCCGCCCGCCGACGCGGCGGCCTGGATCGAGGGCTTCGCCGGGGGCGGGGGCGGCATGCTGCTGGTCCACGACGAACGGCTGCTCGGCCTGGTCGACGCCTGGCTGACCGGTGTCCCCGCGGACGCCTTCACCGACGTGCTCCCGCTGCTGCGGCGCACGTTCGCGGCGTACGAGCCGGGCGTGCGCAGAACCCTCGGGGAACTGGTGCGCCGTGGCCCCGGAGCGGGCCCGGCCCGTACGGCCCGGGCGGCGGCCGTACCCGGCTTCGCCGCCGAACCGGACGCCGCGCGCGCCGCCGCCGTGCTGCCCGTGCTGCGGCTGCTGCTCGGCCCGGACCCGGGCGGCGGCACCACGACGACCGACGACCACTGCCCGACGGGAGTGTGCGCATGACCGGCGAACCCCTGCCGACGGAATCCGCCGACCCGGCACCGGAGCGGCTGCGGCGCTGGCGGCTGGTGCTCGGCGGCGACCGGGCCGACGGCACGGGGTGCGCGCTGTCCGGCCGGGACGCGGCGATGGACGCGACGCTCGCCGCCCTGTACGGCAAGGGCGACAGACCGCGGGGAGGGCGGGACCGTTCGGCGGGCCTGGGCGCCTCGGCGCCCTCCGTGGCCCGCTGGCTGGGCGACATCCGCACCTACTTCCCCTCCTCCGTGGTCCAGGTCATGCAGCGCGACGCCATCGACCGGCTGGGGCTCGCGTCCCTGCTGCTGGAGCCGGAGATGCTGGAGGCGGTCGAGGCCGACGTGCATCTGGTCGGCACGCTGCTCTCGCTCGGCAAGGCCATGCCGGAGACGACCAGGGAGACGGCACGGGCGGTGGTGCGCAAGGTGGTCGAGGACCTGGAGAAGAGGCTCGCGGCCCGGACCCGGGCCACCCTCACCGGTGCCCTCGACCGCAGCGCGCGGGTGAGCCGGCCTCGCCACCACGACATCGACTGGAACCGCACCGTCGCGGCCAACCTCAGGCACTACCTGCCCGAGTTCCGCACGGTCGTGCCGGAGCGGCTCGTCGGGTACGGGCGGGCCGCACGGTCCGTGAGGAAGGAGGTCGTCCTCTGCGTCGACCAGTCGGGCTCGATGGCGGCGTCCGTGGTCCACGCGTCCGTGTTCGGGGCGGTGCTGGCCTCGATGCGGTCGATCGACACCCGGCTCGTCGTCTTCGACACGGCGGTCGTGGACCTCACCGACCAACTGGACGACCCGGTCGACGTGCTCTTCGGCACCCAGCTCGGCGGCGGCACGGACATCAACCGGGCCCTGGCCCACTGCCAGGAGCGGATCACCCGGCCCGCCGAGACGGTGGTCGTGCTGATCAGCGACCTCTACGAGGGCGGCATACGCGACGAGATGCTCAAGCGGGTCGCCGCCATGAAGGCGTCCGGGGTGCAGTTCGTCACCCTGCTCGCGCTGTCGGACGAAGGAGCGCCGGCGTACGACCGGGATCACGCGGCGGCGCTTTCGGCGCTCGGCGCACCGGCGTTCGCCTGCACGCCCGACCTGTTCCCGGAGGTGATGGCCGCCGCGATCGAGAAGCGTCCACTGCCGATACCGGACACCGTCTGACGGAGCATGAGAAAAGGGACTTGGCTACTCATTGGTAACGGGGGGCTTGCGCGATCTCGGGCCGTGCGTGCGAGTATCTACGCCGCCTTCACCTGCCGAACCGAGGAAGTCCACGCCTCTTGACCCTGACAGCAGCTCCGTTCGGGACCGCAGTGCGCACAGTGCGCGCCGTGGCCGGGCGGCGTGCGCTCCAACTGGTGCTGCTGCTCGGTGGACTGCTCGCTGTCGGCTTCCTCTGCGGGGGGCAGGCCCGCGCGGCCGAGGGCACGCCCACCAACCCGGTGGGTTCGGTGCTGCCGCGGACCGTTGACGAGGACGTGCCGGCCGTCGAGGCGGGTGCCGTCACGGCCGGGTCCGGCACGGCGCAGTCCGGCACGGCGAAGTCCGTCACGGCCGGGTCCGGTACCGAGGCGAACGCCCGCTCCGTCACGGCAGAGTCCGTCAGGGCCGCGGCCGTCACCTCAGAGACCGTCACCGAACGAACCGTCACGGAAGGGGCCGTCACGGAAGGGGCCGTCGCCGAACGGGCCGCCACCGCCGTGCGAGGAGTCATCGGCGGCACGGTCGCCGAACAGCCCGTCACCTCGGTCGAGGAGGCCGGCGAACGGGTCGTCACACCGGTGCGCGCCGTCGTGCGCGAGACGGCCGGCACGCTCGAGGAGGCACGGGCCGCCGCGCTGCCCGCGACCTCCCCCCTGCAGGTGCCGGGACTCCCCGGAGTCTCCGAGCGGCTGCCCGTGCACCAGCCGTCCGCGCCGGTCACCTCCGAACCCGCGGCGGAGCGGCACGGCGCCGCGG
>NZ_JALLIN010000057.1 GCF_023630175.1 Streptomyces cellostaticus | reverse complement strand
GGGGGGGGGCGCCCCGCCCCGCCCCCCCCGCCCGCCGCGGCACCAGGGACCGGACCCGCCGGACGGGTCCCAGCGGCGTGCACCCCACGCGGACCGGCCTGGCTTCCGACTGTCGGTGTCGGATGGCAGGCTAGATCCCGTGACCGAGATTGACGCAAAGATCGATGCACTCGTCCCCGGCTGGCTCACCCTCCCCGACATCGCCGAGCACCTCGACGTCGAGGTGACGCGCGTGCGGCAGCTTGTCAAGGAGGGACAGCTCATCGCCGTACGCCGGGGGGAGAACCGGGCGCTGCACGTCCCCGCCGCCTTCATCGACGGGGACAAGGTCGTCAAGGGCCTGTCCGGGACCCTGACGCTCCTGCGGGACGACGGCTTCACGGTCGAAGAGATGATCGAGTGGCTCTTCACCCCCGACCCGACCCTGCCCGGCACCCCCGCGCAGGCCCTGAGCGAGAATCGCGGCACGGAGGTGAAGCGGCGCGCCCAGGCGCTCGCCTTCTGAACGACCCGCACCGCGTGGTGGCGTACCGGCCGCGGCCCGTACGCCACCCGCCCGCACGCCCATGGACACCGACCCGGGGGGACCCACGCATGTCCGACACCGCCCGCGACCGACTCGCCGACGCCCGCCTGTACCTCTGCACGGACGCCCGCAGGCGGCAGGGCGACCTCGCCGGGTTCCTGGACGCGGTCCTGGCCGGCGGTGTCGACATCGTGCAGCTCCGCGACAAGGGCCTGGAGGCCGCCGAGGAACTGGAGCACCTCCAGGTCCTCGCCGACGCCTGCGCCCGGCACGGCAAGCTGCTCGCGGTCAACGACCGGGCCGACGTCGCCCACGCCGCCCGCGCCGACGTGCTCCATCTGGGCCAGGGCGACCTCCCGGTGCCCGCCGCCCGCGCCGTCCTCGGCGGCGACCTGCTGATCGGCCGCTCCACGCACACCGAGTCCGAGGCCGCGGCCGCCGCCGTCCAGCGGGGCGTGGACTACTTCTGCACCGGCCCGTGCTGGCCCACCCCGACCAAGCCCGGCCGGCCCGCCCCCGGCCTCGGTCTGGTGCGGTACACCGCGGCCCTGGGCACCGACCGCCCCTGGTTCGCCATCGGCGGCATCGACCACGGCAACCTGGAGCAGGTGCTGGACGCGGGCGCCCGCCGGGTGGTCGTGGTCCGCGCGATCACCGAGGCCGACGACCCGGGTGACGCCGCGGCGCGGTTCGCCGAGCGGCTGCGGCAGCCCTAGTGCCGTGCCCGGACCGCACGGCCAGGGCCCCTCGTGCCGGGCCGGCGGCGCCGCGGAGGGCTGCCCTCCGGGCGGGCTCTGTCCGGAATTCTGTCCAAAGGGTGGACGGGAAAGCGGCAATTCGGGCAAATGACCGGCGTCCGGTTGGGGTACCGCCCACCCCTGACTAACCTGCGGGTATGGCCCTCGGAACCGCATCGACCAGGACTGATCGCGCACGCACCGTGCGTGACATCCTCGCCGCCGGCAAGACGACGTACTCGTTCGAGTTCTACGCGCCGAAGACGCCCCAGGGCGAGCGGAACCTGTGGAACGCGCTGCGGCGGGTCGAGGCGGTGGCACCGGACTTCGTGTCCGTCACCTACGGCGCCGGCGGCACCACCCGCACGACCACGGTCCGCGAGACCCAGCAGATCGTCGTCGACACGACGCTCACCCCGGTCGCCCACCTCACCGCGGTCGACCACTCCGTCGCCGAGCTGCGCAACATCATCGGGCAGTACGCGGACGCCGGCATCCGCAACATGCTCGCCGTGCGGGGCGACCCGCCCGGCGACCCGATGGGCGAGTGGGTCCCGCACCCCCAGGGCCTCGCCTACGCGGCCGAACTCGTGCGGCTCATCAAGGAGTCGGGCGACTTCTGCGTGGGCGTCGCCGCGTTCCCCGAGATGCATCCGCGCTCCGCCGACTGGGACACCGATGTCCGGCACTTCGTCGACAAGTGCCGCGCGGGCGCCGACTACGCCATCACACAGATGTTCTTCCAGCCGGAGTCGTACCTGCGGCTGCGCGACCGGGTCGAGGCGGCGGGCTGCGACACGCCCGTGATCCCCGAGATCCTGCCGGTCACCAGCGTGAGGATGCTGGAGCGGGTGCCCAAGCTCAGCACCGCGCTGTTCCCGGACGCCCTGAAAGAGCGCATCCTCACAGCGAAGGACGATCCGGCGGCGGTACGCTCCATCGGTATCGAGTTCGCCACGGAGTTCTGCGCACGGCTGCTGGCCGAGGGAGTGCCCGGACTGCACTTCATCACGCTCAACAACTCCACGGCGACCCTGGAAATCTACGAGAACCTGGGCCTGCACCACCCCCCGCAGGCCTAGACCGGCCGCACCGCGATACGACACACTGCGTAGCGGCCACTGGGAGAGGGGCGTACATGGGCTGGACGGTCCTCTACATCGCGTTCGGCGTCGTCGCACTGTGGTTGCTCGGTGAGGTACTGCTGCAGTACAAGGCGCGGCTGCGCTGGCGGCTGCTCGCCTTCGCCGGCTTCCTCGGCGTCGTTGTCGGCGTGCTGATGCCTTCGGTCGTCGTCATCGGCGTGGGCGCGATCGCGTTCGCGCTCGGCCAGACCTACGTCACGCTGTCCTTCCGCCGCGGCTTCGCCGCCGGCTGGGCGGTCAAGCGGCCCGAGGACGAGGCGGACGGCGGCGTCACCAAGCGACGCCGCGGCCGGGCCGGGCACCAGGACCCGGTGCTGGGCGGCTCCGATCCGGAGGCGGGCGACGGCGCCGACGACGCCGGGCACGACCACGAGCGCTTCGCGCACGCCGACGACTACGACCGCGACGACGTCTTCACCCCGATGCGCTCCGCCGAGCCGTCCGCAGCCGAGACCACCACCGTCTACGAGCCCGAGCCGCTCCCGGACGACACCGGCTCCTACGGCGTCTACGGCGACACCGCCTACGCGGCGGCGGCCCAGACCCAGGGCGCCGAGCAGAACTACGCCTACGACTACTCGGGCTACGGCCAGCAGGACTACGGCTACGACAGCGCCGGCCAGCAGGGCTACGCCAACTACTCCGACCCCTACGTCGGCAGCCAGGGCTACGGCGGCACCGGCTACGACTCGGGCTACGGCCAGCAGCAGTACGGCCAGCAGGGTTACGGTCAGCAGGGTTACGGCCAGGACCCGTACGCCACCGGCGGCTACGGCGAGACACCGGCCGGCGGGGTGTGGGTCCCGCAGCAGCGCAGCGACGACAGCTACGGCGGCGAACTCCCGCAGGAGCAGCCGTACCCGTACCAGGGCGACGGACGGCAGCAGCCCGGAGCCGGGTACGACGAGCAGTACCGCTTCTGACGGCCCGCCCCGGTCACTGGGAGCCGCGGAACCCGGGCCCCTCCACGATCAGCCCGGCCACCAGCGCCCCCGACATCCCCGCGTGCGGCAGTCCGCCGCCGGGATGGGACCAGCCGCCCACCCGGTACAGCCCGGGCAGGCGCGTGGTGTTCGCCGGGTGCAGGTAGCGGCCCCGGCCCGCGGCGAGTGCGGGCGCGGGCACGGCCCCGCTGCCCGTCTCCCCCTCCGTGTGCACGGGGGTGCGCACCTCGTGCCACAGCAGGCGCTCCCGCAGCCCGGGCACCGCGCGCCCCGCGGCCTCGACCAGGAAGTCCGTGCAGCACCGGACCGTGCCCCCGTCCTCCCAGGCAGCCTCGGCCGGCACCACGGCGGACACCACCACGGACTCGTGCGCGCCGTCCGGCACGAGCGCGGGGTCGTCCGGGCGCAGTACGGTCACCGAGGGACACACCGGCCGGTCGCCACCGGGCGCGGCCGGGAAGTCCAGCTCCGTCCCGGCGTCCGGCGCGTGGACGACCGTGCGGTGGACGGCGCCGGCCTCGCGCCCGCCCCGCAGGGCCAGCAGGGCGGTGAACCGCGCGGGCCGGGGCAGGACCGGATCGTCGGCCCGCACGTCCCCGTCCGCGTCCAGCGGATGCTCCGTCAGCGCCCGCAGCCGTGCCGGAGCCACGTCCGCGACCACGTGGTCCGCCTCGGCCACCGACCCGTCGGCGAACTCCACTCCCGCCGCCCGGCCGCCCTTCTCCGGAATGCCGGTGACCTCGGTGCCGAAGCAGAACTCCACCCTGCGCCGCAGGCACCGCTCGTACACCGCGCGCGCCAGCTCCCGCATGCCGCCGCGCACGTACCAGGTGCCGAAGGCGTGCTCCATGTACGGCAGCACGGCCGCGCTCGCCGGAACGGCCCGGGGATCGAGACCGTATCCGAGCACATGGCTCTCCAGGAGGGCCGCCAGACGCGCGTCGCGCAGCTCCCAGGCGCCGATCTCGGCCAGGGTGCCCGCCCGCCGGGTGCGCAGCAGCCGCTTGTGCGGCACCGACGGATAGGGGTCGCGCTCGGCCAGCACCTGCCAGTTCGGCCACAGCGGCTCCTCGAGCAGCGGCCGGCGGGTGCGGTCCCACGCCTCCCGGGCCCGCACCAGGAAATCCCCCCAGCGCTGCCCGGCGCCGGCGCCCAGCGCCTCGTCCAGGGCCGCGACCACCCCCGCACGGGAGGCGTTCGGCAGGGCCACCTCGGTGCCGTCGGCGAAGACGTGCCGCGCCGACGGGTCGACCTGCACCAGGTCGACGACGTCCTCCAGCGCCTCCTTGCCGGTCTTGACGAACAGATCGCGGTACACGGCCGGCAGCGGCAGCAGCCCCGGCCCGGTGTCGAAGGCGAACCCGTCCCGCTCGAAGCGGCGCACCGCTCCGCCGTACGTCTCCGTACGCTCGTACACCGCCACCCGGTGGCCCGCGACGGCCAGCCGGGCGGCGGCCGCCATCGCGCCCATCCCGGCGCCGATCACCGCAATCCGTGCCATGACCGTGACTCTATCCACCGGCACCGAGGGGCCGGCCGACGGGCGGTCCGGAGCGGATCAGCCGGGCGGCCAGGGGACCCGGTCCGCCCGGCCCCGCTCCCGCCGCTGCGCCCGGCTCCGCAGGAAGCGCCGGATGCGGGAGACGAGGAACACCAGCACGAGCAGCCCGCCGGCCAGCAGCACCGCCGCGATGATCGCGGCCGCCCCGGGATGGAACATCGCGAACGCCACGACGCCGGCGACCCCCAGGTCCTCGGCGATGCTCAGCACGAAGTTGCTGAGCGGCTCCGGCGAGGTGTTGACCGCCATCCGGGTACCGGCCTTCACACCGTGACTGGCCAGCGCCGTCGAACCGCCGAGCAGCCCGGCCGCCACGTCCGGCAGCGATCCGCTCTGCCCGGCGAGCAGCGCCCCGATCCAGGCGCCCGCGAGCGGCCGCACGACGGTGTGCGCGGTGTCCCACACCGAGTCGACGTACGGGATCTTGTCGGCGACCGCCTCGCACGCGAACAGCACACCGGCCACGATCAGCACCTCGGGCCGCTGCAACGTCTGCGGGACGTCGTCGCCCACCCCCGTCATGCCGAACAGGCCGAGCAGCAGCACCACCGCGTAGGCGTTGATGCCGCTGGCCCAGCCGCTGGTGAAGACCAGAGGGAGTACGGACACGCAAGGGATGGTAGTCATCCGGCGGGCCGCCGTCCCGGGCATCCGCACACGGCACTGAGTATCCGTACTCAGACGCCCGGATGAGTACGGACACGGATGGGCCGCGACCGTGCGGCACGGGAGAGTGGAGGCACGGCAGGGGGCGCGGACCGGCACCGCCGGCACGGGGCGGCGGAACGGCGCCCGCGCCCTGGCCGTTCCTTCCGCCGATCCGTCGGCGGAAGCGGGACACGGGGGAGCACGGGAAGAACGGGGGCACGGGGGAGTGGGAAGGCGCCGGCCCGGCAAGGGGGCCGGCGCCTTCCCCGTGTTCCGCCGCGCTCTCAGCCCTGCCCGCTCACCCGTCCCTGGAGCAGCCGGGACAGGGCCGAGTGGACGTCGTCCAGGGAGCGCTCCGGCTGGAACGACTTCCAGTCCAGGGCGGCCACCAGCACCATGCCCACCAGTGCGGCCGCGGTGAGCTGGACGTCGATCTCGTCGCTGAACTCCCCGGTCGCCACGCCCTCGCGCAGCACACCCTCCACGACGGCGACGGCCTCCTGCCGGACCACCATCAGGGTGGACTGCCAGGCGCGGTTGGTGCGCCACAGTTCGGCCACGTAGAGCTGGGTGAAGGCCGGGTAGCGGTCGATGAAGACCAGGCCCGCGCGGACCATCGCGTCCAGGGCGTCCACCTTGCCGCCGCCCTCCGCCGCGGTCCGCTCGGCCGCCTCCCGGAGGGAGGCGGTGAGCAGGCCCACGCCGTGCCGCAGCAGCTCCTCGAAGAGGACCGACTTGCTCGCGAAGTTGTAGTAGACGGTGCCCTTCGCGACGCCGGCCCGCTCGGCGATCTCGTCCACGGTGGTGGCGGAGAAGCCCTGCTCGGCGATGAGCGTGACGGCGGCCTCGTAGAGCTTCTGCCGGGTGGCCTCGCGGCGCGTGCTGCCGCCGGCGGTGGCGCTGCTGCTTTCCATGGCCCCGATTGTCACAGGTACCCGCGTCCGGGGGGACGCCCCGGGGATCACAGGCTCAGTTCCGGGTGCAGCCGGTCCAGTGTCCACACCTGGCGGCGCCGGGCCGCGAGGGCGGTCAGCGCGACGGCGCCCGCGGTGAACAGGGTCAGCACGCCGCACGCCTGCCAGACCGGGCCGAGCCCGCCGCCCGTGATCAGCCGGCGCAGGGCCTCCACGATGTAGCTCATCGGCAGGAACGGGTGGGCGGCGTTGAAGAAGCCCGGGCTGGTCTGCACGGGGTAGGTGCCGCCCGCCGAGGTGAGCTGGAGCATCAGCAGCGCCAGCACCAGGATCCGGCCCGCCGCGCCGAAGCGGGCGTTCAGCCACTGCACGATCGCCGCGAAGCACGCCGCCACCAGGAACAGGAACCCGACCGTGCCGGCCGCCCTCGCCATCTGCAGCCCGATGGCCCAGTGCAGCACCGCCATCAGCGCCGCCGTCTGCAGCACGCCCACCGCGACGACGGGGAGCCAGCCGGCCAGCGCGATCCGCCAGGCCGGTGAACCGGCCGCCAGGGCACGCCGGTTGAGCGGCGGGATCAGCATGTACGCCACCATCGCGCCGACCCACAGGGACAGCGGGATGAAGTAAGGGGCGAATCCGGTGC
The DNA here is from genome assembly GCF_023630175.1 of Streptomyces cellostaticus. Taxonomy (GTDB): domain Bacteria; phylum Actinomycetota; class Actinomycetes; order Streptomycetales; family Streptomycetaceae; genus Streptomyces; species Streptomyces cellostaticus_A. The sequence goes on along the minus strand of NZ_JALLIN010000057.1, from coordinate 33,686 downwards.
CGTAGTTGGGCGCCTTGTGCAGGTCGTGGGAGGCGAGCTGGACGGGGTCGGCCATCACGCCGGTGCGCTGGTCGCGGTCCTGCTCGTCGTAGTCGGGGATCTTCTTCGCGCCGTCGTGCAGCCCGCCGGCCAGCTTGCCGGAGCCGTCGACCAGCCTGTACATGCCGCCGCTGAGGGTTCGGGCGCCCGACTCGGCGGTGCCGATGCCCTGGTCGAGCTTCACCGCCCCGGTGCCCGTGGTGCCGATTCCGGCGTGCAGCTTCTTGGCGCCGGCGGCGACCTCGGCCGCGGCGTCGTTCAGCTCGTTGATCCTCTTGACGGCGTCGTCGACGTCCTCGTAGAGGTGCGGGGCGCGCGCGGAGAGGGCCTGGGCCTGCTTCTGGAGCGTGGCGAGGTTTTCCCGCATGGTCTTCAGGTCGCCGTCCTGGTCGGCGATCAGGGTGTTGAGGTCGTCGGCGACGGTGGCCACGTCGGCCGCCGCCTGCCTGGCCTTCTTCAGGTCAGGGCAGACCGGGTCGGGGATCACCGCCTTCTCGCAGTGCGCCTCGTAGAACGCGTCGAGCAGGGCCGAGGAGGCGTGCGCTGCCCTGGCGGCGCCCGGCGCCCGCTCCACCATGGTCTCGAGGTTGTGCCGGACGGTCATGGCCGAGTCGGCGACCAGCCGGGCGGTGTCCCCGATGGTCTTCTCGTTGTCCTTCAGGAACGGACCGGCCTGCTTGTAGACACCGTTGACGTTGTCCGCGAGGGTCTGGGTGCCGTCCGCGACCTTCTGGGAACCGTCCTCCAGCCTGCCCGCGCCCGAGTCGAGCTTCTTCAGCCCCTTGACCAGCTTGCCGCTGCCGCTCTTGGCATCCTTCAGGCCCGCCGCCAGGTCCCTGGAGCCCTTCTCCGCCTTGCCGATGCCGCCCTTGAGGCGGTCGGCGTTCCTGGCGGCCGTCACGGTCTTGCCGTGGATGTCGGAGAAGGAGATGAAGATCCGGTCCAGGAAGCCCCGGGAGGCGTTGCTGGACGCGGCCGAGCGGACCTCGTTGAAGACGGTCTTGGAGATCTGGCCGACGATGTAGTTGTTCGCGTCGTTGGTGCGCACCCGGAGCGCGCCGGTCTCGGGGGAGTCTCCGGCGCTGGACGCGATCCGGCTGCTGAAGTCGGCCGGCATGGTCAGCGACAGGTAGTAGGTGCCGTCCTCGACGCCCCGGCGGGCCTCGTCGTCGCTCACCTCGTGCCAGTCGAAGGTCCGGCTGTCGCGCAGCCCGGCCACGATGTCGTCGCCGGCGGTGACCTTCTTCCCGTCGGCCGTGGCGCCCTTGTCGTCGTTCACCAGGGCCACCGGGATACGGTCCAGGCGGCCGTAGGGGTCCCAGAAGGACCACAGGTACAGGGCGCCGTACAGCAGGGGCAGCACGAGCAGCGCGACCAGGGCGGCGCGCGGCAGCTTCCCCCGTCCGAAACGCCTCAGCTCAAGCGCGGCCAGCCTGGGCGTGCGCATCCGCCGCCTCCTTCCGGTCGGTGTCGTCGTCGGTCGCCGGGGTGGTGCCGTCGGCCGGTTCGGGGCCGTCGTCGGTCGCCGGGGTGCCGCCGTCCGGTTCCGGGCCGTCTTCGTCGGCGGTCACCGGGGTGGTGTCGTCGCCCGGCCCGGAACCGCTGCCGCCGTCGGCCCGCCCGGCCGGGCCGGTGGCCACGGTGAGGCAGTCCGCGGGGGCGGTGCGGCACACGGCCACCACCGTCGTGCCCGCGCGGGTGAGGGACCGCAGGAGGTCCCAGATCTCCTCGCGCTCCGTGTCCGAGAGCTTCATGTCGACGTCGTCCACGCCGATCAGCCGCGGCCGGCCGAGCAGGGCCAGCGCCAGCGACAGCCGCAGTTCCTCCGGCCGCTCCAGGTCCCGGACGGCAGTCCGGGAACCCTTGGGGAGCGTCTCCGGATCGAGTCCGGCGGCGGCCAGGGCCGCGTCGACGCGCAGCCGGGCGTCGTGGGCGCGGTCCCGGCGGGGCCGCAGCACGTCCCGCAGGGAGTCGCCGAACCGGTGCTGCAGCAGGGCCCGTTCGCGCAGGTGCTCCCCCACGGTCAGAGCCGGCTCCAGATCGGTGACACCGGCCACGTTGGCCACGGCGGCGACCCGGCGCACGGCGGCCATGTGCCGGGGGAGTCTGAACCCGGCCACCGCGGCCGATCCCTCATTGGGCTTCATCCGTCCGGTGAGCGCGAGCAGCAGGCACGTGCGGCCGGAGCCGGACGGTCCCTCGATCGCGATGAGCGAGCCGGGGTCCGCGTCGAGCGTGACGTCCCGGAAGGCCCACCCGCGTGGCCCCTTGAGTCCGAGGCCCTCGGCGGTGAGATGCGCGCCGTCCACAAGCCTCCCCCTTGCCTGGCATGTTTTTGAACTGACTGGTCAGTGCAAAAGTACTCCCGAACCCCTGATCGAGGCAAAGCGGCAGGTCAGAAGGGATTGTCAGTGCCATACCTCACGATGGGCACATACGGCATCCGTGCCGTCACCAGACGACAGGAGGTTCGTCATGGCCAAACCGTCCGCAGCCGCCCAGCGGCGCCGCGCCACCGGCCCTGCCCCCTCACTGACCGGCCCGGCGAGCGACGTGCACCCCGTGCTCCGCCGGGCCACGGCCCCGTCCGCCGTCCTCGACCTGCTCGCCCAGGCCCGCGCCGGACTCGAGGAGGCCGACCGCCTGGAGACACCCAACGAGCGCTACGCGACCGCGCACCTCGCCGCCCTGCGCACCGCCGCCGCGGTACTCGCGGCCCGGGGCCGGCCCGAGACCTCCCCACGCCGCCGGGCCCGCATCCGCAGCGCCTGGGAGGTGCTGCCCGAAACGGCCCCCGAACTGACCGAGTGGAGTGCGCTGTTCGCCTCCGGCGCCGCCCGCCGCGCCCGCGCCGAGGCGGGCATCCGGGGCGCGGCCGGCCGGCGGGACGCCGACGACCTGATACGCGACGTGGCGATGTTCGTCCGCATCGTCGAGCGGATGCTGGTGCTCCAGCCCGTCCTGCCCCAGCCCCGCCACGACCCGGGGGAGCCGTCGGGCCCACCCGGCCGCGACGACCTCCCGGACGCGGGCTGACCTCGGCCGTCCGTCCTGCGAGACGGACACGGCCCAGCCCGCCGCGATGACCGGGTACGGCGGCGGAGGCAATAGGGTGGACACGCCTGAAGCCTTCCTTCCCCCCGCATCCGGGCCGGGGAGGCACCCCGTTCGCGCCGCCGGGCAACAGGCGGTGCCGCGCCGAGGAGTCAACTGCCGTGCCGGACCCGATGCGCCCCCGTTCCTCCCTCCGTACCGCCGTGGTGTGGGAGGTCCTCCAGGACGCCCTCGACCGCCGGATCAAGGCCACGGGGCGGGAGTCGCTGGACGTTCTCGACACCGGGGGCGGCAGCGGCAACTTCGCCGTGCCCCTCGCCGCCCTCGGCCACCGGGTCACCGTCGTCGACCCCAGCCCCAACGCGCTGTTCGCCCTCGAGCGCCGGGCGGCCGAGGCCGGTGTCGCCGACCGGGTCGGCGGGGTCCAGGGCGACGCCCACGGCCTGTTCGACGTGGTCGAGCGCGCCGGCCACGACGTGGTGCTGTGCCACGGCGTGCTGGAGTACGTGGACGACCCGGCCGAGGGCGTGCGCAACGCGGTGGCCGCGCTGCGCTCCGAGGGCGTCCTCAGCCTGCTCGCCGCCGGCCTCGGCGGTGCCGTGCTCGCCCGGGCCCTGGCCGGCCACTTCAAGGAGGCCAAGCAGGCCCTGCAGGACCCCGAGGGCCGCTGGGGCGCCGGGGACCCGGTGCCGCGCCGCTTCACCGCCGAGCAGCTCACCGCGCTGGTGGAGGGCGCGGGTCTGCGGGTCGGCGCCGTGCACGGCGTACGGGTCTTCGCCGACCTCGTGCCCGGCGTCCTGGTGGACACCGAGCCGGGAGCCCTGGACGCCCTGCTGAAGCTCGAGGCGGCGGCGGCCGAGCTGCCCGCGTTCCACTCGGTCGCCACCCAGCTCCATGTGCTCGGTGAGACGCGGGCGGCCGGCGAGGCCTGAGGGCTCCCGGTGCCCCGCCGCTGATCAGTGGCCCGGCGGCGGATGGAGTACGCCACAAGACACCCGATCGAGCGGTTTGCGCCGTATGATCGAGGTACGTCGTCCGGCATGACGGGTCGGCCGCCGGGGAATGGAAGCCTCAGCGAGCCGGGACGGCCAGGATGGACTTCCGGTTGGCCAATTGGCGTAGAGGGGCGGGTTTCACGGGGGCGATTCCCTGCCTATCCTGAAGGGACCCCCCGGGTCGCCCCCGCGACCGCACGATGAGGAGGACTCCGTGCCGCTCTCGGAGCACGAGCAGCGCATGCTCGAGCAGATGGAGCGAGCGCTGTACGCCGAAGATCCCAAGTTCGCGTCGGCGCTTGAGGGAAGTGGGCTGCGGACGTACACCCGGCGGCGGGTCTACCAGGCGGTCGTGGGCTTCCTCGTGGGTATCGCGCTCCTCATGGCCGGAATGGTCGCGAAAGAGATCTGGGTCAGCGTGGTGGGCTTCCTGGTGATGCTGGGCTGCGCCGTGCTCGCCGTCACCGGATGGCGCAAGGCCCCCAAGCCGGGCGAGCAGCCCGCCGGCGGCGCCCCACGCCGCCAGGCACGGCAGAAGCGCTCCGTGATGGACCGGATCGAACAGCGCTGGCAGCGCCGCCGCGACGAGCAGCAGGGCCACTAGAGCCTCTGACGAGCAGCAGGGCCACTAGAGCCTCTGACGAGCAGCAGGGTCACCAGGGACTCCTGTTCGGATCGTGCCGGGCTCCTGGGGGCCACGCCGGGCCCGAGCGCGCCGTCGCCGGTTGCCATGGCTCCGTCGTGACGCCCACCCGGGCCTCGCGACGCACGGCACCGGAGACCGCTCACGTTCGGATCCGGCCCGATCCGAACGCGAGGCCCCGGGCGCCCGGGCCTCGGCGTCCGTCGCCTCGACCGCGCGGACCCGCGCGGGTCCGCACGGCGCGAACGGCACGGACATCCGTGAGGGGTGACCACCGACATCCGTGAGGGGTGACCACCAGCCCGGTGGTCACCCCTCACGCGTGCCCGGCCCGGCGGGCGGCCGGGCCGGGCACGCGGCCTCAGCCCCGCCGGCCCGAGGGCCGGCGCCACGACGGCCGGGCCGCGGCCACGCGATCGCGGAACGCCGCCCACCGGTCCGACGCCGCCCACAGCACCCGCGCCGCCGAACGCGGCGCGAACCGCGCCCGCAGCCTCGTCCGCCGGCGTACGCCTCCGTGCAGGGCGCCGACCACCCGCCGCACATCGTCCGCGATGCCGGCCACCGGTCGCGGCCGGGGCGCGTACAGCACCTGCTCCACCGCGTCCGCCACCCGCTTCACCGCTGCCGCGGTGTCCGCGTCGAGGCGGCCCAGCCGCACGAACCTGGCCGCCGCGTTGCGCGGGGTCAGCGACTCGTCCGGGAGGATGCCGATGTCCCAGGCGCTGTCCGTCAGCTCCTGCCAGGCCGGCAGCGCGTGGGTGGCGGCGCCCTCCGCCGTCCGCGCGTGTCCGCCCAGCCGGACGGCCCGCAGCCGGGTCCGCCACAGCAGGGGCAGGAACGGCACCGCGAGCACGGCGAGCACACCGAGCCCGGCCAGCCCGGGCCACAGCAGGTCCCAGCCGCTGCCGCCGCCGCCCGGACGGGCGACCGCGGCGGCCGGGCTGTCGCACGCGTCGAGCCGGCGCAACTGCGCCGAGCAGCTCTCGCTCGGTGACGCGGCCGCCGAGGGCGCCTCGGACGCCCCGCGCGAGGGCACGGCCTCGTCCGGCTCCGACGTGCCCGGCGTGTTCGACTGGGTGTACGAGGGCACCGTGCCCCGGGTCGGGGTCGGCTCGAAGCGGGTCCAGCCCACACCCTCGAAGTACAGCTCGGGCCAGGCGTGCGCGTCCTTCAGGGACACCGAGACCGAGCCGTCCGCCTGCGGGGTGCCGGGGGCGAAGCCCACCGCGACCCGGGCCGGGATGCCCAGCGTGCGGGCCATCGCGGCCATCGCGAAGGAGAAGTGGACGCAGAAGCCCTGCTTCTTGCGCAGGAAGTTCGCTATCGCGTCCGGGCCCTGGCCGACCTCCACCTCGGTGTCGTACCGGAAGCCGCCGTTCACCGCGAACCAGTCCTGGAGCCTCACCGCCGCGTCGTAGCGGCTGGAGGAGCCCGCGGTGACCTCCTCGGCGGTCCTGGCCACCGCCTCCGGCAGCCGGGCCGGCACCTTGGTGTACTCGCGCCGCAGTGCCGCGGGCGCCCGCGGGGCGGCGGCCAGCTCCGCGGCGGTCGGCTGCACGTCGAGGCTGCGTACCTCGTACACCTCGCCGCGCGTGTCCTGGCCGTGGTCGCCGACGAGGGTCATGCCGACGGGCTCGTACCGCCAGTTGCCGCTGACGCTCACCCTGCTCGGCGGGTACGGCATCGGCAGCCAGTCCTGGGCGTACCAGTCCGCCGCGGTGATCCTGGTGCGCACCGTGCGGCGCTCGACGTCCGGGTCCAGTCCGGCGGGGGGCGGGAGGACGTCCGGCAGCGCGACGACGTGCCGCTGCGACGGCTTCCAGGTCGTGCCGTCGAAGTCGTCCAGCGACACGATCCGCAGGTACATGTCCGACAGGTCGCCGGCCGTGGTCCGCAGCGACAGCACCTGGCGGTCGTTCTCCACGTTCAGGCTGTCGCGCAGCGACACCAGCGGGTTGACCGCGGAGATCGTGCCGCCCCTGCCGTTGCCCGTGCCGACGCCCGTCCCCGCGGCGTCCAGCAGCCCGCCCTGGATCGAGAACAGGGGAATGGCCGGCACCAGCACGGCGACACCGAGCGCCACCGCGCCGAGCCGGCGCCCGGCACGCAACGGGGCCACCGCCCCGTCCTGCGGACCGCCGGGGTCGCGGGAGGTGCCGAAGACGCGGCCCCACCGGGCCAGCCGGTCCCGGCTCTCGGCCAGCAGCAGCATCAGATAGCCGGCCGCCGCGACCAGGAAGAACAGCCAGTCGGTGCCGCTGTCGGACAGCCCGGCCGCCACCGAGTACAGCGCGAGCAGGGGCAGCCCGGCGGGCGCCGCGCTGCGGAAGGTCACCGCCACGGTGTCGACCAGCAGACCGATCACCAGGACCCCGCCGATCAGCATCAGCCCGATGCCGCCGGTGAGGGGAGCCGGTATGGCGTACCGGCTGACGTCGTCCGAGCCCTGCTGGAGCAGGTCGCCGTAGTACCGGAGCGCGTCCGGGCCGGGAACCAGCCCGCCGACCGCCTGCCGCCGGGCGAAGACCAGGGTCAGCAGCATCAGCGTGACCAGGGCCTGCGCCGCCACGGTCAGCGGCCGGGCCAGCGGCACCCGCCGGGCCGCCGCGCCCACCCCGGTCTGCACCCCGACCAGCAGAATCGTCGTGAACAGCCACGTCGGCTGGTCGACCAGGGGCAGCAGCGCGCACGCCGTCATCAGCGTGGCCGCGGCCGCGCACAGGGCCAGCCGGGCCTGCCCGCTCATCACGGTGCCTCCCCGGCGACGCCGGTCAGGCCCGAGCGCTCCCGGTCCGCCTGCCGCCACAGCTCGTTCAGCGCCGCTCCGCGCGGTACGTCCAGCGCCGTCCAGCCCGCCTCGCGCAGCAGGCGCAGCCGCTCCCCGCGCCGGCTGCCGGGCGCGGGCCCACCGGCCGTCCCCCGCGTCCACGCGTCCGGGTCCAGCACGAAGGCCAGCGCCCCGCCGCTGCGCTGGCGCATCCTGGCGACCACCGCGGCCTGCCCCTCGTCCAGGTCGCCCAGGAACGCCACCAGCAGCCCCTCGTTCCCGCCGCGCAGCGCGTCGTACGCCCGGGACAGGCCGGTGTCGCCGGAGTGGTCGATCACCGCGAGGGTGTCCATCATCAGCCCGGCCGCGTCCGGGCCGCTGCCCGCGAGCCCGTCGGCTCCCTCGCCGGGCACCGAGGTGCCGCCGTCCGTCAGCAGCCGGACCGAGAAGCCCTGTTCCAGCAGGTGCGTCAGGACCGACGCGGCGGCGGAGACGGCCCACTCGAAGGCCGAGTCGGGACCCGCGCCCTCGTAGCCGACGGCCCGGGTGTCCAGCAGCACCGTGCAGCGCGAGCGCCGCGGCTGCTCCTCACGGCGCACCATCAGCTCGCCGTGGCGCGCGGTGGAACGCCAGTGCACCCGGCGCAGGTCGTCGCCGTGCCGGTAGCCGCGGGGGATCACGTCGTCCTCGCCGGCCAGGGCCAGTGACCGCTGCCGTCCGTCGCCGTAGCCCTTGGCCGAGCCGCTGAACCGGACCGGTGTCAGCGGTTCCGTGCGCGGTATGACGGTCAGCGTGTCGTACGCCGAGAAGGACTGCGTCAGCTCGCACATCCCGAACGGGTCGGTCAGGCGAAGCTGCAGCGGGCCCAGCGGATAGCGGCCGCGCAGGTCCGAACGGACCCGGTACGACACCTCACGGCGCCCGCCCGGCTCCACCCGGTCCAGCACGAAGCGGGGCCGGGGCCCGAGGACGTAGGGCACCCGGTCCTGGAGCATCAGCAGGCCGGTGGGCAGCCGGGAGACGTTGTCCATCCGCAGGTGCACGCGCGCCTCGCCCGCGGCGGGCACGCGCGCGGGGGAGAGCCGGCGGCTGCCGGTCACCCGGTGGCGGGTGCGGTACAGCACGGCCGCGCAGAGCAGGGGCAGCACCGCGAGCAGCAGGCCGACGCGCAGCAGATCGCTCTGCCCCAGGACGTAGGCGCAGACCGCTGCGGCGATCCCGGCCGCGAGGAAGGACCGCCCGCGCGTGGTGAGCCCCGCCAGGGCGGTACGGACGCCGCCCGCGTCGCCGCGGTCGGCCTCCACCCGCCCCGTCCCCCCGGCGCTCATCAAAGACCCCGAGGGGGCTGCTGGGGGTAGGCGGGCAGGGTCCGGCCCAGCGAGCCGAAGCCGCCGTGCCGCTGCGGCGACGCGGGGACGGCGGTGTGCTGCAGGATCTCCAGCACCACCTGTTCGGCCGTACGCCGGTTGAGCTGGGCCTGGGCCGTGGGCAGCAGCCGGTGGGCGAGGACCGCGACGGCCAGCTCCTGCACGTCGTCCGGCAGCGCGTAGTCCCGGCCGTCGAGGGCGGCGGACGCCTTGGCGGCGCGCAGCAGATGCAGGGTCGCGCGCGGGGACGCGCCGAGTCTGAGGTCGGGGTGGGCGCGCGTGGCCGCGACCAGCTCCACCGCGTAGCGGCGCACCGCCTCGGAGACGTGCACCCCGCGCACGGCCTCGATCAGCTTCACGATCTCGTGCGCGTGCGCCACCGGCTGCAGGTCCTCCAGCGGGCTCACCCCGCCGTGCACGTCGAGCATCTGCAGCTCGGCCTCGACGCTGGGGTAGCCCACGGACACCCGTGCCATGAAGCGGTCGCGCTGGGCCTCGGGCAGCGGGTAGGTGCCCTCCATCTCGACCGGGTTCTGGGTGGCCACCACCATGAACGGGCTGGGCAGTTCGTAGCTCTGCCCGTCGATGGTGACCTGCCGTTCCTCCATGGACTCCAGCAGGGCCGACTGGGTCTTCGGTGAGGCGCGGTTGATCTCGTCGCCGATCACGATCTGCGCGAAGATGGCGCCCGGCTTGAACTCGAAGTCCCGGCGCTGCTGGTCCCAGATGGACACGCCCGTGATGTCCGAGGGCAGCAGGTCGGGCGTGAACTGCACGCGCCGCACCGAGCAGTCGATGGACCGCGCCAGTGCCTTGGCCAGCATGGTCTTGCCCACGCCGGGGACATCCTCGATCAACAGGTGTCCCTCGGCGAGCAGTACGGTCAGCGAAAGCCGTACGACCTCGGGCTTGCCCTCGATCACACCCTCCACCGAACTGCGGACACGCTCCACAGTGGCGGTCAGATCAGTGAGGCTCGCTCGATCGTCAAAGGTCGTCACCCGGCCCTCCTCGGCCCGTTCTTACTCGGGCCGACGCTCTGCGCTGCGAAACCGGCCCACCCCGAAAACACGGACACCGCACCGGAAGAGGTTCCGGGCGACGCCACACCCCGCATTCTTGCCGCCGTTACCGATTCGTGTCACTCGCCTGTGGACAACTGCCCGCACTCTGTCCGTCCTACGGCTCTTTCGGCCGCCGTGTTCACGTGCGACGGAACACCCCCGCGTGACGCGGGGGTGCCCGTGACGGGCCGGTGCGGCGTCGTCAGGCGGGGTCGATCTCGCGCAGGCGGCCGGTCCTGACGTCGAACACGAAACCGCGCACGTCCTCGGTGTGCAGCAGGAACGGCGAGGTGCGCACGCGCTGCATCGACTGCCGGACGTCCTGGTCGACGTCCCGGAACGCCTCCACCGCCCACGCGGGACGCTGGCCGACCTCCAGCTCCAGGTCGTGCCGGAAGTCCTCGGTGATGGCCTCCATGCCGCACCCGGTGTGGTGGATCAGCACCACGCTGCGGGTGCCGAGCGCCCGCTGGCTGATGGTGAGGGACCGGATCACGTCGTCGGTGACGACGCCGCCCGCGTTGCGGATGGTGTGACAGTCGCCGAGCTGCAGGCCGAGGGCCTTGTGCAGGTCGAGTCGGGCGTCCATGCAGGCCACGACCGCGACGCGCAGGACGGGCCGGGCGTCCATCCCGGGGTCTTCGAACTGGGCGGCGTACCGCTCGTTGGCCTCGAAGAGGCGGTCGGTGACGGTGCCGTCACCCGCTATGGTCCCATCGGCCCCGGTCTGAGCTGCTGCAGAAGTCGTCATACCCAAGACCGTACTGGTCATACCCGCGCCGGTCCTGCTGTGCAGAGCGGACAAAGAACGCCATTGTGGCTTGTTGTGAGCGACCCCACACGCAGCGCGAACGGCATTCATGCCCGGTCGGGCGACGCGCAGGCCGGTTGATTGACCGCGCGACACGGTGGACTAAAGTGACGCGAAGCGGGAGGCGCGGCTCTCCCTGCTGGTGAATCCCCCGGAGACCCCGGCCCTCACCCGGACCGTCTCCCCACGTGCGCGGCGCGTACGTACGGCTCGGCCTCCTCCCGCTCCCGGCCGGCCGACGCTTCCGGCGCCGGCGGGCCTCCCCTTCACGGAGCGGGCGGGGACCCGGCGGTGCGTACGGCCCGCCGGAAACGAGAGGCCCCCTTGAGCGAGAGTCGACATGTCCCGGTGATGCTCCAGCGGTGCCTGGACCTGCTGGCACCCGCCCTGGAGCGGCCGGGAGCGGTGGTCGTCGACTGCACTCTCGGCCTCGGCGGCCACAGCGAGGCGCTGCTGAGCAGGTTCCCCCAGGCGCGGCTGATCGGCCTCGACCGGGACAAGGAGGCGCTGCGCCTGTCGGGTGAGCGGCTGGCGCCCTACGGGGACCGGGCCACCCTGGTGCACGCGGTGTACGACGAGCTTCCCGAGGTCCTTGACCGGCTCGGCATCGCGCGCGTGCAGGGCGTCCTGTTCGACCTCGGCGTGTCCTCCATGCAGCTCGACGAGGCCGACCGCGGCTTCGCCTACGCCCAGGACGCCCCGCTCGACATGCGCATGGACCAGACGACCGGCATCAGCGCAGCCGAGGTGCTCAACACCTACCCGGCGGGTGAACTGGTGCGGATCCTGCGCGCCTACGGCGAGGAGAAGCAGGCCAAGCGGATCGTCTCGGCGATCGTCCGGGAACGCGAGAAGGAGCCGTTCGGCACCAGCGCGCGGCTCGTCGAGCTGATCCGCGACGCGCTGCCGCAGGCCGCCAAGCGCACCGGCGGCAACCCGGCCAAGCGCACCTTCCAGGCCCTGCGCATCGAGGTCAACGGCGAGCTGTCCGTCCTGGAGCGGGCCATCCCGGCGGCGGTCGGGGCCGTCGCCGTCGGCGGGCGCGTCGCCGTGCTGTCGTACCACTCGCTGGAGGACCGGCTGGTGAAGCAGGTGTTCGCGGCCGGTGCCGCCACCACCGCGCCGCCCGGGCTGCCCGTCGTGCCCGAGCGCTACCAGCCGCGGCTCAAGCTGCTCACGCGCGGTGCCGAACTTCCCACCGAGGAAGAGATCGCCGAGAACCGCCGGGCCGCCCCGGCCCGGCTGCGCGGTGCCGAACGCATCAGGGAGGACGCCGAGTGAGCGGGAGGGGCCGGCCGGGCTTCCGGAGCCACCCGTCGGCGTGCCGGAGCCACCGGAGGCCCAGTGAGTAGGAAACCCGAACTGAGAGGGCGGGCCGCCCGGCTCGCCGGGCTCCTCCCGGCGGGCCGCGCCCGCGCGGCCCGCGCCCCGTTCGTCCTGCTCGTCGTCCTGCTGCTGGGCGGCGGCCTCATCGGGCTGCTGGTGCTGAACTCCGCGCTCAGCGAGGGCTCCTTCCGGCTCGACGCCCTGCGCAAGCAGACGAAGAGCCTCACCGACGAGGAACAGGCGCTCCAGCGGGACATCGACGGCTACTCGTCCCCCGACGCCCTCCAGCGCCGCGCCCGCGACCTCGGGATGGTCCCCGGCGGCGACCCGGCCTTCCTCGACCCCGGCGGAAGGGTCAAGGGCGTGCCCGGCGCCGCGAGCCCCGAGCCGGTCGCCCTCGACGGCCCGGCCGGGACGCAGACCGCCACCCCGTCCGCCGGTCCGCCCTCCTCGCCGGCGCGGACCCCCGGCGCCCCGGCGCCCACCTCCAGTCCGACGCCGGCTCCCGCGGCCCCCGCCCCGGCGACCACTACCCCGGCAGCGGCGGTGGCGCCGCTCTCCACCCTCCAGCCCGCCCCCACACCGACCTCCGGCAGGTGACGGAAGTGTCCGACAGGGAACCGCCGCGCCGCCGTGTGCCCGGCCCCGCGAAGCCTTCCCCGACTCCCCGGCCCCGTCCGGACCGGGGCGGCCCCCGACCGGCGCGGAGCTCGGTCCGGCGCCAGCCCGGACCCGGCGCCCGCCCGGCCCGCAGGCCGGGCGGGACCCGCCCCATGCCCCCGCCGCCGCTGCGGCTCGGCCGGCCCAGGCCCCGGCTGCGCATGGTCGGCCTCGCCCTCACCCTGGTGATGAGCGCCTTCGTCGTACGGCTGCTCCAGGTCCAGGCCGTCGAGGCGCACGCGTACGCCGCCAAGGCCGAGCAGAACCGCTACGTCGTGCACACCCTGGCCGCCGACCGCGGCGGGATCACCGACCGCAACGGCGTGGCCCTCGCCATCAGCGAGGACGCGTACGACATCACCGCCGACCCCACGATGTTCGCCCGCAAGCAGCTGAAGATCGACGACGGGCCCGAGCAGGCCGCCGCGCTGCTCGCGCCGATCCTCGGCCAGGACCAGGACGCGATCGTCCACAAGCTGCGGCCCAAGAACAAGCTGTCCCGCTACGCCCGGCTGGCCGTGCGCCGGACCCCGCAGGTCTGGAAGCAGATCAAGGACCTGAAGGCCGCCCTCACCAAGAAGGCCGGCTCCGACGGCAGGACGCCGAACGTGCTCGCCGGCGTCTTCGCGGACCCCAGCAGCCAGCGCGTGTACCCCAACGGCGACCTCGCCGCCGGGATACTGGGCTGGGTCAACGCCGACGGCAGGGGCGGCGGCGGCATCGAGCAGGAGCTGAACAAGCAGCTCTCCGGCAAGGACGGCAAGATCCGCTACGCCCAGTCCGGCGGCCGTGAGGTGCCCACGGCGGGCTCGACCGAGACCCCCGCCGTACCCGGCAGCGACGTCGAACTCACCATCGACCGCGACATCCAGTGGGCCGCCCAGAACGCCATCTCCGAGCAGGTGAAGAAGTCCAGGGCGGACCGCGGCTACGTCATCGTCCAGGACACCCGCAGCGGTCAGATCCTGGCCATGGCCAACTCGCCCGGCTTCGACCCGAACGACCTGACGAAGGCCAACGCGGAGGCCATGGGCAACGCGGCCGTCCAGGACGCCTTCGAGCCCGGCTCCACCGCCAAGGTGATGTCCATGGCGGCCGTGCTGGAGGAGAACGCGGCCACCCCGCTCACCCATGTCGTCGTCCCCAACCGGCTGCACCGGGGCGACCGGCTGTTCCAGGACGACGTCGACCACAAGACCTGGTACCTCACCCTCAACGGCGTGCTCGCCAAGTCCAGCAACATCGGCACGATCCTCGCCACCGGCCAGCTCGGCAAGTCCCAGGCCGCTGCGAACAAGGTCCTCTACTCCTACCTGCGCGGATTCGGTATCGGGCGGCCCACCGGCCTCGGCTTCCCCGGCGAGACCAAGGGCATCCTCGCCGCGCCCGGCGACTGGTCGACCTCGCAGCAGTACACGATTCCTTTCGGCCAGGGCTTCTCCCTGAGCGCCATGCAGGCCGCTTCCGTGTACTCGACGATCGCCAACGGCGGTGTCCGTGTCGAGCCGACCCTGGTGCGCGGCACCCGGGGCGCCGACGGTCGCTTCACGCCGGCTCCCCAGCCCGGCAAGACCCGCGTGATCAGCACGAAGACCGCCAAGTCCGTCGCCCAGATGCTGGAGTCCGTGGTGGACGACGAACAGGGCACGGGCATCAAGGCCCGCATTCCCGGGTACCGGGTGGCGGGCAAGACCGGCACGGCGAACCGAGTGGATCCGGCCACCGGCAGGTATCGCGGATACACCTCGTCGTTCGCCGGATTCGCTCCGGCGGACAAACCGCGGATCACCGTGTACTGCGCCGTCCAGAACGCCACCTCCGGCAACTACTTCGGCGGCCAGATCTGCGGCCCCGTCTACAAGCAGGTGATGGAGTTCGCCCTGAAGACGCTGCAGGTGCCGCCGACCGGTGCGAACGCCGCGAACCTGCCCGTCGACTACAAGCCCTGATCAGCACCTCGGAAAGACCAGGAACCACTCGTGACAACGATCACTCCCGACCCCGGGAACCAGAGCTCCCAGGAGCCCTCGCTTCGCTCCGGAGCCGGTGCGCCCGGTACGCTCACCGCCGTGCCACACGCTGATCAGTCCCCCATCACCCAGAAGGGCGCTTCCGTGACATATCCGGGACCGCCGCGACCGGTTCAGGTCTGCGCCACATCCCTCGCGCAACTGGCCGATCAGCTGGGTGCCACCGCCGAGGGCGCCGCGGAGGTCACGGGCATCACCCACGACTCGCGCGCGGTCCGCCCCGGTGACCTGTACGCCGCCCTCCCGGGCGCCCGCCTGCACGGCGCCGACTTCGTCACCCAGGCCGCCGGCCTCGGCGCCGCCGCCGTGCTGACCGACCCGGCGGGCGCCGAACGCGCCGCCGCGACCGGCCTGCCGGTCCTGGTCGTCGACGACCCGCGCGCGCGAATGGGCGCGCTGGCGACCACGATCTACGGCGACCCGGGCCGCGACCTGCTCCAGATCGGCATCACCGGCACCTCGGGCAAGACCACCACCGCCTACCTGGTCGAGGGCGGGCTGAAGACCACCCGCACCACCGGCCTGATCGGCACCGTGGAGATGCGCGTCGGCGAGGAGCGCATCAAGTCCGAGCGCACCACTCCCGAAGCCACCGATCTGCAGGCCCTGTTCGCCGTCATGCGCGAACGCGGGGTCGAGGCCGTGGCCATGGAGGTCTCCAGCCACGCCCTGGTCCTCGGCCGGGTCGACGGCTGCGTCTTCGACATCGCCGTCTTCACCAACCTCAGCCCGGAGCACATGGAGTTCCACTCCGACATGGAGGACTACTTCCGGGCCAAGGCGCAGCTCTTCACGCCGGAGCGCAGCAGGCTCGGCGTCGTCAACTCCGACGACGACTACGGCCGCCGGCTCGCGCGGGAGGCGACCGTCCCGGTCGTCACCTTCTCCGCCGAGGGCCACCCGGACGCCGACTGGCGCGCCGAGGACGTCCAGGTCGGGCCCATGTACTCGACGTTCACCGTGCTCGGCCCGCAGGGCGAGCGGATCCAGGCCAGGTCGCCGCTGCCGGGCCCGTTCAACGTGGCGAACACCCTCGCCGCCATCGTCGCCCTCGCGGTGGCCGGCCTCGACCCGCAGGCCGCCGCCGACGGCATCGCCGCCGTACCGGGGGTGCCCGGCCGCCTGGAGCGCGTGGACGCCGGGCAGCCCTATCTCGCGGTCGTGGACTACGCCCACAAGACCGACGCGGTCGAGTCGGTGCTCAGGGCGCTGCGCAAGGTCACCAAGGGCCGTCTGCACGTCGTCCTCGGCTGCGGCGGCGACCGCGACCGCACCAAGCGCGGCCCGATGGGCGCCGCCGCGGCCCGGCTCGCCGACACGGCCGTGCTGACCTCCGACAACCCCCGCTCCGAGGACCCGCTGGCGATCCTCGCGACCATGCTCCAGGGCGCGGCCTCCGTGCCCTCCTACGAGCGCGGCGAGGTGCTGCTGTTCGAGGACCGGGCCGCCGCGATCGCCGCCACCGTCGCCCGGGCGCACGCCGGGGACACCGTGCTGGTCGCGGGCAAGGGGCACGAGCAGGGCCAGGACATCGCCGGCGTGGTCCGTCCCTTCGACGACCGCCAGGTGCTTCGCGAAGCTATCCAGAAGACCCAGGGATGAACTTGTGATCGCCCTCTCCCTCGCCGAGATCGCCGAAGTCGTCGGCGGGCAGACGCACGACATACCGGATCCGTCCGTCCAGGTCACCGGGCCGGTCGTCCGGGACTCCCGGGAGGTGGTGCCGGGCAGCCTCTTCGTCGCCTTCGTCGGCGAGCGCGCCGACGGCCACGACTACGCGGGGGCGGTCGTCGAGGCCGGGGCCGCGGCCGTCCTGGCGTCCCGGCCCGTCGGGGTGCCCGCGATCGTGGTCGAGGACGTCCAGGCCGCCCTCGGCGCCCTCGCCCGCCACGTCGTACGGAGCCTCGGCGCGACCCTCGTGGCGCTGACCGGCTCCGCCGGCAAGACCAGCACCAAGGACCTCATCGCGCAGGTGCTGCGCCGCAAGGCGCCGACCGTGTTCACGCCCGGCTCGCTGAACAACGAGATCGGGCTGCCCCTGACCGCGCTCAGCGCCACCGCCGAAACCCGTTTCCTCGTACTGGAGATGGGCGCCCGCGGCGTCGGGCACATCCGCTATCTGGCCGGCCTCACCCCGCCGCGGATCGGACTGGTGCTCAACGTGGGCACCGCCCACATCGGCGAGTTCGGCGGCCGCGAGCAGATCGCCCGGGCCAAGGGCGAACTCGTGGAGGCGCTTCCGGAGGACGGCGCGGCGATCCTCAACGCCGACGACCCGCTGGTGCGGGCCATGGCCTCCCGTACCAAGGCGAAGGTGGTCCTTTTCGGAGAGTCGGCCGAAGCGGACGTACGCGCCGAGAACGTGCGACTCACGGACAGCGGACAGCCCGCCTTCAGGCTTCACACACCCTCCGGTGCAAGCGATGTGACCATGCGCCTGTACGGTGAGCATCACGTGTCGAACGCGCTCGCCGCGGCCGCCGTCGCCCATGAGCTGGGCATGTCCGCAGCTGAGATCGCCACCGCGCTCTCCGAGGCGGGCTCCCTCTCCCGCTGGCGCATGGAGGTCACCGAGCGCCCGGACGGCGTGACCATCGTCAACGATGCCTACAACGCCAACCCCGAGTCCACGCGGGCCGCCCTCCGGGCGCTCGCGGCCATGGGCAAGGGGCGCCGTACGTGGGCGGTGCTCGGCAAGATGGCCGAGCTGGGGGACGAGGCGCTCGCCGAGCACGACGCCGTCGGACGGCTCGCCGTCCGGCTCAACGTCAGCAAGCTCGTCGCTGTCGGGGGGATTGAGGCCTCCTGGCTGCAACTGGGCGCATATAACGAGGGTTCGTGGGGTGAGGAGTCGGTGCACGTGTCCGACGCACAGGCGGCGGTCGACCTGTTGCGCAGCGAGTTGCGCCCGGGGGACGTCGTGCTCGTGAAGGCGTCCCGTTCGGTGGGGCTCGAGGGCGTCGCCCAGGCGCTGCTCGAGAGCGGTGCCGAGGGTGAGGTTGCCGCCCGATGATGAAGCAGATCCTGTTCTCGGGAGTCATTGGCCTCTTCCTGACGCTGGTCGGCACCCCGCTGCTGATCAAGCTCCTCGCCCGGAAGGGCTACGGCCAGTACATCCGTGACGACGGCCCGCGCGAGCACGCCAGCAAGCGCGGTACGCCGACCATGGGCGGTATCGCCTTCATCCTGGCGACCATCGCCGCGTACTTCCTGAGCAAGCTCATCACCGGATACCCCCCCACCTACTCCGGACTGCTGGTCCTCGGCCTGATGTTCGGCATGGGCCTGGTCGGCTTCCTGGACGACTACATCAAGATCGTCAAGCGGCGGTCCCTGGGCCTGCGGGCCAAGGCCAAGATGGCCGGCCAGCTCATCGTCGGCATCGGCTTCGCGGTGCTGTCGCTGATGTTCGCGGACGCGCGCGGCAACACCCCGGCGTCCACGAAGCTGTCGTTCATCACCGACTTCGGCTGGAGCATCGGCCCGGTGCTGTTCGTCGTCTGGGCACTGTTCATGATCCTGGCGATGTCCAACGGCGTGAACCTCACGGACGGTCTGGACGGCCTCGCCACCGGCGCCTCCGTGCTCGTCTTCGGCGCCTACACGTTCATCGGCGTCTGGCAGTTCCAGGAGTCCTGCGCCAACGCGACGACGCTGACCAACCCGGGTGCCTGCTACGAGGTGCGCGACCCGCTGGACCTCGCGGTGGTCGCCTCCGCGCTGATGGGCGCCTGCCTGGGCTTCCTGTGGTGGAACACCTCGCCGGCCAAGATCTTCATGGGCGACACCGGTTCGCTCGCCCTCGGCGGTGTCCTCACCGGCCTGGCCATCCTCTCCCGCACCGAGCTGCTGGTGGCCATCATGGGCGGCCTGTTCGTCCTCATCACCATGTCGGTCGTCATCCAGGTCGGCTCCTTCCGGCTCACCGGGAAGCGCGTCTTCCGGATGGCGCCACTCCAGCACCACTTCGAACTCAAGGGCTGGTCCGAGGTCCTGGTGGTGGTCCGCTTCTGGATCATCCAGGGCATCTGTGTGATCGTCGGACTGGGCCTCTTCTACGCGGGATGGGCAGCGGACAAGTGACCTCCTCGGTGCCTTCCGAATTCCAGGGCAAGCACGTCACCGTCGCCGGACTCGGTGTCTCGGGCGTTCCGGCGGCCAAGGTGCTGCACGCGCGCGGCGCGGTCGTCACGGTCGTCAACGACGGCGACGACGCGCGCGCGAGAGAGCAGGCCGCGGAGCTGGAGGCGCTCGGCGTCACCGTGCGCCTCGGCGACGGCGCCACCCTGCCGGAAGGCACCGAGCTGATCGTCACCGCGCCCGGCTGGAAGCCGGACAAGCCGCTGTTCCTCGCCGCCGGCCGGGCCGGAGTGCCGGTCTGGGGCGACGTGGAGCTGGCCTGGCGCCTCAGGGGGCCCGGCGCGGCGCCCTGGCTCGCCGTGACGGGCACCAACGGCAAGACCACGACGGTGCAGATGCTCGCCTCCATCCTGGCGGCCGCGGGCCTGCGCACCGCCGCCGTGGGCAACATCGGCGTCTCCCTGCTGGACGCGGTCCTCGGCGAGGAGGAGTACGACGTCCTCGCCGTCGAGCTGTCCAGCTACCAGCTCCACTGGGCGCCCTCGCTGCGCGCCCACTCCGCGGCCGTCCTCAACCTGGCCCCGGACCACCTCGACTGGCACGGCTCCATGGCGGCCTACGCCGCCGACAAGGGCCGTATCTACGAGGGCAACCGGGTCGCCTGCGTCTACAACGCGGCCGACGGGCTCACCGAGGACCTGGTTCGCGAGGCCGACGTCGAGGAGGGCTGCCGAGCCGTCGGCTTCACCCTCGGCACGCCCGGCCCCTCCCAACTCGGCGTCGTGGAAGGCATCCTGGTCGACCGCGCCTTCGTCGAGAACCGGCAGAAGAACGCGCAGGAACTGGCCGAGGTCTCCGACGTCCACCCGCCGGCCCCGCACAACATCGCCAACGCCCTCGCCGCCGCCGCCCTCGCGCGCGCGTACGGCGTGCCCGCCACCGCCGTACGCGACGGCCTGCGGGCCTTCCGCCCGGACGCCCACCGCATCGAGCACGTCGCGGACATCGACGCGGTGGCGTACGTGGACGACTCCAAGGCCACCAACACCCACGCCGCGGAAGCCTCGTTGGCGTCCTACGAGTCCATCGTGTGGATCGCGGGCGGTCTGGCGAAGGGCGCCACCTTCGACGAGCTGGTCGCCAGGTCGGCCAAGCGGCTGCGCGGGGCGGTCCTGATCGGCGCCGATCGTGCCCTGATCCGCGAGGCCCTGGCGCGACACGCCCCGGAAGTACCCGTCGTCGACCTCGAACGGACCGACACTGGGGCGATGCTCCAGGCGGTGACGGAGGCGAAGCGGCTGGCCCGGCCCGGCGACACCGTGCTGCTGGCCCCGGCCTGCGCCTCCATGGACATGTTCACCAACTACAACCAGCGCGGCGACGCGTTCGCGGCGGCGGTCCGCGAACTCGGCGCCTGACCCGGCCGCCCGCCGGGCGGATCTTGGGAGGGACGCGTGGGACGGTCGACGTTCAGTGGAGGCGCCCATGCCCGGTAGCCGTACCGGCCGCCCGCCCGTACAGCGGGCGCCCCGGCGTCCCGTGCCCCCCGGCCCATCGCGCGAGAACGCCGTGCGGCGCCTCTACACGCGCGCCCGGAAGGCCTGGGACCGGCCGCTGACCGCGTACTACCTGATCCTCGGCGGCAGCCTGCTGATCACCGTGCTGGGCCTGGTGATGGTCTACTCGGCCTCCCAGATCACCGCGCTGCAGCTCTCGCTGCCGGGCTCGTACTTCTTCCGCAAGCAGTTCCTCGCGGCGGCCATCGGCGGCGCGCTGATGTTCCTCGCCGCGCGCATGCCGGTGAAACTGCACCGGGCACTGGCCTACCCGATCCTGGCCGGCGCCGTCTTCCTGATGGTCCTGGTGCAGGTGCCCGGGATAGGGATGGCGGTCAACGGCAACCAGAACTGGATCTCCCTGGGCGGTTCCTTCCAGATCCAGCCCAGCGAGTTCGGCAAGCTCGCCCTGGTGCTGTGGGGCGCGGACCTGATCGCGCGCAAGCAGGAGCGCAAGCTGCTGACCCAGTGGAAGCACATGCTCGTGCCGCTGGTGCCGGCCTCCTTCATGCTGCTGGGCCTCATCATGCTCGGCGGCGACATGGGCACCGCGATCATTCTCACAGCGATCCTGTTCGGCCTGCTGTGGCTCGCGGGGGCACCGACCCGGCTGTTCGCCGGGGTGCTCTCGGTCGCCGGCCTGATCGGTGTCGTGCTCATCAGGACCAGCCCCAACCGGATGGCCCGGCTGGCCTGCATCGGCGCCACCGAGCCCCGGTCCGGAGTGGCCGACTGCTGGCAGGCCGTGCACGGGATCTACGCCCTCGCCTCCGGCGGACTGTTCGGTTCCGGCCTCGGCGCGAGTGTGGAGAAATGGGGCCAACTACCCGAAGCCCACACCGACTTCATCTTCGCCGTCACCGGTGAGGAACTGGGCCTGGCGGGAACGCTGTCGGTGCTCGCCCTGTTCGCGGCTCTAGGCTATGCGGGTATCCGCGTGGCCGGACGCACGGAGGACCCCTTCGTGAGGTACGCCGCGGGAGGCGTGACCACCTGGATCACCGCCCAGGCGGTGATCAACATCGGTGCGGTGCTCGGCCTGCTGCCGATCGCCGGCGTCCCCCTCCCGCTGTTCTCCTACGGAGGGTCCGCCCTGCTGCCGACCATGTTCGCCATCGGGTTGCTGATCGCCTTCGCGCGCGAGGACCCCGCTGCGCGGGCGGCGCTTGCGATGCGGCAATCTCGCTTTGGTAGAAAGCGGGCAGGAGGCTCCGGTGCCGAGCGGGGGCCTCGCAGATGGAACACGATGCGACGGCGCGCCTCGGCGGCGCGTTCGTCCGGAGAGCGGTGAATTTCGGTGCATGTCGTACTCGCCGGCGGAGGTACCGCGGGCCACATCGAGCCCGCGCTCGCCCTCGCGGACGCCCTGCGCAGGCAGGACCCGACCGTGGGGATCACGGCCCTGGGCACGGAGCGCGGCCTGGAGACCAGGCTCGTCCCGGAGCGCGGCTACGAGCTGGCGCTGATCCCCGCGGTGCCGCTGCCCCGCAAACCCACTCCCGAGCTGATCACCGTCCCGGGCCGGCTGCGCGGCACGATCAAGGCCGCCGAGCAGGTTCTCGAACGCACCAAGGCGGACGCCGTGGTCGGCTTCGGCGGTTACGTCGCCCTGCCCGCCTACCTGGCCGCCAAGCGCCTCGGTGTGCCCATCGTGATCCACGAGGCCAACGCCCGCCCGGGCCTGGCCAACAAGATCGGAAGCCGGTACGCCGCCCGGGTCGCCGTCTCCACTCCGGACAGCAAGCTGCGCGACGCCCGCTACATCGGCATCCCGCTGCGCCGCACCATCGCCACCCTGGACCGGGCCGCCGCACGCCCGGAGGCGCGCGCCCGCTTCGGCCTGGACCCGAACCTGCCCACCCTGCTCGTCTCCGGCGGCTCCCAGGGCGCCCGGCGCCTCAACGAGGTGATCCAGCAGGTCGCCCCGTGGCTGCAGCAGGCCGGCATCCAGATCCTGCACGCGGTCGGCCCGAAGAACGAACTGCCGCAGGTGCAGCAGATGCCGGGAATGCCGCCCTACATCCCGGTAAGTTACCTGGACCGGATGGACCTCGCGTACGCCGCGGCCGACCTGATGCTCTGCCGCGCGGGCGCGATGACCGTCGCCGAACTCTCCGCCGTCGGACTCCCGGCCGCCTACGTCCCGCTGCCCATCGGCAACGGCGAACAGCGGCTGAACGCGCAGCCGGTGGTGAAGGCGGGCGGCGGACTTCTCGTCGACGACGCGGAACTCACCCCCGAGTGGGTGCAGCAGCACGTCCTGCCCGTGCTGGCGGACCCGCACCGGCTCTACGAGATGTCCCGCGCGGCAAGCGAGTTCGGGCGCCGGGACGCCGACGAACTGCTCGCCGGCATGGTGCACGAGGCGATCGCCTCACGCCGATAGGACCATATGACGAAGGGGTAGTGAGGGTGGCCGGATCGACTACCGCGGAGCGCGGTGAACGCCAGCAGGAGTCGTCCGGCCCGCCGTCCGTGCGGCGGCTCGGGCGGGCGCGTCTTCGTATGATCGTCATTCTCGCTGCCGCCCTGGTGCTTCTCGGGGCGGGCTCCACCTGGGTGTTGTACGGCTCCTCGTGGCTGCGGGTACGGCACGTCTCGGTCTCCGGCACCCGGATGCTGACCCCCGCCGATGTGCGGGAGGTCGCCTCCGTGCCGCTCGGGGCACCCCTGGCGTCCGTCGACACGGACGCCGTGGAAGCACGGCTCCGCCGGAAACTGCGCAGGATCGACACCGTTTCGGTCGTTCGCGCCTGGCCTCACGGAATCGGCCTGAAGGTGACCGAGCGCACCCCGGTGCTGCTCGTCCCCAAGGCGGGGAACTTCGTCGAAGTCGACGACGACGGCGTCCGTTTCGCCACCGTTTCGCAGGCGCCGAAGGGCGTTCCGCTGCTGGACCTGAAGGTGTCCCGGTCGGGTCCGACCGCCGCGAGCCTCCGGCGCTTCGGCGCCGACCGCCTGGTGCGCGAGGCGGTGGGGGTGGCGGCGGCCCTTCCGGCCGCCGTGGCGCGGGACACCCGGACCGTCCAAGTGCGGTCCTACGACGACATCTCGGTGGAGCTGGGCGGCGGCCGCACGGTCGTCTGGGGAAGCGGCGAGAACGGCCGTGCCAAGGCACGGGCCCTCACAGCACTCATGAAAGCAGCTCCCGGAGCCCGGCACTTCGACGTCAGCGTGCCCACCGCGCCTGCGTCATCGGGGAGTTGACGGGTATCGGCGCAGGCCAGCCCCCTGGTTGGGCACTGCTACGGCTGATCACATAGGGTGAAAAGAAAAACGGGAGGTTCGGCGTGTTCGTTGAACGGGCGCCGCTTGTCGACTTAGTGTCCTGTTCAGAAGACTTCAGGGAACAGGCACACTGGTAACCCTAAACTTCAGGGTTAGGGTTCGGGTCGGCGTTACGGACCGTCCCATTCGGCATCCGTCGTCCCGGTGCGGGGAAACCGCCCGGCGGCGACAACGTAATTCGAGGCGAGAGGCCTTCGACGTGGCAGCACCGCAGAACTACCTCGCAGTCATCAAGGTCATCGGTGTCGGCGGCGGTGGTGTCAATGCCATCAACCGGATGATCGAGGTCGGTCTCAAGGGCGTCGAGTTCATCGCCATCAACACCGACGCACAGGCGCTGTTGATGAGCGACGCCGACGTGAAGCTCGACGTCGGCCGCGAACTCACCCGCGGACTCGGTGCCGGGGCCAACCCGGCCGTCGGCCGCAAGGCCGCCGAGGACCACCGCGAGGAGATCGAGGAGGTCCTCAAGGGGGCCGACATGGTCTTCGTGACGGCCGGTGAGGGCGGCGGCACCGGAACCGGCGGCGCGCCCGTCGTGGCCAACATCGCGCGCTCGCTCGGCGCCCTCACCATCGGCGTGGTCACGCGCCCGTTCACCTTCGAGGGACGGCGCCGCGCGAACCAGGCCGAGGACGGCATCGCCGAGCTGCGCGAAGAGGTCGACACCCTCATCGTCATCCCCAACGACCGGCTGCTGTCCATCTCGGACCGGCAGGTCTCGGTCCTGGACGCCTTCAAGTCGGCCGACCAGGTCCTGCTCTCCGGTGTGCAGGGCATCACCGACCTCATCACCACGCCCGGTCTGATCAACCTGGACTTCGCCGACGTCAAGTCGGTCATGTCCGAGGCCGGTTCCGCCCTGATGGGCATCGGATCGGCCCGCGGCGACGACCGCGCGGTGGCCGCGGCCGAGATGGCGATCTCCTCGCCGCTGCTGGAGGCGTCCATCGACGGCGCCCGCGGCGTGCTGCTCTCCATCTCCGGTGGCTCCGACCTCGGTCTGTTCGAGATCAACGAGGCCGCCCAGCTCGTCAGCGAGGCCGCCCACCCGGAGGCCAACATCATCTTCGGCGCCGTCATCGACGACGCCCTCGGCGACGAGGTGCGGGTCACCGTGATCGCGGCCGGCTTCGACGGCGGTCAGCCGCCGGCGCGCCGGGACAACGTCCTCGGCTCCGCCTCCACCTCCGCCTCCGGGGCGTCCGCGCCCCGGCGCGAGGAGCCCGCTCCGGCGCGGCAGCCGGAGAGCCGCCCGTCCTTCGGCTCGCTCGGCAGCGTGACGCCGAAGGAGGAGCCGGAGCCGGCGCCCGAGCCGGTGGCCGAGCTCCCCGTGACCCCGTCGGTCCCGCCCGCGCCGCGCACCTACGCGGACAGCGCGGCCGAGGAGCTGGACGTCCCGGACTTCCTGAAGTGATAGGACGGCGCGAGAGCGCGGGCGGCGCGCACTTCGCCTTCACCGACCGGTGGGGCGGGGTGAGCGCCGCTCCGTATGAGGAGCTCAATCTCGGCGGCGCGGTCGGTGACGACCCCGGATCGGTCCGGGCCAACCGGGAGCTGGCGGCGAAGTCGCTCGGCTTCGGACCCGACGCCGTCGTCTGGATGAACCAGGTGCACGGGGCCGACGTGGCCGTCGTGGACGCGCCCTGGGGCGAGTCGCCCGTGCCGGAGGTCGACGCGCTCGTCACCGCGCGCCGGGGGCTCGCGCTCGCTGTCCTCACCGCCGACTGCGTGCCGGTGCTGCTGGCCGACCCGGTCGCCGGCATCGTGGCCGCCGCCCACGCCGGCCGCCCGGGAATGGCCAAGGGGGTCGTTCTGGCCGCCGTACGGGCGATGACCGAACTCGGTGCCGAGGCCGAGCGGATCACCGCACGTACCGGACCGGCCGTCTGCGGCCGGTGCTACGAGGTGCCGGAGGCGATGCGCGCCGAGGTGTCCGCGGTCGAGCCGGCGGCGCACGCCGAAACCGCCTGGGGCACTCCGGCGGTGGACGTGAGCGCCGGAGTGCACGCCCAGCTCGAGCGGCTCGGGGTGCGCGACCGCGCGCACTCTCCGGTGTGCACCATGGAGTCGGGCGACCACTACTCGTACCGCCGCGACCGCACCACCGGGCGGCTCGCGGGCTATGTCTGGCTGGACTGATGGGGCATGACGGACCGTAAGACCGAACTCGCCGCGAACCTGGCGAACGTGGAGCGGCGGATCAGCGACGCGTGCGCCGCGGCCGGGCGTGAGCGGGAGGAGGTGACCCTGATCGTGGTCACCAAGACCTACCCGGCGAGCGATGTGCGCATCCTGTCGGAACTCGGTGTGCGTCACGTCGCCGAGAACCGGGACCAGGACGCGGCGCCGAAGGCGGCCGCCTGCGCGGACCTGCCGCTGAAATGGCATTTCGTCGGCCAGTTGCAGACCAACAAGGTCCGTTCCGTGGTCGGTTATGCCGATTTCGTGCAGTCCATCGACCGGGGTCGGCTCGTCGCCGCGCTGTCGAAGGAGGCGACCCGCGCGGGGCGCGAGGTCGGATGCCTCATCCAGGTCGCGCTGGACGCGGGCGAGGGCGGCCCGGATTCCACGGGTGCGGGCGACACGCCGGACGGGCGGCCGGGGGAGACCGGTTCGCGCGGCGGAGTGGCGCCGGGCGGGATCGAGGAACTGGCCGGCCTCGTGGCCGCGTCACCGGGACTGCGGCTCGACGGCCTGATGACCGTCGCACCGCTCACCGGGGAGTATGCGGGACGCGAACGGGCGGCGTTCGACCGGCTCATGGATTTGTCGACCGACCTGCGCCGGGCCCATCCGGCTGCAACCATGGTGTCGGCAGGGATGAGTGCGGACCTCGAGCGGGCCGTGGCGGCCGGAGCGACACATGTGCGCGTCGGCACTGCGGTACTCGGAGTCCGCCCCAGGCTCGGGTAACGTCGCCAAGAAGTCGGACCACAGCAGAAAATATGGTCAATGTCTGCGAAAGCTGGCACAAAGACCACGTGGATCGCGGGCACTTGGCAGTCGCAGTCGATCCACCACAGAGCGGAGGACTCAGAGAATGGCCGGCGCGATGCGCAAGATGGCGGTCTACCTCGGCCTCGTGGAGGACGATGGGTACGACGGCCGCGGATTCGACCCCGACGACGACTTCGAGCCCGAGCTGGACCCGGAACTCGACCGGGACCACCGACGGCATGAGGTGTCACACCAGTCACACGGCGCACATCAGTCCCAAAGGGACGAAGAGGTGCGTATCGTGCAACCGCCCGCGCCGCGCGAGCCGGTGGCCCGCTCGGCTTCGCTCGCCGCGGAATCCGGGCGCCCGGCGCGTATCGCGCCCGTGGCATCCATCACACAAGAACGCCACTCCCTGGAGAAGAACGCACCGGTGATCATGCCCAAGGTCGTGTCCGAGCGGGAGCCCTACCGGATCACCACGCTGCACCCGCGGACGTACAACGAAGCCCGTACCATCGGGGAACACTTCCGTGAGGGCACTCCGGTGATCATGAATCTGACTGAGATGGATGACACAGACGCGAAGCGACTTGTCGACTTTGCGGCCGGTTTGGTGTTTGGTCTTCACGGCAGCATCGAGCGGGTGACGCAGAAGGTGTTCCTGTTGTCTCCTGCTAACGTCGATGTCACGGCGGAGGACAAGGCCCGCATCGCAGAGGGCGGGTTCTTCAACCAGAGCTGAGAAGTACCACCGGGAAAAGCACGGAACAGGGGAGAGGGAAAGTCAGGCCATGAGCGTGTTCGCGCAGGTGATCTACATCGCGCTGATGGTGTTCCTCGTCGTGCTGATCTTCCGGCTGGTCATGGACTATGTCTTCCAGTTCGCCCGCTCGTGGCAACCCGGCAAGGCGATGGTGGTCGTGCTTGAGGCCACCTACACTGTCACCGATCCACCGCTGAAGCTTCTGCGGCGGTTCATCCCGCCGCTGCGTCTCGGGGGCGTGGCGCTCGACCTGTCCTTCTTCGTACTGATGATCATCGTCTGGATCCTCATCTCCGTCGCACAAAGATTTGTGTGATGAGGATGGACGATACGGTCTTGCCGACTGCCGATGACTACGTTGAGGTGAAGAGATGCCGTTGACCCCCGAGGACGTGCGGAACAAGCAGTTCACGACCGTCCGCCTCCGAGAAGGCTATGACGAGGACGAGGTCGATGCCTTCCTCGATGAGGTCGAAGCCGAACTGACGCGCCTGCTCCGCGAGAACGAGGACCTGCGTGCCAAGCTGGCCGCGGCCACCCGTGCCGCTGCTCAGAACCAGCAGAACATGCGCAAGCCCCCGGAGCAGGACCAGCAGCAGGGCGGCATGCCTCAGCAGGGTGGCATGCCTCAGCAGGGTGGCATGCCCCAGCAGGGCGGCATGCCTCAGCAGGGGATGCGAGGTCCCGGCGCGCCGGTACCCGCCGGCATATCGGGCCCGCCGCAGCAGCAGATGGGTGGCCCCATGGGTGGTCCGCCCCAGCTGCCGAGCGGTGCCCCGCAGCTGCCCGCCGGTCCCGGTGGTCAGGGCGGCCCGCAGGGTCCCGGTCCGATGGGCCAGGGTCCGATGGGTCAGGGCCCCATGGGCGGTCAGCCGCCCATGCAGCAGCAGATGGGTGGCCCGATGGGCGGCCCCATGGGCGGTCCGATGGGCGGCCCCGGTCAGGGCCCCGGTGGCGACAGCGCCGCCCGTGTCCTCTCGCTGGCCCAGCAGACCGCCGACCAGGCGATCGCCGAGGCTCGTTCCGAGGCCAACAAGATCGTCGGCGAGGCCCGCAGCCGCGCCGAGGGTCTGGAGCGCGACGCCCGTGCCAAGGCCGACGCGCTGGAGCGGGACGCGCAGGAGAAGCACCGCGTCGCGATGGGCTCCCTGGAGTCCGCCCGCGCCACGCTGGAGCGCAAGGTCGAGGACCTGCGCGGCTTCGAGCGCGAGTACCGCACGCGTCTGAAGTCGTACCTCGAGTCCCAGCTTCGTCAGCTGGAGACCCAGGCCGACGACTCCCTGGCGCCGCCGCGCACCCCGGCCACCGCCTCGCTTCCGCCGTCCCCGGCGCCCTCCATGGCCCCGGCCGGCGCGAGCGCTCCGTCCTACGGGGGCAACCAGGGCATGGGCGGTGCTCCGGCGCCGTCCGCCCCGTCCTACGGCGGTCAGCAGCAGATGACCCCCGCGATGACCCAGCCCATGGCTCCGGTCCGCCCGCAGGGTCCGTCCTCGATGGGCCAGGCGCCCTCGCCGATGCGCGGGTTCCTGATCGACGAGGACGACAACTGACGGGCCGCGGACACTAGTACGACAACGGCGTCGGCAGCGTTCAGGGCGGGCCCCCGGACTTCGGTCCGGGGGCCCGCCCTTTTTACGCGTGTTGACGCACGTGGGTCGGTATCGAGAGCGGACCCGCCCCTGCGTCCCGCCCTTCCCTTTCGCCGTTCCGCCCTTCCGGCCCGCCAGGGTGTACGAAGGCCCGACCCCCCCGCTCGGCGCATGCCGGGGGGGCCGGGCCTTCGTACGCTCGGGCGCCTACGCCTTGCGGAGCCGGAACGTGAGGGACAGCCCCTCGTCCGTGAACGGCTCGCCGTAGCCGGCGTCGGCCTCGCCCTGGGCGAAGTCGGGCGCCAGAACCTCCTCGGCGATCAGGCCGGCGTGCTCCGAGAGGGCCGCGACGACCGCCGGGTCCGTGGAGGTCCAGCACAGCGCGATGCGGTCGGCGACGTCCAGGCCACTGTTCTTGCGGGCCTCCTGGATCAGCCGGATCGCGTCACGGGCCAGACCCGCCCGCCGCAGCTCTTCGGTGATCTCCAGGTCCAGCGCCACCGTGGCACCGGAGTCGGAGGCCACCGACCAGCCCTCGCGCGGGGTCTCCGTGATGATCACCTCGTCGGGGGCCAGGGTGACCGTCTCCCCGTCGACCTCCACCGAGGCCGTGCCCGCGCGCAGGGCGAGGGAGAGCGCCGCCGCGTCGGTGTTCGCGACCGCCTTGGCGACGTCCTGCACCCGCTTGCCGAACCGCTTGCCCAGGGCACGGAAGTTGGCCTTGGCCGTCGTGTCGACCAGCGAACCGCCGACCTCGGAGAGGGACGCCAGCGAGGAGACGTTCAGCTCCTCCGTGATCTGCGCGTGCAGCTCCGGGGCCAGGGCCTCGAAGCCGGCGGCGGCGATCAGCGCCCGGGACAGCGGCTGACGGGTCTTCACACCGGACTCGGCGCGCGTGGCACGGCCCAGCTCCACCAGACGGCGGACCAGAACCATCTGCCTCGACAGCTCCGGGTCGATCGCGGACAGGTCCGCCTCGGGCCAGGTCGCCAGGTGCACCGACTCGGGGGCGCCCGGGCTCACCGGCACCACCAGGTCCTGCCACACCCGTTCGGTGATGAACGGGGTGATCGGCGCCATCAGCTTGGTGACCGTCTCCAGCACCTCGTGCAGCGTGCGCAGCGCCGCCTTGTCGCCCTGCCAGAAGCGGCGGCGCGAGCGGCGGACGTACCAGTTCGACAGGTCGTCCACGAACGCGGACAGCAGCTTGCCGGCGCGCTGGGTGTCGTAGGCCTCGAGGGACTGCGTCACCTGGTCGGTGAGCGCGTGCAGTTCGGACAGCAGCCAGCGGTCCAGCAGGGGGCGCTCGGCCGGTGCCGGGTCGGCGGCGGACGGCGCCCAGTCGGACGTGCGGGCGTACAGGGCCTGGAAGGCGACCGTGTTCCAGTACGTCAGCAGCGTCTTGCGGACCACCTCCTGGATGGTGCCGTGGCCGACGCGACGGGCCGCCCACGGAGAGCCGCCGGCCGCCATGAACCAGCGCACCGCGTCGGCGCCGTGCTGGTCCATGAGCGGGATCGGCTGCAGGATGTTGCCCAGGTGCTTGGACATCTTGCGGCCGTCCTCGGCGAGGATGTGGCCCAGGCAGACGACGTTCTCGTACGACGACCGGTCGAACACCAGCGTTCCGACGGCCATCAGTGTGTAGAACCAGCCGCGGGTCTGGTCGATGGCCTCGCAGATGAACTGCGCCGGGTAGCGGGCCTCGAACAGTTCCTTGTTCTTGTATGGGTAGCCCCACTGCGCGAACGGCATCGAACCCGAGTCGTACCAGGCGTCGATGACCTCCGGCACACGCGTGGCCGTCCGGCCGCAGTCCTCGTGGCGGCAGCCGAAGGTGACGTCGTCGATGTACGGCCGGTGCGGGTCGAGGTTCGACTGGTCGGTCCCGGTCAGCTCGGACAGCTCCGCGCGCGAGCCGACGCAGGTGAGGTGGCCCTCCTCGCAGCGCCAGATGGGCAGCGGGGTGCCCCAGTAGCGGTTGCGGGACAGCGCCCAGTCGATGTTGTTGTTGAGCCAGTCACCGTACCGGCCGTGCTTGACCGTGTCCGGGAACCAGTTCGTCCTCTCGTTCTCCTGGAGCAGCCGGTCCTTGATCGCGGTGGTGCGGATGTACCAGGACGGCTGCGCGTAGTACAGCAGCGCGGTGTGGCAGCGCCAGCAGTGCGGGTAGCTGTGCTCGTACGGCAGGTGGCGGAAGAGCAGGCCGCGCTGCTGGAGGTCCTCGGTGAGCCGCTCGTCGGCCTTCTTGAAGAAGACGCCGCCGACCAGCGGGACGTCCTCCTCGAAGGTGCCGTCCGGGCGGACCGGGTTGACCACGGGCAGGCCGTAGGAGCGGCAGACCCTCAGGTCGTCCTCACCGAACGCGGGGGACTGGTGGACCAGGCCCGTACCGTCCCCGGTGGTCACGTAGTCGGCGTTCACCACGTAGTGCGCGGGCTCGGTGAACTCGACCAGCTCGAAGGGGCGCCGGTACGTCCAGCGCTCCATCTCGGCGCCGGTGAAGGACTGGCCGGTGGTCTCCCAGCCCTCGCCGAGCGCCTTGGCGACGAGCGGCTCGGCGACGACGATCTTCTCCTGGCCGTCGGTGGCGACGACGTAGGTGACCTCGGGGTGCGCGGCGACCGCGGTGTTGGACACCAGGGTCCACGGGGTCGTCGTCCACACCAGGAGCGCGGCCTCGCCGGCCAGCGGCCCGGAGGTGAGGGGGAAGCGGACGTACACGGACGGGTCCACGACCGTCTCGTAGCCCTGCGCCAGCTCGTGGTCGGACAGGCCGGTGCCGCAGCGCGGGCACCAGGGGGCGACCCGGTGGTCCTGGACCAGCAGGCCCTTGCCGAAGATCTCCTTCAGCGACCACCAGACGGACTCGATGTACTCGGGGTCCATCGTGCGGTACGGGTCCTGGAGGTCGGCCCAGTAACCCATGCGGGTGGTGAGCTCCTCGAAGGCGTCGGTGTGCCGGGTCACCGACTCACGGCACCGGGCGTTGAACTCGGCGATGCCGTACGCCTCGATGTCCTGCTTGCCGGAGAAGCCGAGCTCCTTCTCCACGGCCAGCTCCACCGGGAGGCCGTGGCAGTCCCAGCCGGCCTTGCGGGCCACGTGGTAGCCGCGCATGGTGCGGAAGCGCGGGAAGACGTCCTTGAAGACGCGGGCCTCGATGTGGTGGGCGCCGGGCATGCCGTTCGCGGTGGGCGGGCCCTCGTAGAACACCCACTCGGGGCGTCCCTCGGACTGCTCCAGGCTCTTGGCGAAGATCTTCTGCTCGCGCCAGAAGTCGAGCACGGCGTGCTCAAGCGCGGGCAGGTCGACCTGGGCGGGCACCTGGCGGTACGTCGGCGCTGTCATCTGCGAGCATCCTCCAACGGACTTGCTGCCTTCCGTCGGAGGGACGAGAGCTCATTCCTGTCCACGCCGTGTGCGGCGCGCTCCCGCGGTACCACCCTCCTTGGCCCCCCGCCGCGCCGTCCGCGCCGGTGAGCCCCCTCATTGGGGTCGCGAAGCCGGTTCTAATCGCCGTGGCGGCTGCCACGCCTTTCTTCCGGCGGCTCCGGGGTGATCTTCACGTCGCGCTCGCCCCCGGGCTCACACCGTCCCCGGGTCGCTCTGCGCTGCGTACGCCGCTACTCGTCCCCATCCATGCTTCTCGCTCCGCCCAGTGTACGGCGCCCGGCGGACAGCGGCCGACCGGTTTTCCCCCGCGCGTGGGGGGCGGGGCGGCGAGCCGGTGGGATGACCCGAATGGCGAGGGGGAGGCGCTCGCGCCGCGGCGCGCTCCGCTTCGCGGATTACCGGGCGGGGAGCTGGGCACAACGGTTGCAGGTCCGCTGTTCGGGGGATACGGGCGGGCGAATCGGGCGGTGCGCCCCGTTGCCGCGGGACCCGGGTCGATTTATCGTCCCAGCACGATTCGCGAGCAAGATCACAATATGTGAAGGGGCCGCGGCCATGGTGGCGAAGAAGACCGCCGTACAGCAGCCGGTGTCCGGCCGCTCCAGTGGCGCGGCCGCATCCGGCGGCGAGGCCGAGGGAGCCGGCGGCAGCAGGACCACGCGGGCGGACGCCGCCCCGGCCGGGCGGGCGCGGCCGGTGAAGACGGCGCGTGCCCCGGCGGCGGGCGCGAAGAGGCATCACGCGGAGGCGACCGCCGGGACGCCCGCGTCCACGGAGCCGGGCGGCGGCCCGGAGCCTGCCGGCCGCGCGAAGCCCGCCGCGTCCACCAGGAGGCGGGCATCGGGCGGGGAGGCCCCGGCCAGGGTGTCCGCCGCCCGTGGGGCGGCGCGGAAGGCGTCCGCCGGGACGGCGGTGGACAGGAGCGCGGCGTCCGGGCGCGTCGCCGCCGAGCACGGCGCGGCGACGACGTCGGCCAGGAGGACGGCGGCGAGGGCGGGGGCCGCCCGGGACGGCACCTCCCCCGCGGCGGCCACGGCCGAGGGTTCGGCCGCCCCGGGGACGGCCGCCGAGGAGGAGGCCGGTCCGGAGGCGGCCGTCGGGAGGAGGGCCGCGGCGGGTGTGCGTGCCGGCGCCGCCGAGGGTCCCGCCGGCGGCAAGGCGGCCGTGGGGAAGGCGGCCGTGGGGAAGGCGGGCGCGAAGAAGGCGGGCGCGAAGAAGGCGAGTGCGAGGACGGCCGCCCGGAGCGCGAGCGCCGAGCGGCGGACCCGGTCAGCGGCGGCGACCGGGCCCGCGGCCGGCGCCGGGGCCGAGG
>NZ_JALLIN010000056.1 GCF_023630175.1 Streptomyces cellostaticus | reverse complement strand
GTCTTGCGTTTCCGACTCTATCAGATCTTTTCTCGACCCGATTTCCTCGGTGCTTTCCAGGTTCCCGCTCTCGCGTTTCCCTTTCCGGCGGTTCCGACTTTATCAGAAGTTTTTGGCCGATCTGACCGGCCACTCATTTCTGAGTAATTCGGAGGGGGTGCTTCTCCTCGATCGCGTCCGCGATCCTTGGGAAGCAAGTAGATTCTAAACGATCAGCCCCGAACCTGTCCAGTTCTAGGCAACTGTTTGAATCTACCTCCCCGCTCGGGCCGTGTCAACGGCTCTTGCGGGGCGAACCAGAGACTAGCAGCTCAGAGACCGTGGATGCACATCAGGCGGCCAGGGGCACGGTGGAGCTGCGCTCGGCCGCCTCGATGTCGCCCGTCTCGCCGGCCCGCACCGCGCGGCCCCCCAGGACGAAGACGTACGCCAGGAAGGCCAGCTCGGCTGCGATCCCGATGCCGATACGGGCCCAGGTGGGCAGCCCGGACGGAGTGACGAAGCCTTCGATGGCACCGGAGACGAAGAGGACGAGCGCGAGGCCGATGGCCATGCCGACCGCGGCCCGGCCCTCTTCGGCGAGCGCGGTACGGCGACTGCGCGGACCCGGGTCGACGAGGGTCCAGCCGAGGCGCAGACCGGTGCCGGCGGCGACGAAGACCGCGGTCAGTTCCAGCAGTCCGTGCGGGAGGATCAGCCCGAGGAAGGTGTCGAGGCGGCCGGCGGACGACATCAGGCCGATGCCGACCGCCAGGTTGAGCATGTTCTCGAAGAGGATGAAGAGCACCGGCAGGCCCAGGAAGATCCCCAGGACCAGGCACATCGCCGCCGCCTGGGCGTTGTTCGTCCATACCTGGGCGGCGAAGGACGCCGCGGGATGGCTGGAGTAGTAGGTCTCGTACTCGCCGCCGGGCCGGGTCAGCTCACGCAGTTGGCTGGGAGCCGCGATGGTCGACTGGACCTCCGGGTGGGTGCCTATCCACCAGCCCAGAAGGACGGCGACGGCGGTGGAGACCAGCGCGGTGGGCACCCACCAGCGACGCGCGCGATAGACCGCGGCCGGGAACCCCTGCCCCAGGAACCGCGTGACGTCCCGCCATGACGCGCGGCGGGTGCCGGTCACGGCACTGCGCGCGCGTGCCACCAGTTGGCTGAGCCGGCCCGTCAGCTGGGGGTCGGGAGCACTGGACTGGATGAGCGAGAGGTGGGTGGCGGTGCGCTGGTAGAGGACGACGAGCTCGTCCGCCTCGGTTCCGTCGAGGCGGCGCCGGCGGCGGAGCAGGGCGTCGAGGCGGTCCCACTCGGCGCGGTGGGCGGAGACGAAGACGTCCAGGTCCATGGGGTCTGCCTGCTCCTCGGCTGGTCGTCCACTGCTCGTCGTGGATGCTCTTGTTGCGTTCAGCTTGTCGTACTGCGGCGCGATGCGCCCTCAGCTTGGCAGACTTGCGGTTCACGGGGCAGGCCAGGGGAAGGACGACAGGCGTGAGTGAGCTGGTGACCGGCGAGGCGGTGGCGCTCGAATTGCGGCCCGCGAAGTTGCCGAGCAGGGCCTTGGCCGTGCTGCTCGACCTGGTCGTGGCCGTGTTCGCGTACATGGGCGTGACGCTCGCGCTGGTGGCGGCGACGTCGTCTCTCGACGAGGCCGCTCAGATCGCGCTGTCGATCGCCTCCTTCCTGCTGGTGCTGGTCGGCGGGCCGATCGCGGTGGAGACCCTCAGCCACGGCCGCTCACTGGGGAAGCTGGTGTTCGGGCTGCGTGTGGTGCGGGACGACGGTGGGCCCGTCCGGTTCCGGCACTCGTTGGTGCGCGGCGCCATCGGTGTGGTCGAGATCCTGATGACGTTCGGAGTGGTGGCCTGCATCGCCTCGCTCGTGTCGGCGCGGGGGCGGCGGCTCGGCGACGTGTTCGCGGGCACCCTGGTCGTGCGTGAGCGGATTCCCGCCGGGCAGACCGGCCAGGTGCCTCCGCCGCCGCCGTGGCTCGCGGGACGGTTCGCCGAGCTGGACCTGTCGGCCGTACCGGACGGGCTGTGGCTCGCCGTCCGGCAGTACCTGACGCGGATGCGGCAACTGGATCCGCAGGTGTCCTGGGAGATGGCGCAGCGGCTCGCGGCGGACGTCGCGGCGCGCACGGGTGCTCCGGTGCCGCACGGCGAGCACCCGGCGGCCTTCCTGGCCGCCGTGGTCCAGGAACGGCAGTCCCGCGAGGCCAGGAGGGCTTTCGGCGGGGCCGGGGAGGGTGCGCCGGAGGGATCGTCCGCTGCCTCCGCGCCCGGGGCGCCCGGGGAGTCCACTGGGCCCTGGGGGGCCGCCGGTGGTGCGTCCGGCCACTCGCCGCCGACCGCGCCGGAGACGGGTCGGCCCCCGGCCTCGGCTCCACCACGGATTCCCGTGGCGCCGTCCACGCCGTCCGCGCCGTCCGCGCCGGTTGCGGAGTCGCCCGCCGGGCGCCCGGCCACCGGATTCGCGCCGCCGGCCTGAGGCACCGGCGGCCGCTCAGTCGGAGCGGGACGGCGGTGATCGGAGGTCTTCCAGCTCGATCCAGGGCGCGGACAGAACCACGTCCCCGGCGATGTGCACGGTGTGCCTCTCGCCCGTGTCCAGGGCTGTGACCTGGTATGCGTCCACGGTGAGGGGGCCGTTGTCAGTGTCGTGTGCTTCGCTGTCCAGCAAGGTCCAGGACTGGTCCAGGGTCCGGGGGGCGAGGACCGGGTCGGTGAAGGCCACGAGGCGCACACGGGTCGCCGAGGAGGGGGTGAGGCGCAGGAGACGGGCGGTGGCGACGAGGAACGCGGGGGACGTGCCGGTGAAGGCGTGGGCGCGCACGTTGCCTTCGGCGGCATGGGTTCCGGTGGCGTCGGTGCGGACCCAGGTGACGCCTTCGAGGGCGGCGCCTCGCACCTGCCAGCCTCCCGCGTGCAGTTCGAGGCGGATGGGCCGGCCGAGGTCGTCCAGGGTGAGATCGACCGAGCCCTGGTGGTCGCCGGCGGGGGTGGTCAGCTGGGAGACGTAGCGCCAGCCGGAGGGGCCCGGCGCGCACTGGAAGTGCTCTTCCCCGAGGGGGGTGTGATCGTGCGGATCGTGGAGCGAATATCGGCCGCGTGGCATGGGGGTCCTGGGTCTTGACGGGCCGGCGGTCCGGCTGCGGCTGCTGGTCCGGTCCGAGGCCCCGTCCGGGGCCGAAGGGTCAGGCCCCCGGCACGGGGGTGCGGGGGCCTGCCTCTGCGGATCGGCGGACCTGCCGCCGGGGAGCGTGGGGGTGCACCCGTGCGCTCCCCGGCGAGCGGGACTGCGGACTCAGTAGCGGTAGTGGTCCGACTTGTACGGGCCGTCGACCTCCACGCCGATGTACGCGGCCTGCTCGGGGCGCAGCTTGGTGAGCTTGACGCCGAGCGCGTCCAGGTGGAGGCGGGCGACCTTCTCGTCGAGGTGCTTGGGCAGCACGTAGACGCCGGTCGGGTACTCGTCGGGCTTGGTGAACAGCTCGATCTGGGCCAGGGTCTGGTCCGCGAAGGAGTTGGACATCACGAACGACGGGTGGCCGGTGGCGTTGCCCAGGTTCAGCAGGCGGCCCTCGGACAGCACGATGATGACCTTGCCGTCGGGGAACGTCCAGGTGTGGACCTGCGGCTTGACCTCGTCCTTGACGATGCCCGGGATCCGGGCGAGGCCGGCCATGTCGATCTCGTTGTCGAAGTGGCCGATGTTGCCGACGATCGCCTGGTGCTTCATCCTCGCCATGTCCGACGCGAGGATGATGTCCTTGTTGCCGGTGGTGGTGACGAAGATGTCGGCGGTCTCGACGACCTCGTCCAGGGTGGTGACCTGGTAGCCGTCCATCGCCGCCTGCAGGGCGCAGATCGGGTCGATCTCGGTGATGATCACGCGGGCACCCTGGCCGCGCAGGGACTCCGCGCAGCCCTTGCCCACGTCGCCGTAGCCGCAGACGACGACGGTCTTGCCGCCGATGAGGACGTCGGTGGCGCGGTTGATGCCGTCGACCAGGGAGTGGCGGCAGCCGTACTTGTTGTCGAACTTCGACTTGGTGACGGCGTCGTTCACGTTGATCGCCGGGAAGAGGAGCACGCCGTCGCGCTGCATCTCGTACAGGCGGTGGACGCCGGTGGTGGTCTCCTCGGTGACGCCGCGGATCTCCGAGGCGAGCTGGGTCCACTTCTGGGGGTTCTCGCCCAGGGTGCGGTGCAGGAGCTGGAGGATGACGCGGTGCTCGTCGGACTCGGCGGTCTCCAGGCCGGGGACCTTGCCGTCCTTCTCGTACTCGACGCCCTTGTGGACGAGGAGGGTGGCGTCGCCACCGTCGTCGAGAATCATGTTCGGGCCGCCGGTGGCGCTGTCGGGCCAGGTCAGCGCCTGCTCGGTGCACCACCAGTACTCCTCCAGGGTCTCGCCCTTCCAGGCGAAGACCGGGACGCCCTGCGGGTTGTCGGGCGTGCCGTTCGGGCCGACGGCGATGGCGGCGGCCGCGTGGTCCTGGGTGGAGAAGATGTTGCAGGAGGCCCAGCGGACCCGGGCGCCGAGGGCGACCAGGGTCTCGATGAGGACGGCGGTCTGCACGGTCATGTGCAGCGAGCCGGTGACGCGGGCGCCGGCGAGGGGCTGGGCCTCGGCGTATTCCTTGCGGATCGCCATCAGGCCCGGCATCTCGTGCTCGGCGAGGGTGATCTCCTTGCGGCCGAACTCGGCCAGGGAGAGGTCGGCGACCTTGAAGTCCTGTCGGTTGTCGACAGTCGTCATTGCGAGCTGCTCCTCGGGGTTTGGGTCGAGGTGGGTACGGCTGGTCTGCGCGGCGGCGGACACAGGGGTGCCCGAGAAGAGGACACAGGCATGCCCGCGTGCGCGCAGCGCAGTCCGTCGGAGGCCCTCTCTCCCTCGGACGGTCCGCTGCGGGACCGCCCGACCGCCATCAGCAGCGACGTCTGGCTCCGTCCCAAGCTACACCGGGAGACGGTGGAGCCCCCAGTCCGCCTTCGAAGAGTTCCCGTCAATCAGTGGCCGGCCTCCTGCGGGGCGGGCCCGCCCGGGGTCGCCTCCGGGTCCGGGCCCTTGGCGGCCTCGGCCTCGCTGTAGATGTCGGGTTCGAGATAGATCACGCGGGCGATGGGGACGGCGGCGCGGATGCGGGCCTCGGCCGCGTTGATGGCGTTGGCGACCTCGCCGGCCGTGTCGTCGTGCTGGACGGCGATCTTGGCGGCGATCAGCAGTTCCTCGGGGCCGAGGTGGAGGGTGCGCATGTGGATGACGCCGGTGACGGTGTCGCCGTCGACGATCGCGGCCTCGATCTTCCGGACCTCCTCGATGCCCGCGGCCTCTCCGAGCAGCAGCGACTTGGTCTCGGCGGCGAGCACGAGGGCGATGCAGACCAGCAGGACGCCGATGCAGACGGTGCCGACGCCGTCCCAGACGCCGTCGCCCGTGAGCAGGGCCAGGCCCACCCCGCCGAGGGCGAGGACCAGACCGATGAGTGCGCCGAAGTCCTCCAGCAGGACGACGGGCAGTTCGGGGGCCTTGGCGCGGCGGATGAACTGCGACCAGGACAGCTTGCCGCGCAGTTCGTTGGACTCCTTGATGGCCGTGCGGAAGGAGAAGCCCTCGGCGACGACCGCGAAGAGCAGGACCCCCACCGGCCAGTACCAGTGCTCGACCGGGTGGGGGTGGGTGATCTTCTCGTAGCCCTCGTAGATGGCGAACATGCCGCCGATGGAGAACAGGACGATCGAGACGAGGAACGCGTAGATGTAGCGCTCTCGGCCGTAGCCGAAGGGATGCTGGGGGGTCGCCTCGCGCTGCGCCTTCTTGCCGCCGATCAGCAGCAGGAACTGGTTGCCGGAGTCGGCGACGGAGTGGACACCCTCGGCGAGCATCGACGACGAGCCGCTGAACGCGAACGCCACGAACTTCGACGCCGCGATCGCGAGGTTGGCGCCGAGTGCCGCCATGATCGCCCTGGTACTGCCTGACGCGCTCATGTGTCCGCGTTGTCCCTTCGCCCTCGTCCGTCCACGCCGTCCAGGCGTGTACCCGGCTTTGCCCGTGCTTTGCCGGTGGGTCATTGTTGCAGCCCGTACGGGTGGCGACGTGTCAGGTGTCCACAGTCTCGGTCATACGATCACAGTGGCGCGGAAGACCGTACCCGCCCCGGACACCTCGGCCTTCTCCCCCGCCGGGACGAAGACCGACCGGCCGGGGGTCAGCTCGTGCTCACCGGCCCGGACGGAACCGGCCGTGCAGAGCAGGATCTGCGGGGTGCCGAGGGTGAGGTCGTGGGTGGTGCCGCCCTCGGACAGGGCGAACCGGGAGAGCCGGAACTCGTCGATCGGGGTCTCGTAGACCTCCTCGCCGTCCGGGGCGGCCTCGGGGCGCAGCACGCCCGGGTCGCCCGCCTCGAAGCGGACGATGCGCAGCAGTTCGGGGACGTCGACGTGCTTGGGGGTCAGGCCGCAGCGCAGGACGTTGTCGGAGTTGGCCATGATCTCGACGCCGAGGCCGTCGAGGTAGGCGTGCGGGATGCCGGCGCCGAGGAACAGTGCCTCTCCGGGCTGCAGCCGGACGTGGTTGAGGAGCATGGCCGCGATGACGCCGGGGTCGCCCGGGTAGTGGTGGGCGAGGCCGGCGTAGGGGGCGTAGTCGCCGCCGAGACGGGTGCAGGCGGCGGTGGCCTCGGCGACCGTGTGCGCCATTTCCCGCGGGTCGGCGGTGAGGACGGCGGTGAGGACCTCCCGCAGGGCGGCGTCCTCGGGGTGCGCCCGCAGCAGGTCGACGTACGGCTTCAGGGAGTCGACGCCCAGTCCGTCGAGCAGGCCGGCCGCCTCGGCCGGGGCGCGGAACCCGCACAGGCCGTCGAACTCGGTGAGCGCGCAGATCAGTTCGGGCTTGTGGTTGGCGTCCTTGTAGTTGCGGTGCGGAGCGTCGACCGGGACGCCCCGCCGCTCCTCGTCGGCGTAGCCCTGCCGGGCCTGCTCCAGGTCCGGGTGCACCTGGAGGGAGAGGGGCGCGCCGGCGGCGAGGAGCTTGAGCAGGAACGGCAGCCGCGGGCCGAACCTGGCGACCGCGGCGGCGCCCAGTTCGCGCTCGGGGTCGGCGTCGATCACCTCGACGAGCGTTCCGCGCGCGGTGCGGGAGGGAGCGCCCGGGTGGGCGCCCATCCACATCTCGGCCTGCGGTTCGCCGCTCGGCTCGACGCCGAGGAGGTGCGGGATGGCGGTGGCGGAACCCCAGGCGTAGGGGCGGACGGTGTTGTCGAGGCGGTCCATGTGGTTTCTCTGTCTCCGTACGTACGCTGCTCGTCCGGTGCCGGCGCCGGACGGTGTGCCGGCGCCGGACGGTGTCCCGGTGCCGGACGGTGTGCCGGTGCCGGTCGGTGTCCCGGTGCCGGTCGGTGTCCCGGTGGTGGGGCACGGGGCGGTCGGTCCGGGCGGGCCCGGGCGCGACGCCCTGAGCAAGGTCAGGCCCCGGAGGCGAGCGCCAGGTAAACGGCGGCGAAATCCGTGACGGCGATCAGTTCCGCGAGGGTCTCCAGTGCGTCGCCCTCCTCGGGTTCCAGTTCGCTGATCGGCGTGTCGTGGCTGAGCGCCAGGTCGCGGGCGGCGGGGGCGGCGGTGAGGCCGCCGATCGGGCGGTCGCGGAGCAGCACCACGCGTGCGTGCATCGCGGGTGGCTCCTCCACCCGGTCGCGGAAGAAGTCGTCCGGGTCGGCGCTGGCCGCGAGCGGGCCGGCCAGCAGGGCACTGTGCTCGGCGAGTGCCTCGGGGAGTTCGGCGACGAGGGCGGGGCGGCCGGCGAGTTCGGCGAGGGCGGCGGCGAACCGGCGGCCGGCGGGGCCGGTCGCGGGGCCCTCCGTCCATACGACGGGGAGCGCGTCGGCGAGTTCGGCGGCCAGGGTCTTGGCCGGGTTGCTGTAGGCCGCGATGGCCGGGCCGCAGCGCTCGGCGATGTGGTCCAGGCGGTCGGCGACCTTCTCCAGGGCTTCCGGCCCGGCGCCGAGCAGGCCGATGCGGTCCAGCAGCGCCAGCAGCGGGGTGAACAGGGCCCAGAAGACGCCCGGCGAGGACGCGGCGAGGGGTTCCTCCTGGTCGTAGGGCGTCGTGGCCATCGGTACGAACATGCCGTGGGCGGCGGCGATCGCCTCGGCGAGCGGGGTGTGGGCCGGGGCGACGGCGACGACCGAGCAGCCTCGGCGGTAGGCCTGCTCGGCGAGCAGGGAGAGGCTGGGTTCGGTGCCGTCCGGAGTGGCGATGAGCAGCAGGTCGACGGAGCCGACCCAGCCCGGGATCTCCCAGCGCAGCGCGCCGGCGGCGGGCGCGACGCCGGTGGGCGCCAGCCGGATGACGGGGCTGCCGGGGCCGGCCAGGGTGCCGAGCAGGTCGGCGGTGTGGGTGGCGGCGGCACCGGGGCCCGCGATCAGCACGGCGCGGGGTCGGCCGTCCGGCCTGAGCTCGGCCACACCGGCCTCGGTGGCGTGCCGGACGGCGGTGCGTACACGGGCACCGGCCTCCGCCGCGCCCCGCAGGAGGCCGCGGCGGTCGGCGGTGGCGAGGCCCTCCGGGCTGTCCAGCAGCGATTCGTCGAGCATGGGCGGCAGCCTCCGGTCGCCGGGTTCCTGTTACGGGGTCTTCGAACGCGGGGCGGGCGCCTCGCCGGTGCGCGGCGGTGCCGCCGCGCTGCCCGCGGGGCGGGAGCTCAGCGGTCAGGCGGGGCGGCGGGCCTCGTCCACGAGCAGGACCGGGATGCCGTCGCGGACCGGGTACGCCAGGCCGCAGTCCTGACCGGTGCAGATCAGCTCGGTGTCCTGCTCCTCCAGGGGGGCGTGACAGACGGGGCAGGCGAGGATCTCCAGAAGGCCGGCTTCGAGCGGCATGAGGGTGTCCCTTCGGGGCGCAGGTGCTATTGCCGATGTGCTGGTCAGCGTACCGCTGGTGGCGGGGTCGGGCCGGGCCCGCGGGTGCTCCCGGCGGCGCGCCGCCCGCCGGCCCGGGGTCCGGCCGCCCCCTGGTCCGGGGCGGCCGGCCGGCTCAGGCCCTGATGATCGACAGTGCCTCGTCGCGGATCCCCGCCATCGTCGCCTCGTCCCTGGCCTCCGCGTTCAGGCGCAGCAGCGGCTCCGTGTTGGACGGGCGGACGTTGAACCACCAGTCCGCGGCGGAGACCGTGAGGCCGTCGAGATCGTCGAGCGTGACGCCCGGTCGGCCCTCGTAGGCGGCGCGGATCGCGGCGAGGCGGGCGGACTGGTCGGCGACGGTGGAGTTGATCTCGCCCGAGCCCGCGTAGCGGTCGTACTGGGCGGTCAGGGCCGACAGGGGGCCGTCCTGGCCGCCGAGGGCCGCGAGGACGTGGAGGGCGGCCAGCATGCCCGTGTCGGCGTTCCAGAAGTCCTTGAAGTAGTAGTGGGCCGAGTGCTCACCGCCGAAGATCGCCCCGGAGCGGGCCATCTCGGACTTGATGAAGGAGTGCCCGACGCGGGTGCGGACCGGGGTGCCGCCGTTCTCCTTCACCACCTCCGGCACGGTGCGGGACGTGATCAGGTTGTGGATGACGGTGCCGCTGCCGCCGGCGCGGGCCAGCTCGCGCACCGCGACGAGGGCGGTGATCGCGGACGGGGAGACGGGGACGCCGTTCTCGTCCACCACGAAGCAGCGGTCGGCGTCGCCGTCGAAGGCGATGCCCAGGTCGGCGCCCTCCGCCGGGACCCGCTTCTGCAGGTCCACGATGTTGGCCGGGTCGAGGGGGTTGGCCTCGTGGTTCGGGAAGGTGCCGTCCAGTTCGAAGTACATCGGCACGAGGGTGAGGGGCAGACCGGCGAAGACCGTGGGGACCGTGTGGCCGCCCATGCCGTTGCCCGCGTCGACGACGACCTTCAGCGGTCGGACGGAGGTGAGGTCGACGAGGGAGCGGAGGTGGGCCGCGTAGTCCTCCAGCGTCTCGCGCCCGGTGAGGGTTCCCGGCTCGGCGGCCGGTTCCGGAGCGCCCGACTCCAGCCACCGCTCGACGAGTTCGCGGATCTGGGTCAGTCCCGTGTCCAGACCGACCGGGGCGGCGCCCGCACGGCACATCTTGATGCCGTTGTACTGCGCCGGGTTGTGCGAGGCCGTGAACATCGCGCCCGGGAGGTTCAGCGCGCCCGAGGCGTAGTAGAGCTGGTCCGTCGAGCACAGGCCGATCTCGGTGACGTCCACCCCGCGGTCGGCGGCACCGCGTGCGAAGGCACGGGACAGTCCCGGGGACGAGGGGCGCATGTCGTGACCGACGACGATGGCCGTCGCGTCCGTCACCTCGGCGAAGGCGGCGCCGAAGAGGGCGGCCAGCGGTTCGTCCCACTGGTCCGGAACCACTCCGCGTACGTCGTACGCCTTCACGATCTGCGACAGATCAGCAGTCACGGCCAACCTTCCTGAGGTCCGATGGGTGCCCACAAACTACCCGTCGGGGGTGAGAGGCAGGTGTGCGGACACCCGGCGGGCGGACGTGCGGACCGGCGGTCGGCCGACGCGGGACGTCGGATGGCGGGCAAGTGGGCCCGCGCGCCGTCCCGATGGGTGCGGGATCGGTTCTCCGCGTGGCAGGACTCAGTTGTCGGGTGAGCGCAGGATGCGCAGATGCCCGCGGCGGGCGACTTCCATGGGGTCCGGCGTACGGGCCCCGCCGCCGCCCGCCTCGGCCGCCCGCTGCTGGGGACGGGCCGCCTCGCGCACGGCGTTGGCAAGGGCTTCCAGGTCGTCCCCGCTGGGCCGCGCGGGAGCGGAGCCGTCGAGGAGGCGGACGACCTCCCAGCCGCGGGGCGCGGTGAGGCGCTCGGAGTGCTCGGCGCACAGGTCGTAGCAGTGGGGTTCGGCGTAGGTGGCGAGCGGGCCGAGGACCGCGGTCGAGTCGGCGTAGACGTACGTCAGCGTCGCGACGGCGGGTCGGCCGCAGGCGGTGCGCGA
Source organism: Streptomyces cellostaticus (assembly GCF_023630175.1). Classification (GTDB taxonomy): domain Bacteria; phylum Actinomycetota; class Actinomycetes; order Streptomycetales; family Streptomycetaceae; genus Streptomyces; species Streptomyces cellostaticus_A. The sequence continues at coordinate 30,516 of NZ_JALLIN010000056.1, read as the reverse complement.
ACAGCGACGTACAGGGCTCACGACGATGGACGGTACCGCACTCTTGAGCGGGCCGCGACGACTCTCCTCCAGGTCACGCCACCGTGTCGGAGTGTGAGACGTCCCACAGGAGCCCTCGAACAGGCCTGGCTGACCTGCGACGACGGGGTCGGGCGGGGTTCCGGGAAGGGAAGCTCTCGGTCATGAGTCGGCACAAACACCGTCAATTGCCTTGAGTCGACCGGTCTTGGAGGGTTACGGAATCGAGCCAGAGCTTGGCCGGAATGGTCAACGTGTGACACGTCCTGCGACACGTGTCGTGCCGCGCCCGGGGACCGGGAGCGCCGGTGGCCGGTTGCCGCGTGGGTTCGGGCGGGCGGGGCGTGCGGCGACTAGGCTTCTGCGGTGATGGACAACCGTGTACCGCCCCGCGCCACCGGCCCCGGGCCCCGTCGCCGTGATCGTCACGGGCGGGGCATGCGAGGGCCGATCGCGCCGCCGCAGGTGCCGTTGGCGGCCAGCAGGGCCGAGGTCTTCGCGGATCTGGTGCGGGACTCCGTGGAGCGGCTGGAGCGGCGGTGGCCGCAGTTGGCCGACATGGATTTCCTGGTGCTCGAGGTGCCGCGCCTGGAGGTGCGGGGACCGGACGCCTGGAGCGACGAGGCCGTGCCCCTGGGCGGGATCGTTCCGGCCCGGGAGGGACGGCAGGCCCGGGTCGTGGTGTACCGGCGGCCCGTGGAGATCCGTACCAAGGGGCGGGACGAGCGGGCCGCGTTGGTGCACGAGGTCGTGGTGGAGCAGGTGGCGGAGTTGCTGGGGCTGACTCCGGAGACGGTCGATCCCCGGTACGGGGAGGACTGAGCCCGGGGCACCCGGCACGCGCCCGCGGCCGCGCGGCTCGGGTGGCCGCGGCCGCGCGGGCGTCGCCTGCCCCGGGTCACTCCTGCAGGAGGGACAGGTCCTCCCGCGTCCGGGGGACCGAGACCAGGCCCCGGTCGCTGGGCAGGCTCTGGATGGTGAAGGCGGAGACCCCGCCCGCCGTGGACGTCAGGGCGCGGGAGGCGTAGAGGGGGCCTCCCGAGACGGGTTCCACGGTCAGGGCGTAGGTGCCCTTCAGGCCGGACGGAACGAGGGACGTTACGTCCTGCGTGGTGCCGGTCTTGATCGTGAAGGTCTTCGTCACGGGGGTGCCGCCCTCGCTGCCCGCCGAGGCCGTGACCCGGACCGTGGTGGTGGCCGTGGGCGCGGCCAGGGAGAGGGTCGAGGCCTTGCCGCGGTTGTCGGCCGAGGTCGCCCGCTTGCCGACGGGGGCCGTGGCGGGGATGAAGGCCGTCTCCTGCTTGGCCCCCTTGCCCCGCACCACGCGCAGCGCCGCCACCACGGGTACGGACCGGTCGGTGGGCGTGAGCACCAGGGAGCCCGCCTCGCCGCGGGTGACGTCGCCGAGGTCGGTCGCGGTCGTCATCCCCGCCTTCACGTGCAGGGTCTCGTTCCCGGCGGGCGTGATCAGGCCGCCGGGCGAGGCCAGGCGGACCTTGAGGTCGGCATCGGCGTCGCCGGGGGTGAAGGCGACCAGCCGGACGTCGGTGGCGTCCTTGGGGATGCCGGGCAGGACCAGGCTGCCGGACGGGTCGTCCGCCGCGGCCAGCCAGTCGCCGCCCACCTTGTCGTCCAGGGCCTGCACCGCCGCGCCGACCCGGCCGCTGCGCACGCTGACGTGCACGGTGAGATCGGTCTGCTTTTCGTCGGTGAGCGTGGAGAGCAGGATCGGCTCGCTCCCGTGCGGCGGGACCGTGAATCCGTCCGGGACGGAGGACTTGATCGCGCCGTCCTTGCCGTACAGCTCGATGTCGACGACGGCGGCCGAGTCCTCGGGGTTGGTGAGGTGCACGTAATCGGTGCGGTCGATGGCCGTGCTGGCGCCCGGGAACCAGAACTCCGTGTCGGGGGCCGTGCAGTTGACGCCCTGCAGTCCGCGGCCCGTGCCCGCGACCACCTCGGTGGTCTCCTGCACGGTCCAGCCGGGCGCGTACTTGCCGTCGGCGGTGCCGACCTGTGCGGGGGTGTCGGCGCCGGAGGTGTCGCCGGTGGCCGGCGTGCCGGGGGTCTTCGGCGTGAGGAGCGCCTGGGCAGGCTTCTTCCCGGCGTCCTTGCCCTTCCCGGCACCGCTCGACGCGTCCGCCGACTGCCCGGTGGCCGCCTGGAGTCGGGCCGTGCCCCCGCTCGCCGTGCCCTTCGTGACAGGCGTGAACGACGTGTACGAGGTGTCGGCGATGTCGGAGGAGCTGGGTGCGGGGCACAGCAGGCTGGTGCGCTCCACGGGCAGTTCGGCGGCCGCCCTGGCCGGGGCCGTGCCGGACGCGGACGGGGTGTCGAGCGCGGCGAAGGCGGTGACGGCGGCCAGCGCGGTCGTGCAGGCGATCAGGGACAGGGTGGTGCGGTTCACTGCTGGCTCCCGTCGGGACGCTCGCTGCCGGTGCCGTACTGCTGCTCGGCCGGGTCGTAACCCTGTTGGTAGGCCTGCTGGTCGTACGCCTGCCGGTCGGTCGTGCCTCCGTAGGCGTAGGGGTCGTACCGGCCGTTCTGGTAGGGGTCGGGCTGGTACGCCTGCTGGTCGTAGCCCCCGGCGGAGTACTGTCCGGCGTCCTGGTACTGGCCGGTGCCGTAACCGGCGTAGTCGCTGCCCGGGTAGTCCCACTCGCCGTACGCCGGCTGCTGGGGGACGGCCGCCGGGGCCTCCCCGGGAGGCGGTGGCACGTCGCCGGGGGCGGGCTGCCCCGGGACGCCCGCCCCGGGCTGGTCGGGAACCGCCACCCCGGGCTGCTCGGGGACGGCCGCGTCCTCGGCCTGGGCGCGCAGCCGGCGGGCGCGGCGGCCCTCTCCGGCGGTGGCCTGGGCGGGCAGCGGCTGCTCCTCGGGCAGGTCGTCGTCGATGTCGCGGCGACGGCCCGGCAGGGCGAGGACGACCAGGACGACGGCGAGCGCGCCCTGGGCCCACAGCCAGGCGGTGTGGGTGATCGGGGCGTCGTGGACGACGTCCAGCCGGCCCCCGGTGGAGGGCAGTTGGAAGCCCTGAGCCCAGCCGTCGACGGTGGTGCCGGTGAGCGGCTTGCCGTCCAGGGTGGCCGTCCAGCCGTCGGAGGCGGCGTCGGCCAGGCGCAGGACACGGCCGGCGGAGCCGGACGGGACGGTGGTGTGGATCTCCACGGGCCCGGCGGCGACGGACCGGGCGGCGCCGGTGCCGCCCGCGGGCACGATGGTGGCACGGGAGACCTGCTGGTCGACGCGCCACAGGGCGCCGCCGTCCTGCTGGCTGAGCCGGCTCAGGCCGGGCGTGGCGTCCAGGACGCGGGGGATCTGGCGGGGCGCTCCCTTGTGCACGAGGACGTAGCGCACGGCGAAGCCGCCGAGCTGGCCCGCCTGGTCGGCGCCGGAGCCGGCGACCAGGTTGGCGACGACCTTGTCGAGCCTGGTGTTCTCGCCGTCGGCAGCGGCGAGTTCGGCGTCACCCATGCGGGCGCCGGAGCCGCGGACCAGGCTGTAGCGCACGTGTGCGGTGGAGTCGCTGTCCAGGACCAGGGTGCGGGCCTGGTCGCGGGTGGTGGCGTCCTCGGCGACGAACGCGGGTACCTGCACCGGGTCCCGGCGTTCCAGCGGGCCGTCGGCGCCGCCGATCATCCAGCCGACGGCGACGAGCAGCGGGCCCGCGGCCGAGGCGAAGGCGATCAGGGCGGCGACGGGCTGGCGCCAGCCGAAGCTCTGCTCGGCCACGCGCGCGCGTGCCCCGTCGGCCCCCAGGGCAGCGGCGGCCAGCAGGGCGATGCCGTAGACGAGGGTGGCCGGTCCGGCCCACGTGGAGTGGTTGGACACGACGGCGAAGACGAGGCCCACCAGGGCGACCGCCCACGCGGTCCGGATGCCCAGCCGACGCTCGGAGCGCAGCAGTGCGGCCAGGGCGGCCAGGACGATACCGATGAGCAGCACGCCGTCGACGGTGCCGGGACCACCGGGGCCGGCCCCGAGCAGATCGAGCGCGGAGGCGCTGGAGGCGCCGTACTCCAGGCCCGCTTCCCTGAGGAAGCCGGTCGGCAGCAGCGTCAGCGACCAGGGCGCCAGGACCAGCAGCGGGGTGCCGAGCTGGGCGAGGAAGCGCAGGCCGTGGGCGACGAGGTCGCGGCGGCGCAGGACGAGTACGCCGAGGCCGAGGATCAGCGCGATGGGCCAGACGATCGGGGTGAACGCGGTGGTGATGGTCAGCAGCAGCGCGTACGCCCAGGTGGCTCGCCAGCTGCCGCGTGCGCCCGAGGCCTGGGTGAGGCCGCTCGCGGCGACGCCGGCGCGCGCGATGAGCGGCAGCAGCACCGCGAGGACGGCGGTGCCGATGCGGCCTCCGGCGAGGGCACCGGTGGCGGCGGGCAGGAAGGCGTAGGCGATCGCGGCCCAGGCGCGCAGCAGGCGGGAGGTGACCAGTGGCCGGGAGGCGAAGTAGGCGGTGAGGCCGGCCAGCGGAACCGAGCAGACCAGCAGCACGGTGACGGCCAGTCCGGTGGAGCCGAACAGGATCGAGGCGAGGGTCGCGACGACGGCGAGGTAGGGCGGTGCGGCGGCGGTGCCGCCGGCGCCCACCGGGTGCCAGGCGTCCAGGTAGCGGGACCACAGGTCGCCGGCGCCCGCCGGGGCGGGCAGCAGGGCGCCGCCCGCGAGGGCGCCGCCGCCGAGCAGGGCGCGGCAGGCGACGAGGGAGGCCAGCAGCAGGGCAAGGAAGAGCACCGGCCCGGGCTTGCGGGCGATCCGCTTCAGCCGGGCGAACTGCTCGATCTCCAGGAAGTCGGCGTCGTCGCCGCCGGGGCCCGACTCCACGGCGCCGCCGTGCCGGCCGGCCGAGGAGGTCTCGTGGTCGGAGCGGCGGGAGAAGTTGCCCGCGACCTGTTCCACGGTGGCGCGGACGGTCGCGCCGGGGGGCGGGAAGAGCCGGCGCAGCTCGGCCTTGTCGATCCGGGAGGGCCCGCGGCCGCGCCGGCCGGCGAGGATCCGCTCGGGCCGCAGCAGGGTCCCCAGCAGACCGCGGATCTCGTCGACGGCCTGCCCGGGGACCTTTCCGACGAGGTAGGCGACGGTCCTCAGCAGGGTGCCGAGGACGAGCCGCAGCAGCACCCAGGGCAGCGCGGCCGTGCGGGTGTTGACGAGCAGGGTGTAGATGGCGCCGGCCTTGTCGACCTTGTGCGGGGAGGCGGCGGTGCGGCCCACGCAGTCGACGGTGCGGCGCTCACGGGAGGCCGCCTCGGCGTGCCGTACGACGGCGTCGGGGGCGACGAGGACCCGGTGGCCGGCCGTGTGGGCCCGCCAGCACAGGTCGACGTCGTCGCGCATCAGGGGCAGCCGGCGGTCGAACCCTCCGAGCTGTTCGAAGACGTCGCGGCGGACGAGCATGCCGGCGGTGGAGACGGACAGCACGGTACGCACGTGGTCGTGCTGGCCCTGGTCCTGTTCGCGACGGTCCAGGCCGGTCCAGCGGCGGCCGGAGTTGGCGATGGAGACGCCGACCTCCAGCAGTTGCCTGCGGTCGTACCAGCCGCGCAGCTTGGGGCCGACGATCGCCACGTCGTCGCGGCCGAGTTCGAGTTCGTTGTCGACGACCCGGAGGAGCTGGGCGAGGGCGTCCGGCTCGGGGGCGCAGTCGTCGTGCAGCAGCCAGAGCCACTGGACGGGCTCGCCGTGCGGCAGTTCGGGCAGGTCGTAGGCGTCGTCGCGCCACGAGCGCGTGACCGGGTCCCAGCCGCCGGGGCGCCTGAGGTACGGCAGCTCCTCGGGGGTGAGGAGGGGGGCGACGCGGCTCGCCTCCTCCACCGCCTGGCCGAAGCCGGTGCGGCGCGCCAGGTGCAGCACGCGGTCGTCGCCGAGGGCCTCGGTGAGCAGCTGGGCGGAGTCGTCCGCGCTGCCGGTGTCGGCCGCCACCGCGTTCTGCACGGGGCGTTCCTGGCCGAGCAGCCCGGCCAGCGCGTCGGGCAGCCAGCGGGCGCCGTCGTGGGACACGAGGACCGCGGTCACCACATGGCGCGGGAACTCAGGATGGGCAGCCGGGTCTTGAGCTGCCGTTTGGCTGTGCACGGACATCGAGGTACGGGCCCCGGTTCGATGGACTGCGGTGGACGCCTGTGCCCCGAGGGGACAGCGGGTCGTCTCGGACGAGCGACCACACTATCGGCTGACCACGACGACGGCCCGCCGCCTGTGGATAACCCACGGGCGACGGGCCGTTCGCGACGTTTGCGGGGGCGCCGTCCGGCCGCTCGGCCGTGCGGTGGCGGGAGCGCGGCCGGGGGCCGGGGCCGGTCAGACGGCGGCCTTCTTCAGCCGGCGGCGCTCACGCTCGGACAGACCGCCCCAGATGCCGAAGCGCTCGTCGTTGGCGAGGGCGTACTCGAGGCATTCGGAGCGCACCTCGCAGGCGAGGCAGACCTTCTTCGCCTCCCTGGTCGAGCCGCCCTTCTCCGGGAAGAAGGACTCGGGGTCGGTCTGGGCGCACAGTGCGCGCTCCTGCCAGCCGAGTTCCTCGTCCGCGTCGTCGACCAGCAGTTGCTGCACCAGCTCGGTCATGTGCGCCCCTCGTCTGTCTTCACGTCCCCGTGCGTAGCCGCTACCGATTTCGGCTGAACGACACGAGTGAAATTACAAGTGTGCTGCTCCGGGCGAGTCAAGCCGAGATCTGCTATTGAGCCCGTTATTCACTCTGCGGAACCAAGGCCATGCGGAAAGTGTTCAAATCGCCATAAACCCTGACACACGGAAAGCGGCCCGGCGGGGCGGCGGATCTCGCGCAGTTCCCTGTACGAGGAAGGACGCCCCCGCGTTCGATCCCGTTCCGACGAGGGTCGAGCGCTCGGTTGTGCGCCATGTGTCCCCGGATCCGGGTGAACAAACCTTTCACCTGACAGATGAACCGGATGAGGTGAACCATGTCCCACTTTCCGGGCGTCGAGTTGACAGTCCGGGTGTGAGCCGGTGTCCTTGGGGGCATGCTCGCGAACTTGGCATCCGTCTCGACCCGCACCGCCGGGTCCCTCGGTGCCGCACGCGCGCGCCGCAGCTGTTGTTGCTGTCCCAGCCGTTGAGCCCATCGCGCTCCGGCTGCTCCCGAGTCCATCCCGGCTCGGCCGCTCTTCCCCGTCCCTGACCCTCATCCGGGACCCCGCTCCTCGCCCGTGACCCGGGCGGACGCGGAGCGACACCCAGACCCCACTCCCCGCCGAGGAATCCCCTCACCCGATGAACAGCGACAACGACCTCCAGATCGCCGGCGACATCCTCGAAGTCCCGCACCTGCTCCAGCCTCCGCGTGAGCACCCCGCCACCGTCGCCGAGTTCGTGGGCCTCGCCCGCGCCGTCGCCGCCGACCGCTCCCAGTGGGCGCACCTCGTCCGCTACGACGCCACCACCCGCTGGTACCACCGGCTCCGTACCGGCCCCGGCTACGAGGTCTGGCTGCTGTCCTGGGTGCCCGGTCAGGGCAGCGGGCGGCACGACCACGGCCGTTCCTCCGGTGTCCTCACCGTCCTGGAGGGGACGCTGACCGAGCGCACCGAACGGGGCACGCGCGCGCTGGCGGCCGGCGCCCAGCGGGTGTTCGCGCCGGGCTACGTGCACGAGGTGGTGAACGACGCGCTGGAGCCCGCGGTGAGCCTGCACGTCTACCACCCGGGCCTGACCGAGATGCCGATGCACGGCTCCCCGCACTGCGAGGCGCGGACCGAACCGCGTCCGGCGACCGCCTGACACGATGTCGCACCCGCCTGCGAGAATCGGCCCATGCGCATTGTGGTTCTGGCAGGCGGCATCGGTGGTGCCCGGTTCCTGCGCGGCCTGAAGCGGGCCGTGCCGGACGCGGACGTCACGGTCATCGGCAACACCGGCGACGACATCCACCTCTTCGGGCTGAGGGTCTGCCCGGACCTCGACACGGTGATGTACACGCTGGGCGGCGGCATCGACGAGGAGCAGGGCTGGGGGCGGACGGACGAGACCTTCCACCTCAAGGAGGAACTGGCGGCCTACGGGGTCGGCCCGGATTGGTTCGGGCTCGGCGACCGGGACTTCGCCACCCACATCGTGCGGACGCAGATGCTGGGCGCCGGGTTTCCGCTGAGCGCGGTCACAGAGGCGCTCTGCGACCGCTGGAAGCCGGGCGTGCGGCTGATCCCGATGACCGACGACCGCGTGGAGACCCACGTGGCCGTGGAGACGGACGGCGAACGCAGGGCGATCCACTTCCAGGAGTACTGGGTGCGGCTGCGCGCCTCGGTCGCGGCCGAGGCGGTCGTACCGGTGGGCGCCGAGCAGGCCAAGCCGGCGCCGGGCGTCCTGGAGGCCGTCGCGGAGGCGGACGTCATCCTCTTCCCGCCGTCCAACCCGGTCGTGTCCATCGGCACCATCCTGGCCGTCCCCGGCATCCGTGAGGCGATCGCGGAGGCCGGGGTGCCCGTGGTCGGCCTGTCCCCCATCGTCGGGGACGCGCCGGTGCGCGGGATGGCCGACAAGGTGCTCGCCGCGGTCGGTGTGGAGTCGACGGCCGCCGCGGTCGCCGAGCACTACGGCTCGGGACTGCTGGACGGCTGGCTCGTCGACACCGTCGACGCGGGCGTGGTGGAGCGGGTCGAGGCGGACGGCATCCGCTGCCGGGCGGTGCCGCTGATGATGACCGACGTGGACGCGGCCGCGCAGATGGCGCGGGAGGCACTGGCACTGGCCGAGGAGGTGCGGGGAGCGTGAGCGGCCCGCGCCCCGAGTACCGGGTCTGGGCCCCGTCCGGAATCGCCGAGGTGCAGCCGGGTGACGACCTGGCCAAGCTGATCGCCGCCGCCGAACCCGGGCTGGCCGACGGGGACGTGCTCCTCGTCACCTCCAAGATCGTGTCCAAGGCGGAGGGCCGCGTCGTCCGGGCGGACGACCGCGAGTCCGCGATCGACGCCGAGACCGTGCGAGTGGTGGCCAGACGCGGTCCGCTGCGCATCGTCGAGAACCGCCAGGGCCTGGTGATGGCGGCCGCCGGGGTCGACGCCTCCAACACCCCGTCCGGAACCGTGCTGCTGCTCCCCGAGGACCCGGACGCGTCCGCGCGCGCGATCCGCGACGGACTGCGGGACGCCCTCGGCGTCCGGGTCGGTGTCGTCGTCACGGACACCTTCGGCCGGCCCTGGCGCTCGGGGCTCACGGACGTCGCGATCGGTGCCGCCGGAGTGCGGGTGCTGGACGATCTGCGCGGGGGCACGGACGCGCACGGCAACCCGCTCGGCGCCACCGTCGTCGCCACCGCCGACGAACTGGCCGCCGCGGGCGACCTGGTCAAGGGCAAGGCCGCCGGACTCCCGGTCGCCGTGGTGCGCGGGCTGCCCCACGTCGTGGACGGCGAGGACGGCGAGGGAGCGCGGGTGCTGGTGCGTGCCACGCGGGACGACATGTTCCGGCTCGGCACGTCCGAGGCCGTGCGGGAGGCGGTGACCCAGCGCCGTACCGTGCGGGCCTTCACCGACGAGCCCGTGGACCCCGGCGCGGTCCGGCGCGCGGTGGCCGCGGCGGTCACCGCGCCCGCCCCGCACCACACCACGCCCTGGCGGTTCGTGCTGCTGGAGTCCGCGGAGTCGCGGGTGCGGCTGCTCGACGCGATGCGGGACGCCTGGATCGACGACCTGCGGCGGGACGGCAAGAGCGAGGAGTCCATCGCCAAGCGGGTCCGGCGCGGGGACGTGCTCCGCAACGCCCCGTACCTGGTCGTGCCGTGCCTCGTCATGGACGGCTCGCACACCTACGGGGACGCGCGGCGGGACGGTGCGGAGCGCGAGATGTTCGTGGTCGCCACGGGCGCCGGCGTGCAGAACCTGCTGGTCGCACTGGCCGGGGAGCGGCTGGGCTCGGCCTGGGTGTCGTCGACGATGTTCTGCCGGGACACGGTGCGCGGGGTACTGGGACTGCCCGCGGACTGGGACCCCATGGGCGCGGTGGCGGTGGGCCATCCGGCCGAGGAGCCGCGGCCGCGTCCGCCGCGGGACGCGCAGGCGTTCATCGAGGTGCGGTGAGGCCGGGGTGCGCTACCGCACCGGCGACGGCCGCACCGGCGAACTGCGCGCCGTGCTCACCGTCGCCTGCGACGGCCGCGGTTCCCTGGCGCGCGGCCGGCCGGAACTGGGGCTGCGCCGCTTCGACTGCCCGATGGACGCCTGGTGGTTCCGGCTGCCGCGCCGCGAGATGCGCCGGGTCGTGTCCGGCGGCCCCGGCGACCGCCTGGCTGGTGCCGCGTCGGCCGAGGTCTGCCCGTCAAGGAGCGGTGTCCGGTACTCCCGGCGTGCCGGCCGGAAGCCCCCGTACCGGGCGTACCCGGGCTCTCGGCCGGTGCGGCGGGAGTACCCGCCGGGCATCGCGACGGGGCGGACCTCGGCCGACGCGGCACTAGTCTCTTAGGACAGCCCCGCCCCGGCCCCCCTCCAGGAGTCCACCAGTGGCAGGACGATTCGCTCCGCGTCCCACGCGCACGACCGTGCGCGGCGGGCACGTCGGTGTGCCCGCCGGTGCCGCTGCCGGGATACCCCGGCAGGCCGCGGGGCCGGCGCAAGTGCGGCGCTGGGTGCCGCAGGGGCCGCTCGATCTAGGACTGGTGCTGGGTCCGCTGCGGCGCGGGCCCGGCGATCCGACGTTCCGGACCACACCGGACGGGTCCGTGTGGCGGACCGCCCTGACTCCCGTCGGGCCGGGCACGCTGCGGGTACGCGCCTGCGGCGGTGAGGTGCTCGGCGAGGCGTGGGGACCCGGTGCGCAGTGGCTGCTGGAGCAGTTGCCCGGGATGCTGGGCGCGGCCGACGATCCGGACGCGTTCGTGCCCCGGCACCGGGTGGTGGCGCTGGCGCGGCACCGCCGGCCGGGGCTGCGGCTGACGCGGACCGGGCTGGTGCTGGAGTCGCTGATCCCGTCGGTGCTGGAGCAGAAGGTCACGACGGACGAGGCCTACCGGGCGTGGCGGTTGCTGGTGCGCAGGTTCGGTCAGCCGGCGCCGGGCCCAGCGGGCGCGTTCGAGCGTCCGATGTGGGTCGTGCCCGAACCGCGGGCGTGGGCGCTGATCCCCTCCTGGGAGTGGCACCGGGCCGGGGTCGACGACAAGCGGGCCTCGACGATCCTGCGGGCCGTGCGGGTCGCCGCGCGGCTCGAGCAGGCGGTGGGGATGCCGGCGGCCGAGGCGCGGGCCCGGCTGGAGGTCGTCCCGGGGATCGGACCGTGGACGTCGGCCGAGGTGGTCCAGCGCAGTCATGGGGCGGCGGACGCGGTGACCGTCGGGGACCTGCATCTGCCGGGGATCGTCGGGTGGGCGCTGGCCCGGAACCGGGACGCCGACGACACGGAGATGCTGCGGTTGCTGGAGCCCTACGCGGGGCAGCGGCATCGGGCGGCTCGGTTGATCCTGCTGAGTGGGCAGGTGCCGGGGCGGCGGGCGCCGAAGATGCCCCGGGTGGACATCGGGTTGCTCTAGTGCTGTGACCGGAAGGGTTTGCCGGAAGGCTCGCGGCGTCCGGTGCGGTGCAGCGCAAGGCGGAGCATCGTCCGCGTACCGGACGTACTCGGGTGATGCGACGACGCGGCGAGGTGCCGTGCCGGGCGCCGCGAGCCGGTGAACCCTTCCGGTCACAGCACCAGCGCCGCGTCGGCCGGGGTCCGCCCCGTCGCGGCGCCCGGCGGGCGGACCCCGGCCGACGCCGCACCAGGTCCGCGGTGTTCCGTCAGGCCCGGGGTTCCCGGGGTGCTCGGTGTCGGTGCCGAACGCGGCCGTCGGGTGCTCGGCGCCGGTGCCGGCCCGGGGGTGTTCCGCTCGCCCGCGCCGGCGGGGTGCCGCCGTCCCAGCCGTTCTCCCCGCTGCCGTTCCCGGCGGCGGGCGACCCGCGCTCGGGCGGGCGCCCGCGGCTACGGAGGGGGTGTCACCGGTCCGAGGAGAAACGGAGGGCGGCCGGCGGGATGTGGGCGTCGCACCACACGCGGACGCCCTCGCGGAGTTCGTTGTCGGGGCCGACCACCGCGCCGTCGCCGACGACCGTGCCGGTGAGGACGGAGCGCTCGCCCACCCGGGCGCGGCTGCCGATGAGGGAGTCGGTGATGACGGCGCCGGGTTCGATGACCGCGCCGGGCAGGATCGTCGAGCCGGAGACCCGGGCGCCCTGCGCGACGAACGCGCCCTCGCCGACCACCGTGCCCCCGGTCAGCTTGGCGTCCTGGGCGACGACGGCCGTGGGCAGGACCAGCCGGTCGCCGCAGCGGCCGGGGACGGCCGGGGACGGGGCCCGGCCGAGGACGAGGTCGGCGGAGCCGCGCACGAAGGCCGCGGGGGTGCCGAGGTCGAGCCAGTACGTCGAGTCCACCATGCCCTGCAGATGGGCTCCGGCCGACAGCAGGTCCGGGAAGGTCTCGCGCTCCACGGAGACCGGCCGGCCCGCCGGAATGGTGTCGATCACCGAGCGGCGGAAGACGTACGCCCCCGCGTTGATCTGGTCGGTGACGATCTCCTCCGGCGCCTGCGGCTTCTCCAGGAAGGCGAGCACCCGGCCGGTCTCGTCGGTCGGGACCAGGCCGTAGGCGCGCGGGTCCGTCACCCTGGTCAGGTGCAGGGAGACGTCGGCGCCCGTCGACTCGTGGGTGCCGACCAGGGCCCGGATGTCCAGGCCGGTCAGGATGTCGCCGTTGAAGATCAGCACCGGGTCGTCGGGCCCGGAGCGCAGGAGCGGGGCCACGTTGCGGATGGCGCCGCCCGTGCCGAGGGGCTCCTCCTCGGTGACGTACTCGATGTGCAGGCCCAGCGCGGCGCCGTCGCCGAAGCAGGGTTCGAAGACCTCGGCGAGGTAGCTGGTGGCGAGGACGATGTGCTCCACCCCGGCCGCCCTCGCTCTCGCGAGCTGGTGCGTGAGGAACGGCACCCCGGCGGCCGGGACCATGGGCTTGGGCGTGTGCACCGTGAGCGGGCGCAGCCGGGTGCCTTTGCCGCCGACCAGGAGGATCGCTTCTGTCACGGGTCGTCTCCGCTTCCTGCCGGGACCGGCCGAACTTCTCGTTTCGGCCGGTCAGTGTAGGCAGAACGGCGGGCGACGCCCTCGACGGCCGCGCGATGTCCGGCAGGATCGGCTCCGGGATTCCCTCCTCTGCGCGTTTCTCCCCGTGGCGGTGGCCGCGTCCCGGGCCTCAGCGGCCCTGGTACCGGGCCGCGCTGGAACGGGCCGAGCCGAGTTTGGCGTAGAGCCGCGCGCCCGGGCAGGAGGTGGCGAACCCGTCCCGGTGTCCGGAGATCACGTTGAGTCGTACGCTCTTGCCCTTCGGGTAGCGATTGCCGCCGCCCGACGTCAGGTACGTCTTTCCGCGCGGGTCGGCGCCGAAGAGGCCCAGCTTCCACGCGGTGAGCTTGGCGACGGCCGTCACCGCGGCACCGGACGGCTTGCTCGAGCCGTAGCTGCCGATGACGGCGACGCCCATGCTGTTGCTGTTGAACCCGAGGGTGTGGGCGCCCAGGACCGCCAGGGCGACGCCCCCGGCCCGGCCCTCGTAGATGGTTCCGCACTTGTCGACGAGGAAGTTGTAGCCGATGTCCCGCCAGCCCATGCTCTTGACGTGGTAGCGGTAGATGCCGCGGATGACGGACGGGGCCTGCGAGCAGGAGTAGTTGTTGCCCGTGGAGGTGTGGTGCACGAAGGCTGCCTTGACCTTCGTCGTGTACACGAACGCGCGCTCGCGCAGTGACTCGTCCGCACCCCAGCCCCGCCGCGTCACGATGCCCGGACGCGGCCCGATGTACGGCTTGACCTGGGGCGCGCGGCCGCCCGCGGCGCCCGGCTCGCCCTCGGCCCGCGGGCGGTCCGTCTCCGGCTCGGTGCCGGGCCGGCTCAGCGCGGGCAGGGCGCGGGGGCTGTCCGCCCGCGTCCGGGCCGACGTCCCGCCGCCGGGATCGACGAGTTCCAGCCGCAGCCCGGACGGCAGGGCGGGGCTCGGGTCGCCGCCCCGGCCCCGGTCCGTGACGGCCCGGTCCGGCGCGGAGTCGGCGCGCACCCGTACGTCCACGCCGTCCGAGTCGCCCACCCACAGCGGCGCGGTGGCCCCGCGCACCCGGCCCGAGGAGCGTTCGGCGGTGGCCGGGTCGGCGCCGTGGTCCTCGTTGTGGGTCTCCACGTCCTGCCAGCCGGACCACGCGCCGGACGCCGCCGACCGGGTCCTGACCTGCACCGTGCCGCGCAGCGCGGCGTCCGGATCGTCCCAGATCACGCCGACGAGCGAGAAGTGCCGTACGCCGGTGCGGTACAGGCCCCGCTCGGGGACGGCTCCGGGGGTGCGCTCCCGGCCGAGCGGGGCCAGCGGCAGCGACTGCGTGCCGCCCGGGACCGCGGCCCCGGCCGGACTCCCGCCGGGCGGGGCCGCGGCGGTCGCGGGCGGGGCGAGGGGGAGGACGAGGGCGACGGCGCAGGTGACGCCGATCGAGGTGATGCCGGCCGGGAGGCCGAGGAATCCGCGCATGCCCTTGATCCTCGGCACGGCGGCCGCGCTCCGCCATCGGGGAACTGACGGTGCGTCGGCTGCCGTTGCGCCGAACCGGTGGCCCGGGCACGCGGTGCGCGGGACCGTCCCGGCGTACCCTTGCGCGGGTGAATGCCACCGATCGCACCCCTGCCGACCTGCTGCGTTCCGCCCTCGACGCGGACGCCGGACGCCCCCTGGTGACCTTCTACGACGACGCCACGGGCGAGCGCGTGGAACTGTCCGTGGCCACCTTCGCCAACTGGGTGGCCAAGACCGCGAACCTCCTGCAGGGCGACCTGTCCATCGGGCCCGGTGACCGGGTCGCGCTGCTGCTGCCCGCCCACTGGCAGACGGCGGTGTGGCTGCTCGCCTGCTCGTCGGTGGGCGCGGTCGCGGACATGGCCGGCGACCCCGCCGCCGCCGATCTGGTCGTGAGCGGGCCGGACACCCTGGAGGCGGCCCTGGCCTGCCGCGGCGAGCGGGTCGCGCTCGCGCTGCGGCCGCTCGGCGGGCGGTTCCCGCGGACGCCCGACGGCTTCGTCGACTACGCCGTGGAGGCGCCGAGCCAGGGGGACCGGTTCACGCCGTTCGCCCCGGTGGACCCCGAGGAGCCCGCGCTGATCGTCGCGGGGGCGGAGTTCAGCGGGGCTGAGGTGGTCGAGCGGGCGCTGTCCGAGGCGCCGTCGCTGGATCTGACGGGGCCGGGGGCCCGGCTGCTGTCGGGCCTGCCGTACGACACGTGGGACGGGCTCAGCGCGGGGCTCTACGCGCCGCTGGCCGTCGGCGGGTCCGTGGTGCTGTGCCGGAACCTGGACCGGCTGGACGCGGAGGGCCTGGACAAGCGGATCGAGAGCGAACGGGTGACCGCGTCCCGTCACTGAGCCCGACGCGCCCCGCACGCGCCGGACCGGCCGGACCGACCCCACCGCCATCACCCGAACGGAGTAACAAAGGGCGGCCGGCCACGCCCCTTGCCGCCATCGTCGTAGGAGCAGCACGTGACGCTCGTACGCCATGGAGGGGTGTGACCGGACGTGCCCGACAGCGCAGGCAAGCCCCTCGGCCCCGGTCTCGGGTCCTCGGCCGGCGGGGAGGGTCTGGCCCGGCGGCACCGGCGGCGCTGGGTGCGGGGTACGGCGCTGGGGGCGACCCTGTTCCTGATGGCCTCGTCGGGCGTCGGCTGGGTCGTCTACACCAGGCTCAACGGCAACATCACCGCCGACGAGGCGGCCGCCGCCGAACTCGCCCGGTACGAGCGGGAGCGGCCGACCTCGCTGGTGCGGGGCGCGCAGAACATCCTGCTGATCGGCTCCGACACGCGGGCCGGGCAGGGCAACCGGCGGTACGGGCGGGACCTGGGCAGCGAGCGGTCCGACACCACGATCCTGCTGCACCTGGCCGCCGACCGGCGCAGCGCCACCGCCGTCTCGCTGCCCCGGGACCTGATGGTGGACATCCCCGGCTGCCACAGACCGGACGGCAGCCGCAGCGAGCCGGTGTTCGCGATGTTCAACCGGGCGTTCCAGGTGGGCGGTTCCGCCTGCACCGTCCGCACCGTCGAGAAGCTGACGGACATCCGCGTCGACCATCACATGGTGGTCGACTTCAGCGGCT
The DNA here is from genome assembly GCF_023630175.1 of Streptomyces cellostaticus. Classification (GTDB taxonomy): domain Bacteria; phylum Actinomycetota; class Actinomycetes; order Streptomycetales; family Streptomycetaceae; genus Streptomyces; species Streptomyces cellostaticus_A. The sequence goes on along the minus strand of NZ_JALLIN010000056.1, from coordinate 14,394 downwards.
TCAAGGAGATGGTGGACGCCGTCGACGGGGTCCGGGTGTGCCTGCCGGAGCCCATCGACGACAAGGACGCCGGACTCAGGCTGCCGGCCGGGAAGGTGACGCTCGACGGGGAGCAGGCGCTCGGCTACGTACGGGCCCGCAAGACGCTCGGCAACGGCAGCGACACCGACCGGATCGACCGGCAGCAGCAGTTCCTCGGCGCACTCGTGAACAAGGTGCAGAGCAGCGGCGTCCTGCTGAACCCGGTGAAGCTCTACCCGCTGCTGGACGCGGCGACCTCCTCGCTCACCACCGATCCGGAACTGGCAAGTCTGCGCGGTTTGTACCAGTTGGTGCGTGGACTGCGCGACATCCCCACGGACCACGTCCAGTTCCTGACGGTGCCGCGGAAGTCGTACGTCTACGACGCCAATCGCGATCAACTGGTGGAGCCCGAGGCCGAGAGGCTGTTCGCGCGGCTGCGGGCCGACCGGCCGGTCGCGGTGGAGGCCGACCCGCGGCCGGTTCCCGGCGGCGGGGAAGAAAACCGTAAGAATGCCCCCTCCCCCACTCCGGTCTTCCGCGGCAAAACCGCCGACGAGCACGCCTGCGAGTAAGGCGTCGACCGGGTCTACAAACTTTTGTTCGCAAATATGAGGGGGATTGCCCGGTTGTAGGAAGGTGGAATTTGTCACCGTCGTCGCTCGACGCTGAACTGGGCGGATAGTGTGAGCGATCCGGTGCACCCGGCCGCGAGGTCCGTCCTGGGGTCGTGCACTGTTTCACCGAGACCCGAGCGCCTCGAGGGGGAAGGCGCCGCGTGGCCCCGACGGAGGATTCGGACAACCGTGGACGCGCAAGGCCGTGGGCGGGCGGACAACATCGATCCCGCAGACCAGTGGGTGCTCAATCCGAACACCGGCGAATACGAATTGCGACTGAGCCCTTCCGCTCCGCAATCGGCGGTTCCCGGTCCGCGCAGGGCGGGCTCCCGGGCCGCCGACGGCGCGGCGCGCGGGCGCGGCGGCCCGGCGGCGGGCGGGACGCGGGAGATGCGTCAGGTTCGCGGCGCGGACGTGCCGGCTCCGCGGCGGCGCCGTGGCGCCGAGCCCGAGCCGGAGCCGCCGCAGGGGCGGCGCAACCGGCGGCCGGTGAAGAAGAAGTCGACGGCCAAGAAGGCACTGGCCTGGACCGCGGGCGGCACGGCGTTCGTGCTCGTCGCCGCCGGCGCGGCCGGCTATCTCTACCTCAAGCACCTCGAGGGCAACGTCACCACGACGGACACCAGCGCGGCCAAGGACGGCTTCAGCAAGGACGACGCCTTCAACATCCTGATCATCGGCACGGACAAGCGGACCGGCAAGGGCAACGAGGGTTACGGGGACAAGGGCAGCGTCGGCCACGCGGACACCAACATCCTGCTGCACGTGGCCAAGGACCGGACGAACGCGACCGCGCTGAGCATCCCGCGCGACCTGATCGTGGACGTCCCGGACTGCGAGACGAACCAGCCCGACGGCAGCAAGAAGGTCATCGCGGGCACCAGCGGCGTCCGGTTCAACACCAGCCTGGGCCAGGACGGCCGGGACCCGGGCTGCACCATGAACACCGTGAAGGCGGTCACCGGCATCGTGCCGGACCACTTCATGATGGTCGACTTCAACGCGGTGAAGACGCTGACGACGGCGGTCGGCGGTGTCGACGTGTGCCTGAAGCACGCCGTGAAGGACAGGGACTCGCACCTCGACCTGCCCGCCGGCCCCTCGAAGATCGCGGGCGAGCAGGCGCTGGCCTTCGTCCGTACCCGGCACAGTTGGGGCAATCAGGGCGACCTGGACCGCATCAAGGTGCAGCAGCAGTTCATGGCCTCGCTGATGCGCAAGATGTCGTCCAGCGACACCCTCACCAGCCCGACCAAGCTGGTGAAGCTGGCGGAGGCCGCCACCAAGGCGCTGACCGTCGACCAGGGCATCGGCTCGGTGAGCACGCTCAAGGACGTGGCACTGGAGCTGAAGAAGGTGCCGCCGAAGAACATCTCGTTCCTCACGGTGCCCGTGGTCGACAACCCCGCCGAGAAGGTCCACGCGACCGTCGTCGTCAACCAGGAGAAGGGGCCCGCGGTCTTCGACGCCATCAAGAACGACGTCTCCTTCACCGACGTGAAGAAGAAGCAGAAGGCGGAGAGGGAGAAGGCCAAGGACGAGGCGGCCGCCCGCCTGAAGGGCACCAAGTCCGCAGCCTCCGAGGTGCGGGTGCGGATCCTCAACGGCGGTGCCCCGCAGGGCAGCGCGCAGGCCGAGCTGAACTGGCTGCAGAACGAAGCGGGCGTGCTCAAGTCCGAGAACGGCGGAAACGCTCCCGCCCAGCTGAGCAGGACCACGCTCGAGTACGCGCCCGACCAGGCGGCCCAGGCACGCCGGCTGGCCGCCGTCATGGGCCTGTCCGGCTCGGCCCTGAAGCCGGGCGAGAGCGTGACCAACTCCCAGGGACTGCCCGCGATGACGCTGACCCTGGGCAAGGACTTCAAGGGCGCCGGTGTCCCGCTGACCGCTTCGACGAAGGCACCCGAGGTGGACGGCCAGTCCACGGCGGACAAGGTGCAGTGCGCTTCGTAGGCCGGGACGTCCGCGGTCCGGAGCGTTCCCGGCCCGGACGGTCCGCGGCTCGGCACGGCTCACGCTCCGGCGCGACTCACAGGTAACCCATCGGGTCCGTCGTGCGTCTAACCCCACGCGGGACGGACCCGTTGCAGGGCGCAAGTGGGGGAGGGCAGGGAGTTGTCGCAGAGCGGTGTGCGGGGGGAACCCCCCGCGATCGGGGACACGATGTCGCTCACGCCGCGGCCGGCGGCCGCGCCGGAGGGGTCCGGACGGCACGGGCACGGTGGGGGGCGCCGTGGTGGCGGCCCGGAGACGGCCCGGCGCCCGCCCCGGCGGCGCGCACTGCGCTGGTCGGCGATCGTGCTGGCCGTGGTGATACTCGGCACCGCGAGTGCCGGCTACCTGTACTACGAGCACCTCAACGGCAACATCCACAAGGGCCGGCGCACCGGTGCCGACGACTCCAAGGCGCAGCGGACCCGCCCGAACGCGGCCGGCCAGACACCGCTGAACATCCTGCTGATCGGCTCCGACAGCCGTAACTCGGACGCGAACGTGGCCCTCGGCGGCAGCAGGGACAACCGGGGGAACCCGCCGCTCGGCGACGTGCAGATGCTCATCCACCTCTCCGCGGACCGCAGAAGCGCCGCGATGGTGAGCATCCCCCGGGACACCCGCGTCGACATCCCCGAGTGCGAGGACCCCGGGACCGGCAAGTCGTACCCGGCCACCAACGACATCATCAACACCTCGCTGGCCCGGGGCGGCGCCGGCTGCACGCTTGCCACCTGGGAGAACCTCACCGGGGTCTACATCGACCACTGGATGACGATCGACTTCGCGGGCGTGGTGCGGATGGCGGACGCCATAGGCGGTGTCGAGGTCTGCGTGAACCAGAACGTCTGGGACCGCTCGACGCCCAGTCAGCGGGGCGGCTCGGGACTGAAGCTGAGGGCCGGGCGGAAGAAGGTCCAGGGCGTGCAGGCCCTGCAGTGGCTGCGCACGCGGCACGCCTGGGGCAGTGACCTGATGCGGGCCCGCGCCCAGCACATGTACCTGAACTCGATGCTCCGGACACTGCGGCAGCAGAGCGTCTTCACCGACACCGGCCGGCTGACGGACCTGGCCGAGGCGGCCACCAGGTCGCTGACGGTGTCGGAGGAGATCGGCACCGTCAAGAAGCTCTACGACCTCGGCATGGAGCTGAAGTCGGTGCCGTCCGACCGCATCACGTCGGTGACGATGCCCAGCGTCGAGGACCCGCTGAACGGCCAGCACGTGGTCCCCGACAAGGCCGGCGCGGACAGGATGTGGCGGATGCTCCGCGACGACGTGCCCTTCGACGGCAACGGCGGGGAAACGAAGAAGAAGGGCCAGGCCGAACCGGCCCGGACCCCCTCGACGGACGCGGCCCGGCTGGGAGTGCTCGTGCAGAACGCCACCCGGTCCGCGGCCGAGGCCGCGGTGCCGGGCCGGGCGCGCGCGATCGGCCAGGTCCTCGTGCGGCACGGGTACGCGAGGGCGGGCACCGACACCTCGGCGGCGGTCTCGGCGGACCGGACCCTCGTGCGCTACCCCAGCGCCGACCTGGAGGGCGACGCACAGGCCGTGGCCAAGGCGCTGGGCATCCCGGCGGGCCAGGTGGAGCGGTCGACCGACGTGTCCGGGGTCACCGTCGTCGTGGGCGCCGACTGGCGCACGGGCACGGCCTACCCGAAGAAGTCGGCGCCGCGGGCCGGTGACCTGCCGAGCAACTCCGACGCCCTCAACGGCTCGGACACCTCCCCGTGCATGGACGTGTACAAGCCCTACCGGTGGTAGGACGGTGAGCGCACGGAAGAGGGCCCCGCCTCGCACAGGTGGGGCCCTCTTCGTGTCGCGTCGTCAGCGGGGTTCGAGCACCGCCGGGCGCCGTGAGGCGATCACCCGCTTGGCCAGCGACCTGGGGCTGGTCAGGAAACCCCATCCCCAGGTCATGTGCATGGTCGCGAGGGCCACCGGGATCCGCAGTCGCGCCCGGAGCGGCAGCCCCTTGCCCGCCGGGACCGAGCCCGCCAGGATCGCCGCCAGGTAGCCACCGGGGACCACCAGGCCCCACGGGGTCAGGGCGACGCCCACCACGAGGCCCGCGGCGATCGCGCACACCGCCGTCGGCGGGGCGAGGTAACGCAGGTTGATCGAGCCCTCGTGGTACCGGGCCACGACATGACGCCAGCGGCCGTAGTCCTTGTACTGCTTGGCGAGCGCCTTCACGCTGGGCCGCGGCCGGTACGACACCCTGAGCTCCGGCGAGAACCAGATCAGGCCGCCCGCCTCGCGGATGCGGAAGTTCAGCTCCCAGTCCTGGGCGCGGATGAACTCCTCGTTGTAGCCGCCCTGCTGCTCCAGGGCCTCACGGCGGAACACCCCGAGGTAGACCGTCTCGGCGGGGCCCGCCTCGCCACCGGTGTGGAAGGCCGCGTTGCCGACGCCGATCTTCGAGGTCATGGCGGCGGCGACCGCGTGCTCCCAGTCGTTCTCGCCCTCGGCGTGCATGACACCGCCGACGTTCTGCGCGCCGGTCTCGTCGAGGAGCCGGACGGCGGTGGCGATGTAGTTCGGCGAGAGCATGCCGTGGCCGTCGACGCGGACCACGATCGGATGCCGGGAGGCCTTGATCGCCGCGTTCAGCGCCGCGGGGGTGCGGCCGGTGGGATTCGGGACGGTGTGCACGCGGGGATGTTCCGCGACCAGCTCGGCGGCGATCTCGTCCGTGCGGTCCGTGGACGGACCGAGGGCGATCACGACCTCCAGCTCGCCGGCGTACTCCTGCGCGAGGATCGCTTGGACGGCCCCGCGCAGATGCCGCTCCTCGTTGAGGACGGGCATGATCACAGACACGGCGGGGTGCCGCACGTCGGGCTTGGTGTTCATAGGGGGCTCACGTTACCGCGAACGGGGGACACCGGTGCGCGCCGCCGGGGCCGATCACCGGGCTGAGGATCGTATCGGCCTACCGTGCTCACGGATCCCACGTACGGCCGTCGTCCGGAGGTTCCCCTTGCCCAGCCCGCCACGGTCCCCCTCCCCCGCCGCCAAGGGCGTGGGACGCGCCCCCAGGCCGCAACGCCGGGCGCAGCCGTCCCCCCGCGTGCCCAGGCCGCCCCGGCCGCCCGGGCCACCCAGGTCCGGGCGGCCGGGCGGCCGGGCGATGCGGCCCAGGCGGCCGCGCTGGGCGATGCGTGCGATGACCACGCTGTCCGTGGTGGTCCTCGCCTCGGCCGGGATCGGCCACGCGGTCGTCACCAGCCTGGACGCCGGCATCACCCGGGTCGACGCCTTCAAGGACATGAAGAACCGGCCCCGGGCGGGGCACGGCATGAACGTCCTGCTGGTGGGCACCGACGGCCGCGACAGGATCAGTGACGGGGAGCGGCGGGCCTACCACCTCGGCGGCCAGCCCTGCCACTGCACCGACACGATGATGATCGTGCACATCTCGGAGGACCGGGAGCGGGCGAGCGTGGTGAGCCTGCCCCGCGACTCCTTCGCCGAGGTGCCCGCGCGCGACGACCCGGCCACCGGCCGGCGGCGCGCCGCGCACCCCGTCAGGCTGAACGCGGCCTACGCCGAGGGCGGCCCCCAGCTCGCCGTCAGCACGGTGGAGAACATGACCCACCTGAAGATCGACCACTACCTGGAGGTCGACTTCACCAGCTTCATGCGCACCGTGGACGTGCTCGGCGGTGTCCGGGTCTGCACCACGACGCCGCTGAAGGACTCCTACACCGGACTCGACCTCGCGCCCGGCACCCACACCCTCAGGGGCGGACAGGCCCTGCAGTACGTGCGCGCCCGGCACGTCGACGGGGCGAGCGACCTGGGCCGGATGAAGCGGCAGCAGCGCTTCCTGGCCGCGCTCATCGACCGGGCCACTTCCTCCGGGGTGCTGCTCAACCCCATGCGGTTCCGCGACGTGACCCGGGCGGTGCTCGGCTCGGTGCGCGCCGACGTGGGCTTCGGCACCGACGAGCTGCTCGACCTCGGCCGGGCGATGCGGAACTTCTCCCCGTCCTCCTCCGAGTTCACCACCGTCCCCATCGCGCAGATGAACTACCGGGTCAAGGGGATCGGCTCGACCCTGAAGTGGGACGACGCGGCGTCCGGCCGGCTCTTCACGGCGCTGCGCGAGGACAAGCCGCTCAGCGCGGAGCGGCCGCGGCCCGCCGCCGGACCGGTCCCGGTGGAGGTGGACCCGCGGCAGATCCGGGTGCAGGTGGAGAACGGCACCCCCACCGAGGGGGCCGCCAGGCGGCTGGACGCGGCGCTCGCCGCGGCCGGCTTCGCCGCCACCCACCGGCCGGTCACCGCGGCCGTCCACGACGTCTCACGCACGGTGATCTCCTACGACCCCCGCTGGGACCGCTCGGCCCACTCCCTGGCCGCGGCCCTGCCGGGCAGCGAGCTGCGCGCGGTGCGCGGTCAGGGGCCGCTGATGAAGGTGACCACCGGGTCCGACTTCCTGGACGCCCGCAAGGTGCGCAAGGTGCGGTCCGGGGACCCGGCGGGGCCGGAGCACAGCGTGGTGCGCGGCAACGAGGTGGTGTGCGCGCAGGGCACCTGACCGGCGCACCCGCGGGCGGGTGAGCGGTGACGGCGGACCGGCGGGCGGGACGGCCGCCGACCGGGCGCGCTCACCGGCGGGGGCAGCGCACCGGCGCGGGGCCGGCCGCGGAAAGCCGGTCCCCGGCCCGCCGCGGCCGGGCCGGGTCCGCCGCTCCGGGTCAGTCCTCGAACCCCTCCGCCGCCCGCTTCTCGCGCAGCTCCCGGATCGCGCGGCGGCGGGCCAGGCGGTGGGTGCGGCGGATCTGCGCCTCCTGGTAGCGGCGGCGGTCGCGGTCGGTCTCCGGGAGCACCTGCGGCACCCGGCGCGGCTTGCCGTCGGCGTCCACGGCCGCGAAGACCAGGTAGGCCGAGCCGACCTGGGTGGCCGGGGCGGACTCGTTCCAGCGTTCGGCGAGCACGCGCACGCCGATCTCCATCGAGGTCCGTCCGGTCCAGTTGACCTGGGACTTCACATGCACCAGATCGCCGACGCGGACCGGCTCGAGGAACACCATCTCGTCCATGGACGCGGTGACTGCGGGACCGCCGGAGTGCCGGCCGGCCACCGCGCCCGCGGCGTCGTCGACCAGCTTCATGATCACCCCACCGTGCACCGTCCCCAGCAGGTTGGTGTCGTTGTGGGTCATGATGTGGCTGAGGGTGGTGCGGGAAGCGGACGTGGGCTTGCCCGGGATCTCCGGAATCGCGTCCGGGGCCTGGTCTGTCATGGCCCCTACCTTATGACGAAGTGACATTCGCGGAATTTGTGTCAGCTTCGCAACAGCGGCGCCCTTATTTTCCGACAACCCTTGTGGGGCATACGGCCCCGACCTGCACACTGGGGCGCATGAATGACTGGCCCCAGGGATGGTCCGACGACAACCGCGGCCCGCGCTACGGACGCGGCAGCGGCGGCGCGCAGCCGGAAGGCGCCCGCGTGATGCGTCAGGTGCAGCGCGGCCCGGCGGTACCGCCCGGCCGGAGCCCGTACGGCACGCCCGGCCCGTCGGCGCCGCCCCGTGGCGCCGGGGTCCCGCAGCAGCCGTCGTACGTCGACGGTCAGGGGTACGACGACTACGACAGCGGCTACAACACCGGCCAGGTCTACGGCGGAGGCGGTCCCGGCGGCCCCGACGAGCCCCATGGCAGAGGCCCGCGCCCCGCCCCGAACTGGCGGCGGCGGATCAAGCTGACGGCCCTGACGCTCGTGACCGTGCTCGTCGTCACGTCGGTGGCGACCTACTTCTGGGCCGACTCCAAGCTGAACCGGGACGTCGACCTCTCCCAGGTCATCGACCGGCCCGAGACCGGCGAGGGCACGAACTACCTGATCGTCGGCTCCGACAGCCGCAAGGGCATGACGGCCGAGGACAAGAAGAAGCTGCACACCGGCTCGGCGGAGGGCCAGCGCACCGACTCGATGATGATCCTGCACGTCGGCGCCAACGGCGACACCCTGGTCTCGCTGCCGCGTGACTCCGACGTGGCGATCCCCTCCTACCGGGGCTCGACGTCCGGGAAGGTCTACCCGAACCAGGGCCGCCACACGAAGCTGAACGCGGCCTACGCCGAGGACGGCCCGACACTGCTGGTCCGCACGATCGAGTTCAACACCGGCCTGCACATCGACCACTACGTGGAGATCGGCTTCGGCGGCTTCGCGAAGATCGTGGACGCGGTGGGCGGTGTCGAGATGAACCTCGACAAGGGCTTCAAGGACAAGTGGTCGGGCGCCGACTTCAAGGCCGGCAAGCAGACCCTGAACGGCGAGCAGGCCCTGGCCTTCGTCCGGACCCGGCACGCCTTCGCGGCGAGCGACCTGCAGCGCACCAAGAACCAGCAGAAGTTCCTGTCCGCGCTGGCCCACCAGGTCGCCACCCCGTCGACGGTCCTCAACCCGTTCAAGTTCTACCCGACGATGGGCGCCGGCCTGGACTCCCTCACCGTCGACAAGGACATGAGCCTGTGGGACCTGGCGTCGATGTTCTGGGCGATGAAGGGTGTCAGCAGCGGTGACGGCACGTCCATGAACATGCCGATCGCCGGCTCCTCGGGCGGCAACCTCCTCTGGGACAAGGCGAAGGTGAAGACCCTGGTGGACGAGCTGAAGAACGACGAGAAGGTGACCGTCTCCGGCGACTAGTGCCGCGTCGGCCGAGGTTCGCCCGTCAAGGAGCGGCGTCCGGTGCGGCGAGAGTGCCCGCCGGACGCCGCGGGCCTTCCGGCCGGCAGCTTCCCGGTCACGGCACTAGGCGGTCCCGGAGGCCAGCAGCGCGACATGGGGGAGGGCGAGCAGCCCTCCCCCGTCGTCGTACCGGGCGGACAGCCGCTCGTACTCGCTCCGGATCCGGCCCGTGGTCCGCTCGTCCTGCGAGGTCACGACGAGCCCGACGTTGCCGACCCCGGCGGCCGCCCCGCCCCACCACTCCTCGACGGTCGCCCGGTGGTCCCACTCCAGTTCCCCGGCCCCGGCCCCACCGAATCCGGCCTGCGCGAGCAGCCCGGCCAGGCCCTGCGGGGTCCGCGCGAAGTCCTCGTCCGGATCGAGGCGGGGCAGATAGGGCGGCGGTACGGCGCCGCCCGCCGCGCACGCGGTGCCCAGCAGCTCCTGCCCGCCCCCGCGCCGGGCGCCCCACAGCGTCACCGCGACCCGCCCGCCCGGCCGCAGCACCCGGCGCAGCTCGGCGAGCGCGGTACGCGGACGGCCCACGTGGTTCAGCACGAAGTTGCCGACCACCGCGTCGAACGCACCGTCCGGGAAAGGCAGTTCGGGCAGCACCGCGACCTCGGCGGCCACCCCGCGCCGGCGCGCCTCGGCGGCCATCCCGGCATCGGCGTCCACGGCCCGCACCAGCGCGCCCCGCTCCCCCGCCGCCAGCGCGGCCGTGCCGGTCCCGGTCCCGACGTCGAGCACCCGGGTGCCTGCGTCCACGCCGGCGGCGTCCAGCAGATCGGGCACGGTGTGAGCGCACAGGCGCCCGAAGCTGCGGGCGTAGGCGTCGGTCCGCCCCGCCCACATGGCTCGTTCGGCGGCGTCGAAGGCCGTCGTCGCATCCGTCTCGGTCATGCGGTCAGCCTGCCGCACGAACGATCAAGGGCACCGCGAAGGTGCCCTTGATCACACGCAGGCGCGACGTCACATCCGGGCGCCCGCCATGGTCCGGCACATCTCCGCGCAGCGGCGACACGCCTCCGCGCAGCGCATGAGCTGCTGGTCGTCCGGCATGGACATGCACGCCTCGGCGCACATGTCGCAGGCCTTGGCGCACATCGCGCACATCTCCTGGGTCATGGGCGAGCGGCGCATCATCATGTCGGAGCACATCCGGGTCATCTCGGAGCAGTCCATGAGCGCGCGCATGATCTGCATCTGGGGCTGGCCGCCCATGTGCATGCAGGAGCTCATGGCCTCCTCGCACATGGTGTGCGCCGTCATGCAGGCCTCGACGCAGTCCTGCATCTCCTTGCTCATCGGGGTCATGGTTCCGGGCTGGGTCATGGCTCCTCCTGGGAAGGCGGGGACCCGGATCGGGCCCCGTGTGCTTCCGTCCTACGCCCACCCGCACCGGCCCGCATGTGACCGACCGGTCGTCACGCGCCCCGAGACGAACGGAAGGCGCCCCGCGGGGCGCCTTCCGGGGACCGTGGTTCCGAGACCGGCTACGGCAGGTTGCGCGCCATGACGATGCGCCGGACCTGGTTCGTGCCCTCGTAGATCTGTGTGCTTTACAGGTCATACGACCCTGACCTGCACGAAGACCCCTCCTAGAGAGGGCCTCCCCAGCATTTCCCCATGATCGTCAACAGTCTGTGCAGGCCCGAGGCGCGCTGGAGGCCCCGCCGCCAGTCGCGCGGTATACGAGCAGGCCCGACGCAAGTTACGCGGTTTCCCGTTCCGTCAACCGTGATCGCTTGACCGGTGCGCACAACCCTCGGGAGCATCAACCCAGAGGCGGGGTACTGGCAGCGGCACGGGAGAGGGGAACCCAGACCATGAAGGTCACCAAGCTGGTCAGCACGTGCGACATCAAGGACTGCCCGACGATCTACGCCACGGATCGCGGCACCTTCCTGGTACAGGGCGAGACGCCGACCGACCACGGGCTTCAGATTCCCGCGCACGAAACCCTGGTCGAGATCCCGATGGAACTGATCCAGAAGGCCATCCGTGACAACCTCATCTAGGACCCTCGGCGACCTCTTCGAGGCATTCGAACGCGAGGCATTCCGGCTGGAGACCCTGGACGACTACAGCAAGTCCGGGAGCGTCGACGCCTATCAGGCATTCCTGGCCGGGGAGACACAGCCAGACGACTACAACGCAGGCTGGATCGAAGAACTACGCTCGCACACCGAGAAGGGGAAGCGGGTATACCGGGTCCATATCCTGTCCCGCCCGCTCACGGACTATCTCAGGTTCGAACTCGACTGGGGCTACCACAAGAATGTGAGCGGGGGTGAAGAGTTCTTCATCCTCGACATCACCGACAAACCCAACCCCCTGGAGAACGTTCCGGATTTCTGGTTCTTCGACTCCGAATCCGTGGCCGTGATGAACTACGACGGAAGCGGAAAGTACCTGGGATCGGAAGTGCTACCGCCGGAACGGACAGCGGAATTCACGCGGTACCGTGATGCGGCTCTCGCGCACGCGGAACCGTTCACCGAATGGTGGGCCAAGTACGGGACGTGAACAGAGCACAGCTTGGAGCCGCGCTGCGGGCGCTGCGAGTGGCATCCGGCAAGGAAGCCAAAGCGGTGGCCCGCAGCGCCCTCATGTCTCCGTCCAAGCTGTCCAAGATCGAGAATGCGAAGCTGGCACCCAGCTCGACGGACGTAGAGCGCATCCTGACCGCCATCGGTGTCTCGGACGAGGTCAAAGCGGAGTACGCGGAAGCCGCACGCGCGTCAGCGACGGAAGCGACGGCGTGGCGCCTGCTCAAGCGAATCGGGGTCCACAAGGGCCAGCAGGCCGCCAAGGCTCTGGAAGCCCAGATGTCTGTACTGCGGCTGTTTCAACCCGCGCTCGTTCCGGGCCTGCTCCAGACGCCCGAGTACATCAGGGCCATTCTGCAACGGCACAATCTGAGTGAAGACGCACTCACGCGAACGATCAATGGGCGACTCGAACGGCAAGCGGTTCTCTACGACAACGCAAAGTCGCTCCGGTTCATCATCACCGAACCTGTTCTGCGCTGGCGCATCGTGCGACCGCAGATGATGGCTGCTCAGCTTGATCGCATCGTCTCCATTTCGCGACTCTCCCACGTGGACATCCGGATAGTCCCTCTGCGAATTCAGCAACATGACATCGCAAATCATGCCTTCGTCATCCGTGACGACCGCATGGTGACGGTTGAAACCGTCCATGCCGAAGTCGTCGTTACGGACCCGCGAGATGTGAGTCTCTACGTTGATAAGTTCGAAGGATTCGCGCGAGCCGCGCTGGCCGGCGACGAAATGCGGGATCTGATCGAAAGCATCCGCAACGACTTTTTGCGGGAACAGGAAACAGGCTAGAGGCGCAATCGTGGGCCGCCGAAGATGGGGGCCATGGTGAGCGACAGCAAGGCACATAGGACCGAAGCGGCTGATCATCTGGGCAGCAGTGAGGCCCGACAGTTCCTCTCCCGTCTCTCCGGAGCGTTCGGTGTCGGCGGCGTGCTCATGGTGCAGAAGAGCGACCCTGGCCCCGAAGGCGCGGACCTGGCGCCGAGTTCGGCTTTGCGCTGGCCTCGGTGTGAGTGCGGGAGCCCGAAGTGTCCTGACTACAAGCCCCCGCCGAATAGCCCGTCAGCGGGACTGAGCGGCAGAGTCGCCGCAGCCAACGCGCGGAGCCGTAGGGGTGGGCTGTGAGCGTCAGAGCGGCTATGCGGTACGTCATGCACCGGATCATCGAGCATCCCGACACGGACGTGACGTTCGAGGCCGAGTGTCTGCACTGCGGTTGGAAGGCGACTCCCGCCGATGACTCGGCCTCCGTCGACGTGGAGTGCATGAGCCACACGGGCCGGTCCGGGCACGCCGGTTTCCGGCGCATCCGGACCTCGTTCGCCATGGTCGTTCGCGCCGAGTGAGACACCGCCCCTGCGGTGGAATCCCTGAACTCCCGCCCGGTATGGGCGGCGACGGTCAGTCATGGCCGTGATCAGTTGAGCAGGAAGGTGCAGTGATGCTGGACGGAAGTGATCTGTACGCGCTCGACATCAACGGGGCGTCGTTCGTGAAGGCGTGCGGCGGCCCCTGCACCGAAGGGTGCGTGACCCTGGCGCGGATCGGTGACGACGCCTGGGCCCTGGGTGACAGCAAGCGGCCGGACGCCCAACCGCTGCGGTTCACCACGGAGGAACTGGACGCGGCCGGCATCGACCCGGCGCGCTTCGGCCTGAACGTCTGAGCCTCCCCCTCCCGCCAGCCGGGCCGGGTCCTCCTGTCCCTGGGTCCGGCCCGGCTGGCACTCCTCGGAACGGAACGACTGGTGCACCACCACGGCTATCTATGGACCGGCCCGAAAGAGCGTTTCGACAATGAGGCCCTGCGGCGACCTCCACATCCTGAGCCGCCCCCGGCCGGAAGCAGGCCAGAACTGATCCAGCGTTACCGGGAGGTCGCAGCGGAGTTCCCGACCGTCGACCTGCCGCCCCTTGAAACGGCGTACTGGCTGATCAAGCCCCGTTCCATCGTTCGTGGCACATGGGAGGAAGCCAAGGAGGCTGCAACCTGGCTCGGTGAGCGGCTGGCCGAGTACGCGCCCCGGTTCGCGGCGGAACGGGACCGAGACACAACCCGCCTAGCCCGCCTGGTGGTCTCTGCTGCCGAACACCTGCACTCGGGCGCTGATGTGTCGTACGGCTTCTATCTGGAACGTCCCTCGTATCTGTCCCTGGCAGTGGTGACGTGCTCCCCGAATCGTGCGCTTCCTGGAGCGGCCTGCCCAGTCGCGTAGTCGAAACAGTGAAAGGCCCCGTCCGAATGGACGGGGCCTGCTTGGTTTGCCTAGAGCAGCGCAAGGAAGGGATTCGTGTCCCCGAGCGGTTCCGGTCGCTTCGGTTCCGGCGCAGGCTTGGGTGCTGGTCGGTAAGCGTCAAGCTGGACAACCGTTGCGCGGTTCTGTTCACGCTCCGCGCTGGCCGGCTGCAGCTCAGCGTGACGGGAAGTGTCCCGGTTCCTGTTGCTGTCCGTGCTGGCCGGCTGCGGCGCAGAGTTACCTCACGAACAACTTCTCAGCTAA
>NZ_JALLIN010000055.1 GCF_023630175.1 Streptomyces cellostaticus | reverse complement strand
GGGCGGCCGGAGCCGGCCGCGGGTCGGACCCCGCGTCGTCCTGGGCACCCTCGGCGTCGCCGACCGGCTTGCGCACCACGACCGGCGGAATGGGCCGCGATCCGGGGATGTTGATCCGGATCCGGGTCGTCAGCGTGGTCTCGGTCTTCCGTTCCTCCGGCTGCGCGGCCGAACGGCCCGCGTCCGCACCGGCTTCGGAGGCGACGGGGGTTCCGTACGGAGGCGTCCCGGAGGGGTATGCGGCTCCGCCGCGCCCGCTGGGCCCGGAGGACGGAGTGTCAGTTTCACGACTCAAGGCAGGTTCTCCCGGTTGGCTCCACCGCCCGTTACGACCTCAGCGGGCAGTTCGGCGGCGCGCACCACCATACTGGCCACTTCTGGCGCGTATCCCATGACCGCTGAGGAAATGCACACCGGACTCGCACGTGCGCCGTGCGGCGAAGTGGTACGTCACTTGCCAAGTCGGGCGGCGCCACCGCCGTGTTACCGCCGCGGACCGAGGGTGGCGCAGATCACAGCCACCGCCATGCCGCCGAACAGGAAGAGGTAGGAACCCAGTCCGGCGCTGAACAGGAAGTCGCCCTCCGGGCGGCTCGTGGTGAGCAGGATGACGGCGACGATCCAGCCCGTCACCGGCGCCACCGCCCCGCCCCGGCCGCGCAGCGCGTAGGCGCCGCCGAGGAAGAGTCCGGCCGCGCCCGCGAGGGCGAGCAGCAGGCCCCCGGGGAACCAGGCGCCCTGGACCAGGGCCCCGGCGAGGCCGACGACCGCGCCGAGCACGAGCAGCCCGGCGTAGGCGGCGAAGAGCCCGGCCGGGGAGCGCCACAGCGGCTGGACCGGGTTCGGTCCGCGTCCGGCGGAGCTCATGACGCCTCCTCGGTGCCGCCGCCGACACCGGCGAACAGGTCGGTCTCCCCGGGCACGGCGGTACCGCGCACCAACTCGTAGTACTCGGTGGTGAACAGCGGCTGCGCCAGCTCGTTGGAGAGCGCGAAATAGGGTTCGGCCACCTCGATCTGGGTGGCGTGCGCGCGCATCGCGGCGGCCTTGGCCGAGGCGTGGGCGGAGCCGTCGACGGCGGTGGTGATCCGCTCGTCGTCGACCACTCCGGGCACGTCGGCCAGGGAGGCGCCCTTGGCGAACGGCAGCGCGGGCAGCTCTTCCCGAAGGCGGGCGAAGGCGGCCTCGGCGACGGAGCGCGGGACGCGGTTCCAGTAGACCTTCTCGACGAGGTGCCCCTGTTCGGCCGCGAGTTCGACGGCGCGCATGGCCACGCGGTGGGCCTGGATGTGGTCCGGGTGGCCGTAGCCGCCGTCGTCGTCGTAGGTGACGAGGACCTGCGGGCGGATCTCCAGGATCACCTCCACGAGCGACGCGGCGGCGGTGTCCGGTTCGGCCTGCCAGAAGCAGCCGGCGGCCTCGTTGTCGGGACCGCCCATCATCCCGGAGTCGCCGTAGCGGCCGGCGCCGCCGAGCAGCCGGAGGTCCGTCACGCCCAGCTCGCGCAGGGCCGCGGCCAGCTCGCCGCGGCGGTGGGCGCCCAGCGCGGCGCCGGTCAGGTGGCGCAGCTCGGGCGGGATGACCTCGCCCCGTTCCCCGAGGGTGCAGGTGACCAGCGTCACATGCACCCCCTCGGCCGCGTACCGGGCCATGGTCGCGCCGTTGTTGATCGACTCGTCGTCCGGGTGCGCGTGCACCAGCAGCAGACGCCGGTCGGGCAGTTCCGTCATGGGACCACCCTACGAGGCGCCACGGGGCGGCGCCCGGGACCGGGCTCCGCCATCGGTCATCCCCCGGTTCTCCCGGTTCGCGCGGCCCGGGGTGCCGACCCGCCCCGGAGGGCCGTCGCGAGGGGTGAGCGGTGACCGCGGCGGGGCGGGCGTACCGGTGGACGGCGAGGCGGTGCGGGTCCGGACCGGGACGGGGCGGGCCGGTCAGCCGGGGCGGGAGGTGGACCGAGGCGACGACGACCGCGGAGATCGCGGCAGCGCCCCACACCGTGCACGCCCGTGACCCGAAGGGCGTCGAGGGGCCGCGTCCCGCCTTCGTCCCCGCCGCGTGGTCGTGCTGCGTGCCGTACGCGGTGAAGCTGCGACCCGGCCCCTGCCGCCGCCCGGTCCCGGGCGCGGTCAGAACTTGATGCTGCCGATCATGCTGGCGACGTTGGTCGTCAGTTCGCTGATCGTGGGGGCCACGGTGGAGGAGGCGAGATAGAACCCGAGCAGCATGCAGATGACCGCATGACCGCCCTTCAGCCCCGACTTCTTGATCAGCAAGAAGACGATGATCGCCAGCAGCACCACCGCCGAAATCGAGAGTGCCACGGCGGCTCACCTCCAAAAATCCCAGGGACACGGCGGGTTCGGACTATGGGGGTTGTGACCCGGCCGCAGGCCGGGCGTCGATCCGTAAGGCAAGTCCATGCGGACGCCAGCGGGTTCATACCCACTCAGCGGTAGTGATCATAACTATCCGTGCTCGCGCATCGCTCGGCGCACGGCCGCACAAGGGGGCGCATGGCCAATATGGTCGGGGTATGACGACCGAGGCTCACTCCTTCCCCCGCCGGCACGCCCGCACCCAGCGGTTCACGCTCGGCGCGCCGCGCGCGTTCGCGGTGGCACCCGACGGTTCGCGTGTCGCGTTCCTGCGCTCCAACTCCGGCACCGACCGGGCCAACTCGCTCTGGGTCCTGGATCCGGCGGACGGCTCGGAGCGCCTGGCGGCCGATCCGGCCGCCCTGCTGCAGGGCGCCTCGGAGGAACTCCCGCCCGAGGAGCGGGCACGCCGCGAGCGCAGCCGGGAGGGCGGGGCCGGCATCGTCGGCCACGCCACCGACGCCGCTGTGGAGTTGGCGGCTTTCGCCTTGTCAGGGCGGCTTTTCACAGCCGAGCTGCGAGCCGGTACGGCGCGTGAACTCCGGGTCCCGGGGCCGGTGATCGACCCCCGCCCGTCGCCGGACGGACGGCACATCGCCTACGTGGCGCGGGGCGCGCTGCGGGTCACGGGTGCCGAGGGCGAGGGCGACCGGGCGCTGGCGGAGCCGGAGGGCGAGCAGGTGGCCTACGGGCTCGCGGAGTTCATCGCGGCCGAGGAGATGAGCCGCAGCCGGGGCTTCTGGTGGGCCCCGGGCTCGGACCGGCTGCTGGTGGCGCGCGTGGACGACACGCCGGTGCGGCGCTGGTGGATCGCCGACCCGGCCCACCCGGAGCGTGACCCGAACCACGTCGCGTACCCGGCGGCGGGGACTCCTAACGCGGACGTACGCCTGTTCGTCCTCGGTCTCGACGGGGGGCGCACGGAGGTCGCGTGGGACCGGGCGCGCTATCCGTACCTGGCGCGAGTGCACTGGTCAGAGGCGGGGGCGCCGCTGATCCTGGTGCAGGCCAGGGACCAGCGCAGCCAGCTCTTCCTGGCCGTGGACCCGGACACCGGTTCGACCCGGATGGTGCATGCCGACGAAGATCCAACATGGCTGGAACTGTTCACCGGAGTGCCCTGCTGGAGCCCGTCCGGGCGGCTTGTCCGCATCGCGGACGAGGGTGGCGCGCGCGTGCTGACCGTGGGCGAACGCCCCCTGACCGGACCGCAGTTGCACATCCGCTCGGTTCTCGATGTGACGGCCGACGACGTGCTCGTCACGGCCTCGGCCGGCGAGGAGGCCGCGTCGCCGGAGATCGGCGAGATCCATGTCTACCGGGTGAACGAGCTCGGCGTGGAGCGTGTGTCGCAGGAGCCCGGTGTGCACTCCGCGGTACGGGCCGGGGACGTGACGGTGCTGGTGTCCGCGACACCGGACAGTCCTGGCACCCGTGTACAGGTGCTGCGTGACGGAAAACGGACGGCGACTGTCACGTCGTACGCCGAAGATCCCGGTTTGTCGCCCCGTGTGACACTCACCCAGGGGGGCGCACGGCGGATTCCGTGCGCCGTGCTCATGCCTACGGACTACCAGGGTGACACTCCGCTCCCCGTGCTCATGGACCCCTACGGCGGCCCGCACGGCCAGCGGGTGGTCGCGGCGCACAACGCGTACCTGACCTCGCAGTGGTTCGCCGATCAGGGGTTCGCCGTGATCGTGGCCGACGGGCGGGGCACACCGGGCCGCTCGCCGGCGTGGGAGAAGGAGATCCGGGACGACCTCGCGGCCGTCGTGCTCCAGGACCAGGTCGACGCGCTGCACGCCCTCGCCCGGGACTTCCCGCTCGACCTCGGCCGGGTGGCCGTCCGGGGCTGGTCCTTCGGCGGCTACCTCGCCGCGCTGGCGGTGCTTCGCCGCCCGGACGTCTTCCACGCCGCGGTGGTGGGCGCGCCCGTCACCGATCTGCGGCTGTACGACACCCACTACCAGGAGCGCTACCTCGGGCTGCCGGACGAGCAGCCGGAGGTCTACCGCCGCAACTCGCTGATCGACGACGCGGGCCTGGTCGACGCGGCCGAGCCGCACCGGCCGATGATGGTCATCCACGGCCTGGCGGACGACAACGTGGTCGTCGCCCACTCCCTGCGCCTGTCCTCCGCCCTGCTGGCCGCGGGCCGCCCGCACGAGGTCCTGCCGCTGTCCGGCGTGACCCACATGACGCCGCAGGAGACCGTCGCGGAGAACCTGCTGCGCCTGCAGCTCGACTTCCTCCGCCGCTCGCTGCCCCAGCCCGGCAAATCCACGTGAACTGCTTTAACAGACAGGCAACTTCACGGACGCCGTACCGATATGTGAACGACCCAGGCTGAACAGCGTACGGCCGTGCGGGTGCCGTAGGCGGGCCGGGATGCGCCATGTCATCCCGGCCCGCTGCCGTTGCCCGCCGGCTCCCCCGTCTCCGCCGGCGGCACCGCCCGCGCGGTCGGCGGGCGGCTCACGGGCAGGGGTTCGGCGAAGTGACAGGCCGAGTCGTGGGCCGCCGGCCCCGGCGCTTCCCGCAGGACGGCCGGGACCGCCAGTGCCGGGACCTCACGGGCGCACCGCTCCCGGGCCTTCCAGCAACGGGTGCGGAAACGGCAGCCGGAGGGCACGTCGGTGGGCGACGGCACGTCGCCGGACAGGATGATCCGCTCGCGGACCTCCCTGGCCTCCGGGTCGGGCACCGGGACGGCCGAGAGCAGCGCCTGCGTGTACGGGTGGGTCGGATGGTCGTAGATCTCGGTGTCCGTGCCGGTCTCCACGATGCGCCCCAGGTACATCACCCCGACCCGGTCCGAGATGTGCCGGACGATCGACAGGTCGTGCGCGATGAACAGGTAGGAGAGGTCGAACTCCGACTGGAGGCGGGCCATGAGGTTGATCACCTGGGCCTGCACGGAGACGTCCAGGGCGGATACCGGTTCGTCGGCGACGATCACCTCCGGGCGCAGCGCCAGACCCCGCGCGATGCCGATGCGCTGGCGCTGCCCGCCGGAGAACTGGTGCGGGTAGCGGTTGATGTGCTCCGGGTTGAGACCCACGACGTCCAGCAGTTCCCGGACCCGGCGCCGGCGGTCGCCCCTGGGGGCCGCCTCCGGGTGGATCTCGTACGGTTCCCCGACGATGTCCCCGACCGTCATGCGGGGGTTGAGCGAGGTGTACGGGTCCTGGAAGACCATCTGGATGTTGCGGCGGACGGCCTTCAGGGCCCGGCCCGACAGCCCGGTGATGTCCTCGCCCTTGAACCGGATCGAGCCCGCCGTCGGCCGTTCCAGATGGCACAGCATCTTCGCGACCGTCGACTTGCCGCAGCCCGACTCCCCCACGATGCCGAGGGTCTCGCCCCGGCCCAGGGTGAAGTCGACGCCGTCGACCGCCTTCACCGCGCCGATCTGTTTCCGCAGGACGATGCCGCGGGTCAGCGGGTAGTGCTTGACGAGGCCGCCGACCTCCAGGACGGGCTCAGTGGTCACGGCCATCCAGGCACTCCCTCCAGAAGTGGCAGGCGCTGCCGCGCTCCTCGGAGACCGGGTGCAGCGGCGGTACGTCGGTGCGGCAGACGTCCCGTGCCATCGGGCAGCGGGGGTGGAAGGCGCAGCCGGACGGGACGTGCGTCAGGCTCGGCGGCAGGCCGCTGATGGCGTACAGCTCCCTGCCCTTGAGGTCCAGGCGCGGGACGGAGTCCAGCAGGCCGCGGGTGTAGGGGTGCGCGGGCGCCTTGTAGATGTCGCGCACGGGCGCCGACTCCACGATCCGCCCCGCGTACATCACCGCGATGCGGTCGGCCACGTCCGCGACGACCCCGAGGTCGTGGGTGATCAGGAGCAGACCCATCCGGTACTCGCGGCGCAGCTCGGCCAGCAGCTCCATGACCTGGGCCTGCACGGTCACGTCCAGGGCGGTGGTGGGCTCGTCGGCGATGACGAGCGCGGGCTCCAGGGCCAGCGCCATGGCGATCATGATGCGCTGGCGCATGCCGCCGGAGAACTGGTGCGGGTAGTCCCGCACCCGCTGCGCGGCGGCCGGGATGCGCACCCGGTCCATCAGTTCGACCGCCCGGGCCCGGGCGTCCTTCTTCGACATGCCCCGGTGCACCACGAACATCTCGCCGAGCTGGTCGCCCACGCAGAGCACGGGGTTGAGGGCGGACAGCGCGTCCTGGAAGATCATCGCCATCCCGGAGCCCCGGACGGCGCGCCGCTCCTCCTCCTTCAGCCGCAGCACGTCCCGGCCCTGGAAGAGGATCTCCCCGCCCGTGATCCGCCCCGGGGGCGTGTCGAGGATGCCCATCACGGCCTGCGCGGTGACCGACTTCCCCGAGCCGGACTCGCCGAGCACCGCCAGGGTCTCGCCCGCGTCGACGGCGTACGACACCCCGTTGACGGCCTTGGCGACCCCGTCCCGGGTCCGGAACTCCACGTGCAGGCCGCGGACTTCGAGCAGCATGCCGTCCGTCACCTCAGCTTCGGATCGAGGGCGTCGCGCACGGCGTCGCCGAGCATGATGAAGGCCAGGACCGTGACGGCGAGGGCGCCCGCGGGCCACAGCAGCGCGTGCGGGGCGTTGCGGACGTAGGGCGAGGCGGCGGAGATGTCGATGCCCCAGGAGACGCTGGGCGGCTTGAGGCCGACGCCGAGGTAGGACAGGGTCGCCTCGAGCGCGATGTACGTGCCGAGCGCGATGGTCGCGACGACGATGACCGGGGCGACGGCGTTCGGGGCGATGTGCCGCAGCAGGATCCGGGAGTGGGAGGCGCCGAGGGCGCGGGCCGCCTGGACGTAGTCGTTCTGCCGGACGGTGATGACCGAGCCGCGCGCGATCCGGGAGACCTGCGGCCAGCCCAGCAGCACCATGAACCCGATGACCGGCCAGACCGTGTTGCTGCTGACCACGGAGAGCAGGACGAGACCGCCGAGGACGACCGGGATGGCGAAGAAGATGTCGGTGCCCCGGGAGAGCACCGAGTCCCACACCCCGCCGAAGAACCCGGCCAGGGCCCCCAGCACCGACCCGAGCAGCGCCACCCCGAGCGTGGCGCAGACGCCGACCGTGACGGACGTGCGGGCGCCGTACACGGTCCGGGTGTAGACGTTGCAGCCCTGGCCGTCGTACCCGAAGGGGGCGCCGGGGCCGGGGCCGTCCTGGGCCTTGGCCAGGTCGCAGCTCAGCGGGCTGCCGGGGGCGATCACCGAGGGCCACAGGGAGATGAGGACCAGGAAGAGGATGACGAGGGCGGAGACCAGGAAGACCGGGTCGCGGCGCAGGTCCCGCCAGGCGTCGGACCACAGCGAGCGCGGCCTGCCGGGGTCCGGCCCGCCCTCGGGGCCGCCCCCGGTCCGCTCCAGTGCGGTCGCCTCACTCGCCGCGAGGTCCATGGCACCTCCCATGCCGGTGCCCGCGATCGCTCCGTCCTGCTCCCGTCGCTGCTCAGGCATAGCGGATCCTCGGGTCGAGTACGGCGTACAGGAGGTCCACGAGCAGGTTGGCGACCAGGAAGACCAGCACGAGCACGGTCACGAAGCCCACCACCGTCTGGGTGTTCTGCCGCAGGATGCCCTGGTAGAGCTGGTAGCCGACGCCGTGGATGTTGAAGATCCGCTCGGTGACGATGGCGCCGCCCATCAGCGCCCCGATGTCGGCGCCGATGAAGGTGACCACGGGGATGAGGGAGTTGCGCAGCAGGTGCCGGGTGATCACCCGGTGCCGGGGCAGGCCCTTGGCGACGGCCGTGCGCACGTAGTCGGCCCGCTTGTTCTCGGCGATGGAGGTGCGGGTCAGCCGGGTGACGTAGGCGAGGGAGACGGAGGCGAGGACCAGTCCGGGCACGATCAGCTCGTCGAAGGTCGCGGCCGGGGAGACGGAGGGTTTGATCCAGCCCCACTCGACGCCCAGCAGCAACTGGAGCAGCAGGCCGGTGACGAAGGTGGGTACGGCGATGACCACGAGGGTGACGACGAGCACCGAGGTGTCGACCGGGCGCCCCCGCCGCAGTCCCGTGACCACGCCCAGGGCGATGCCGACGACGATCTCGAAGAGGATCGCGACGATCGTCAGCCGGATGGTGACCGGGAACGCCGTCGCCATCAGCTCGGTGACCGGCTGGCCGTTGAACGCCGTTCCGAAGTCCCCGGTGAAGACGTTGCCCATGTAGGTCAGGTACTGCTGCCAGAGGGGCTTGTCGAGGCCGAACTCCCTCTTGAGCTGGGCCGCCGTCGCCGGGTCGCAGCTCCGCTCGCCGCACAGGCCGGCGACGGGGTCGCCCATGACGTTCACCATCAGGAAGATCAGCAGTGTGGCCCCGACGAACACCGGGACCATCTGCAGCAGACGCCTGACCACGTACCGCCCCATGCCGGCTCAGCCGACCTTGATCTCGTTGTAGACCGGGACGCTGAAGGGGTTGAGCGCGACGTGGGACAGGCGGGCGGAGTAGCCGGCGCTGCCGTTCTGGTACCACAGGGGGATCGCGGCCATGTTGTCCCGCACCACCTCCTCCGCCTGCTGGAAGAGCGCGACCGAGCGGGCGGTGCCGGTCTCGGCGTTGGCCCGGTCGACGAAACGGTCGAACTGCTTGTTCGACCATGTGCCGTCGTTGGACGAGGCTCCCGTGTAGTACAGCGGCTGCAGGAAGTTCTGGATCAACGGGTAGTCCATCTGCCAGCCGGCCCGAAAGGGACCGGGCATCTTGTGCCGGGAGATCTGGTTGCGGAAGTCGGCGAAGGTGCCGATCGGGTTGCCGACGCAGGCACGGTCGTCGCCCAGGGCGTTGTCGATGGAGTGGCAGACGGCGTCCACCCACTGCTTGTGCGAGCCCGAGTCCGCGTTGTAGGTGATCTTCAGCTGCCCGCCGGGAATCCCGCCCCCCTCCTCGATCAGCCTCCTGGCGCCGGCGGGGTCGTAGTCGCAGGCGTGGCCGCACAGACCGGACCGGTAGCCGCCCTCCGCGCCGAGGACCGGGGACGTCCAGTCGGTGGCCGGGGTGCGGGTGCCGCGGAAGAGGGTCCGGGTGATCTGCGCGCGGTCGATGGCCATGGACAGGCCCGTGCGCACCTTCCGGGCTCCGTCGGTGTTCCACCTGCGGTCGTAGAACGGGAAGGCGAGGGTCTGCAGGATGCCGGCCGGGGTGTTGATGTACCGGCCGTCGAGGTCGGTGTCCACGTTCTTGAGCTGGGTGGCGGGCACGTCGTCCACCAGGTCGAGGTTGCCGGCCAGCACGTCGGTGTACGCGGTGTTGTTGTCCGTGTAGACCAGCAGGCTGACGCCCTCGTTGCGGGCCCGGTCCGGGCCCGGGTAGGCGTCCCACTTCTCCAGGGCCATCGCGGAGCCCTTGGTGTAGGACCGGACCCGGTACGGCCCGTTGCCGACCGGCTTGCTCACCCAGGCCGCGTGGTCGGTGAAGAACGTCCGCGGGAGCGGGGCGAAGGCGACGTAGCCGAGGGTGTCGGGGAAGCCGGAGAACTTCTGGTTGAGCCTGACGGTGAAGGTCCGCGGGCCGGTGACCCGGAGTCCCGACAGGGTCTGCGCGCTCTGCCTGCCGCTGTCGGGGTGGACCTTGTCGTAGCCCTCGATGTAGCCGAAGAAGTACGCGTTCTTCTGGTTGTTGCGCAGGCCGGCCCCGTAGTTCCAGGCGTCCACGAAGGACCTGGCGGTCACCTTCTCGCCGTTGGAGAAGGTCCAGCCGTCCTTGACCGTGACCGTGAAGTTCGTGGAGTCCGTGGTCTCGATGCTCTCGGCGAGCATGTTCTTCGCCTGGCCGGTCCTCGGGTCGTAGCGCTTCAGGCCCCGGAAGATCATGTCGAGCACCTTGCCGCCCTGCACCTCGTTGGTGTTGGCCGGCTCCAGCGGGTTCTGCGGGTCGCCCCAGGAGGAGGTCAGCACCCCGGCGCCGCCCGCGCTGCCGGCGCCGCCCCCGCAGGCCGTCGCGGCGAGGGCCAGCACCACCGCGCCCGCGATCCGTCGGGCGTACCCGGCTGCGCGCATCCGGCACCTCCTCCTGATACCCGATCAGGCATATCACAAGAAAAGCCATATAAACGCACACCTCGCGGCGGATTCCCTGATCCCCTTACTGATCGGCGGATCAGCAGGCAGACTCACGGCATGGTCGATCGCGTATTCGCCGACATGGAACTGGCTTCGCTGTATGACAAGTTGAACGCCTGGGGTCCCGACGACGACTTCTACCTGGGGCTCGTCATGGAGGCGGAGGCGGTCCTGGACGTCGGCTGCGGGACCGGCCGGCTGCTGCGTGCCGCCCGGGAGGCGGGGCACCGGGGCCGGCTCACCGGCCTGGATCCGGCCGCCGCCATGCTCGTCCAGGCCCGGCGGGCGGAGCCGACGGGCGAATGGGTGCTCGGGGACCTCACGACGCACGGCTGGGACGGGGCCTTCGACCTGGTCGTGATGACCGGTCACGCCTTCCAGGAACTGCTCGGCGACGAGGACGTGCGCGGTTGTCTGCGCGGGGTGCGGCGGGCGCTCGCCGACGGCGGCCGGTTCGCCTTCGAGACACGGAACCCGGCGGCCCGCGTCTGGGAACGCTGGACGCCGGAGAAGGTGCACGAGATCCCCGACGGGGACGGCGGCCTCGTGCAGGTGTGGCACGACGCCGAGCCGGCCCCCGTCGGGGACCGGCTCGGATTCACGGAGACCTATGCGGGCGCGCGGTGGGACCGGCCGCTGGTGTGCCGCAGCACCCTGCGGTTCCTCGGCACCGACGCCCTGGACGGCTTCCTCGGCGAGGCCGGGCTGACCGTCGCCGAGCGCTACGGGGACTGGCGGCGGGGGCCGCTGACCCCCGCCGGACCCGAGATCATCACCGTGGCCCGGGCGGCGTCCTAGGGCCCGCCGCGCCGGTCGGGCAGGGGGGCCGTGCCCG
Source organism: Streptomyces cellostaticus (assembly GCF_023630175.1). Taxonomy (GTDB): domain Bacteria; phylum Actinomycetota; class Actinomycetes; order Streptomycetales; family Streptomycetaceae; genus Streptomyces; species Streptomyces cellostaticus_A. The sequence goes on along the minus strand of NZ_JALLIN010000055.1, from coordinate 34,870 downwards.
CGGCCCCCGGCCCCGCACCCCGGTCCGGACCGGGCCGGACCGGACCGGACGAGGGTCCTAGGCCTCCGGGGTGTCCCCCTCCTCCATGGCCATCAGCGCCGGGTCCATGACGATGTCGTCGCCACGGGACCCGGTCGTCGGGTCCTCCGGGAAGTGGCAGGCCGTCAGGTGGCCGTCGCCGTTGCCGGAGAGCTGCACCAGCGGCGGCTCCTCCGTCGCGCACTTGTCCTGCGCCTTCCAGCACCGGGTGCGGAAGCGGCAGCCGGACGGCGGGTGGATCGGCGAGGGGACGTCGCCGGAGAGCCGGATGCGCTCGCGGTCCGCGGCCTCCGAGTCGACACCGACCTCCGGCACGGCCGACAGCAGGGCGTGCGTGTAGGGGTGACGGGGCCGGTTGTAGATCGACTCGCGGTCACCGACCTCGACGACCTTGCCGAGGTACATCACCGCGACGCGCTGCGAGAAGTGCCGCACCACGGCGAGGTCGTGGGCGATGAACAGGAAGGCGATGCCCAGTTCCCGCTGGACCTCCTGGAGCAGGTTCACCACCTGCGCCTGGATGGAGACGTCGAGCGCGGAGACCGGCTCGTCGGCCACGATCAGCTTCGGGTTCAGGGCCAGCGCTCGGGCGACGCCGATGCGCTGACGCTGACCGCCGGAGAACTCGTGCGGGAAGCGGTTGTAGTGCTCCGGGTTCAGGCCGACGAGCTCCAGCAGCTCCCGGACCTTCTTCTCCCGGCCGCCCTCCGGCTCGATCCCGTTGACCTCCATCGGCGACTTGATGATCGAGCCGACGGTCTGCCGCGGGTTCAGCGACGAGTACGGGTCCTGGAAGATCATCTGGATCTCGGACCGCACCGGCGCGATCTGCCGGCGCGAGGCGTGCGTGATGTCCTGCCCGGCATAGGTGATCGAGCCCGCGGTCGGCTCCAGCAGCCGGGTGATGAGCCGGCCCGTGGTCGACTTGCCGCAGCCCGACTCGCCGACCAGGCCGACGCTCTCGCCGACGCCGACCGTCAGGTCGATGCCGTCGACGGCCTGCACCGCGCCGACCCGGCGCTTGATCGGGAAGCCGCCGTAGATCGGGAAGTGCTTCGTGAGGCCCTTGACCTCGAGAAGCGCGTCCGCCGGGGTGCCGGAGGTGCCCTGCGGTGCGGGGAGGGTGAGGTTGTCGCTCATGTCTCAGTTCTCCCTAGCGCAGCCGGGGCTGGATCTTGTCGATGAAGATGGTCTGCTTCTGCTCGGCCGTGAGGTGGCACGCGGCCGCGCGACCGTCGCCCAGCGGCGGCCGCACCTCCGAGCAGAGGTTGCCCTGCACCTCTTCCTTGAACGCGCAGCGCGGGTGGAAACGGCACCCGGCGGGCGGGTTGAGCAGCGAGGGCGGGCTGCCGGGGATCGGCGTCAGGTGCTGGTCGAGGTCGCTGTCCAGGCGCGGCATCGAGCTGAGCAGACCCCAGGTGTAGGGGTGCTTCGGCTCGTGCAGCACCTCGCGGACGGTGCCGCGCTCCACGGCCCGGCCCGCGTACATCACCAGCAGGTCGTCGGCCATGTGGGAGATGACGCCGAGGTCGTGGGTGATGAAGATGATCGCGGAGCCGAACTCCTGCTGGAGGTCCTTCAGCAGGTCGAGGATCTGCGCCTGCACGGTCACGTCGAGCGCGGTGGTCGGCTCGTCGGCGATCAGCAGCTCGGGGTCGCACATCAGCGCCATGGCGATCATCGCGCGCTGGCGCATACCGCCGGAGAACTGGTGCGGGTAGTCGTCGAAGCGGACCTTGGGCTGCGGGATGCCGACCTTCTCCAGCATCTGGATGGCCCGGTCCCTGGCCTCCTTCCTGGAGGCGCCGCGGTGCTTCATGAACGGCTCGGAGAGCTGGCGGCCCACCGTGTAGAACGGCGACAGCGCGGTCAGCGGGTCCTGGAAGATCATCGCCATCTTGTTGCCGCGGAGCCGCTCGAGCTCCCGCTCACCGGCGGTGACGAGTTCCTTGCCGTCGAGCACGATCTCGCCGTCGATGGTCGAGGTCCGCGGGTTGTGCAGGCCCAGGATCGTCAGGTTGGTGACGGACTTGCCGGAGCCGGACTCGCCGACGATGCCCAGGGTCTTGCCGCGCTCGACGTCGAAGGAGAGGCCGTCGACCGCCTTGACGATGCCGTCCTCGGTGGAGAACTGCACCTTCAGATCGCGCACCGAGAGGAAGCTCTCCGGACCGGTCGGGGCCGACGCGTCCTCGGTCTTGGTCAGTGTGGTCACGGTGGTTCGTTCTTCCTAGGAGAGCCGGACGCGCGGGTCGATCCAGGCGTACGCGATGTCGGTGAGGATGTTGAAGATCAGGATGAAGAAGGCACCGAACAGCATGACGCCCATGGTCATGGGGAGGTCCTTGTGGATCGCGCCGTCCACGGCCAGGCGGCCGATGCCCTGCAGGGAGAAGGTCAGCTCGGTGACGACGGCGCCGCCGAGCATGCTGCTCAGGTCGATGCCGAGGACGGTCACGATCGGGATGAGCGCGCCACGCCAGGCGTAGCGGAAGAAGACGTACTTGCGCGACATGCCCTTGGCGCGGGCGGTGCGCACGTGCTCCTCGGCGAGCTGCTCGATCATCGAGGAGCGCGCCATACGGGTGTACTGCGCGGTGAAGATCGTGGCCATCACCAGGGTCGGCAGCAGCATGCCGACGAACCAGCCCCAGGGGTCCTGGGTGATGGGGACGTACCCGGGGTTCTCCATCCAGCCCGTGCTGTAGACGAAGATCCACAGGACGATCGGGCCGAGGAGGTAGATCTGGAACGAGCTGAGCACCATCGAGGCACTGGTGGCGACCTTGTCGACCACGGAGCCGCGCCGGTAGGCGGCGATCATGCCGGCCCCCACGCCGACCACGAGGAAGACGACCGCACCGCCGGCGGTGAGCGTCAGCGTGGTCGGGAAGCGGTCCATGATCGTCGACCAGACCATCTCGCCCGAGTAGAACGACTGGCCGAGGCACGGGGCGGTGCAGTGACCGGTCGGGAAGTCACGGCCGACGAAGATGCCGGACATGAAGTCCCAGAACTGCTGGGTGATGGGCAGGTTGAGGCCGAGGGCCTGGCGGATGTCCTCCAGCCGCTGAGGAGAGCAGTCCTTGCCACAGGCCAGGGAGGCGTAGTCGGAGGGCGCGGCAACGAACAGGAAGAACGTGACGGCGCCGATGAGGAACAGGGTGACGACGGCACCGACCGTGCGCCGGATGATGAACTGAAGCATGGCGGGAGGGCTGCTCTCTGCGGAGTCGAGTGGGAGGTTTCACGGAGGTGCGGGGACGCGCTCCGCCTGGTGCGCGTCCCCGCGTTCAGCCGTAGAGAGTTACGACTTCTTCAGGAACAGGTGGTTGATGTCGAGGAGGCTCGACACCGAGCTGTAGCGGGTGCCGCCCACGTTGGAACCCGAGAGCTGGAACTGCTTGGTGTACCACAGCGGAGCCGCCGGAACGACCTTCTCCAGCAGGTAGTGCTGCGCCTCCTTCCAGGTGGCCGCGGCCTCCTCGGGCTTCTGGTTCAGCGCCTTCTTGATCAGCTCCTGGACCTTCGGGTCGTTGACGTGCGAGTAGTTCGACGCACCGTCGGAGACCTGGTCACCGTCGTAGATCGGGGTGATGACCGTGGACGGCGACGGCCAGTCCTGGCCCCAGCCCGTGACGTACATGTCGTACGGGTTCTTCAGCTTGCCGATCTGCTCGTAGTAGCTCGCGGCGTCGACCTCCTTGGAGACGACGTCGAAGCCGACCTTGGAGAGCGCGTCCTCGATGGCGACCTTGCGCTTCTGGCCGTTCTCGGTGTTGCCGTAGGCGAAGACGACCTTCTTCTCGGCCGCCGGGACGTCCTTGAGGAGCTCCTTGGCCTTGGCGATGTTGCCCTGCGGCGTCTTCAGACGGCCGTAGGGGTCGTAGCCGGCCTCGTAGCCCGGGAGGGTCGGGGCGAAGTAGTTCGGGGCCACGTCGCCGCCGTAGACACCGCCCTCACCGGCGATGAGCGACTTGGAGTTCAGCGCGTAGGTGACGGCCTGGCGGACCTTGAGGTTCTTCACGCGGTCCAGGTTGAAGGTCAGCTGCATCACGTAGGGCTGGTAGCCCTTGACCGTGCGCTTGTTGACCGACGGGTTCTTGATGACGTCCTGGATCTGCGTGGCCTCGACGCCGCCGGTGAACTGGATGGCGTTCTTGTCGCCGCCCTGGTCGGCGATCAGACGCTTGGTCTGGGTCGACTCGGTGACGCCGAACTGGAAGTTGAAGCCGTCCACGTACTGGTGGCGCACGGAGTCGGTCTTCGGGTCCCAGTTGGTGTTCTTGACGAGCACCAGGGACTTGCCGTTCTTGTACGACTTGATCTTGTACGGGCCGGTGGCGACCGGGGCCGTGTCGTACTTCTCCTTCGTGTCGTCCTTGGCCGGGACGATCGCGTAGCCGGCCATGGCCAGCGTCTGCGGCAGGTCCTGGCGCGGCGTGTCGAAGTGGAAGATGACGGTCTTGTCGTCCGGGGTGTCCAGGACGGACTTCGGCAGGTGCTTGCCGTCGAAGCCGCCCTTCGGCAGCGCGTCGCGGTACTTGGCGCCGCTCAGCCAGTTCTGCAGGTAGGTCGGGCCGTCGAAGATGAACTTCGCGTACAGGCGCTCGACGGAGTGGCGGACGTCGGCGGACGTGATGACGTTGCCCTTGGCGTCCTTGACGTCGTCCTTGAGGGTGAACGTCCAGGTCTTGCCGCCGTCCGACGACTTGCCCGAGTCGGTCGCGAGGTCACCCACGACCGAGACGTTGCCCTTGTCGTCCTCCTGGAACTGGGTCAGGCGACGGAAGAGCAGGTTGGCGACCTGACCGGCGTCGGAGACGTAGATCTGCCCCGGGTCCAGGTGGGAGAGGCCCGCCTCCTGGTACACGGTGATGGTGCCGCCGCTCTCGGCGCCGGCGATGTCCTCGGCCGGGCCGGTGGAGCCGGCGGCGTCGGCGTAGGTGACCGCCTTCGACTGGACCGAGGCTTCCTGCTGGTCCTTCTTGGAGTTCGCGCCGGTGTCGGAGCCCTTGTTCTCGGAGCATCCGGTGAGCACGAGGGAGCCGGCCGCGAAGGCGACGACGATGGCCTGCGCTCTGCGCGAGCTGAACGACTTCATGAGGCGAATGCACCTACCTGTCGGTTGTTATCCATGAGTACTGCCTGACGCGGCTGGTAGGCCGACTCCGGGGGTGGCAGTCATCCCCCCACAAGCGGACGATCTACCGCCCGGACTTGGGGTCGAAAGCGTCCCGTACCGAGTCTCCGAGGAGGTTGAAGGCAAGGACGAAGATCACCAAGGCGAGACCGGGGAAGAAGAGGAACGCCGGGTCCTGCTCGGTGTACTTGGCACCGTTGGCGAACAGCCTTCCCCAGTCCGGTGTCGGCTCGACGAAGCCGACACCGGCGAAGGACAGGAACGCGATGGTGAGGATGGTGCTGGGCAGCGTGTACGTGAACTGCACCAGGATGGGCGTCACCACGTTCGGCAGGATCTCCTTGCGGACGATCCGCCAGGGCGAGGCGCCGGAGACCTTGGCGGCCTCCACGAACTCGCGCTCGCGCAGCGACAGCACGGTCGAGCGCACCAGACGGGCCATGCCCATCCAGCCGAGGAGCCAGAGCACGATGAGCATCGCCACGGCACGGAGGTACGTGGGCGTCTCCTCACGCGGGTCCACGAAGAACGCGGTCACCACGGGCATGAAGGCGATGAAGAAGAGCTGCTGCGGGAAGGCGAGGAAGAAGTCGGTGACGCGGCCGATCCAGTAGTCGGTCCGGCCGCCGAAGTAGCCGCCGATCAGACCGAGGACGATGCCCGTCACCATCATCAGGACCGTGATGCCCACCGCCATGAACAGCGAGGTGCGCATGCCGTACACCAGCATCGCGAACACGTCGCGGCCGTACTGCGGCTCGACGCCGAACCAGTGCGAGCCGGACAGGCCGCCGAAGTAGCCGAGCGGCAGGCCGAAGTCGTCGAGGACCGGCGAGTCCTGGTAGGTCGGGTCCTGGCCGTACAGGGTGTACGGGTCCGTGCCGCTGAGCTTCGTCAGCAGGGGCGCGGCCAGCGCGATGACGAAGTACAAAATCACTGTCGCCGCGCAGACGACACCGGTACGGTCACGCTTGAAGCGCTGCCACATCAACTGACCGGGAGAGCGACCCTCGAGCGTGGTCTCGCCCTTGGCGGGCTCAGGAACCGGCTCGAGTTCGGGCTCCAGGGCAACCGACGGCCCGGAGCCTTCAGCCTTGGCAGGACTGGACATGTGAGTTCTTCCCCCGGGGGGTTGGAGAGCTGAGCGCAGCGCAGATACCGGAGAGTTCTGCGGTTTGGGGGAACTTTCGCCAATGCGTTCAACGCGCGTCAAGGGCGGAAGACATAGGGATCTCCCTACCGTCAATATTTTGAGCAAAAATTGCAGAGATCGACACCTGTGCGCGCTTGACACTTCAAGCGAGTTCTCGGCAAATCGGACAGCGCGTTACTTTTTTTTCGTTACATGTCCGAAACTTGACGCGCCTGTCCCCGGTATTCGAACACTCGGTACCGGCGTCTGTCCGGGTGAACCGGTCACGAGCGACGCTATCCACGCGAGTCCGGACATACATGCCGAAAGCCCGGCCCCCCTGGCGGCGGGGGGCCGGGTTCTGCGGGCTCGGGGCGCCGGCGTCAGCCGTGCTTGGCGCGGCTCGCGGCGCGGGCGCGCTCGCGGGCGTCCAGGTTCACCTTGCGGATGCGAACCGCCTCCGGGGTCACCTCGACGCACTCGTCGTCGCGGCAGAACTCCAGGGACTGCTCCAGCGACAGCTTGCGCGGCGGCACGATCGACTCGGCCACGTCGGCCGTCGAGGACCGCATGTTGGTGAGCTTCTTCTCCTTGGTGATGTTGACGTCCATGTCGTCGGAGCGGGAGTTCTCGCCGACGATCATGCCCTCGTACACCTCGGTGCCGGGCTCCACGAACAGCACGCCGCGCTCCTGCAGGTTCGTCATCGCGAAGGCGGTGACGGCACCGGCCCGGTCGGCGACCAGCGAGCCGTTGTTGCGGGTCTGCAGCGTGCCGAACCAGGGCTCGTGGCCCTCGTGGATGGAGTGGCCGATGCCGGTGCCGCGGGTCTGGGTCAGGAACTCGGTACGGAAGCCGATGAGACCGCGCGAGGGCACCACGAACTCCATGCGGACCCAGCCCGAGCCGTGGTTGGACATGTTGTCCATCCGGCCCTTGCGGACGCCCATGAGCTGGGTGACGGCACCCATGTGCTCCTCGGGCACGTCGATGGTCATGCGCTCGACCGGCTCGTAGACCTTGCCGTCGACCTCCTTGGTGACGACCTGGGGCTTGCCGATGGTCAGCTCGAAGCCCTCGCGGCGCATCTGCTCGACCAGGATGGCGAGCGCCAGCTCACCGCGGCCCTGAACCTCCCAGGCGTCCGGACGCTCGGTCTCCAGGACGCGCAGCGAGACGTTGCCGATCAGCTCGCGGTCGAGGCGGTCCTTGACCTGGCGGGCGGTGACCTTGCGGTCCTTGACGGCCGACTTCGCGTCGGCGCCCTTGCCGGTGCCGCCACGGCCGACCAGCGGCGAGGTGTTCGTACCGATGACCATGGAGATCGCGGGCTCGTCGACCGTGATCAGCGGGAGCGGGATCGGGTTCTCGGTGTCGGCGAGGGTCTCACCGATCATGATGTCCGGGATGCCGGCGACGGCGCAGATGTCACCGGGGCCGGCCATCTCCGCCGGCTTGCGGGTGAGCGCCTCGGTCATCATCAGCTCGGAGATGCGGACGTTGCTTACGGACCCGTCACGCTTGATCCACGCGACCGTCTGGCCCTTGCGCAGCTCACCCTGCTCGACGCGGAGCAGCGCGATGCGGCCGAGGAAGTTGTCGGCGTCGAGGTTGGTGACGTGGGCCTGGAGCGGGGCGGCCTCGTCGAAGGTCGGGGCCGGGATGTGCTCCAGGATGGTGGAGAAGAACGGCTCCAGGCTGTCGCTGTCGGCCGGGACCGTGCCGTCGTCCGGCTTGGTCAGCGAGGCGACGCCGTCGCGGCCGCAGGCGTAGACGATCGGGAACTCGATCTGGTCCTCGTCCGCGTCCAGGTCCAGGAACAGGTCGTACGTCTCGTTGACGACCTCGTCGATCCGGGAGTCCGGGCGGTCCGTCTTGTTGATGCACAGGATGACGGGCAGGCGCTGCTGGAGGGCCTTGCGCAGGACGAAGCGGGTCTGCGGCAGCGGGCCCTCGGAGGCGTCGACCAGAAGCACCACGCCGTCGACCATCGACAGGCCGCGCTCGACCTCACCACCGAAGTCGGCGTGGCCGGGGGTGTCGATGATGTTGATGGTGATCGGGTCCCCGCCGTCCTTGGGGTGGTACCTGACCGCCGTGTTCTTGGCGAGGATCGTGATGCCCTTCTCACGCTCCAGGTCGTTCGAGTCCATGACCCGGTCGTCCACCTGGTCGAGCTGGTGGGCGGCGAACGCGCCGGCCTGCTTCAGCATGCCGTCGACGATGGTGGTCTTGCCGTGGTCGACGTGGGCGACGATGGCGACGTTGCGGATGTCGTGGCGCGTGGCCATATTGCGGCGTTCTCCCGGAGTATGAGGACGGCCCTGCGCGGACGTCTTGCTGATGCGCGGGCCCTGCCGGGCTGGACACGCCACGGCCTCACCCCATGGTACGTGGCCCTGCGGGTGACGGCCTCCGCAGGGCCACATAGGCCGGGTGCCGGACGTCTCGGCCCCACCTTCCGGACGGACTCCGGTTCACCCGCCGGACGGGCCGGGCCTCACTTCGAGGCGGTCGGGCCTGGGGCGATCTTCGCCCCCTTCTTCAGGAAGCCCATGTCCTCGTAGACCGGCGTCCGGAAACCGAACGCGCCCGCGTTGACCACGTCCTTGCGCACGCCGACCAGTTCGGGCCGCTGGAAGAGGGGGATGGAGGCGGCCGCGGCCCAGATGCGGGAGTCCGCCTTGCGGATCAGGTCGCGCGCCTCGTCCTCGTCCAGCGTCGCCGCGGCCTGGTCGAAGAGCTGGTCGACCTGGTCGGTGCCGACCCGGGTGTAGTTCTGCTCGATGTTGACCGAGCCGTCGGCGGCCGGGATCGGCTTGCCGTAGATCGGCCGGGCGTCGGTGGCGGGGAAGGCGGAGGACGGCCACGAGTACAGGGCGAGGTCGTAGTCGCCGGAGGCGATGTGGTCCTTGAAGTAGCTCTCGTCCGAGACCTTGGTGATCGTCGTACCGATGCCGACCTTCGCCAGCATCGCCGAGATCCGGGCGGCGACGGTGTCGAGCGTCTGCGACCCCGGCCCGGAGGGAAGCACGAATCGCAGGTCGAGCGCCTTGCCGTCCTTGGCCAGCGGCGCGGTCGCGGTGCCGGCCGGGGCGGCGGTGCCCTGCGGGGCGTAGGCGCCCGGCGCGCCGCCGGTGTACTGCCGGCCGTCCCGGGCGAGGTGCTTGCCGCCCTCGTCGCCCTTCTCCCGCCGCTCCTCGGCCGGCTCCTGCCGCTTGGCCTTGTCGTCCTCGCCGACGATGTACTCGCCGTCCTTGCCGCCGTCGGACTTCTTCTCCTCGTCGCCCTTGCCGTGCTCGGCGCCGGCCGCCTTCTCGGCCGGCTTCTGCTCCTTCACCGGTCCGCCGGCCACCCAGCCGGCCTCCGCGAGCAGCGCCTGCGCCTCCTTGACGTCCGGACCGCCCAGCGCACCGCTGCCGTCGGCGTAGGCGTCCTGCCCGGACAGGGCGAGGTGGCTGCCGACCGGCACGGCCGGCAGGCCGAGCGGGGTCAGCACGACCTTGGCGAGCTCCTCGCGGTCCAGGGCCCGCGCGACGGCCCGGCGGACCCGCTCGTCGCCGAGCGTGCCCCCGGCACCGTTGAGGGCGAGCTGGGTGTACGCGGGCTCCAGCGACTTGCGGACGCCGAAGGCGCGCAGTTCCTCCTGCTGCTCCAGGTACCGGGTGATCGCCTTGCGCAGCTTCTTCCTGCCGACCTTCACCTGCTCGGCGTCGAAGCCGTGCGCCAGCGCCCAGGACCGCAGCTTGCTGGCGGAGGTCTTGCCGCCGCCCTGCAGCGGGGAGCCGCCCGAGCCGGAGGCCGCCTTGATCCGCGCGGCGTCGGCGGCGTCGATGTCGGCGATCTGCACGGTCCCGTCGGCGAGCGCCGACGCCCGCTTGTCGCGGTCCACCGCGTGCAGCACGAGCTCGTTCAGCTTCGCGGGGCTGCCCCACCAGCGCGGGTTGCGGGTGAGGACGACGTCCTTCTGGGCAGTGTCGACCTTCTCCACCTTGAAGGGGCCCGCGGTGACGTCCAGCTTCCGGCGCGCCCCGTCGTTGAAGGCGTCCGGGGTGCCCGTGACGTCCTTCGGGTACAGCGGGGAGAACAGCGACTTCCAGTCGGCGTAGGGGCGGGAGAAGGTGACCCGGACCTGGAGGTCGCCGGAGCCGCGCTCGATCTTCTCGATGCGGTCGTAGCCGGCGTTGCGGGCGGTCCAGTAGGCGCTGTCCTTGCCGGACAGGGCGCGCCACTGGGCCGCGAAGTCGGCGGCACCGATCTCCCGGCCGTCGCTCCACACCGCCTGCTGGTTCAGCTTGTACAGCACGACCTGGCGCGGCTCGGTCTCGATGACCTTGGCTGACTCCAGATAGGCGGGGTTCGCCTCCGGCCGGCCGTTCGCGTCGGTCCGGAACATCGACGGCAGCACCGCCTGCGCGACGCGCGTGGTGCCCGCGTCGGCGTCGGCCTGGTAGGCGTTCAGGGTCTCCGGTACGGCGTCCACGGCCCATTTCAGCGTGCCGCCCTCGGTGACCTTGTCACGGGCGACCAGGCCGATGTCCTGCCCGGCCAGGGGGCGGCTCGCCTCCTCGTCCGAACCGCAGCCGGCCAGGAGCGGCACCGCTAGGGCGCCCGCGGTGAGGAAGGCGGCCGGGCGCAGGACCGCGCGCAGGCCGACGCAGTGGTGGGACATCTCTGCTACCTCCAGGAAGCCGCGGGCGTTATGATCACTTTTGGCGGTATATGGAGCTGATCAGATCTATGCACCCACTGAAGAGGAAAGGATCCGGCAGCAGCGGGCGACACGGCGGCGACGGGCACGAACCCCACCCGTGCGGCGCAACACACCGAATGGGCGTCCACAGGCCTCGGCCAATCGGTGCACATCTCTTCACAGCACCAGGCGTGACGCGCAACACTCCAAGGCGCATGAACGTCGCCGCCCAAGGCCCGCAGACCCGCGGAAGTGAGGGCAAGTCATGTCCGTGCACGACGAACTGACAACCGTCCAGCGCTGCCTCGACGACCTGCACCGGTCCGTCGGACGCCTGGAGCAGCAGCTCGGCAGCGGTGGCCTGGAGATGCGCCGGGTCCGGATGGACGCCGACCATCTGCGTGACAGCCTGCGGCTGCTGCGCGAGGCGGTGGACCACCCGTCGGCCCCGAACCGGCCCGACCTCGTCACCATCTCCGACACCCCGTACGACATCAGCCTGTGGACGGACTCGGACGACGAGGGTCTGGGCGCCCGCGACCGGCACGCTCCCTGAACCCCGAACCGACCGGAGTCCCGTCTTGGCTACTGGTACGGAATCCCAACCGGACAGCGGTGGCGTACGCGGCCGTACGCGCGCCGCGATCGCCGCGCCGCATCTGCGGACCGACCGCTGGTGGCTGGCACCCGCCGTCACCGCGGCCGGTCTGCTCGCCTTCGTCGTCTACTCGACCTGGCGGGCGTTCTCCAACGCGCACTACTACGCGGCGCCGTACGTCTCCCCGTTCTACTCGCCCTGCCTGGCGGAGAACTGCCGCACCATGCGCGCCGGGCCGAACGCGGAGGTCTTCGGGAGCTGGTGGGCACTCTCCCCGGCGATCATCATCCTGATCTTCCCTCTCGGCTTCCGCCTGACCTGCTACTACTACCGCAAGGCGTACTACCGCAGCTTCTGGGCGTCCCCGCCCGCCTGCGCGGTGGCCGAGCCGCACCGCGGGTACACCGGCGAGACCCGCTTCCCACTGATCCTGCAGAACGTCCACCGCTACTTCTTCTACGCCGCCCTGCTGGTCGCCGGCGTGCTCACCTACGACACCGTGCTGGCCTTCCGGGACCCGTACTACCACTGGGGCCACATGGGCCTGGGCACCCTGGTGTTCCTGGCCAACATCGTGCTGATCTGGGCGTACACGATCTCCTGCCACTCCTGCCGGCACATCGTCGGCGGCAAGCTCCGGCACTTCTCCCGGCATCCCGTCCGCTACCGCGCCTGGCAGTTCGTCGGGCGGCTGAACGCCCATCACATGCTGCTCGCCTGGGCGTCCCTGGTGAGCGTGGCGCTCGCCGACTTCTACGTCTATCTCGTCGCGTCCGGCGTCTTCGACGATCCGCGCTTCTTCTAGTGACTCCAGTGAGGGACTGATTGATGTCCGTGGTCGACCGGCAGGAGTGGGACGTCGTCGTGGTCGGTGCCGGGGGCGCCGGGCTGCGCGCCGCGATCGAGGCGCGCGAGCGGGGCGCCCGTACGGCGGTGATCTGCAAGTCGCTGTTCGGCAAGGCGCACACCGTGATGGCCGAGGGCGGCATCGCGGCGGCGATGGCCAACGCCAACGAGCACGACAGCTGGCAGGTCCACTTCCGCGACACGATGCGCGGCGGGAAGTTCCTGAACCAGTGGCGGATGGCCGAGCTGCACGCCCGGGAGGCCCCGGACCGGGTGTGGGAGCTGGAGACCTGGGGCGCGCTGTTCGACCGGACGAAGGACGGCCGGATCTCGCAGCGCAACTTCGGCGGCCACGAGTACCCGCGGCTCGCGCACGTCGGCGACCGCACCGGCCTGGAGCTGATCCGCACCCTGCAGCAGAAGATCGTCTCGCTCCAGCAGGAGGACGCCGAGCGGACCGGGGACCACGAGGCGCGGCTGAAGGTGTTCCAGGAGTGCACGGTCACACGGATCCTCAAGGACACCGCGTCCGAGGGCGGCTCCGCCGCGGGCCGGGTCGGCGGAGTCTTCGGCTACGAGCGCGAGACCGGACGGTTCTTCGTCCTCGAGGCCCCCGCCGTGGTCGTCGCGACCGGCGGGATCGGCAAGTCGTTCAAGGTCACCTCGAACTCGTGGGAGTACACCGGTGACGGGCACGCCCTCGCGCTGCTGGCCGGGGCGCCGCTGCTGAACATGGAGTTCGTGCAGTTCCATCCGACGGGCATGGTCTGGCCGCCGTCGGTCAAGGGCATCCTCGTCACCGAGTCGGTACGCGGCGACGGCGGCGTGCTGCGCAACTCCGAGAACAAGCGGTTCATGTTCGACTACGTCCCGGACGTGTTCAAGGAGAAGTACGCCGAGTCGGAGGAGGAGGCCGACCGGTGGTACGACGACCCCGAACACAACCGCCGGCCCCCCGAGCTGCTGCCCCGCGACGAGGTGGCCCGGGCGATCAACGCCGAGGTGAAGGAGGGCCGCGGCTCGCCGCACGGCGGGGTCTTCCTGGACGTGTCCACGCGGATGCCCGCGGAGGTGGTCCGGCGCCGGCTGCCGTCGATGTACCACCAGTTCAAGGAACTGGCGGACGTCGACATCACGGCGGAGGCGATGGAGGTCGGGCCGACCTGCCACTACGTGATGGGGGGCATCGCCGTCGAGTCCGACACCGCGGCGGCACGCGGGGTGCCGGGGCTGTTCGCTGCCGGTGAGGTCGCCGGCGGCATGCACGGCTCCAACCGGCTCGGCGGCAACTCGCTCTCCGACCTGCTGGTGTTCGGGCGCCGGGCCGGCTGGCACGCGGCGCAGTACGCGCGGGGACTGGCGGACCGGCGCCCGCGGGTCGACGACGCCCAGGTCAACACGGCGTCCGCGGAGGCCCTGCGCCCGTTCTCCGCGCGGACGGAGGGCGAGGCGGGCCCGCCGGAGAACCCGTACACCCTGCACCAGGAGCTCCAGCAGACGATGAACGACCTGGTCGGCATCATCCGCCGGGAGGGCGAGATGGAGCAGGCCCTGCACAGGCTGGCCGAACTGCGGGTGCGGGCGCGGCGGGCCGGCGTCGAGGGGCACCGCCAGTTCAACCCGGGCTGGCACCTGGCCCTCGACCTCAGGAACATGCTGCTGGTCAGCGAGTGCGTGGCACGGGCCGCGCTGGAACGCACCGAGTCTCGCGGCGGCCACACCCGTGAGGACCACCCCGCCATGGACCGCGGCTGGCGCAACGTGAACCTGCTGTGCGCGCTCGCCGACCCCGGCGGCACCCTCGCCGGCACCGATCCCGCCCGGGGGCAGATCCGGCTCACCCGGGAGACCACCGAACCAGTCCGCCCGGACCTGCTCGCCCTCTTCGAGAAGGAGGAGCTGGTCAAGTACCTCGCCGAGGAGGAGCTGTACGAGTGAGCAGCTACGAGGCCCGCTTCCAGGTGTGGCGGGGCGATGCGAGCGGCGGTGGCCTGGCGGACTTCACGGTCGAGGTCAACGACGGCGAGGTGGTGCTCGACATCGTGCACCGCCTCCAGGCCACCCAGGCCCCGGATCTCGCGGTGCGCTGGAACTGCAAGGCGGGCAAGTGCGGTTCCTGCTCGGCGGAGATCAACGGGCGGCCCCGGCTGATGTGCATGACGCGCATGTCGGTGTTCGACCGGGACGAGACCGTCTCCATCACCCCGCTGCGGGCCTTCCCCGTGGTCCGGGACCTGGTGACGGACGTCGGCTACAACTACCGCAAGGCCAGGGAGGTCCCGGCGTTCGTGCCGCCGGCCGGTCTCGCCCCCGGCGAGTACCGCATGTCGCAGGAGGACGTGGAGCGCTCGCAGGAGTTCCGCAAGTGCATCGAGTGCTTCCTGTGCCAGGACGTCTGTCACGTCGTACGCGACCACGAGGAGAACAAGCGGGCGTACGCCGGCCCGCGCTTCCTGATGCGCATCGCGGAGCTGGACATGCACCCGCTGGACGCGGCCGCCGAGAAGGGCCTGGACCGCGGGCGCGCGGCCCAGGACGAGCACGGCCTCGGCTACTGCAACATCACCAAGTGCTGCACGGAGGTCTGCCCGGAGGGCATCCGGATCACGGACAACGCTCTGATCCCCCTGAAGGAACGCGCCGTCGACCGCAAGTACGACCCGCTGGTGTGGCTGGGTTCGAGGATCAGGAGGCGCTCCTCGTAGCGGGCCGCCGCCGTCACCGCACCCAGTCCCTGCGGTACGCGGTCCAGTCGTCCTCGGTGGCCGCGAAGTCGACGTACAGGGCGACGCCGAAGCGGGTCCGGCCGGCGTCGGTGCGGGACAGGCCGAGCCGGACGCCGCGGACGGCCGCCGGGACGGTCTCGGCGTGGGCCCAGTGGCCGAATCGGTTCTCGTGGTAGAAGGGCAGGCCCATGAGCAGGTCGGTGGACCTGGGCGTGACCTCCAGGGCGAGGCTGGTCTGCTGGGCCACATAGCCGCCGTACAGGCTCGGCATCGGCTGCATGGTGTCGTACGACATCACGGCGATCTGGTCCACGCGGCGGGCCACCTGCCCGAAGTAGGCCTGCGACCACCACTTGGGGTGGCCGGTGGTCGTGGCCCAGAAGGAGTGGAACCCGGGCAGCGGGTCGATCTGGTGGGCGGCGACGGAGAGCAGGGCGTGCCGGGCGCGGGTGAGGGCGCGCAGGTCGTCGAGGAGGGAGAGGTAGTCGCGGTCGCCGGAGTGGAGGGGCTCCAGGTCGAAGTGGGCACCCTCGAAACCGGCGGCGAGGACGGCCCGGGCCGATTCGACGATCGCCGCGCGGGTGGCGGGGCGCTCCAGGCGCAGCCCGTCGGGGCCCTCGCTGGCCAGCACGTCGCCGAGCCAGGCCTGGACCCGGACGCCGGGCAGTTCCCGGTGCACGGCCGCCGTCAGCCAACCCGCCCGCTCGTAGGCCGACTTCGGGAGCGTGCCGTCGTGCTCCAAGGGGCCGGAGTGGACGTACAGGTCGCGGATGCCGGTGCCCCGCAGGCGGTCGGCGAGGGCCTCGACGTCCGCGTCGGTCTTGCGCCCGTCCACCCAGGCGTGCCCCAGCCAGAGGGCGTCCTTGTCACGGGTGAGGGTGCCGGGTGCCGGAGTTCCGGAGTAGTTGGCGCGAAGGCCCGTCTCGGCGGCGAGCAGGGGCAGGGTCAGGACGAGGAGGAGCGCCAGCAGGACGCGGCGCAGGCGTCGGCGCCTGGGGTTCCGGCCGCGGCCGGGTCCGGGCTGGGCGTCGGGTACGGGCTGGGCGTCGGCCGGTGCGGGTGCCTCTCCGCCGGATCCGGGCTGGGCGTCGGGTACGGGCTGGGCGTCGGCCGGCGCGGGTGCCTCTCCGCCGGGTCCGGGCCGGGCCTCGGGTACGGGCTGGGCGTCGGCCGGCGCGGGTGCCTCTCCGCCGGGTCCGGGCTGGGCCTCGGCGGAAGGGGGTTGCTCGCCGGCGGGTGCGGGTTGCTCATCCGCGGACACGGACTCGTCCGCCGCGGACACGGCCTGCTCACCCGCGGACACCGGCCGGTCCTCCGCGGACACGGCCTGCTCATCTGCGGACGCGGGCCGGTCCTCGGCGGGTGCGGACTGGGCCGCGGCCGGTGCGGGCGAGGCCTCGGGGGCCCGCCCTCGCGGTGCCCCCCGGTCCGGTTCCGCCTCCCGGTCGTGCCGTTCCCTGTCCATCCCGACCCCCTGTCCTCGTGTTCCCCCAGCCGTGTCCGCCCCACTCGCGCGGGCGCCTACCTGCCCATACGCTCCGAAATGTGACGTCCTCCCCGATCTCCGGCCGATCCCGGCGCAGCCGGGCACCCATACGGGTGCGCGTGGCGCTCGTCGCGGCCGGCGCACTCGTGGGGACCGGGTTGTCGATGGTGCCAGTGATGACGATGGGGAGCGGTGATCCGGTTCCCGCCGCCCCGAACGGACCGGTCGCCGGCTCCGCCGCACCACGCCAGGACGAGACCTCGACGACCGACCTCGTGCTGCCGCTCGCCGCCCTCGGCGCCGCCGGGGTGCTGGCCGGTTACGGGTATCTGCGGCGCACCCGGCGGGCCCGGACCCGCACCACACCGGGCGTGGTGCCGGCGGCGCCGCCCGTGCCCACCCCGGCCGAGAGCGAGCGGCAGGCCCGCGCCGCGCTGGTACTGGCCGACGACTGCGTGCGCGGCAGCAGGGAGGAACTCTCCTACGTCGAGGAGTTGTTCGGAGCGGAGGCGGTGGAGCCGTTCGTGCACGCCCTGCGGGCCGCGGAGACCGAGCTGTCGGCCGCGTTCGCCATGTGGCGGCGGTACGAGGAGGGGCTCCCGGAGGACGCGACGGCCCGGCGGCAGGCACTGGCGGGGGTGGTCGGACGGTGCGCGGAGGCGGGACGGCGGCTGGACGCGCGGGCCGCGGACCTGGACCGGTTGCGCGGGCTGGAGCACGGGGTGACCGCGGCACTCCGGATCGCGGAGGACCGGTTCCGGGAGCTGGCCGCGCGGACGGCGGCGGCGCAGGCGACGGCGGCCGGGCTGCGGGAGCGGTACGCGCCCTCGGCGGGCGCACCCGTCACCGGGTTCGTCGAACAGGCCAAGGACCGGCTGGTGTTCGCCACCGAGCGGCTCAACGAGGCCCGGCAGGCCGCCGACGCGGGCGAGCTGCCGCGGGCCGCCCGGCAGTTGCGCGCCGCCGAGGGGGGCATCACCCAGGCCGGGATCCTGGTGGGCGGAGTGGAACGCCTCGCGACCCGGCTGCGGGAGGCGGCCGCGCTGGTGCCGGCCGCGCTGACCGGCGCGGAGGCGGAGATCGCCGGGGTGCGCAAGGGAGGCGGGCGCGGCTCCCTGACCGGCGGCGAGCTGCGGGCCCGGCTCGCGCACGCCGACGCCGCGCCGGCCGCGGTGCGCGCCGAGCTGACCGGCGGCCCGTACGACCCGCTGGACGCGCTGCGGCGGATCACCCGGGCCGTGGAGCGTCTGGAGGCGGGGCGGTCCGGGGTGCTGGAGGCCGCCGGGCTGCTCGTGTCGCGCGGCTCGGTCGACACCGCCGAGGACTTCGTCGCCGTGCACCGGGGGGCGGTGGGCGCACCGGCACGGGCCCGGCTGGCGCAGGCGGTACGGGCCCTGGACGCGGGCACCGAGGCGGACGTGCTCGCCGGGCAGGCCCGGGAACTGGCCGAGCGGGACGTCGGCATCCGTGGGAACCCGTTCGCCGACGGCCGTGGCGCCGGCCTGACCGGCGCCGTCCTCGGTGGCGTCCTCCTGGCCGAGGACCCGGACGGCGGCCCCCCGGCGAGCTTCGGCGGCCCCCTGACCCGCTCCCGCCGCCACCTGCCGTGAGTCCGCCCGGCGGCACGCGCCCGCGGTGGCGGAGGGTACGCCGGCCCCGTTCGCCGACCTGCCCGTCGCGACGGGTGGGTCGGGGTCTCAGAAGAGGCTGAGCAGGGCCTCCGCCGGATCGGTCAGGCCGGTTTCACCGCCGGGGAGAGGGAGTTCGAACCACACCGTCTTGCCGCGTGGCGTGCGCCGCGAGCCCCAGGCCGCGCTGAGCAGCCCGACGAGTTGCAGACCGCGGCCTCCCTCGTCCGTGTCCCGGGCCCGGCGCCGCCGCGGCTGCACCAGACCGGAGTCCCACACCTCGCACACCAGGGTCCGGTCCAGCAGCAGCCGCAGCCTGATCTCGCCCTCCCCGTAGCGCAGCGCGTTCGTCACCAGCTCACTGACCAGCAGTTCCGCCGTGTCGACCAGCGGTTCGAGACCCCAGCCGACCAACTGCGTCCGGGCGTACTCGCGGGCCCGTCCCACGCTGCGCGGCTCGCGCGGCAGCGTCCAGTCGCCGACGGACTCCACGGGCAGCCCCTGGACCCGGGCCATCAGCAGCGCGATGTCGTCCTCGCCGTGGTGCGTGTCGAGGGTGTTCAGGACGTGGTCGCAGACGTCCTCCAGGGGCCGGGCGGGGTCGGTGAGCGCCCCCACGAAGGCCTGGAGCCCCTCGTCGAGGGGGTGGTCGCGGGACTCGACCAGTCCGTCCGTGTAGAGGGCGAGCAGCGCGCCCTCCGGCAGTTCGACCTCGACCTCCTCGAACGGTTCGCCGCCGACCCCGAGCGGCATCCCGGGCGGCACGTCGAGCATCAGGGCCGCTTCCCCGGGCTCCACCAGGACGGGCGGCAGGTGCCCGGCGTTGGCGAACGTGCAGCGCCTGGTGACGGAGTCGTAGACGGCGTAGACACAGGTCGCGAGGTAGACCTCGGAGAGGTCGGCGTCGCGGGGCTGGCGCGCGGCGCGGGTGGCCTGCTGGACACCCCCGGGGGTGCCGAGGCCGCGGGCGATCTCGTCCAGCGCGGAGAGCACCTCGGCCGGTTCGAGGTCCAGCAGCGCCAGGGTGCGTACCGCCGTGCGCAGTTCGCCCATCGCGACCGCCGCGCGCAGTCCGCGCCCCATGACGTCGCCGACGACGAGCGCGGTGCGGTGACCGGGGAGTTCTATGACGTCGAACCAGTCACCGCCGACCTCGGTGGCCGCGTTCCCGGGCAGGTACCGGCAGGCGATGTCGAGACCGGACGCCTCCGGATCGCCGGGCGGGAGCAGGGAGCGCTGGAGGATCAGCGCCCGCTCGTGTTCGCGGCGGTACAGGCGGGCGTTGTCGATGCAGACGGCGGCGCGCGCGGCCAGTTCGACCGCGAGGTCCCGGTCCCGGTCGCCGAACGGCTCGCTGCCCTTCGTGCGGGCGAACCGCGCGAGTCCGACGACGGTGTCGTGGGCGACCATCGGCACGGCCAGCGTCGACTGCACGAGTCCCCCGTCCTCGGCCGGCACACGCTGCGGCCGGGCGGTGCGCAGGGCGTCCGCGCAGGCCGAGTTGAAAGGGAAGTGGTGGACCGCGCCGACCGCGACGGCGTCGCCGGAGCCGCTGAGGGGGGCGTCGGAGACCGCGCTGGCGAAGGCGACGCGGCGCAGTTCGGCGCTGCCGTCGGCGAGGCCCGGCGGGGTCTCGTCACCGATGAGCAGCCCCTGGTAGAGGTCGACGGTGGCGAGGTCGCAGAAGCCGGGGACGACGACGTCGAGGAGTTCGCGGGCCGTGGTCTCCAGGTCGAGGGAGTTGCCTATGCGGGCGCCGGCCTCGTTGAGCAGGGCGAGGTTGCGCCGGGCCGAGGCCGCCTCCCGGGCCGCCGCGCGGCGGGCGGTGATGTCGGTGCCGAGCCAGGCGATGCCGATGGGCCGGCCGCTGCCGCTGTGCACCCGGTAGAGGTTGACGGACCAGTGCCGGCGCTCCTCGGAGCCCGGGACGAACCCGGTCACGTGCATGTCGGTGATGGAGTCACCGGTCTCCAGCACCCGCCGCAGGGTGGCCGAAACCCGATCCGCCTCGGCACGCGGCAGGTAGTCGTGAACTCCCTTGCCGCGGTGGTCGTCCGGGGTTCCTCCGAAGATGGAGGCGAAACGCATGTTGGCCCGGCGGATCCCCAGATCGGTGTCGATCAGCAGGAATCCGAACGGGGATTGACCGAAAATCGCCTGCGAGGCGGCGAGGTCCGTCTCGATGCTGCGCAGGGTCCGGACATCCACCACTATGCAGACGGCGGCCCGCTCGCCCTCGGCGGTCCGGGTGGGCATGACGTAGACCTCGGCGAGCCCCTCCTCGCCCGGGGCGCCGTCCGGCCCGTCCGGCATCCGGAAGGGCACCGCTCCGGTCCACTCCCGCCCGTCGAGGATCTCGGCCATCTTGCGCTGGCTGCGCTCGCGGAGGTCGGAGTCGACGAAGGCCTCGATCGGGTCCATCCCGACGGCGCGTTCGGCGGGGATGCCGAAGAGCTCCTCGGCCCGCAGGCTCCACTGGTCGACCAGCCCACCGGGACCGATGGAGAAGGACGCGACCCTGATGTAGTCGTAGATGGAGCCGGGCGGACTGCTCTGCCACATGGCGTCGCCCGGGCCGCCCGCGTTGCGTGCGGCCTGGTCACTAGCGCCGTCCGACGGGTCCTCGGACTCCGTGGCCTTCGCTGGTATCTCGCTCACGCGAACCGTCCCCTCCAGCTCACCGCACCCGGCACCGGTCACCGGGGGCGGCTGCCCGCAGTATCCAGCACTACGGCGCCGCACAACACGGTGTTCACGATCACAGCTCGGTCGAGGTGCTTTTCGGACCCGGCCGTGACAACACTTCCAGTCTTCTAACCAGGTAACACGGCCTCGAATCACGTCATCCCGCACCGTTCGCCGGAGGACCGGTGCGGGGGGGGCGCCCACGGGGGCGCACACCGGCTCAGCCGGGCACCGCGAGCTCGAACCAGACGGTCTTTCCACCGCCGCCGGGCCGGGTTCCCCAGCGGCGCGCGGCACCGGCCACGAGCTGCAGACCGCGCCCGCTCTCGTCCTCGGGCCGGGCGACGCGCTCGCGCGGCGGGTCCGGGAGCGGGTCGGAGACCTCGACCAGCAGTGTGCCGCCGAGCCGGGCGGGGCGCACCAGGCGTACTCCGATGGGGCCGGTGGCGTGCCGCAGGGCGTTGGTCACCAGCTCGCTCACCAGCAGCGCGGCGAGGTCGGCGACGCAGTCGAGGTCCCAGCCGCGCAGTTGGCCGCGGACCGCGCCGCGGGCGGTGCGCACGACGCCCGGCTCCGCGGGGAAGACCCACTCGGCGCAGTCACCATCGGTGTCGATCACGCCGATCACTTCCCAGGCGAGCGAGCCCACCCATGTCCATTTTCATGGGGTTAATGGGCACATACCCGGTATCCGGTGGGCAGTACCGCGCGGGACGGCGCACTGTGGTGCGAACGGCGCAGGGCCCTCTCCGCCCCGCACGCACCGGCCGGCGGCCGCGGGCCCCGCTCAGCGCGCTGGCGCACCGAGACGGGCGGCGACCTCGCGGACGGCCGGGACGTCCTGCTCGAGCCAGGGCACCTCCCAGAGCCGGTCGGGGGTGAGCCAGCGCAGCTCGTCGTGGTCCTGGAGGGGCCGGGGGGCGGCGGACCCGGCACGCAACCGGGCGGTCCACACCCGCAGTACGTACGGGGACTTCAGCGGCCACTCCCCCGGTACGCGTTCGACGGGCTCGGCGTCGACGCCGAGTTCCTCGGCCAGTTCACGGGTCAGGGCGTCCTCGGCCCGCTCGCCCGGCTCGACCTTGCCGCCGGGCAGTTCCCAGCGTCCGGACAGCTCGGGGGGTGCGCTGCGGCGCGCGGCCAGCAGCCGGCCCGCGTCGAGCAGGGCGGCTCCCACCACCACGATCCGGTCCGTCATGGGGCGTTCCGTCATGGAACGGAGCCTACGGGAAGCCGGAACAGGTCAGTTGCGGGCACCGTTGCCGTTCTGACCGATGCGCTCGACCCAGTAGAGCTGCTTGTGCCCGTGGTCGTCGAGGCTGTCGGCGATCTTCTGGGCCTCGGCCCGGGTCGCGTACCGTCCCACTCGGTAGCGGTTGCCGTTGTCGTCCTGCCTTATCACGATCCAGGGCAGGGAGACGCCCGTGCCCTCACTCATGGCCCCAGCCATTCCATCTCGCACCGCCCCGCCCTCCCTCGCTCTCGGGCGTCCGCCGTGCCCCGCCCGAGGAAACCGCAGTCCGCATATGCCCGAGCGTACGCCCAACCTTCACGGAGCGAATACGTGTTTTCACAAAGAGGTACGCAACCAGCCAGAACGCGGGGGGCGCGCGATCGCGAACGCGCCGCCCCCCGTGCTGCTGTCGTGGGTCGGGAGGCATTTCCGCGGCACCCGCGATCACCTGGGAGAACGGCCGGATTGCAGCGGCGGGTACGGCACCGGGTGCCACGGGGCGCGCAACGGGACGCGGGGCGTCGGCGCGCGCCGGGGTGTGCGCTACTTCACGGGCAGGTGGTACGCGGCCCGGTACCGGTCGGCCGGGATCACGACGTCGGCGGTCTCCACCGGGCGGCCGGAGGCGAAGTAGGTGCGCTGGATGACGAGGACCACATGACCGGGGACGCCGCCGAGGACGTGCAACTCCTCGGCCAGACCGGGGCGGGCGCCGACCTCCTCGGTGACGTTGTCCACGATGACGTCGATGGCCCGCATCCGCTCGACCACCCCCATGCCGCCGAGCGGCCCCTCCTCGGGCAGCATCACCGGGGTGCGGCCGGTGACGGCGAGGGGTTCCCAGGAGGTGGAGAGCATCATGGGCTCCCCCGTCTCCCGGTACAGGTACTTCGTGCGCATGACGCGCGCGCCGGGTTCGACACCGAGCCGCTCGGCGATGACGGCCCCCGCCGTGGTCTGCGCGCTGCTGGACTCCCAGGTGCCGCGCACCGAGGCGTCGGCCTGCTCCTGGCGGAAGGGTGTGGCCCCCGCGGACGGACGGAAGCCGGAGCGGGCCACACTCCTGGGCACCGGCCGCTCGCGCACGTACGTCCCCGAGCCGGAGCGCCCCTCCACCAGCCCCTCGGCCATCAGGACCTTGCGGGCCTCCAGCGCGACGGTGTCCGAGACCCCGTACTCCTCGCGGATACGGGCCTGGGAGGGGAGCCGGGTATGGGGAGGCAGTGAACCGTCGACGATCTTCTTGCGGAGATCACCCGCGACACGCAAGTACGCCGGCTGCTCACCGAAAGTCACTGGCCGCTCCCATCAGGTTGTACAGACAGCAACAGCCTGGCAACCGTGGGTTGTCTCGTGCAAGTGAAGGCCAGACAATCACTCGATGTGATGACAAGCAGCCGGGAAGGGCTTTACCCAGGCACTTTCTCCCCGCTATGGCAGAAGCCACACCTCCATGGGATCACCGCGGCCACGCCGCCGCTCATACCGCCATGCCGCTGCCGCCGTCCGAGTCGCCGTCCCGCGCGTCACCGCCGGCACGGCCGTCGGCGGCCGGCGGGGTGGTGTCCAGTCCGAGGGCGGTGCGCGCAGGGACCCCCTTCTCCGGGTCGAGCAGTCGCAAGCCGGTCTCGTAGTGCCGGTAGAACGCGCCGGCGTCCTTCGCCTTCGCGGCCTTCGCCCACTCGGCCCGCGCCCGGTCCAGGTCGGCGGCCAGCGCGGTGACCGGCTTCCGGGCGCGGGCGGGCCACTCGTGCCCCCGCAGCGACCGGGCCTGTCCGTCCAGGGCGGTGGTGATCCGCCCGGCCCACGCCCGGTGCCCCGGCAGGTCGTCCTCGACGTAGCGCTCCTCGGGGGCGGACTCCATGGCCGCGTTGAGGAGGTGAGCGGCCCTCAGATAGGCCCTCTGGTCGGCGTCGAGGACGGTCGCGTCGTTGCGCAGCGAGCCGGTCAGGTTCGCGCCCTCGGTGACGTTGCCGAAGACGCAGGTGACCTCCCGGTCCCCGGCCGACCAACTCCGCGCGGTGGGCGTGAAGTAGTAGACGTCGACGTCGTCGGGGACGGCCCAGGCGTCCATCGCGTAGGTGTACCGCAGTCCGTAGCAGCGCTCGTCGGCGGTGTCGGTCACCGAGCCGTCGCCGGGGTAGCCGCCGTCCCGCAGCCGGAACGAGGCGAACACCTCGCCGTCGTGCTCCCCGGAGCAGGGCACCCCGGTCACGACGCCGGCCCCGCCGCTCAGCGTTCCGCCGGGGGAGTCGAAGCACTCCCCCGTCACCAGCGAGGCGTCCGCGCCGTCCCGCGCCCCTTCCTTCACTCCCTCCCAGAAGCTGGACGCGCCGCCCGTGGCGAGCATCAGAGCCCACAGCGCCAGCCCGATCCCGGACAGCACCGAGCCGGTCACCGCAAGCGCCGTCCCGCGCTCACCCCGACGCCGGACCTGCCGCAGGGCGATGAGCCCGAACACCAGTCCCAAGCCCGGCAGACAGCACAGCAGGCCGAACACCAGGGAGGTGATGGCGAGCCCGTTGACGGGGGCGGGCCGGTTGTAGGGGCTGTAGCCCTGGGCCCACGGCTGGTATCCCGGCCCCTGCGGGTGCGGCGGCTGGGGCGGCTGGTACGGCCCGTGCGGCTGCTGGGGGCCTGGGGGCGGGGGTATGGACACCGGTGCATGTTAAGCCAGGTCAACCGATGCCTTGCTCAGGTGCGCGACCGATGCCCCTGCTCCGGGCCTCTCGTCCGGGACGAGCCGCGCGGCGCGCGGGAAACCCGCCGAGTCCGCTCCCGAGGGGGCGACGGCATCCGGCTTCCGCGGGCGCGGGAGGAACGGGCTGCCGTGGTTCGCCGCTCTTCCCCGGCCACCGGGGCGCGCGGAGGCCGTTACGGTGACGGCGTGAGCAGACCGGACAGCGTGATATTCGAGGGCAGGGGCGGCAGTCTGCGCCTCGACGGCGGCACGGTGAGCGCGGCACGGGGCGGTACCACGGTCATGGCGTCCTTGCGCGCGGTGCACCATGTGGACGTCGAGGAGAGCGGCGGTCGGGCGCACGTGCACCTTCACATCACCGAGGAAGGTGCCGACGGGTCCAGGAGCACCACCGCGTACACGGTGCGCGACGGCAACGGCGCGGCCGCGCACGCCTTCCGGCGTGTGGTCACCGCGGCGGTCGAGCACGCGCGCCGCGACCCGGAGGCCCGGGCGGAGGTCCGCCGCGTGGAAGCCCCCGGCTGGTCACCACGCAAGCGCCGGTGGGTGACGGTCACCGTGCTGTACGCGGGTCTGGTGATCGGGGTGTCCGCCGCGGTGGACGGTCCGGCCCGGACACCCCTGTTCGTCCTCCACGTCGGCCTGGCGTTCCTGGGAGTCGCCGGTGTCCTCCTGTGGCCGCTCGTGGTGCTCACCAGCCGCGGGGTCAGCGTGCGGGCCGACGTGGTCCGCTACCACCACCTGAGCCGGACCGTCCGTCCCCGCTACCGCTACACCACCGCCGACGGTGTCGTGATCACGGCCGACTCGGCGGTCCAGCTCTTCTCCACCCACGCGAGCGACCGCGTCGACGTCACCTACGATCCGCACCGGCCCGAGTTCGTGGCCTGCCGGTCCGCACTGCACGGTCACCGGCACATACCGGAATTCCTGTGTGCGGCGCTGGGGCTGTGGTGGACCCTCGCCTCGGCGGCTCAGCTGACGGCCACGGCGGCAGCGGCCCTCACGCACTGACCCTGGCACGCACCTGGATCGACCGTACCGACCCGCACCCGGAGAGGTGACCGATGCCGTCCCGGCACCCGGACGAAATGGGCTACGGCCATGTGGTCAAGAGCTACGTCACGAGGACGTACGGGGGCCTCCCGCGCTACCTCGTGCTGAACGGCGGACGGTTCCTCGGCCCCCGGTGGTGGCACACCACACGTTTCACCCGGCACCTGATCGATGACGCCGCCGCGATCACCGACAAGGAGCTGGAAGCGCTCCTCGGGTACGAATGGCGCTCGCGCCTCACCGCCGGCTGGCTGATCGGAGTCGACCGCCGCGAACGGTTCCGGGCGCGTATCGGCGACCTGCTCCTGGCCAGCGAGGTCTGCTACTCCGGCAGCGCCTACTGCTTCGCCCTGGCCCGCCTCGGCACCCACGCCGACGCCGAGATCCTGACCGCCTACCTCGACCGCTACCTCCCCCGCGCCGACCTGCACTACGACCAGCCCGCCGCCCTCGGCGCCCTCCTCCGCCTCGACTCCCTCCTCGGTACCCGCCACGCCGACCGCTTCACGGAGCCCGACGGCCTCTGGGGTCTATGGATCGAGGGTGTGGGGCGTCTCGGCTACCCCGGCCACACTCCTGCCGAGCTGCTCCACTGGACGAACCTCCACTGCGAGTTCGCCAACGGCTGGACCCGGCCCTAGCGGCAGCCGACCGACCGCGGCTCCGTGGAGTCCGGGTGCGCCATGTACCGGCCGCACGTGCGGCAGATGAAGGGACGGTCCGTGGGCCGACTGTCCTTGTCCAGAGCACCCGGACAGTTCTCCATCGCCTCGGCCAGACCACCCCCACGCGCCGGCTTCGCCGCACAGTTCCTCCCGGGCATCCGGGAACGGGGCCGACTCGGCCGCCCCCACCGCACTCATGAACGCCGTACCGTCACCACAGCGGAAAACCACTGCGGGTCCTGCCGGTTGAACGGAAGCTGCACCACAAGGCCCTGACCTGAAGGCATTCGAGGTCGTCCCGGCACGGGACCCACGAGAAAGCACGGTTGCCCGGGATCGCCGACGCCGACCAGCGGTGCGGGCAGCTCCGCGGCGAGGATCCGCCAGGGTGCGCTGCGGGCCGTGCGCCAGGGGGCTACTGCCACAAGTCCGCTCCATCGCGCCCACTCGGGTCCATGGCCAAGAGATCTTCGTGCAGGCCCGAGAGGGCTCGACCAGTCGGGGCGCCGTCTTCGGCCGACTCCATGACGAGCCAGCCGACATCGATGCCCGATACGTTCACATCACTCCCGGTGTCGAGCTCGTCGAGCGTTGCGAACACTGCCTCATAGGCGACCGCTCGCGCCAGGCGAGCGAGATCCTCCTTGTTCGCCCCAGCAGCAAGGAGCCGCTGGGCGACAGGATGCTGATCGACGGCATCCGGATCGGCCCAACCGCCGATCGGACCGCGCCACAGCCTTCGCAGCAGCATGAACCGCGCGAGGTGTGGAAGGTCCTCGCAGATCTCCGACTTGGCCCAGTCGCCGGCATCGGCTGCGCCGAGTGCCTCGAATCGCGCGCGCAGCGACTCCGCTGCCGCCCTTCCACGCGCGTCCAGAGTGTCCAACCAGGCCTGCCACTCGTTTGAGGATTCACTCACCGTGACAGCATGCCCCACGCGTACCTCGGCTGGAGATCCGCCAGCACTGTCAGCAGCTTGGCAGCCCAAGCCGATCGCTACTCTGTTCGCATGACCGTGAACGGAGATCGCCGGTTCCCCGACGCGCTCGCCGCCGCCATGGCGGTCCGACTCGAGTGCATTGGCGAGGATGGTGTCGACTTCGAACCCTACGAGTCCTTTCTGACTGCCGACGAGACCACCGAGTGGTTCCGCGCGTGGACAGGCAACGGCGAGCTGAACGGCGACGGCTTCCGCGTATTCGGCCAGGACGGCACCGGCGGGAACGCGGCGTTCTGGCTGGTTCGTCCAGGTCGGGAACTGGTGGAGCAGCCCGTTGTCTTTCTGGGGTCCGAAGGAGAGACAGGCGTTGTCGCTCGCGACCTGGGTGCCTTCCTGTGGCTGCTGGCCGACGGCTTCGGCCCGTGGGAAGCAGCCACCTCGTACGAGCCCGAGCCTGATTGGGCTCCCCAGATCAATCGCGACCTGACGGCCATCGCGGAGCGATTCGCTCCGGACCGCCGCGCGTCGGCAGCGGCGATCACCGCGCAAGCCACACAGGAGTTTCCTGACTTCGACGACACCATCATGGAGCTCTGCCGCTGAGCCGGGGCCCGATGCCCCGCCACGAGGCGTGCTTCGGCTGCGCGCCGCCTGCTGTTCGTGGCCGCGCCGCTCGTGCCACTCGGCAGCGGCGCGGGCCAGATGCACGGTGGCGAACAGCGGGGCGACGGCGAGTCCCACCACGCCGGCCTGCTGATCAAGCACGGCGAGTCCGTGAAGGCGGCCTCCGAGCGCCTCGGCCACACCAACGCGGCCATGACGCTGAACATCCACACCCACCTGTGGCCCGACTCCGAGGAGCGGACCCGGGCCGCCGTCGACAAGGCGTACGCTGACCGGTCCGCCGATGCCCAGCCGCAGGTCGACGAAGCGGCGTAGCCGCTCCCCCGAGCGCTGACCGACGTCAGCACACTGCGGACTCCGTGCGGACCGCAAAGGCCGCCCAACCTGCTCCGCCGCAGGTCAGACGGCCTTTCGCCGAACGTATTAGACGTTGAAGCGGAACTCCACCACGTCCCCGTCCTGCATCACGTAGTCCTTGCCCTCCATGCGGGCCTTGCCCTTGGCGCGGGCCTCGGCGACGGAGCCCGTCTCGACGAGGTCGCCGAAGGAGATGACCTCGGCCTTGATGAAGCCCTTCTGGAAGTCGGTGTGGATCACGCCGGCCGCCTCGGGGGCCGTGGCACCCTTCTTGATCGTCCAGGCCCGGGACTCCTTGGGGCCGGCCGTGAGGTAGGTCTGCAGACCGAGGGTGTTGAAGCCGACGCGCGCGAGGGTGGCCAGGCCGGGCTCCTCGGCGCCGACCGACTCCAGGAGCTCCAGCGCGTCCTCCTCGTCCAGCTCGGCGAGGTCGGCCTCCAGCTTGGCGTTGAGGAAGATCGCCTCGGCGGGGGCGACCAGGGCGCGCTGCTCGTCCTTGAAGTCCTCGTCGACCAGCTCGTCCTCGTCGACGTTGAAGACGTAGAGGAACGGCTTGGTGGTGAGCAGGTGCAGGTCGTGCAGGAGCTCGTTGCGCTCGGTGCCCTGGACGATGCCGTGGGCGAAGAGCGTGTCGCCCTTCTCCAGGATCTCCTTGGCCTCCTCGACGGCCTTGACCTTGGGCGCGATGTCCTTCTTGATCCTCGACTCCTTCTGGAGCCGGGGCAGGACCTTCTCGATGGTCTGGAGGTCGGCGAGGATCAGCTCGGTGTTGATCGTCTCGATGTCGTCCTTCGGCGAGACCTTGCCGTCGACGTGGACGACGTTCTCGTCCTTGAAGGCGCGGATGACCTGGCAGATCGCGTCGGACTCGCGGATGTTCGCGAGAAACTTGTTGCCCAGGCCCTCGCCCTCGGAGGCGCCGCGCACGATGCCGGCGATGTCGACGAAGTCGACCGTGGCCGGGAGGATGCGCTCCGACTTGAAGATCGACGCCAGGCGGGCCAGCCGGCCGTCCGGGACGCCGACCACACCGACGTTCGGCTCGATCGTGGCGAACGGGTAGTTGGCCGCCAGCACGTCGTTCTTGGTCAGGGCGTTGAACAGGGTCGACTTGCCGACATTGGGCAGGCCGACGATTCCGATCGTGAGCGACACGTTGCGACTTCCCGTAGATGAGAGGGGCCAGGGGCTGCCAGGGGCCAGAGACACTGGCCGATCCACCAGTCTACGGCGTCCACGACGGCGGCCCCCAAGGAGCGTGGGACGTCCGGTGGAGCCGCGTCCACCGGCGTGTCTGAGGGGCGATTGAGCACATAAGCAGACCTAAGTTGGTCCAATGGAGCAGCGCAGAAGCCGACCCCTCAGCAACGGACGCCGACGCGGCACACCGCCCGCGCCGCTGCCGCCGCAGGCACGCCGTCCGGTGCCGTACGGGGCGCGGCCCGCGGACGGCCGGCCGGCCGGCGCCGGGGCACCGGACGGGCGGCCGGCGGGGCCGCGGCTCACCGGGCTCGGCGGAGGGCTGTTCTGCGTTGCGGTGATGCTCCTGCTCGGCCTGTCGGACCACCTGCTGTTCGGTGCGTCCCTGACGCTCTACGGCGTGCTGTTCCTGCCGGTGTGCGTGCTGACCGCGCTGTGGGTCCGGGGCGGTGACGTGTTCACCGCCCCGGTGGTCGCGCCGATCGCCTTCGCGGCGGGTCTGTTCCCCCTGGCGGACGGCAACGGCGGGCTGCTCGGGCGCCTGATGGGGCTGGTCACCGGGCTCGCCACGCAGGCGGGCTGGCTGTACGGGGGGACCCTGATCACGGGGGTGATCGTGCTGGTACGCCGGGTGCTGTGGGTACGGGCCCGCCGCCGCCGTGCCTGACCGCGCGCTCCGAGCCGCCCTTCGCGGGCCGGCGCCCGCGGTGCCCCTAGGACCGCGCCTGTGCCCGCGCGGCGTGCATGGCGGCCCCGACGATGCCGGCGTTGTTCTGGAGCTGGGCCGGCACGATCTCGGCCCGCACGCCCTCGATGAGGTGCAGGAACCTGTCGGCCTTGCGGCTGATCCCGCCGCCGATGATGAACAGCTCGGGTGAGAAGAGCA
The DNA here is from genome assembly GCF_023630175.1 of Streptomyces cellostaticus. GTDB lineage: Bacteria > Actinomycetota > Actinomycetes > Streptomycetales > Streptomycetaceae > Streptomyces > Streptomyces cellostaticus_A. The sequence goes on along the minus strand of NZ_JALLIN010000055.1, from coordinate 4,231 downwards.
TCTCGACGTGTGCGAGGTACTTCCCGACCCGTCGTGCCCAGCGCTCCCAGCTCAGGTCGTGGTCCTCCTTGGCCTTGCTGGAGGCCCGCTTCTCGGCTTCGTGGCCGCTCAGCTCGAGGTGGCCCAGCTCGGTGTTGGGGACCAGGACGCCGTCCGCGAAGACGGCGCTGCCGATGCCGGTGCCGAAGGTGAGCAGGATGACCGTGCCCCGCCGGTCCCGGCCGGCGCCGAACTGCACCTCGGCGACGCCCGCCGCGTCCGCGTCGTTGACCACGGTCACCGGCAGGCCGCCCAGCCGGCCGCCGAACAGCGCGCCCGCGTCCGTGTCGATCCAGCTCTTGTCGACGTTGGCCGCCGTACGGACCGTGGCACCGTCCGTGACCACTCCGGGGAAGGTCAGGCCCACCGGACCGGTCCAGCCGAAGTGGTCGATGACCTGCTTGACCCCGTCGGCGACGCCGTCGGGCGTCGCCGGGTGCGGGGTGAGCACCTTGCAGCGCTCCTGGGCCAGGTCCCCCCTGTCCAGGTCCACGGGGGCGCCCTTGATCCCGGATCCGCCGATGTCCACGCCGAAGATCTGCATGGCACCACGTTACGACGTGCCACTGAGGGTCACGCCATGGAGATGCCGGTCATGGACCCGGCGGGCCGGTCACGCCCCGGTGGTGCCGGTTCCGCCGCGCTCGGCGACGAGGGTCGCCGCCTCGTCGCGCAGGTCGCGGCGCAGCTCCTTGGGCAGCGAGAAGGTGATGGACTCCTCGGCGGCCCTGACGATCTCCACGTCACCGTAGCCGCGCTCGGCGAGCCACTCCAGGACCTGTTCGACCAGGACCTCGGGGACGGAGGCTCCGGAGGTGACACCGACGGTCGTCGCCCCCTCCAGCCAGGCCTCGTCGATCTCGTCGGCGAAGTCCACCAGGTGGGCGGCGCGGGCACCGGCGAGCTTGGCGACCTCGACCAGCCGCTTGGAGTTCGAGGAGTTGCGCGAGCCGACCACGATGACCAGCTCGGCCTCGGCACCCATCTGCTTCACGGCGAGCTGGCGGTTCTGCGTGGCGTAGCAGATGTCGTCGCTCGGCGGGGAGACGAGGCCCGGGAACTTCGTCTTCAGGGCGTCGACGGTCTCCATGGTCTCGTCCACCGAGAGGGTGGTCTGGGACAGCCAGACGACCTTCGAGGGGTCACGGACCTCGACCTTGGCGACGTCCTCGGGGCCGTCGACGAGCTGGATGTGGTCGGGGGCCTCGCCGGAGGTGCCGATGACCTCCTCGTGGCCCTCGTGCCCGATCAGGAGGATGTCGTAGTCGTCCTTGGCGTACCGGACGGCCTCCTTGTGGACCTTGGTGACCAGCGGGCAGGTCGCGTCGATGGTCGCCAGCCGGCCGCGGGCGGCCTCCTCGTGCACGACGGGGGCCACGCCGTGGGCCGAGAACATCACGATGTTGCCCGGCGGGACCTCCTCCGTGCGTTCGACGAAGACGGCGCCCTTCCTCTCCAGGGTCTGCACGACGTACTTGTTGTGGACGATCTCGTGCCGGACGTAGATCGGGGCCCCGTACTGCTCCAGGGCCTTCTCGACGGCGATCACGGCGCGGTCCACACCGGCGCAGTAGCCCCGGGGGGCGGCGAGCAGGACACGGCGGCCAGGCGAAGCGGTCATGGCACCCATCGTAAGGGTGTGTTCCCGGGCTCCGGGATCACGTGCCCGCGCGGGCCGTCGTGCGGCTCCGCCACGGGCGCGCGTGCGGGCGGGGCCTTCTGTCGGTGCCCGCCGCTACCCTCGCGGCATGGCTGTGAACACGTCGCCCGAGACCCCCCTGCCCGTAGGCGAGGTCTCGCGGCTGATCGGGAGGTGGATCGACCGGCTGGGCGCGGTGTGGGTCGAGGGGCAGATCACACAGCTCTCGCGGCGGCCGGGTGCCGGGGTGGTGTTCCTGACCCTGCGGGACCCCTCCCACGACATCTCGGTCGGCGTGACGTGCTACCGGCAGGTGTTCGACGCCGTGGCCGACGTGGTCGGCGAGGGCGCCCGGGTCGTCGTCCTGGCGAAGCCCGAGTGGTACGCGCCGCGCGGGCAGCTCTCGCTGCGGGCCGCCGAGATACGGCCGGTGGGCGTCGGTGAGCTGCTGGCCCGGCTGGAGCAGCTCAAGAAGACGCTCGCGGCCGAGGGGCTGTTCGCGCCGGAGCGGAAGAAGCCGCTGCCGTTCCTGCCGCAGCTCATCGGGCTGGTCTGCGGGCGGGCCTCCGCCGCCGAGCGGGACGTGCTGGAGAACGCCCGCCACCGCTGGCCCGCCGTCCGCTTCGAGGTGCGCAACGTGGCCGTGCAGGGTGTGCACGCCGTTCCTCAGGTGGTGCAGGCCGTGAAGGAGCTGGACGAGCTGGCGGACGTGGACGTCATCGTCGTGGCCCGTGGCGGCGGCAGCGTGGAGGACCTGCTGCCCTTCTCCGACGAGCAGCTCGTGCGCGCGGTGGCCCGGTGCCGGACGCCCGTGGTGTCCGCCATCGGGCACGAGCCGGACAATCCGCTGCTGGACCACGTGGCCGACCTGCGCGCCTCCACCCCGACCGACGCCGCCAAGAAGGTCGTGCCGGACGTGGGCGAGGAGTTCGAGCGGGTGCGGATGCTGCGGGACCGGGCGCGGCGGTGCGTGTCGGCGTCCGTGGAGCGCGAGGAGCGGGGGCTGGCGCACGCGTTGGCGCGCCCCTCGATGGAGGATCCGCACCGGATGGTCGACGAGCGCGCCGACCATGTGGCGTCGCTGCTGGACCGCGGCCGGCGCACCCTCGGCCACCTCTTGGACCGTGCCGACTCGGAACTGACGCACACGCACGCGCGCGTGGTGGCCCTCTCCCCGGCCGCGACCCTCAAGCGCGGCTACGCGGTGCTGCAGCGGTCGGACGGGCACGCGGTGCGCGACCCGGCGGAGGTGACCGGGGGCGAGGCGCTGCGGGCGCGGGTCGCCGAGGGCGAGTTCGCCGTCCGGGTCGACGCCACGGGGGCGGGGCCCGCGGACCCGGCCTGAGGGGCGCGGGAGAACCCGGTGCCGCGCCGGGAACCCGGTGCCGCGCCGGCCGGGGTTCGCCCCGTCGCGACGCCCGGCGGGCCCGCCCGCCGCACCGGCCCAGAGCCCGCGCACATCGGGTACGAGGGCGTCCGGCCGGCGTGCCGGGCAGCACCCGCCGGACGCCGCTCCTCGACGGGCGGGCCCTGACCGGCGCGGCACTAGGGTGGGCGGATGACCAGCAAGGTGGACGAGACACTCTCGTACGAGCAGGCCCGGGACGAGTTGATCGAGGTCGTACGGCGGCTGGAGACGGGCGGTACGACGCTCGAGGAGTCCCTGGCGCTGTGGGAGCGGGGCGAGGAGCTGGCCAAGGTGTGCCGTCGCTGGCTGGAGGGGGCGCGCGCCCGGCTGGACGCGGCGCTGGCCGAGGAGGACGGGCAGGACGCCGAGTAGCGGGCCGGGACAGGGTTCGGCACTGTGCCGCGGCTCACCACGCCATCACTTTGGTTGAAGGTTGAACTTTGCCGTAGGGTCGTGTGCATCAGCCGGTCCGGCGCCCGGACCGGACGCGCACCCGAGGAAGTCACGCATGTCTCTCGTTCTTGACCCCGCGGCCCAGGACCTGCTGTTCCGCGAGGCCCGCACCGCGAACGCCTTCACCGCCGAAGCGGTGACCGAGGAGCAGGTCCAGGCGATCTACGATCTGGTCAAGTACGGCCCCACGGCCTTCAACCAGACCCCGCTGCGCATCACCCTGGTCCGCTCCCCCGAGGCCCGCGAGCGGCTGCTGCAGCACATGGCCGAGGGCAACCGGGCCAAGACCGCCGCCGCCCCGCTGGTCGCCATCCTCTCCGCGGACAACGAGTTCCACGAGGAGCTGCCGGCCCTGTTCCCGGCCTTCCCGCAGGCCAAGGACGCGTTCTTCGCCGAGCGCCCGGCCCGCGAGGGCTCCGCCGCGATGAACGCCGCCCTCCAGGCCGGCTACTTCATCGTCGGCGTCCGCGCCGCGGGGCTCGCCGCCGGCCCGATGACCGGTTTCGACTTCGAGGGCGTCCGCAAGGAGTTCCTGGACGACGACCACACGCCGCTGATGGTCGTCAACATCGGCCGTCCGGGCCCCGACGCCTGGCACCCGCGCTCGCCGCGCCGGGCGTACGAGGACGTCGTCACGACCGTCTGACCCTGCCCGTGCGTGTGAGAGGGGCCCCCCGCGGCGCCGGGGGCCC
>NZ_JALLIN010000054.1 GCF_023630175.1 Streptomyces cellostaticus | reverse complement strand
CCGAAGATCGGCCCGCCGGCCGCCCGGGATGGCCGTTTCCCGGCGGTGTGGCAGCGGGACCGGATGACGTGGGTCATCATGCCGCGTTGACAGACCCCAGCCAACGCGGCGGGACCGGAACCCTAAGGCCTGGTTCTACTCCACCTCGATGCCGAAATCCTGTACGAGCTCTTCCAGGCCCCCCGTGTAGCCCCTGCCACCCAGGACGAAGTCCCAGTCCCCGCTCGACCTGCAACGGAAGGAGCCGAGCACCAATGCGGTCTCGTGTGGCCGGCCGTCGGAGACTTCCAGTCGTCCCAGTTCGGCCAGCCTCGGGTCGAGTAGACGGATGGACGCGTTGGTGAAGCCGGAGAGGTCAGCGTTCGGGTTGACCTCTGGGTCGATGGCGGCCACGAGTACGAATCGGTCGGCCTCATCCGGCAGCGCGTCGAAGGAGACGCAGATCGCGGCTTTGTCGGGTGCGGTGGGGGGAAGGGCGCGCACGGAGCCGTCCGGTGTCTGCGGGTTGTTGTAGAAGACGAAGTGATCGTCGCTGAGGACGCGGTTGCCTCGGCAAACGAGAGCACACACGTCCAAGGCAACGCTTCCGGCCCACGACATACCCAGGACGTTGTAGTCGTCGGGCAGTCGAGTGTCCGGAACCGTCGACGTCGGTTGAGCCGCAGATTGACGGGCACCGTCGCCCAGGCGCCCTCGCAGCCCATGACGGTGCAACAGGTCGACGAGCTCAGTTCCCGAGATCAGTTCCAGCGGCTTGCCGTTGACGAAGGTATGGGAGCCAGGTCCGAACCGTGACGTCGTCACGAGGACGCCCTTGTTGGCACCGGCGTCTTGGACGGTCCCGTACAAGTCACGCACAGCGGTGGGCGGCACCGTGTTGCGGTAGCGCTTCACCTGCACGACGATCTTGCCGCCACGGATTGGTGTCGGATCCAGTGCGTCGACGTCCACCCCGCCGTCGTTCGAGCGCTGGGTGGTGACTGCCTGCATCCCCATGGCCCGGAAGAGATCGGCAACGAGGTTCTCGAAGGCAATGGGATCCATCTGGTACAGGTCGGGTTCCTCATCGCTGCCACGCGTGACAACACGGTTCCCGACCTCCTGCGGCCGGCGGCTCGGGCGCACTGGCGTGAGTTGGTCGGGACGAGCCGAGAGTTGCCCGCGCAGCGCATCGGCCAGGCAACTGCAGGCGTCCACCTGTGCCAAGTGCAGGTCACGGAACCTCGAGCGCGGGGCCATGACGGTCGCCAGGTAGATGTGGCCTGGTCGGCCGGTGGTGGGGTCGTGCCCGTCTACGAACCCGTTCAAGGTCACTGACTCGAGCGCGCCCAGCTCATCCGAGGCGAATAGTTCGTGCAGGACGAGCAGCATGCACTGCGCCAGAACCTCCCTATATAGAGCCCGACGCTGAGTTACTGGCCTGGGACTCTCCTTGTGTTGGTCCACCCCGTACATGTACCGAACAGATTTCGCCTCAGGAACGATGTCGTAAGCGGGCAGCTCCCAATCCAGCACCAACTGCCCGGCTGCGGGGTCGTAGGCCGCTGCCACCTGACGTGGAAATCCCTCCGGCCATGCAGTCGACGCGTAGAGAGCAGCGGAGAAGTACTCGACCACAGCGTCGGGATCGCGGCGCCTCACTCCTTCGGTCAGCTCGACGACGTTGGCGTTGTGTCGCCGCACCTCGGCCAGCTGGGCATGGGCCCACTGCTGGTACTGCTGCTGGTATGCCGCCAACTGGTGCTGCCGCTGTGCTTCCGCCGTTTGGGCCGCATGCCAGTCCCGCTCGAAGCGCGCCCGAGCTTCGGCCTGCGCCTGAGCACGGCGACTGGCAGTCCATCCGCTCTGCGCTTGGTAGTGATCGAAGTTCGGCACTGGCACGGGCTGCGCCAGTGGTCCTGGGGTGAACGGCTCAACCTCTTCAGGACGCATGAGGGAGGAAGCCCTGAAAGCCGGAGCCTGACAACCCGAGGCGAGAAGACCTTGCAGCGAAGCAACCTGCGCGTCCAGTTCTTCAGTGCGACGTAGTGCCTCTGCCTGCATGTACTCGCGGTGACTCTGGGCAGCTCGCCGTTGGTAGGCACGTGCCTGCTGCGCTTCTTGTCTCTGTCGCCTGGCGTCTGCCTCCACTTGGCGCTGCTGCTGCCTCTGCATCTCAGCCCAGACGCCGACCAAGCCATTAGAACGACGACTCATGCGTTGCAGGCCCTCCCCGAGGCGCTTTGGTTGTCCCCACAACCAGTTGTAACGGGAAGACTCTATCCAGCGACGGTCACCTCGCATATCCGCCCAGCAAGAGCAACCTGCTCAGTCGTCTCCGCTGGTCGATACGACCGGAGAGTGGCCACGGCCGTGCCGAGCCGGAGCGTCCGACCTGTCGTACGCAGAGCCTACGAGCGTGGCTTGACGTGGATCATCATGCCGCGTTCGCAGACCTCGACCGCCGTCGCAGGGGGCGGAGGCCGGTCGGCCAACGTCGCGTGTGGGGCGAGGCTCCGGGTCGCGTGCTGTCAGTCGAAGGCCACGACCAGGCGGACGCCGTCGTCACCGAACGGGCCGGCCAGAGCCTTCATCACGGCGAAGACGTGCGTCCAGTGGGTCTCAGAACCCAGCACGGCGCCCGCGGTCAGAGGTTCGTAGGCGCAGACCAAATCGCCGGCGGTCCACTCGACTCGTTCTGGGCTGCTGCGCGCCTCCACAGGTGGCACGCCGACCACCGACAGGACCTCCGCCGGCCACTGATGGGATACGAGCCGGCGACGCGGCAGGCCCGGACGCGACGTCTTGTGCCAGGCCACTCGGCCGACGAAGTACTCAGGCCGGGTCGCGGGATCGAGGGAAGCGAGCTCCCGCCAACTGACCCGGCTCGCGCCGTCCAGCTCGCCCCGGGCAACCCAGGAGGCCGGGTGCGAGCGCATAGCGCTCGACAGGTCCACAGGAAGACCACGACCGGGCGCAAGGGGCGGGAAGCCTGCGTAGTTGCGCACTGCGAAGAGCAGGCCGAAGGCCGTGTAGTCGGTCTCGTCGTACAGCGGCCACAGATCCATTGCGGTCACCCATGGTTCACCGTCGTAGTCCTCGGTGCCTGCACATGGGTGACGGAACTCGACCCCGCCATGGATGTCCGTGCCCATGGTGGCGCACGTCAGCGGCCCTTGCCCGCACGACACACCTCACTCTTGAGGGGCGGGGACAGAAGCGGTCCTTGTCCCGCCGTGTCCGGACCGCCGGTCAGCCACGCAGGTGGGCCAGTAGCTCGTCACCGGCGGGATAGTGCTGTTCCCGAGGAAGCAGTCGGGTTGCTGTGTCCGGTTCGCCGCTGCTGACGAAGGTACGGATCTGGTGGGCGAGCGGGGTCACGTCGCGGATGGAAACGATCCACTCGTTCGCGTATCGCGACGATGCCTCGCCCGAGAGTCCCAGTTGCAGCGAGCGGTGCGGCAGCGGACGCAGGTGCAGATCGCGCTCGGGATCCCACTGCACACGGGTCGGCGAGCGCTTGAGGTCACGCTGCCAAGCGGCGCGATCGGGATGCAGTCCGCGAACGTAGCCAGACAGGCAGGCATGACGCAGCGCCCAGTCGAAGCCGTCGCGAGTGATCTCGACGGCGAGGACGGTCTCCTGCCCGGTGCTCGTGCCCCAGTTGGAGCGGTACATCATCCACAGGAAACTAGGCTTGATCCACGTCATGCGGTCAGGCTTCCACGCGGCGGGAAAACGGCCGTCGCGGATGGCGGGCAGTCCGATTTCAGGGGAGTACGCCTGGTAGACGGTGATCGTGGTCGCCGTCTGAAGCGCGCGGATCCTGCGGTGCGGTTCTTCCATGGCGTACAGCGTGGAGGCGGTCAGGTCAGGGGGCCACCGATTTTCGACCGCTGCTCCCGGTCATGTGAGGTGTCGGGATGCCGCCGACCAGTTGCCGGACGACATGGGTTGAGCGCGGCAGGTGACCTGGACGCCGCACAGCAACTCCTGCACCGTGAACGAAGGGGTTCTGACTCACCTGCACCGATGAGCCGATACGCCGATCGAGACGGCCTCTTGGTCACGGCCGGTCCGGCCGGGCCAGAACACCCCCGGAACTGTGGCCTCCACCACGGCAAATGTGGTCATGTCCCTGATGAGATCACCGGATGCTCGGTCTACTCCTGCGCGTACTGCCCTTCTGGGTCCGTGAGCCCCTGCTCATCGTGGTCGGGTCCGTCTTCGGCGCGCGCATCATGTATCTCGCCGTCCGCGACAGCGATCGGGTCGCGGCCGCCATCGGAGCGGCGTTCCTCGTGTTCACGGCGATACGTGTCCACACGGTGGTGCGGGCGTTTCGGGCCCGCCGGAAGCCCGTTCCGGGGTCGGCCGCCGCCGTGGACGGGGCGGGGACCGATGCCTCCGGTCACGCGAAGGACCATGCGCAGGCGCAGGCCCAGGCGGCCCCGGCCGGAAGCCAGGCCCCGATCGCGGTGCCGGCTGCGGCTGCTGCTCCGGCACCGGCACCGGCACCGGACGGCGGCCATACCGGGGGCCCGACCGGAACCGCACCCCGTCCCGCGCCGGGCAAGCCGGAGAAGGACCACAACGCGTGGGGGCAGGCGGTCGCGGCCCTGGCCGTGTTCGGGGCGCTCGCGGCCGCGGTGATGCTGGGCGACCGCGTGATGCCGGCCGACACCACCACCCCGCGGCCCGCCTCCTGTTCCGACGCGGAGGACGAGAAACCGCCGAAGGCCTACGCGAGAACGCCTCGGGCCGTGACCGGCTCGGATCTGTGCGAGGCGCTCAACCGGCCCGACCTCGCACGACTCCTCGGAACACCCGAGGAGATCGCGAACTCGGCTTCCGGCAGCAACGGCACCGCGCTCCTGACCGACGGGAAGGTCGCCGAACCGGATGCCCAGATCACGTTCGACACGTACAGCGTGAAGCTCTCGGCCACCTACAACGAGATGTCGACCGCCCAGTACATCAGGCTGATCGACATGGCGGGTGACAGGATCGCGAGCAACATGAGGACGGCCCGGGTTCTCGGCAGGCCCGCGGTCTTCTCCTCGGAGCACACCATGAAGATCGAGTTCAACTTGGGCGGTGGCCAGAAGAGCGCGCCGGCCCAGCAGGGCCCGCTGGCCAGGACGCTGTCCGTGGCCCTCGACCGCAAGGACAAGGGCGGCTACTACGACCTCACCGTGTGGAGCCAGACCGGCGCGCTCCCGAGCGACAGCGCTCTTCTCGACATCGCCGAGAAGGTCCTGCCGAGGATCCCCGCGCGGAGTGGCCACTGACCCGCCCCGCCTCAGGGGCAGAGGCAGGGGGCGGGACTCGCCGTGGGCTACGGCGACACGTGATCCAGCACGTTGCCGTCCGCCGCACCGCTCTTCTGGTTGCCGATGTACGGGGCGAGCGCCGGAACCTTGGCGATCTCCTGCCCGGAGGTCTCGGGTACCCCGTCGACCGTGGCGAAGTTCCAGTCGTCGGCCGCGCCGACGGGGCCGAGGACGTTCGAGTCGTCGTCCGCCTGGGCGGGGGCGGCCAGGGCGACGCCGACGACGGCGAGAGCAGAGACAGAGACAGAGACAGAGACAGAGACAGAGACAGAGACAGAGACAGAGACAATCTTCTTCATGATCGGTGAACGACCCCCGAGGATCCGCGGTGCGGCTGTTCACCCCCACGGGCGGACCGCGGGGGCGCCCCGCGCCGCATCCACTGCGCTCCACGCGCCCGGCGACGCACCGCGGACGCGGTGCGGGCACACGCCAGCACCACGGCAGGCGGGCTTCGGCCCACGCTCGGCGTGCTCGCCGCCCGACGCCCGCTCGGGTGCGCCGGCCGAGCCGTCGGGATTCCGGTGATCGGCGACCGGTACCGCACGCGCGCGCCTTCCCGCTCTCCCCCGCGAACGACCGGCCAGGGGCCCGCCCGGCGGATCACGCCGGACGGGCCCCTGGTCCCGAAAGGGCTCAGCGCTTCAGTGTGAAGGTGAAGTCGCCGGAGAGCCGGCCGCTCAGCCGGACCGCCGAGACGAGCCTCCCCTCGACGACCAGTCGCTCGACCTCGGCCCGCGAGAGACCGCAGCCCTCGGCGATCAGCCGCACCGGCCGGACCGGTATCCGGGCCGCGAAGCGGACCGAGACGTCGATCACCTCACGGTCCAGGTGATCCGATCCCCCGGTGTCGAGACGCCAGGCGTCGTCCCAGTCGAGGGCGATGCGATTGCGTCGCCGCACGACCGGGTCCTGGAGCAACTCGGCTGCCAGAGCGGGGTCGTTGTCATGCAGCCGGGCCAGCAGACCGGACCGTACGGAGCGCACGTTCGCCCGCTCCAGCACGGTGAGTTTCGTCGTCTCCCCGCAAGCGGTGCAGAGCGCGAGGAGCCAGACGTCGATGAGCTTGTGGTTGGCGTTGACCCGGAACTTGCCGCTCGTCCGGAAGCGTTCGGACGCGCACACGTGGCAACGCCGGAGAACCAACGGCAGGCAGGTGGGCACGACCACCCAGTTATTGAGCACAGAAGTACACCGTCTTCAGTGAGAAGTCCGCAGCGGAAAGCAGCGCGGCGCACCTGCGCGACGCGCGACCGATCAGCACTCGGGGGGTCTCACACGGTGTACAACGGCACGTCCTTGCTCAGACGACTCGGTCCGTCCGCACAGTAGTGACAGTCGGCGGTGCCGCTCCACTGGATTTGGAACAACTCGCGACACCCGCCCCTTTTTCCGGGGTCGAACCTCGGCCATCTCCGATCAGCCCCCGCCTCCTCACCGAGAGACCGTGTTCACAGGTGCGACACAGCAAGGACACAGTTCCTCCACGGCGGGCGGGCGGCGCCGGGCCCTCGCCGAGAAGCCGGCCGGCGGTCTCTGGCCGACGGCAGCAGCCTGAGCAGCACCGCCGGGCATCGCTTCTACGTCGCCGAGCGTGGCTGGACGCGCGTGTCGGAGCTGCACCCAGGCGATCGGCTGCAGTCACCCGACGGCAGGGTCCATCCCATCACCAGCCTGCGGGACATCACCGACTGGGCACCGCACAGGGTCTACGACCTGACCGTGGACGGGTTGCACACGTTCTATGTGCGCGCCGAAGGCTCGCACGCTCAGGATCTGCTGGTCCACAACTGTGTGAATCTCAGCGACGAGACGAGATTCCCGGAATCCGGAGCCCACACGCTCAAGAAACATGTCAACGTGACCCCGCAGCAGGCCATTCAGTACGCCATCGAGAATGAGCGCAAGGGACTGTCCCCCATCAGCTCTGTGTGGACCGATGCAGATATCGCCCAGCAGGCAGTCGAACGGGTGGTCTCTCACTACTTCTTCCCGAACGGCAATCGGAGAAAGGCCAGCTTCGAGGCGCTGGACAACTTCCTCAACAAGCGAGGGCAGTGGCGCAACAAGGACGAGTTCCCGATCACGGGCAGGTGGGACCAGTACCCTTCCCTGGGTACGGTGTACAAGTCGGACCGCACCTCGGAGGCGGCGGGGAACGGCGTCCGAGTGGTTCTCAAGCGACTGCCCGGCAAGTCCGGCCACGAAGGTTACATCGTCTTCACCTCGTACCCGCTGCCCAAGAACTGAGGCAACTTCGCGCACGAACAGTCCGTGAGCAGGACCGCTGATTTCCGGGTGGGCCCGTCCCATTGCGGGTCAGGCCCACCCACCCCCTTCTGCAAGGCGAGGCACTTCACCATGACAAGCCGGCGAGAGCAGCGCGGCGTTTTCTACGACGGCGACTTCGGCCTCAGCGCACTTACGGAGAAGCTGTCGTCCTCTACAACCACCGTCAACGAAGCACAAGTGCTGGAATTCGCGGCAGAGGTGGCTGCCGTCTTCGCCGGAGAGGGCGCGGTGGAGCTGGGCGCGGACCTGCGCTGCCTGCTGGACTCCACCGTGTCCGCGGAGGCGATCCGCACGGCATGGCTGGCGGCCACGCGGCAGCGATTCGATCCGGCCGCCTCCGGAACAGACGCCAGAGAGTGGCTGGGGCGGCTCGCGGCCCTGTACCCCACCCGGCCCCCCAGGGAGGCTCGCACCTCCCGGTCCCCGCGGCCACGACCGGGCGCCGAGGAGGGACAGCATGAGGCCGTCGTCGCCGAGGTACGAACCAGCGCCCCCAGGCTCCCCGAACGGGTGCCACAGGCACTGGAGGACATCGTCAGGCATGCCGACGCGGAACTCGGGTTCCGCCTCCTCCTGCGCGTGTTGAAGGCGCACGCGCTCCCCGTCGGCAAGGAGCAGTACGACCGCTTCATGGCGCTGGACACACAGTTCAGCTGTCCAGGCCCTATGGTGTATGACGGCCTCCAGGTACTGTGGCCACCCCTCGACACAACCCGCCGCGACGCATCGGGCGACTTTGGTCTCTCTGCGCTCACATCGTGGTTCGAAGGCACCTGGGAGGGCACGGCACACACGCGCGTGCGTCAGGCCGCGGCCGCCGACGACAGCGCCCAGACCCCGGGCTCCGCAGCGGCTCTGCTCCTCGTGGACGTAAGCCGTCTACTCGATTCCGCCCTGCACGACGACACACTCAGCACCCTGTGGCTGGCCGCCTCGGGGCGCGGCTACAACATCGACCGGCTCGGCATCGGTGCGAGGGACTGGCTCAAGACGATCGGTGACGTGTGCCAGGAGCACCTGAACAAGGCCGCTCCCGCGTATACCCCTGTCACGCCACCAGCCCGGATCGAGCTCGTGGATGCGGTGTTGCGGACAGTGCGGGAGGCGACGCCGCTGATCGCGGGCACTGCGGTCAGTACGCACTGGGAGGCGATCCCGGGCACGGCGGCTGCGCACGCGGTGCAGGAAGTCGTCACCCGCGTCGACGCCGATCTCGGCTACCGCCTGTTCCTCCGGCTGCTGAGCGTCCTGTCGGTGCCCTTGACCCCGGAGCAGTACGCCGGCCATCAGGTGCTCGCCGAGCGCCTCGGCCTCGGCGAGGACCACTTGGCAGAGGGCATCGAACAACTCGTCTGCCAGGAACGGCCGACCGAGCGACGGCCCGATCCGTCACACTGACCGTCCGGGCAGGGCGGCGGAGTTCGAATATGGGTGGTCTGGGGGCAGCAGGTCATCGCCCTCGTGCGCGCGAACGAGGACCTTGCCCATCATGGTGACGGCTGCGCCCCCGAGGTGGTCGCCGGCACGGAGGCCGAGATGGGGCTTGCCTTCCCTCCCTCGTATCGGCGGCTGATCGAGGAGTTCGGCACATGGGAGGTGCCGCCCACCGAGTTCCCGGGCTTGTTCCGAACCGTCCGCAGGAGAAAGCTTCTGGGTTCGTCCGCGTACACGATCGAGGACCGCGCCCAGCTCGGTCTACCGCACCAGTTCCTGGTCGTCATGCACGACGACGTCCTCGGAGTCGTCGTGCTCGACACGTCCCGGCCGGACCAGGACGGTGAGTACCCGGTGTTCGCGTGGAATCCGAGCGTCCAGGACGCAGACATGCAGAGGGTCGCGGACAGCTTCGGGGCGTTCACGCTCGCCGAGTGTCGCCAGAACCTGAGCTGAGGTCCGGCAGGTCGGCAGAGAGCAAGGGTCCGTAGGCCGTGCGTGCGAACCCCGGCCCGCCGGGAGGCGGAGCCGTTGGTCAGCCGCGCAGCGCCCCCACCCGCTCCGGCACGTGCGCGGCGACCACGCGCCCCTCGTGGGTGACCTCGTGGCGGCGGTCCACCGCGTACGCCACGCCTGCCACGCCGAGGCCCAGTACCGCCAGCACCGCCCCCGCCGGCGCCGGCGAGGTCACGCCGAAGCCCGCCGCGAGGGCGAGGCCGCCGATCCAGGCGCCGCCGGCGTTCGCCAGGTTGAAGGCCGCCTGGTTGGCGGAGGAGGCGAGGGAGGGGGCCGCCGCCGCCTTCTCCATGACCATCAGCTGCAGGGGGGAGCCGGTGACGAACGCGGCCGTGCCGAGGAGGGTGACGGACAGCGCCGCGCTCCACTCCGCCCGCATGAGGAGCGGGAACAGGGCCAGCACGGCGGCCAGCGAGACCAGGCCGCCGAACAGGGTGCCGCGCAGGGAGTGGTCCGCCAGGCGGCCGCCGAGGAGGTTGCCGGCCGTCGCGCCGACGCCGAACAGGGCCAGCAGCAGCGTCACGTCGGCCTGGGCGAAGCCCGCCGCGTGCGTGAGCATCGGGGTGATGTAGCTGTAGGCGGCGAAGAGGGCGCCGAAGCCCGCCACCGTGGTGCCCAGGGCCAGCCACACCGGTACCGAGCGCAGCGCCGCCAGTTCGCCGCGCAGCCCGGTCGTGGGCGCCGCGGTCCGGTCGTGCGGGATCAGCAGGGCCAGCGACGCTATCGCCGCCAGTCCGATCGCGCTCACGCCGAGGAAGGTGGCCCGCCAGCCCAGGTGCTGGCCCATCAGCGTGGCGGCGGGGACGCCCGCGATGTTGGCGACGGTCAGGCCGAGGAACATCAGGGACACCGAGCGGGCCTTGCGCTCCGGCGCGACCATGTTCGTGGCGACCACCGCGCCGACGCCGAAGAACGCGCCGTGCGGCAGGCCGCTGAGGAAGCGGGCGGCCAGCAGGGCGTCGTTGCCGGGGGCGGCGGCGGAGAGCGCGTTGCCCGCCACGAAGAGGACCATCAGGGCGATGAGGACCCTGCGCCGGGACATGCGCGCGGTCACGGCGGCGAGCAGCGGCGCGCCGATGACCACGCCCAGCGCGTACGCCGAGACCAGGTGCCCGGCGGCGGGGATGGAGATGTGCAGGTCGTCCGCGACGTCGGGGAGCAGCCCCATCATCACGAACTCGGTGGTGCCGATACCGAAAGCGCCGACGGCCAGTGCGAGCAGGGCCAGGGGCATGAAGGGCCTGTGCCTTTCGAAGGGAGAGCGGAGTTCCAGTGCACCATATGTTCTCGTGCGGAACAAAGTCTCCCCGAGCCGGTGTTCCAGCCGGTTACGCGGACGTGTCGAGCTTCACACGGGCGGCGATCGGCAGGTGGTCGCTGTCGGTGCGCGGCAAGGTCCAGGAGCTCTCCGGCTGGACTCCCTTGACCAGGATCTGGTCGATCCGCGCCATCGGGAACGACGCCGGCCAGCTGAACCCGAAGCCGCTGCCCGCGGCCCCCTGGGTGGAGCGGAGCTGGGAGGTGACGGCGTTCAGCGAACGGTCGTTCATGGTGCCGTTGAGGTCGCCGAGCACGACCACCCGCCTCAGCGTCTCGTCGGCGATGGCCTCGCCGAGCGCGTCGGCGCTCTTGTCCCGCTGACGCGCGGTGAACCCGGCCTCCATCTTGACCCGCACCGAGGGGAGGTGGGCGACGTAGACGGCGACCGGACCCTCGGGGGTCGTCACCGTGGCGTGCATGGCGCGCTTCCAGCCGAGCTTGATGTCGACGGCCTCGACGCCGGTCATCGGGTACTTGCTCCACAGGCCGACCGTGCCGACGACCGCGTGGTGCCCGTACGTCCCCGCCAGCGCCTTCTCGTACACCGGGACGGCCGAGGCGGGCAGTTCCTCCAGGGCCAGCAGGTCCGCGCCCGAGGAGGCGACGCCCTTGGCGGTCGCGGCCGGGTCGGGGTTGTCGGCGTTGACGTTGTGGGTGGCCACGATGAGGTCGCCGCCGCCGCCCGCCTTGTCGAAGACGAGGCCGCCGAAGAGGTTCAGCCACACGACCGCCGGGAGCAGCACCGCGATCAGGGCCGTCGCCGACCTGCGGACCAGACCGAGGACCAGCAGCACCGGGATCGCCAGCCCCAGCCAGGGCAGGAAGGTTTCGGTGAGGCTGCCGAGGTTGCCCACACGGTTGGGGATGTACGAGTGCACCAGCATCAACAGGGCGAGGAGCAGCGCGAGGACGGCGAGCACGATGCCCCGCCGCCAGACACGTGGGTCACCGCGCCAGCCCGTGACGAGGCGCTGCGTCAGGCGTCGAAGCCGGGATCCCGGTCGCTCGGGCCCCGAGCCGCCGTTGTCCGTCTCCGTCATGTACGCCTGCTGCGCCATACCGTCTGCCTCACTGCCTGCCGTGCACGCCGTCGTCCCCCCGCGCCTGTGTCGACCCTAGGGGATGATCGGCTCGTTCCCGCCGTCCCATGACGGCCGTACGGAAGACGAGGACGAACGGGGCGGGGCCGGAGGTTCCGGTTACCCCCCGTACGGGCGGAGTCTGTGACAGAACGTGCACATATGGCGGTGCGACGGTGCGGATCCCCCGGCGGCTTCGACGGGGGGTGGCGGGAGGAACCGACGCCCCCTCCCTCCCCGGCGGGGCGGGTTCGCGTCGTGGCACCGGGGCGGCGGAGGGCGCACGCCGACCGGTCTCGCTCGGGGCACATGTGAGGGCTCGTCAGTTGATGCGCCCTCATGACACGCATCCGTCCGCTGCGTTCGGCGGGCGGTGGCCTGCCGCGGCGAGGGGGGGACGGATGACCCCGGAGACGGGCCGGCCCGGGGTGCGGACTCGGCCGAGCGGGTGGCGGGTGGGCTTCCGGCCGCCACCCGCACGCGCCCGGCGTCCGCGGGCCCCCGGGAGTCGTCAAGGGGTACCGGGGCGCAGGCCCTCCAGGACCGTGTCCACGATGCGCTCGGACAGCCCCTCGGACAGGTCGGCGTCGGGGCGCGTGTCGGGGCGCAGGACGGAGCGGAGCAGCATGGGTCCGACGAACATGTCGTTGGCCAGTTCCAGATCGATGTCCGGCCGCAGTTCGCCGCTCTCCTGCCCGCGCCGCAGCACGTCCATGACCAGCACGCGCCGGGGCGCTATGACGCTCGCGTGGTACGCCACCCAGATCTTGGGGCTGGACTTCATCTGCGCGTACACGTTGTGCAGGATCGCCGAGGAGCGGCTGACAAGGCCGCGCCGGCGCAGGGCCTCCACCAGCACGACGAGATCGTCGCGCATGGAGGTGCCGGGGAGTTCGGGGTCGGGGGGTTCGGCGGCGCGGATGACGTCGACGAACAGTTCCTCCTTGCCGCTCCAGCGGCGGTAGATCGTGGCCTTGCCGACCCCTGCCGTGCGCGCGACGCGCTCGATGGAGAGCTCGGCGAGGGGGACACCGTCCTCCAGGAGCTTCATCACACCCTCGATGATGGCGCGTTCCACGGCCTCGCTGCGCGGGCGGCCCCGTGCGGGTCCGTCCGGTCGCGGTCGGCTGCCGGCAAGGCTCACGTCGTCCGTCCTTCCACTGTGCTGCGGGAATTGTCCCGCAGCCGCCTCCTTCCCCCGTGGAACCGCTGTCGTCGCGCTGCCCGGTCAGTCCGCGGCCGCCACCAGTTCCGGCTCCCTCTCCCCCTGCCGGCCGGCCGGCGGCTTGCCCGGCAGGAACAGGGCCACCACGACGGCGCCGACGAGCGCGACGCCCGTACCGCACAGGGCGGTGACGTGCATGGCGTGCAGGAAGGCGTCGTCGGCGGGTGCGACCAGTGCCTGTCCGCGCGGGCCGAGCTTCTCGGCGATACCGAGGGTGGCCTCGATGGACTCGCCGGCCGTGTCCCGCAGCGCCGCGGGCAGCATGTTCAGCTTGCCCTCGACGCCGTTGCGGTATGCGGCGGAGAGCACCGAGCCGAGGACGGCGATACCGAGGGCGCCGCCGACCTGGCGGAAGGTGTTGCTGAGCGCGGAGGCGGAGCCGGCCTTCTCCCGCGGCAGGGACTGCATGATGACGACGGAGGTCGGCGTCATGATGTGCGCCATGCCGGTGCCCATGAGGAAGAAGACGACCTCCATCAGCCAGATCGGGGTGTCGGTCTCGAAGGTGGCGAAGGCGGCCAGGGTCGCCGCGATCAGCACCAGACCGGCGGTGGTGGTGATCTTGTTGCCGAACCGGTCGACGACCAGCCGGGCCCGCGGCGCGAAGATCATCTGCGCGGCGGCCAGCGGCAGCATCATCACGCCGGACTCCAGCGGCGAGTAGCCGCGCACGCTCTGCATGTAGAAGACCGAGAAGAACGTGACGCCCATCAGCGCGAAGAAGACGAGCGCGATGGCGGCCATGGCGGCCGAGAAGACCTTGTTGCCGAAGTAGGTGACGTCCAGCGACGGGTGGTCGCTGCGCTTCTCGAAGATCACGAAGCCGGCCAGTACGGCGAGACCGGCGATGATCGTCGCCAGCACCTTGGCGTCGGTGAAGTCGGCCAGCTCGCCGCCCTTGATGATGCCGTAGACGAGCAGCACCAGGCCGACGACGGACAGGACCACGCCGACCGGGTCGAGGCGGCCGGGCTTGGGGTCGCGGGAGTCGGGCACCAGCCACACCATCAGCGCGACCGCGACGACCACGATCGGCACGTTGATGAGGAAGACCGAGCCCCACCAGAAGTGGTCGAGCAGAGCGCCGCCGGTGATCGGGCCGATGGCGATGGCGAGGCCGACGCCGCCGGCCCAGATGCCGATCGCCTTGGGCTGCTCGTCACGCTCGAAGACGTTCATCAGCACGGCCAGCGTGGCCGGCATCACGAACGCGGCGCCGAGGGCCATCACGGCGCGGAAGGCGATGAGCTGGTTCGGGGAGCCGGACTCGGCGGCCAGGGCCGAGCCGATGCCGAACACCACGAGGCCGCCGAGCAGCACCTTCTTGCGGCCCAGCCGGTCACCGATGAGGCCCGCGGTGAACAGCAGGCCCGCGAAGACCAGGGTGTAGCTGTTGATCGCCCATTCGATCTCGCTCTGGGTGGCGCCCAGGCCGGTGGGCGCCGGGGTCGAGATGGTCTTGATGGCGACGTTCAGGATGGAGTTGTCGAGCACCACGATGAGCAGGCTCAGCATCAGCACGCCGAGGATCGCCCAGCGGCGCCGGTGCACCGCTTCCGGTATCCGGGAGGCAGGGACGGAAGTTGTCATGCACCCGAGCCTAAGGCCATTTCAATACGGCACCGTCTCGTATCTAAATTCTTTGCCGAGACCTTACGCACCGGAGTCTTCCGCTCCGCGCGCGGCGCCGCGAAGGGATCACAGGGGCCCTCTGGCCCTCGGCGGCACCAAGTGCCACCATGGAGACGATCCGGGGACGCCGTCAGGGCGCCTCGAGATGACCGAAGGAGCCGTTGCCATGACGCAGCTTTCGGCTGCCCACACCAAGCCTTCCGACGGCAGCAAGGCGCTGTACGGGGGGAAGGGCACCCGCCGCATCACCGTCCGCGACATCACCCTCGCCAAGGAGCGCGGCGAGAAGTGGCCCATGCTCACCGCCTACGACGCGATGACCGCGTCCGTGTTCGACGAGGCCGGCATCCCGGTGATGCTCGTCGGCGACTCGGCGGGCAACTGTCACCTCGGGTACGAGACCACCGTGCCCGTCACCCTCGACGAGATGGCCGTGCTGTCGGCGGCCGTCGTACGCGGCACCCAGCGCGCGCTGATCGTCGCCGACCTGCCGTTCGGCTCCTACCAGGAGGGCCCGGTGCAGGCGCTGCGCTCGGCGACCCGGCTGGTGAAGGAGGCCGGGGTCGGCGCGGTGAAGCTGGAGGGCGGCGAACGCTCTCATGAGCAGATCCGGCTGCTGGTGGAGGCCGGCATCCCGGTCATGGCCCACATCGGGCTGACCCCGCAGTCCGTCAACGCGATGGGCTACCGCGTCCAGGGGCGCGGCGAGGAGGCGGCCGCCCAGTTGCTGCGGGACGCGAAGGCGGTGCAGGACGCGGGCGCGTTCGCGGTCGTCCTGGAGCTGGTCCCGGCCGAACTGGCCGCCGAGGTGACGCGGGTGCTGCACATCCCCACCGTCGGCATCGGCGCCGGCCCGGAGACGGACGCGCAGGTGCTGGTGTGGACCGACATGCTCGGTCTCACCTCCGGCCGGGTGCCGAAGTTCGTCAAGAAGTACGCCGACCTGCGTGAGGTCATGGGCAACGCGGCGAAGGCCTTTGCCGAGGACGTCGTCGGCGGGACGTTCCCGCTGGAGGAGCACTCCGTCCACTGACGGCCGGCGTCCACCGGAGCCAGTCCGGCACCAGAGCGGCCCCGTCGATTTCCCCCGTCGAAGGGGCCGCCCCCTTTCCCCTCCTCCGGGCCGGCGCCCGCGTCCACGGCGCCGGCCCCGCCGCTGCCGCCGCCGCTGCGGGGCGAGGGGTGCGATCCGGTCCGCCGTCGCGGGGGCCTCCTCCGTCGCAGGTGGGGGCACCCGCATGACGCGCCGGAGCAACCGCCGGTGACCCGCCGCTGCCCTGTCGGTGCCTTGTCGGAGCCGTGTCGGATCCGTCGGTGCCGTGTCGGTATCCGCACGCCTGCTGTCGGCGGTCTGTCGGCGGGGGCTGCCACTGTCCTGCCCATGAAGCGAATCGACGACAACCCTGCCGGCGGACGCCCCGCCGTGACCGTACGGGGACTGGTCAAGCACTACGGCGGGACCAAGGCGCTGGACGGGGTCGACCTGGACGTCCGGCCGGGCACCGTGATGGGGGTCCTCGGGCCGAACGGCGCCGGGAAGACCACTCTGGTGCGGATCCTGTCCACCCTGATCACGCCGGACGCCGGGGAGGCCGTCGTGGCCGGCTACGACGTCGTACGGCAGCCCCGGCAGCTCCGGCGGGTGATCGGGCTCACCGGGCAGTACGCCTCCGTGGACGAGAAGCTCCCGGGCTGGGAGAACCTGTACCTGATCGGGCGGCTGCTGGACCTGTCCCGCAGGGACGCCCGGGCCCGGGCCGACGAACTGCTGGAGCGGTTCTCGCTGACGGAGGCCGCGCGGCGGCCCGCCGGCACCTACTCCGGCGGCATGCGGCGGCGGCTGGACCTCGCCGCCTCGATGATCGGCCGGCCCGCCGTGCTCTACCTGGACGAGCCGACCACCGGGCTGGACCCGCGCACCCGCAACGAGGTGTGGGACGAGGTCAAGGCCATGGTCGGGGACGGGGTCACCGTGCTGCTGACCACCCAGTACATGGAGGAGGCCGAGCAGCTCGCCTCCGAACTGACCGTCGTGGACCGCGGGAAGGTCATCGCGAAGGGCGGCATCGAGGAGCTGAAGGCCCGCGTCGGAGGGCGCTCGCTGCGGGTGCGGCCGATGGATCCGCTGCACCTGCGGCCGCTGGCCGACATGCTGGACGAGCTGGGCATCACCGGGCTCGCCGGCACCACCGTCGACAACGCGACCGGCACACTGCTGGTGCCGATCCTCAGCGACGAACAGCTCACCGCGGTGGTCGGCGCGGTCACCGCACGCGGCGTCACCATCTCCTCCATCAGCACCGAACTCCCCAGCCTGGACGAGGTGTTCCTCTCCCTCACCGGCCATCGCGCCAGTGCCCCGCAGGACCCCACGCCCACCGAAGCCCCCGAGGAGGCCGCCGCATGAGCGCCCACCCGTCGCCCACCACCACCCTGGACGAGACCACCCCGGGCGGGACCGTCCCGGACGAGGCGCTCCGCGCCACCCCTGCGGACCCGGTCGCTCCCGCCGCCCGGCTCAGGGGCGACACCCCGATCCCGGTCCGCGCGCACCTGCGGCACACCGGCGCGCTCGTCCGACGCAACCTGCTGTGGATCCGGCAGGACCCGGAGTCGATGTTCGACGCCATCCTGTTCCCGGTGATCTTCACCCTGCTGTTCGTGTACGTCTTCGGCGGTTCGATCGGCAAGTCCCTGGGCGGCGGCCAGGACCAGTACGTCCAGTACGTCGTGCCGGGCCTGATGGCCATGATGGGCATGAACATGGCCCAAGGCGTGGGCACCGGCTTCAACCAGGACTTCAACTCCGGCGTCATGGACCGCTTCCGGTCGCTGCCCATCGGGCGTGGCTCCGTGCTCTTCGCCAAGATCGCGGTGGAGCTGATGCGGATGCTGTTCGCGACCGCGGTGCTGATGCTGGTCGCCGTCCTCGTGGGCTACGACGTCCACCACTGGGACGGCCTGCTCGCCTCCGTGGGCCTGTCCGTGGTGTTCGGCTCGGCGCTGATGTGGGTGTTCCTCACCCTGGGCGTGGTGATGAAGAACGCGCAGTCCGTGCAGGCGATGGGCTTCCTGGTGCTGATGCCGCTGCAGTTCGGCTCGTCGATCTTCGCGCCGACCGCCTCGATGCCGGGCTGGCTGCGGAACTTCACCGACTACAACCCGCTCTCCGCGCTGGCCGACACCGCGCGCGGCCTGATGGAGGGCGGCCCGGTCGCGCACGACCTGTGGGTGACGCTGATCTGGTCGGTGGGGCTCACCGCGGTGATGGCCCCGGTCGCCATCCACAAGTTCCGCACCAGGGCCTGACGCGGGTACCGCGCCGGGAGCCGACGTCCGGCGACGTCACACCAGGGCGGTGGCCTCCTCGAGGGAGAGGCCGCCGCCCTCGGCGTACGCGGCGTCGAACGCCGCCCGGTCGAGCACGGCGAGGACGGCGCCCTCGGCGTGCTCGAGGATCACCCGCTCGACGGTCATCGCGACATGGCCCGGGGGCAGCAGCGCACGGGCGGCGCCCAGGCAGCGGGCGGCGTCCGCGGCGTGGCCGCCCCCGTCGGCCCGGGCGAGGGCGGCGGCCGCGACGGTCAGGTACAGGGGCTGCAGGTGCGGGGCGATGGCCAGGGCCAGCGGGTCGCAGGCCCGCGTCAGCGCCCGCCGGACCTTGTCCATGGCGTCCTCGACACGGCCGTCGACGATGTCCACCCAGGCCTCCTGGCCGAGGATGAGCGCGTCGAAGACGACGAAGTGCGCGATCCCGAACCCCTCGCGCAGCAGCCGCAGTTGCTCACGTGCCTCCGCCACCCGGCCGGTCATGCTGAGCCGGGAGGACAGGAAGAGGCGCGCCATGGGCAGTGCCTCGCTGTTGGTGCCGTCCGTGCGCTCGATGACCTCGCGCAGCATGCGCTCGCCCTGCTCCGGTTCGCCCGTCTCCAGCAGCACGGCGCCCAGCCGGATGGCGAGCACCGACGCCTGGGCGCGGGCGCCGAGGCGCTCGGCGTACGCGACGGCCGCCCGGAAGTCGGTGGCGGCCGCTTCGTACTGGCCCTTGCGCTCGCGCGACTCACCGCGGGCGGAGAGGGCCTCGGCGGCGCCCCAGGCGTCCCCGAGGCGTTCGAAGATCTCCAGCGCCTCGTCCGCGTCGCGGGTGGCGTCGCCCGCCCACTCGGTGCGGTTGGCGAGGATGTTGGCGCGCATCTGCAGGGTGCCGGCCAGCTCCCACTCGAATCCGGGCGTCTCCCGGCAGGTGCGGACACAGGCGTCGAGGACGGTGCGCAGCCGGTCGACGCCGCTGGTGAGCAGCTCGGCGAAGAACCAGAGCATGCCCGGGGCACGGCAGGTCTGCGGCATCCCGGGTTCGTAGACCTGGGTGATGACGCGCAGCTTCGCCTGGGCCGCGGGGGTCTGCCAGGCGTCCAGCTCCGTGTCCATGCAGGCCAGATGGGCCAGGTGAAGTCCGCGCCGGGCCTCGTCGAGCAGTTCGCCGGTGTAGGGGGGCGGGAGGTCCGTGCAGCGCTGCCACACCGGGGCGGCGCGGCGCACGGGCTCCTCGAACGGGTCGGGGCCCAGCGCCATGACCTCGCGGCACAGGGTGCGGGCCTCGACGCGCAGATCGCGCATCTGCCAGTACCAGACCAGGGAGTGGATGATGCAGAGCGCCTCCTGCTCGTCCCGGCCGGCGATGGCGTGCCGCAGGGCGGTGCGCACGTTCTCGTACTCGATCTGGAGCCGGTCGACGGCGGCGCGCTGCCCGGGCCCGCGCAGCAACGGGTCCGTGGTGCGGGCGAGTTCGCGGTAGTACGCCAGATGGGCGCGTTCGCCCTCGGCACGGCCACCGGTCTCGTCCAGCCGTTCGGTCGCGTACTCCGCGACGGTCTCCAGCAGGCGGTAGCGCATCTGGCCGTCGGCCGAGGGGGCGGCCACCACCAGGGACTTGTCCACCAGGGAGCCGAGCGCGTCCAGCGCGACCGGGCCGCAGACGGCCTCGGCGGCGGCCAGGTCGCAGCCGCCCGCGAACACCGACAGCCGGCTGAGCACGTCGCGTTCGTCCGTGTCGAGCAGGTCCCAGGACCAGTCCACGACCGCGCGCAGGGTCTGCTGGCGGGGCAGCACGGTACGGCTGCCGCTGGTGAGCAACCGGAAGCGGTCGTCCAGCCGGTCCGCTATCTGACGGGGCGTCAGCATACGCAGCCGGGCGGCCGCCAGTTCGATGGCGAGGGGCAGTCCGTCGAGCCGCCGGCAGATCTCGGCGCACGCCTCGGGGTCGTCCTCGACCCGGAAACCGGGGCGGGCGGCCGCGCCCCGGTCGGCGAGCAGGCGCAGCGCGACCGGCTCGGGCAGCGGCTCCACCGGCCGCACCAGCTCCCCCGGGACGCCGAGCGGTTCCCGGCTGGTGGCGAGCAGGGTCAGCTCCGGGCAGTGCGCCAGCAGGCGCTCGGCGAGCTGGGCGGCGGCCCCGACGACATGCTCGCAGTTGTCCAGGACGAGCAGCATCCGCCGCCGGGCGCAGTGCTCCACCAGCCGCTCGACCGGGTCGTCGTGCCGGTCGGCGACGGCCCGCAGGCCCTCGGCGCCGGCGCCGTGCAGCACGGTCTCGCGGGCGCCGATCGCGGTCAGCACGGCCTGCGGTACGGCGCCGGGGTCGTCCAGGGGTGCGAGTTCGGCCAGCCACACCCCGTCCCGGGCGGTGTGCCGCACGGACTCGGCGGCCTCCTGGGACAGCCGGGTCTTCCCGGCCCCACCGGGCCCGAGCAGGGTGACCAGCCGGGCGGAGCCGAGGTCGGCGCCGATGGCCGCGATGTCCGGCTCGCGCCCGACGAAGGAGGTGAGCCGGGCCGGCAGGTTGCCGAGGGCGGCCTCGGGCGGGGTGCGCCCGGGCTCCGCGGCGGTACGGCGGGCGGGGGCGGTACGGGTGGTCTCGGTGAGCAGCAGCTCGCCGTGCAGCGACCGCAGTTCGGGACCCGGGTCGGAGCCGAGCCGGTCGGCCAGCAGCCGGCGCAGGTCGTCGTAGGCGGCCAGTGCCTGGGCGGGGCGGCCCAGGTCCCGGAGCGCCCGCAGCCGCAGCGCCTGCAGCGGCTCGTCCAGGGGGTGGCTGTCGCACAGCGCGGCCAGCTCGGGCAGCGACCGCTCGGCGTGGCCGAGGGCGAGGGCGGCGGCGTGCCGGGCACGCAGGGCGTCCAGGCGGCGGGTCTCCCAGCGGGCCGCCTCGGCGGTGCGGTCCGGCAGGTCGGCGAGGACGGGACCGCGCCACAGGCCGAGCGCGTCGTCCAGGACGGCGGCGGCCTTCGCCGGGTCGCCGTCGGCCAGCGCGCCGAGCCCTTCGCCGGTCAGCCGGTCGAAGCGGGTGAGGTCGACGTCGTCGGGGGCCGCGACGAGCCGGTAGCCGCCCTCCACGGAGGTCACGGCGCCGGCGCCGAGCGCCCTGCGCAGCCGGCCGACGAGTGCCTGCAGCGCGCCGGCCGCGTCGGCGGGCGGGTCGGCGCCCCACACCTCGTCCACCAGGACGCCCGCCGGGACGGTCCGGCCGGCCCGCAGCGCGAGCACGCTGAGCAGGGCGCGCAGCCGCGCTCCGCCGACCGGGACGGGCGTGCCGTCGGGGCGGTGGGCCTGGGTGGTTCCGAGGAGGCGATAGCGCACGGGGTCCATTCTCTCCGGAGCGGTCAGCGCCGGTCACCGGGTTGGTGCGGCGCGCCGTCCGGCACCTCCAGGGTGACGAGAGCGCCCTGGGCCCGGCGGACCCGGTGCGGGCCCTGGGGCGGTGCGTAGTCCTCCTCGGCGAACCACTTCGGGCAGTGGTCGACGGGTTCGAGCGTCACCGAGCCGGGCACCGGTTCCGGGGAGTGTGCGGCGGGGAGGAGTGTCAGCCTGCCGTACGGCGGCGGCGTGCGCCCGAGGTCGCGCAGGTCCAGGTCGACCGTGTACTCCTGGTGCACCAGGTCGATGGCCCGGACCCGGCCGCCGGTCGGGTGCGCGGCGTCGGCGTGGTTCTCCACCCGGGCCTCGGCGCCGTGGCAGTCCCCGTCGAGGATTTGCCGTTCGCCGAGGTCGACCAGCGGCCAGTGGATCTCGTCGCCCACCGAGAAGGGCTCCCCGCAGCAGCCCATCTGCCATTCCTCGTAGAACACCCTCTTCAGTGCCATTCCCCCACCATCCAGGAACCGGACGGCCACCGCTAAGCGATTTCCCGGCATGTCCGCCGCCGGGTACGGTCGGCCTTCCGACCGCGCCGTCCACAGGAGCCGCCCATGACCACCGCCACCACCAGCCGCGGCGACCGCCGCGTCAGTCCCGTCTTCGTCGGCATCGCGGCCGTGGCGGCGGTGACCGGCTGGGCCACCTGGACCGGCTTCGCCGAGCAGCCGGGTGTCGCGGTGTTCCTGTTCGTGACGGCGGCCTGGATCGTCTCCCTGTGCCTGCACGAGTACGCGCACGCCCGCACCGCCTTGCATTCCGGGGACATCTCGGTGGGCGAGAAGGGCTATCTCACGCTCAATCCGCTGAAGTACACGCACGCGCTGCTCAGCATCGTGCTGCCCGTGGTGTTCGTGGTCATGGGAGGCATCGGCCTGCCGGGCGGCGCGGTGTTCATCGAGCGCGGCCGGATCCGGGGCCGCCTGCGGCACAGCCTGATCTCCGCGGCCGGCCCGCTGACGAACGTATTGTTCGCCGCGGTGTGCACGGCGCCCTTCTGGCTGCACGCCGTGGACGGCGTCCCCCGCGAGTTCCGGTACGCGCTGGCGTTCCTCGCCCTGCTCCAGGTGACGGCGGCGATCCTGAACTTCCTGCCGGTGCCGGGCCTGGACGGCTACGGCGTGATCGAGCCGTGGCTGCCGTACGGCGTGAAACGGCAGGTGGAGCCGTTCGCGCCGTTCGGCCTGCTGTTCGTGTTCGCGCTGCTGTGGGTGCCGTCGGTGAACACCGCGTTCTTCGACATGATCTACGCCGTCCTGCGCGCGCTGAACGTCAGTGGCGGCTTCTCCGACTGCGGCTACTGGCTCTACCGCTTCTGGAGCGAGACCCCCGAGCTGTGCGTGGTCAGCCCGTGACGGACTTGCCCTGCCCGGCGGAGGCACGGCCGCGCTTGACGTAGAACCAGGTCATGTTGGACGTCAGGCCGGCGAGGAGCACCCAGACGATCCCCAGCAGGCTGCCCTGGGCGAAGGAGACGACCGCGGCGGCGACGGCGAGGACGCAGACGATCAGGGTGCAGAGGGCGATGCGGGGCATGGGGCTGGGCTCCTGTCGGGGGACACTGCTCGGTACTGCTTCACCGACCAGTGTCCCCCATCGCCCGGTACGGCTCACACGTCGGTGACGCGGAGCCCGGCGTGCGCCTTGTACCGGCGGTTGACGGAGATCAGGTTCGCCACCAGGGACTCCACCTGGTGGGCGTTGCGCAGCCGCCCGGCGAAGACGCCGCGCATGCCGGGGATGCGGCCGGCCAGCGCCTGCACGGTCTCCACGTCGGCCCGGTCCTCGCCGAGCACCATCACGTCGGTGTCGATCCGCTCGGTCTCCGGGTCCTGGAGCAGCACGGCCGACAGGTGGTGGAAGGCGGCGGTGACCCGGGAGTCCGGCAGCAGCGCGGCGGCCTGCTCGGCGGCGCTGCCCTCCTCGGGCTTCAGGGCGTAGGCGCCCTTCTTGTCGAAGCCGAGCGGGTTGACGCAGTCCACGACGAGCTTGCCCGCCAGCTCCGCGCGCAGCGACTCGAGGGTCTTGCCGTGGCCCTCCCAGGGCACGGCGACGATCACGATGTCGCTGCGGCGCGCGGTCTCCGCGTTGTCGGCGCCCTCGACGCCGTTCCCCAGCTCCTCGGCGGCGGCCCGCGCGCGCTCGGCGGCCCGCGAGCCGATGATCACCTTCTGGCCGGCCAGGGCGAGCCGGCGGGCGAGGCCCTTGCCCTGCGGGCCGGTGCCGCCGAGCACGCCGACGACCAGCCCGGAGACGTCGGGCAGGTCCCAGGGGTCCTTCGCGGGGGCCTTGGCGGGAGTCTGTGCGCTGTCGGTAAAGGTCATGCGCCGACTCTACGTCCGCGGGGGCGGCGCCGACGGGCCGGGTGAGCCGTGGCAGGGGGCCGGCCGCCCTGTCCCCGGGTCGGGCGAATTCGGGGTGAACTCCGGGCCGCGGGCGATCGGTTGCGGCAGGATGCGGCCCCATGGACGCCGTACGGGTCGCGCTGCTGCGCGAGGTGCTCGCCGGGACCGAGTGGCTGGGGGCCACCCGGCGCTTCGCGGGGGTGCTGCGCGGGTCGGTGGTGTCGCGCGGGGGCGGGCTGCTGCTGGTGGGCACGCCCGAGTACGAGCCCTGGCACCTGGCCGCCCACCTGGTGGACGAGGCCGCCTGGTCCGGCACCCCCGAGCTGGCGCCCACGCTGGTACGGCACCACGCGCGCCCCGCCGACCCCGCGCACCTGGCCGTCGGACCCGGCCGGATCGAGGCGGCGCGGCGGGGCGAGACGCTGCTCGTGGTGGCCCCCGAGGAGCCCGCCGAGCTGCTGGAGCGGGTGCACGTGGCCCGCCGGGCCGGGGTGACGGTGCTGGCGCTCGGCACGGGCGACGGCGAGCTGGCCGCGATGGCCCACGACACGCTGGGGGTGCCCGAGGGCGCGGAGCTGGACCTGGACAGCGTGCAGCACCTGGTCAGCGCGGCGGCCGGCGAGAACAGCTCTCCGACGGTCCGGCGGGGATTCCGGGACCGCCTGTCGCGGCTGGCGGACATCCTGACGGCGCCGCCCGCCGCCCCCTGGTGATCCTCCCGCCCGGTCCGGTGTCCGCGCCGGTGCGGGTCAGTCCTCGTCGGCCTCGCGGCCGCCGGCCGGGGTGTCGTGCCAGCGGGGGTCGGTCTCCCATTCGAGGTTGCGCTCCTGCGCGGTCTCCATCGCGCGCTGCGCCTCCTGCGGGCTGGCGTACGGCCCGAAGCGGTCCTTGCCCGGGCAGTCCGGGCCCTCCTCGACCTTCTTGTGCTCCAGGCAGTAGTACCACTCCCCCGGCTTGCCGGCGGCGCGCTTCTTGAACAAGGCCATGGACGACTCCTCTCGCCACGCACATATTCCCCCATGCCCGCCGGTTAGGCCCGCTCGCCCGGGCCGGGCGAGCGGGCCCGGCACCGTCCGGGCGGGAGGGCCTAAACTCGCTGGCATGTCTGGCCAGTCACTGCTCGTACCAGGGGAGATCTCCCCCACTCGTCCGGTACCCGGGAACATCCGCCGCCCCGAGTACGTCGGCAAGCCCGCACCGGCGCCGTACACCGGTCCGGAGGTGCAGACGCCCGAGACGGTCGAGGCGATGCGCCGCGCGGGCCGGATCGCCGCGCAGGCGATGGAGGAGGCCGCGAAGCTCATCGCGCCCGGCGTCACCACCGACCGGCTGGACGAGGTCGCCCACGAGTACATGTGCGACCACGGCGCCTACCCGTCGACCCTCGGCTACCGCGGCTTCCCCAAGTCGCTGTGCACCAGCGTCAACGAGGTCATCTGCCACGGCATCCCGGACACCACGGTCCTCAACGACGGCGACATCGTCAACCTGGACGTCACGGCGTACATCGGCGGGGTGCACGGCGACAACAACGCCACCTATCTCGTCGGCGACGTGGACGAGGAGTCGCGACTGCTGGTGGAGCGGACCCGGGAGTCCCTGAACCGCGCGATCAAGGCGGTCAGGCCCGGCCGCCAGATCAACGTCATCGGCCGGGTCATCGAGTCCTACGCCAAGCGCTTCGGCTACGGCGTGGTGCGGGACTTCACCGGGCACGGCATCAGTTCCTCGTTCCACTCCGGCCTGATCATCCCGCACTACGACAGCCCGCACGCGACGACGGTCATGCAGCCCGGCATGACGTTCACCATCGAGCCCATGCTGACGCTGGGGACGTACGAGTACGAGACGTGGGACGACGGCTGGACCGTCGTGACCAAGGACCGCAGGCGGACGGCGCAGTTCGAGCACACGCTGGTGGTGACCGAGACGGGCGCGGACATCCTGACCCTGCCGTGACCCGCGGGGCCCCGACGCACTGAAGGCCCGCCGCCGCCCGGTGGCGGCGGGCCCGCGCCGCCGCCCCTCCACGCCCACGGTGTTTTCCCGACACCTTGTCGGTAAAATTACGGCAGCAGGTCGGCGTTCCGCCGCGCACCCGAGTCCGGGGAGGGCCCATGGAGTCGTTCTCGACCGTCATCCGCGCCGCGTCGCACCGGCAGCACGTGGCGGCGGAGACCTCGTCGTTCCTCGGCGACCTGCTCGGCGGGCGGCTGGGGGTGGCCGCCTACGCGCGCTACACCGAGCAGTTGTGGTTCGTCTACGAGGCCCTGGAGAGCGCGGCCGGGCGACTGGCGGCGGACCCGGTGGCCGGGCCCTTCGTCCGGTCCGAGCTGCTGCGGCTGCCCGCGCTGGAACGGGACCTGGCACATCTGCGCGGCCCGCACTGGCGCTCGGAGGCGTCCGCCCTGCCCGCGACCGAGGCGTACGCGGACCGGGTCCGGGAGTGCGCCGAGCACTGGCCCGGCGGCTATGTCGCCCACCACTACACCCGCTACCTGGGCGATCTGTCCGGCGGCCAGATCATCCGGGACCGGGCGGAGCGGACCTGGGGTTTCGCCCGCAAGGGCGACGGCGTCCGCTTCTACGTCTTCGAGGACATCGCCAACCCGGCCGCGTTCAAGCGGGGATACCGGGAGCGCCTGGACGCGGTCGACGCGGACGAGCTGGAACGTCAGCGCATCGTGGCCGAGTGCAAGCGCGCGTTCGCCCTCAACACCGCCGTCTTCGAGGCCCTCGGCGAGGAGTTCGCGCGCAGCGCCTGACGGCCGGCGCTCCCGCCGGGGACCACGCGGGCGCCCTCAGCGCTCGAGGAGGACCCGGCCGCCGACCTCCACCCAGCCGTGCGGCTGGGGGGCGGTGAGGATCTGCGAGCCCCTGCCCTGGGTGATGTTCAGGGCCCGCCCCAGCCGCTCGGTGAGCAGCAGTGCCGCAGCGCCCGTCGCCTCATCCTCGTGGATGCCGTCGTCGCGGCCCGGGAAGGCGCGGGCCCGCACCCGCCCGGCCGCCTCGTCCTCCCAGGCCCAGGCGTAGATCCACTCGCCGGGCGGCGGCACGTCCAGGGCGTCGACCTCGGCGGCGCTCCCGTACTGGCGCAGGGTGCGCGGCGGGGCCCACTCCGCGCGGGCCTCGATCCAGCTGAACTCGCCGTCCAGCCGGGCACCCATCACCCCGGCGGGCGTGACCAGCTCGGGTACGTCGAGCAGCCAGGCCACGCCGACACAGGGGTGACCGGCGAAGGGCAGGCGCAGGGTGGGCGTGTAGATGTCGATCACCCCGCGCTCGGGGTCGTCCACGAACACGGTCTCGCTGAAGCCGAGCTTGGCGGCCAGCGCCTGCCGGTCGTCCCGCTCGGGCAGCACCGATCCGTCCCGGACGACCGCCAGCTCGTTGCCGTAGCCGCCGGTGGGCCCGCAGAAGACGCGGAGCACGTCGTAGTCAGTCACTGGAGGATTGAATCATCCCTTGACCTCCCCTTTACCTCACGCTGGCGTCACCTTTGACGTGCCGAGATCAAGCCGTGTCCGTGATCTTTTCGTGAGGGTCGAATCACGACCCGGGGTGTCTCACTGAGGTAAGCCTCAGTTATGTTAGGTCAGCCTCACCACACCAGATCCGTCTTGGAGCCTGCATGCGAGCCGTCCGACTGACCGTCACCGCCGCCACCGCCGTGGCCGCTCTGACCGCCCTCTCGGCCTGCACCGCGAAGAGCGATGCCGAGGACGGCAGGGCCATCGAGGTCACCGCCGCCGACTCCAAGTGCGAGACCTCGGCCAAGTCCGTGCCGGCCGGCCAGGTCACGCTGAAGATAGAGAACAAGGGCACGAAGGCCACCGAGGTCGAGATCGTCTTCCCGGACGACCGGATCGTCTCCGAGAAGGAGAACATCGGCCCCGGCACCAAGTACACGCTGACCGCCGAGGTGAAGGCGGGGACGTACGAGATCGCCTGCCGCCCCGGTATGAAGGGGCACGGCGTCCGGCAGAAGCTCACCGTCACCGGCGGCGGCAAGGCCGCCCCGCGGGACCCCCGGCTGGACGGGGCGGTCGCCGACTACCGCCAGTACGCGCAGGACCAGGCCGACGAGACGCTGCCGCGGGTGAGGACCTTCGTGAAGGCGGTCAAGGCCGGCGACGTGGCGGCGGCCAAGAAGGCGTACCCGCTCTCCCGACTCGGCTGGGAGCGCACCGAGCCGGTCGCCGAGTCCTTCGGCGACATCGACCCGAAGGTCGACGTCCGCGAGGACGGACTCGAGGAGGGCCAGAAGTGGACCGGCTGGCACCGGCTGGAGAAGGCCCTGTGGAAGGACGGGAGGATCGGCGCCGAGGAGAAGACCCTGGCCGATCAGCTCGTCACCGACCTCGAGGACTGGCAGAACCGGGTCGGCAAGGCGGAGATCACCCCGTCCTCCATGGCCAACGGCGCCAAGGAACTGCTGGACGAGGTCGCCACCGGCAAGGTCACCGGTGAGGAGGACCGCTACGCCCACACCGACCTCGTCGACTTCAAGGGCAACGTCGAGGGCGCGCAGAAGGCCTACGAGCTGCTGAAGCCGGTCGCCGCCAAGAACGACCCGGCGCTGGCCAAGGAACTGGACAAGCAGTTCTCGGCGCTCGACGCCGTGCTCGACAAGTACCGCTCCGACAAGAACTCCTACGAGTTCACGCCCTACGACAAGGTCACCGGGGAGCAGCGCAAGGAGCTGTCGGACGCGGTGAACGCGCTCGCCGAGCCGCTGTCCAAGCTCGCCGCCGCCGTCGTGAAGTGAACAGGGGGAACAAGGCGATGACCGAGACCCAGGAGACCGAGGAGACCCGCGACGGCAGCCCGTCGCGCCGGGCGCTGATCGGCTGGGGAGGTGCCGGGCTGGCGCTCGGGGCCGCCGTGGCCGGTGGCGGGATGGCGATGGCCAGGGCGGGCGACGACATCGACCCCGCCTCGGCCCAGGCGGGCGGGGCGGTGCCGTTCCACGGCGCCCACCAGGCCGGCATCGCCACCCCGGTGCAGGACCGGCTGCACTTCGCCGCGTTCGACGTGAAGACCGACGACCGCGACGCGTTCGTGCGACTGCTGAAGGACTGGACGGACGCGGCCCGGCGGATGACCGCCGGGAAGACCGTCGGCGAGGGCGCCTACGGCGGGCTCGCCGAGGCGCCGCCGGACGACACCGGCGAGGCGCTCGGGCTCAAGCCGTCCCGGCTGACGCTCACCATCGGGTTCGGCCCGTCCCTGTTCGACAGGTTCGGCCTCCACGACCGGCGGCCGGCGGCCCTGGTCGACCTGCCCGCCTTCCCCGGCGACAACCTGGACCGGGCCCGCACCGGCGGCGACCTGTGCATCCAGGCCTGCGCGGACGATCCGCAGGTCGCCGTGCACGCCATCCGCAACCTGGCCCGCATCGGCTTCGGCAAGGTCGCCATCCGCTGGTCCCAGCTCGGCTTCGGCAAGACCTCCTCGACCACCCCGGACGCCCAGACCCCGCGCAACCTGTTCGGGTTCAAGGACGGCACCCGCAACATCGCGGGAACCGAGGGCGACCGCCTGAAGAAGTTCGTCTGGGCCGCCGACGGGGACGGACCGGACTGGATGACGGGCGGGTCCTACCTGGTCGCCCGGCGCATCCGGATGAACGTCGAGACCTGGGACCGGACCTCGCTGCAGGAGCAGGAGGACGTCTTCGGGCGCGACAAGCGCGAAGGCGCCGCGGTCGGCAAGGCGAAGGAGCACGACGAGCCGTTCCTGAAGGCGATGAAGCCGGACTCGCACGTGCGGCTCGCGCACCCCGACTCCAACGACGGCGCCACCATCCTGCGCCGCGGCTACTCCTTCACGGACGGCACCGACGGCCTCGGGCGCCTCGACGCCGGCCTGTTCTTCCTCGCCTACCAGCGGGACGTGCGCAAGGGGTTCATCCCGCTGCAGCGCAGGCTGTCCGCGCACGACGCGCTCAACGAGTACATCCAGCACGTGGGTTCGGCGGTCTTCGCGGTTCCCCCCGGCGTCCGGGACTCCGGCGACTGGTGGGGGCGCTCGCTGTTCCAGAAGGAGGCGTAGCCCGTGTTCTCCAACTACCTGATCGGCCTGCGCGAGGGCCTGGAGGCGTCGCTGGTCGTCTGCATCCTGATCGCCTACCTGGTCAAGACCGGACGCAGGGACGCCCTGAAGCCGATCTGGATCGGCATCGGCATCGCCGTCGCCATCGCGATGGGCTTCGGCTGCGCGCTGGAGTTCGGCTCCCAGGAGATGACGTTCCAGGCGCAGGAGGCGCTCGGCGGCTCGCTGTCCGTCGTCGCCGTCGCCCTGGTGACCTGGATGGTGTTCTGGATGCGGCGCACCGCCCGGCACCTGAAGTCGGAGCTGCACGGCAAGCTGGACGCGGCTCTCGCGATGGGCACGGGCGCCCTCGTCGCCACCGCGTTCATCGCCGTCGGCCGGGAGGGCCTGGAGACCGCCCTGTTCGTGTGGGCCTCGGTGCACGCGGCGAGCGACGGCACCCCGCGCCCGCTGATCGGGGTGGCGCTGGGCCTGGCCACGGCCGTCCTGCTGGGCTGGCTGTTCTACCGGGGTGCCCTGCGGATCAACCTCGCCAAGTTCTTCACCTGGACCGGCGGCATGCTGGTCGTGGTCGCGGCGGGCGTGCTGGCGTACGGCTTCCACGACCTGCAGGAGGCGAGCTGGATCCCGGGCATCAACCACCTGGCCTTCGACATCAGCGGCACGATCCCGCCGGACAGCTGGTACGGCACCCTGCTCAAGGGCGTGCTCAACTTCCAGCCCGACCCGACGGTCGTCCAGCTCACGGTGTGGGCCCTGTACCTGGTGCCGACGCTGGCCGTCTTCCTGCTCACCCCGGAGTTCCGCGCCCGGCTGCGCGGCGGCGGGCAGGGCACGGCGGCTCCGGCCGGGGGCAAGGTCCCGGCGTCCGAGTAGGCGGCCCGGGCAACGGCAGGGCGCAGTACGGGAACCGGCCGTCCGAGCGCCGTCCCGTCCCGGTAGGGTTCGCCTCCGGGAAGGGGAGGGTGAAGGCACCTCATGAGCAGGGATCGCAGTCGTCGCCGGCTTCGCCGGCGTGACCGCAACGCGCTGGTAGCGGCCGCACTGACCGCTTTGTCGCTGACGGCGAGCGGATGCGTGGTGGTGCACGGGGAGCGCGAGGTGCTCCCGGCCACCGGCCGCGCCGAGGCCGCCAGGGCCCTACGGCAGTTCACGGACGCCTACAACAGGGCCGACAAGGCCTACGACCGTTCCCTGGACGCCAAGTACGTCACCGGCGCCCTCGCCGACATCGACGGCGCCCGGCTGACGGCCGGGCACGCCAACAGCCCGTCGGGCAACGCGAACCACTCGCCGCTGGAGCTGACGGACGCCGAGTTCACCATCCCGAAGAAGGCCGGGTGGCCCCGCTGGTTCGTCGCGGACGCCAAGGCCAACAAGGGCGGCGGAGACGCACGCTGGCTGCTGGTGTTCACCCGCGACGGCCTCGACGAGCCGTGGCAGGTGGCCTATCTGACGCTGGTGGCGGCGAAGGACGTACCGGAGTTCGAGAAGGACGCGGACGGCTGGGCCGAGGCCGTGCCGGCCGACTCCGGGGAACTGGCCGTGCCGCCCGCCGAGCTGAGCAAGGGGTACACGAACCATCTGAAGTCCGGCGGGAGCACCTTCGCGGACGGTCCGTACACCACCGCTCTGCGCGCCAACCGGAAGAAGCTGGCCAAGCGGCCCGGCCTGGTCCGGCAGTTCATCGACGAGCCGCTGACCAGCGGCGCCTACGCGCCGCTCGCGCTGCGCACGGCGGACGGCGGGGCGCTGGTGTTCTTCACCACGCACCACTACGAGAAGCAGAC
Organism: Streptomyces cellostaticus; assembly: GCF_023630175.1. Classification (GTDB taxonomy): domain Bacteria; phylum Actinomycetota; class Actinomycetes; order Streptomycetales; family Streptomycetaceae; genus Streptomyces; species Streptomyces cellostaticus_A. Next base: position 15,266 of record NZ_JALLIN010000054.1, on the reverse strand, counting down.
CGCCGCCGCGGGCACCTCGGTGCCCACCCCGAACCGGGATGTGCAGGCCCTGACCAAGGGCGAGACCAAGCAGTCGCTGACGTTGGAGATCACCGCCAACGAGGCCGCCCTCGACCCCGCGGACAGCGGCCGGGTGTCGGTGCTGGGGCGGGTCCAGGGACTGACGGCGGCGCGGGGCGAGTAGACCGCGCCGGGGATCGCGGCCCCGGAGCGGTCAGTGCCGCAGGGGCCAGGCGCCGCCCGCGGGGTCGCCGGTGTGGCGGGCGCAGGCGTCGGTCAGCGTCTCCAGCAGGCTCAGCGGGTCGGGCAGCGGGTGTTCCGGGCCGCGCAGCCAGCGCAGCCCCGGCTCCTCGCCACCGGGCAGCCGGGCGGGCGGTACGAGGACGTAGGAGCCGCGGCAGTGCCAGCGCAGGCCCGGGTGCTCGTCCATCGTCTCGGGGTGGCAGTCCAGCTCGCAGGGCCACCACTCGTCCTCGTCCTCGGGGGTGCCCCGGGTGAGGGTGAAGAACATCATGCGGCCGTCGTCGCTCACGGTGACCGGCCCGACCTCCACACCGGAGTCGAGCAGCCGCTCCAGTGCCTCCCGGCCGGCCTTCAGGGGGACGTCCAGGACGTCGTGCACCATGCCGGTCGCGGTGATGAAGTTGGCCTGCGGCTGGTGCCGGGCCCAGCGCTCGATCTGGGCGCGGTCGGTGGTGCACTGGGTCTGCCAGGCGAACGACACCGGGTGCCGGGCCGGGGTGGGACAGCCGACGCGGTCGCAGGAGCAGCCGTAGCCGGCCCCCGGGTGCGCGGCGGGCGCGAGCGGCAGACCGGCCGCCGCGGCGGCCAGCAGCAGGGCCTCCCGGCCGCCGGGGTCGGCGGACTCCTCCTTCGGGCGGCGTCCGCGCAGCCACTGGGAGAGTCTGCCCTGCCGGCCGCTACGGCCGCCGAACGTCGCGCTCATCTGTCCCCTCGCCTCGCCTGGTGCGGCCAGCATGCCTCATCGTCCCATCCCGCTGCCCTTCGGGTGCCGCCGGGGCCATCCGGAGAAACCGGACGAGACGCACCTCACAGGAGGTCAGCGCGGGGCCAGGCCGTGCAGGGCGTAGTCGACCAGGGTGTCCGTGTAGGCGTGGGAGATCGGGCCGGTGCGCTGGAGCCAGCGCTGGGCCAGCGGGGAGACGAAGAGTTCCAGGGCGATGCGCGGGTCGAGGTCGGGGCGTACCGCGCCCGCCTCCTGGGCCGAGCGCAGCCGGTCGACGTAGAGCTGGAGCTGGGGCCGCAGGAGCTGGTCGACGAACTCACGGCCGAGCTGCTCGTCGACCAGGCCCTCGGCGGCCAGCGCCCGGGCGGGCGCCTCGAAGCGCGGGTCCAGCAGTTCGTCCACCGTGGCCCGCAGCACCGTCTTGAGGTCGGCGGCGAGGTCGCCGGTGTCGGGGAGGGTGTACGGCTGCTGTCCCGCCGCCCGCGCCGCCTGTTCCCCGAGGTCCAGGAACGCCTCCAGCAGGACGTCCGCCTTCGACGACCACCACCGGTAGATGGTCTGCTTGCCGACCCCGGCGCGGGCGGCGATCCCCTCGACCGTGGTCCTGCGGTAGCCGCTCTCGGCGACCAGGGCGAGGGCGGCGGCGTAGATCGCCCGGCGGGACTTCTCACTGCGCCGGGCGGCGTCGGGGGCGGGCTTCTTGACCATGGGCTGACGCTAACAAGCCCGGCCGGGCGGGCTCTGCGTTCGGAGCGGACCGGGCGGGGCCGGATCGGGGCGGGGCGGATCGGATCGGTGCGGGCCGTGGCGGAGCGGACCGGACCGGGCCGGGCCGGGCCGGGCCGGGGGTCCTAGACGGGCGGGTCCTGGGGCGGCCAGGGGTCGCCCCAGTCGGCGTCCCGGGCCGCCCGGTACAGGCCGCCGTGGCGCTTGGTGACGGTCGTGCGGCCCAGCCGCTCCTCCGCCTCGCACAGGTCCAGCAGCACCTGCCCCTTGCGGATCTGGGGGCGCCGGACCACCCGGTTCGGGGCCGGCTCGGCGGGCAGCCGGGTGGCGGCCACGTAGCTGAACTTCTCGTCCTCGTACGCCAGGGAGCCGCCCTTGACCTGCCGGTGCAGCGAGGAGCGGCTGACCCGGGCGGAGAAGTGGCACCAGTCCGTACCGGCGACGATGGGGCAGGCGGCGCTGTGCGGGCAGGGCGCGGCCACCCGGAATCCGGCGCGGACGAGACGGTCGCGGGCCTCGATGACGCGTTCGTAGCCCGCGGGCGTACCGGCCTCCACGATCACGACGGCCCGCGCTGCGTCCGCGGCGGCGTCCACGAGGGCGGCGCGGTCGGCCCCGGCGAGTTCGTTGAGGACGTACGACACGGTCACGAGATCGGCGGGGCCGAGGGTGAGCGCGGTGCCGATCCGGGCGCGTTCCCAGCTGGCGTCGCGCAGGGCCGGGTTGGCGGCGGCGATCTCCCGGCCGAGGGCGAGCGCGGGCTCGGCCCAGTCGAGCACGGTCACCGGCCGCGTCCCGTCCCAGGTGGCGGTCACCGCCCAGGTCGCCGCGCCGGTGCCGCCGCCGACGTCCACGTGGCTGCCGGGGGTCCAGCCGGGCACGGCGTCCGCGAACGCCTCCAGCGCCGAGCGGACCGCCTCGAAGGTGGCGGGCATCCGGTACGCCGCGTACGCGGCGACGTCGGCGCGGTCACGCAGGATCGGGGCGTGGGTGGGGGTGTCGCCCCGGTAGCTGGCGATCAGCCGCTCCACGGCCCCGGCGGCCTGCCGGGGCGGCAGCCCGTCGAGCAGCGCGGTGACGGAGGCACGGAGGGCGTCGGCTGGGGAGGCTGGGGCGTTCACCCCGCGATTCTCTCAGTTGCCCGGAGCGCTCCAGGCCCGCCGGGACCGCTGCCGCCGGGGTCCGGCGGGCCCGGCACGCCGTACCCCGGGCCCGGTGAACACGTCGCGGGGCACCGCGCCCGGGGGCCGGGCACCACGGCGCGGGAGCAGCAGGGAGGCCGGCCCCGCGGCACCGGACGCCCGGGCACCGCCGCTCACGCCCCGCGGACGGCCCGGGCCAGGTGGTTCGCCATGGTCGCTCTCGGTCTGCTGTCCGGCATGCGCCGGCGGGGGTGGACCGCGTTCGCCAGCAGCACCAGGAAGGTGTCCGTGGCGGGGTCCAGCACGAGGGAGGTTCCGGTGAAGCCGGTGTGGCCCGCCGCTCCCCGGCCGGCCAGCTCGCCCATGAACCACGGCTGGTCCACGGCGAAGCCCAGGCCGGGCGGTTGCAGCAGGAGTTCGGTGAAGTCGGGGCCGAGGATGCGGGCGGGACCGTAGGCGCCGCCCCCCAGCAGGGCCCGGCAGAAGACCGCGAGGTCCGGCGCGGTGGAGAAGAGGCCCGCGTGGCCCGCCACCCCGCCGAGCGCCCAGGCGTTCTCGTCGTGCACCACGCCCCGCAGCATCCCGCGTTCCGCCTTGGCCCACGGCAGCCGCTGGTCCTCGGTGGCCGCCGCCGCGGGGGCCGGTCCGAAGCCGGTCGCCGTCATTCCGAGCGGCCGGGTGATGCCGTCCTCGATCAGCACGTCCAGGGACCGGCCGGTGATCCGCTCCAGGACGAACTGGAGCAGGATCATGTTCAGGTCCGAGTACAGGTAGGTGCCGGGCGCGGCCGTCGGCGCCTCGGCCCGCAGCATCGCCAGCCGGGCGGCGGTGTCCGGAGCGTCGTACAGCGGGAGCTCGGGGCGCAGCCCGGAGGTGTGGGTGAGCAACTGCCTCACGGTGATGCCGTGTTCGGCGGCCGCGGTGAAGTCCGGCAGGTAGGCGCCGACCCGGGCGTCCATGCCCAGGGTGCCGCGCTCGATCTGCTGGACGGCGGCGACGGACGTGAACAGCTTGGTGAGCGAGGCCAGGTCGAAGGGCGTGGCGACACCGGCGGGGACCCGTTCGCCGTCTGGCAGTTCGACACCGGTGCCGGTCTCGGGGTCGTAGGAGGAGTAGCGCACCGCCCAGCCGGCGGCCTCGGCGACGACGACCACCGGCCCGCGTCCGGCCAGCACGACGGCGCCGGCCGCCCAGGGGCGCACTCCGGCGGTCAGGGCGTGCACCTCGTCGGTCAGGTGCCCGAGTTCCGTGGGGTCGAGCCCGGCTCGTTCGGGTGTGCCGGGGCGCAGTCTCGGCGTGCTCAGTTCTGGTCCCCCTCCGACCCCGTACGTGCCCTCCACGGACGGCACAGTCCCACGAAGCAGGCCACCGCGACCAACGCACCCGCCAGTTGGACGACCGCCATCGGCACGGCGGTGTGCTCCCCCGCGACGCCGACCAGCGGGGAGGCGACCGCGCCGATCAGGAAGGAGGAGGTGCCGAGCAGCGCGGAGGCGGAGCCGGCGGCGTGCCGGGTGCGCAGCAGGGCGAGGGACTGGGCGTTGGGCAGGGTGACGCCCATCGCCGACATGAGTACGAAGAGCGCGGCGGCGACCGGGACCAGGCCGACCTCACCGAAGGCCCCGGCGGACATCAGCAGCAGGGCGGACGCCGCGAGCACGGTCACGGCGAGGCCGGCCGCGAGCACCTTGTCCAGGGCGACCCGGCCGACCAGCAGCTTGCCGTTGATCTGGCCGGTGACCATCAGCCCGACCGCGTTGAGGCCGAAGAGCAGGCTGAAGGTCTGCGGGGAGGCGCCGTAGATCTCCTGGACGACGAACGGCGAGGCGCTGACGTAGGCGAACAGCGCGGCGAAGGCGAAGCCGCCGGCCAGCAGGTAGCCGCTGAACGGCGCGTCGGCGAGCAGGCCGCGCATCGCGCGCAGCGCCTCGCCCACTCCGCCCCGGTGCCGGCGGGCGGGCGGCAGGGTCTCCGGCAGCCGTGCCCAGACCAGGGCGGTGAGCGCGGCTCCGGCGGCGGTGAGGACGACGAACACACCCCGCCAGTCCGTCACCCGCAGGACCTGACCGCCGATCAGCGGCGCCAGGATCGGGGCGGCCCCGGAGACCAGCATCAGGCTGGAGAAGAAGCGGGCCATGGCCAGTCCGTCGTAGAGGTCGCGCACGACGGCCCGGGCGATCACGATCCCGGCCGAGCCGGCGAGTCCCTGCACCAGCCGGAGACCCACCAGGGTCCCGATGTCCGGCGCGAGCGCGCACAGGGCGGTGGCGACGAGGTAGACGGCGAGGCCGGTCAGCAGCGGCCGGCGGCGTCCCCAGCGGTCGCTCATCGGCCCCACGACCAGTTGCCCGAGGGCCATGCCGGCCAGGCAGGCGGTGAGGGTGAGCTGAACGGTGGCGGCGGGGGCGCGCAGTGTCCGGGTGACCTCCGGCAGCGAGGGGAGGTACATGTCCATCGCCAGCGGGGTGGTGGCGGTGAGGCCGCCGAGGAGGAGGACGAGGAGCAGGCCGGGCCGGGCGGGCGTGTGCGGCGCGGTACCGGCCGGGTGCTCCGTTTCCGGTGCCGATGCCGCCGTGTCCTCGTGCATGCGTCCCTCCCTCTCGTTCCGTCCCGGCACCTATGCTCTCAGCTCGTACACACTGCCGAGGCACACACGAGCGAGGGCGGGACGGGATGGGGCAGCGGAGCGTGCGGTGGGGGATCCTGGCGACGGGCGGGATCGCGGCGGCCTTCGCTGCGGACCTGGTGGATCTGCCGGACGCCGAGATCGCGGCGGTGGCCTCGCGCCGGCCGGAGTCCGCCGAGGCGTTCGCCGAGCGCTTCGGGGCGACCCGGGCCCACGGCGACTGGGAGTCGCTGGCCGCGGACCCGGACATCGATGTCGTGTACGTCGCCACCCCGCACTCGGCGCACCGGGCCGCGGCCGGGCTGTGCCTGACGGCCGGGCGGAACGTGCTGTGCGAGAAGGCGTTCACGCTCAACGCCCGCGAGGCCGGGGAGCTGGTGGCGCTGGCCAAGGAGCACGACCGCTTCCTGATGGAGGCGATGTGGATGTACTGCAACCCGCTGGTGCGGCGGCTGAAGGCGCTGGTGGACGACGGGGCGATCGGTGAAGTGCGCACCGTGCGGGCCGACTTCGGTCTCGCCGGCCCGTTCCCGGCGGCGCACCGGCTGCGGGACCCGGCGCTCGGCGGCGGATCGCTGCTGGACCTCGGGGTCTACCCGGTGTCGTTCGCGCAGCTGCTGCTCGGCGAGCCGGACGCCGTCACCGCGAGCGCGGTGCTCTCGGCGGAGGGCGTCGACCTGCAGACCGGCGCCCTGCTGACCTGGGAGAGCGGCGCGCTGGCCGCGCTGCACTGCTCCATCGCGGGAGGCACCGGGACCACCGCCTCGGTCACCGGCTCCCTCGGCCGGATCGACGTCCCCGCCGGCTTCTTCCACCCCGAGCGCTTCGTGCTGCACCGGGACGGCCGCGACGCCGAGGAGTTCACCGCGGACCCGGCCGACGGGCCGCGCACCAGCCTGCGGCACGAGGCGGCCGAGGTGATGCGGGCGCTGCGGGCGGGCGAGCGGGAGTCGCCGCTCGTGCCGCTGGACGGCAGTCTCGCGGTGATGCGCACGCTGGACGCGATCCGGGAGCGGATCGGCGTGCGGTATCCCGCGGAGACGGCCGCGCCCGCGGCCGCGGGCGCGGCCCAGGTGTATTGAGCACGAGCGGATTGACACCGGCCGGGCCTGCCCCAGGCCACGGCCCGGCCCGTCCCCGGCTGCGACTGCCGCTGCTGCTGCCGCTGCTGCTGACGTCGCCGTTGCCGTTGCCGTTGCTGTTGCCGTTGCCGTTGCCGTTGCCGTTGCCGTTGCGACCGTATGGCGGACGGTCGATTCCGCATGGCGGACTCTCCGCCTACGCTGCGGAGCCATGACTGACAGGGAATCGAAGATCGCGGTGGTGACCGGCGCCGGTTCCGGCATCGGGCGGGCCGTCGCCGTGGAACTGCTGCGCGCCGGCTGGTCGGTGGTCCTGGCCGGCCGGCCCCCGGAGACACTGGAGGAGACGGCCGGACTGGTGCCGGGAGGGCCGTGGCTCGCGGTGCGCACCGACGTGTCCCGGCCCGAGGACGTGGACGCGCTCTTCACCGCGGCCGTCGAGCGGTTCGGCCGGGTTGACCTGCTGTTCAACAACGCGGGCACCTTCGGGCCGGGCGGGGTGCCGGTCGAGGACCTGCCCTACGAAGCCTGGCGGCACGTGGTGGACACCAACCTCAACGGGGCGTTCCTGTGCGCGCAGGCGGCGTACCGCCGGATGAAGCGGCAGGAGCCGCAGGGCGGCCGGATCATCAACAACGGCTCGGTCTCCGCCCATGCGCCCCGGCCGATGTCGGTCGCCTACACCGCGACCAAGCACGCGCTGACCGGCCTGACCAAGTCGCTGTCACTGGACGGGCGGCCGTACCGCATCGCCGTGGGCCAGATCGACATCGGCAACGCGGCCACCGAGATGACGGCCCGGATGGAGACCGGCGCGCTCCAGGCCAACGGCCAGACCGCTCCGGAGCCCGTGATGGACGTGGCGGACGTGGCGCGCACCGTGCGGCACATGGCCGAGCTGCCACTGGAGGCGAACGTGCAGTTCGCGACGGTGCTGGCGACCGCGATGCCCTACATCGGGCGCGGCTGAGGCCCGCCGGGCAAGCGGAGTTCGAACATCCGCGGCATTGCGGCCGATCGGTCGCCTGTGCTCAACTTCTCCACAAGAGCTTCACACTTGGAGTGCTGGGGTTCCGTAGCCATACCGAGGGGGGAGACGGCAGCCGTTCCACCGGCCGCAGGTTGGGGGGTGGACCCCGCGGACGACCGCGGGATGTGCACCGGACGGCGGAACGGCTGCCGCAGACCGCCTTCCGGGCCCCTTCGGCTCACGGCGGCTCAGGTCCGGCGGCGCCCGCCGGTTCCGCTCTCCGGCCGGTCCTCGGCCGCGGCCGCCAGCCCCCGGGTCAGCCGTCGGCGCAGCGCCCAGGCTCCCGCGCCCAGCAGGGCCGCGGAACCGGCGGCGCCCTCCAGCAGCCGCCACGACGAGGGGTGCCCGGGGCCGGGGGCTCCGGCCGCGGCCCTGGCCGCCTTCCCGTCCGCGCCCGGCGCCGGGCTCGCGCTCGCCCCGCCCGCGCTGAGCGGCTCGACCAGCGCGCCCACCGCCCGTGCCGAACTGCCCTGCTCGAAGCCCCAGTCGAGCAGCTTGGCGGTCTGCTCGTAGACCGCGTTGCCGCCGGCGTGGGGATGCATCACGGTGACCAGCAGGGTGCGACCGCCCCGGGTGGCCGCACCGGTGAAGGTGTTCCCGGCGTGGCTGGTGTATCCGTTCTTCACACCGATCAGGCCCTCGTACACGTCGAGGCCCCAAGCCCCGGTGAGCAGGCGGTCGGTGTTCTGGATCTGGAAGGTCTTCCTGCCGCCCGCCGGGAAGTCGGCGGTCCGGGTGCCGCAGTAGCCCCGGAAGTCGGCGCCCTTCAGGCCGCTCCGCGCGAACAGGGTGAGGTCGTACGCCGAGGAGAGCTGCCCCTTGTGGTCGAAGCCGTCGGGGCTGACCACCCGGGTGTCCAGGGCCTGCAGGTCCTGTGCTCTGGCCTGCATCTCGGCGACCGTCTTCGCGATGCCGCCGTTCATGTGCGACAGCACGTGCACCGCGTCGTTGCCGGAGCGCAGGAACACGCCCTGCCACAACTGCTCGACGGTGTAGGTGATGCCGGGCTTGATACCGACGAGGCTGGAACCGGCCGGGACGTCGGCCAGGTCCTCGTCGGTGACCTTGTACCGCTCGCCGCGGTCGAACTTCCCCAGCACGGTGTCCGCGAAGAGCATCTTCAGCGTGGAGGCGGGAGCGAGGCGCCGGTGCGCGTTGAACGAGGCGAGCACCTCGCCGCTCTCGCCGTCGGCGACGAGCCACGCGCGGGCGTCGAGCTTCCTGGGCAGGGCCGAGGCACCGCGCACCTGGACCCCGCCGTGCGCCAGCCGCTCACCGCCCACGACGGTCGTGGCGGCGGCCGGGGCGGCCGCCGAAAGGGGAAGGGCGGCGGCCGTCAGCCCGAGGACGGCACGCCGGCTGAGCCGGGAACAATCACGCACCCCGGGACCGTACACCGGGTCGAACAGGGGTTTGCCCACAGGAGCCGGGGAGACGGCCGGAATTTGCCGTCCCATGAGAATCCGGTGAGCCACCCGCCTTCTCGGCGACGCCCCGTGTTCTCGCGCCGGTTACGCCTGCCCGGTCTCGAACCGCGAGATCCGCCCGTCGTCCCCGACGGTGAAGGTCCACCTGGTGCGCATCTCGCCCCAGGTGTCGTTGCGGTAGCGGGCGAGGAGGGTGTGGCCGCCGTTGGACTCGTTGTCGACCTCCATGTGACCGTGCGAGGAGAAGATCTCCCGGTCGATCCAGTCGGCGAGGTCGCGGTCCGAGCCGTCGTCGGCCATCGTCGCGTCGGGCGCGAGGAGCGACAGGAAGCTCTCGCGGTCGTGGGCGTTGACGGCGTGGACGAACGCACGGACCGCAGGATCGCGCAGCTTGGCTGGCTGAATGCTCATGGCGCCAGGCTCACACCGGTCCCCCGCCCCCGCCACCCGAACGCCCTCCAGGACGGGCCCGGTGGGGTGAGGGGTGCGACGGTGGGAACGCGGAGGGGGACCTGTCGCCTGCTGATGGAGAGTCACCGTGACCTGTTACGACCGACGCGACGTGGGCCTGCTGCTGCTGAGGCTGGGGACCGGCGGGGTGCTGGCCGCGCACGGCGCGCAGAAGCTGTTCGGCTGGTTCGGCGGGCACGGCCTGGAGGGCACGGGCCAGTTCATGGAGTCCATCGGCTACGCGCCGGGCAAGGCGAGCGCGATGGCGGCGGGCGCTGCGGAGGCGGGCGGCGGCGCTCTGCTGGCGCTTGGCCTGGCGACCCCGGCGGCGGGCGCGGCGGCGGCCGGCGCGATGGCGGGGGCGTCGGCGGTGCACACACCCAACGGCTTCTTCGCCCAGGAGGGCGGCTACGAGCACGCGGCCTCCCTGGGCCTGACCGCGGCCGGTCTGGCCGTCACCGGCCCCGGCCGCCTCTCCCTCGACCACGCCTTCCGCCACGTCGTCGACCGCGGCTGGATGGTGCCGGTGGCCCTCGGTGTGACGGCGGCGGCCACGGCCGTGGTGGTGGGCGCCCGGAACCGGCGACTGCGGCAGCGGAAGGAGGGCGAGCAGGAGGCCCTGTTCGAGGAGTAGGGGCGCGCGCCTGTCCGAGGACCGGCGGCCCGTTCGGCGTTCGGGACGTCGGGACCTGCTCGGACGCGGGGACCTGCGCGGGTACCGGGAACCTGCCCGGACGCGGGGACCTGCCCGGGTACCGGGAACCTGCTCGACAGGCGGCGGGGCGACACCGGCCGGCGGCACGGTCGTACGCGCGCGATGTCAGTCCCGTGGCACGGCGGTCCGCGCGGCATGGCAGTCTGCGCGGCATGACCTCTGAGAACATGGCCGGCACGAGCGGCACCACCGAGCCCGACCCCGGCCTCTGGCCTGCCGTGGACGAACTCTGGGCCCGCCTGGAGGCCCTTCGTGAACACTCCGGCCCGGAGGGCGTGCTGCTGCGCATCCTCAAACTCTCCGAGGAGGTCGGGGAGGTGGCCGAGGCGGTCATCGGCGCTACCGGCCAGAACCCCCGCAAGGGCGTCACCCACACGTGGGACGACGTCCAGTCGGAACTCTGCGACGTGGCCATCACCGCGCTGGTCGCCCTGCGCACCCTGACACCGGAGGCGCAGGGGGTCTTCGAACGGCATCTGGAGCGCGTACGGGAGCGCCCGCCGGCTCCACCGGCGTGAGCCGGCCCTCCGGCTCCCCTCGGACCCGCCAATCGGCGTCGGCGACGCCGCGGCAGGCACCGCCGGCGAGCAGGGTCGACGCTCGGAACGACGCGCTGTCCGGCTTCGGTGACCTGGTCGTGCCCTCTGTACGATGCCGTCCTTCGCCGGGCCGCGGAACGTGGCGGAGCCCGGGAGTCGTATCCAGCTCCCGGGCCCCTGGGGATGCCACCCAATTGCGCACGCCGGCGGCGTTTAAGAGGACGGATCAGTCATCATGCGGTCGTGTTCTTCCTTTGAACTACCGCAGCACGTGAGAGCTGCAGGCGAGATTCGAACTCGCATCCGACGGCGTTCGTCCGGCCCCGTTCGATCCGGCGATCGGCGGCGATGCTGAGACTGGAGCGAGAGTCTGAGATTGAGCGCGGCTGCCTCTGCCGTGTTGGGCTACCCCGGCCCGTAGGTGATGCTGTGCCGGGGGAAGGACTCGAACCTTCACTGTCACCGCGTTTTTCAGGCTGAACTTCAGTGTCAGCTTGCGCTCTTCGCGCGAACCGGTCCTCACTCCGGCCCGCGCCCGTCGCGCACCCCCGCGCTCGCACGCGGGGGCGATCATGAATGCTACGCGTCGGCCCTTCTCAGCCGAACAGGTAGCCGAACACCGCGTCACCAACCCGCTGGTCGGTGACCTCGGTGCCGTTGGCCTCCTCACGGGCGAACTTCACCGCCTGCTGGAGCTTCTCCACCCGGTCCACCAACTCGTTCACCCGCCGCGCCGGCAGCGCACCGGAGAACTTCACGGTCGTCCAGTACCCGATGGGTACGTCCTCGTAATACACCTCGACCTGCGCCGGGTGCTTCTCGGTCGCTTCCGCCTTGACGTGGTTGCGCGGGACCTTCTTCGTCCGGATCGTGCGGACCGGGTCCGTCTTCCACCAGTCCGTCGACGGGTCGTGGGACCAGGACTCGGCGGCGTCCAGGGTGGGGAGCTTCCTGACGAACGTGTGCAGGTCCGCGAGCTGCTTCTCCAGGAAGAGGAGGTAGCCGACCGGGACGTCGGCGACAACGGTGCGGCCGTCGACCGTGACGTCCGCGCGGGCTGCGCAGTTCGCCCAGTCCTTGGTGGCGGTCACGTCGAAGAGCCGGGTGAGTGAAGCGGACATCTCCCGCAGCACGTCCTCGCCCTGCACCTGGACGCGGGTGGACTCGGGTGGGAGCTGCTCGCCCTCCTCGTCCTTCGGCTGGTAGGTGCGCGAGATACCGGCCAGCAGAGCCGGCTTCTGCACCTTGTGGTGCGCGGTGGTGATGTCCTGGAGCGACTTGCTCTTGACGCCCTTTTCGACAGCGATGATCTGGTTCAGTTTCGCCACTTCGGCTCCCCCTTCGAACAGGGAGGAACGTATCCCAGCGGCTCGGACACCCGCATTCCCTTTTGCTCGCGGCTCGGCTCCCGCACACGCGACGGCCTCTCACCGGCTGTCGCTCGGGCAGCGGCAGGACGAGTCAAGGACGGCTCCCCCTTCGGCGAGCGCGGGCTTCCCCGCCTCGCCGTTCCAAGTGGTGCGCGGTTGATCGCGCCCGGCCCATCCCTGACTCCGCCCGGTCAGCAGAACGACCTCCGGCGCAAGCCGGAGGCCCTTTCCGAAGCAAAGTCGAAGACAGCGGCAGACGAGTCGGGCTTTACGCCGGCAGAGCCACCGCGATGCCATGGACTTCGCAAACACGCGGGGAGGACGCTTGTGTGGTCCACCAGTTCCACACCTCCCTCCCCGGGGCGACACCGTTGTCGCCAACCGCCTCGCCGCCCAGGCTCGCTCAGACGTAGTCACGACTCGACCGACCGTCGCGCGATCGGTCCACTTTCAAGCAGTCGCCCGGGAGTTCACAGAGGCGATCCCGCAGAGGGATGTGCGTTCTGTTTCGGTGAACTTGCGATACGGCAAAGAAGCTTTGCGTACAGTGTTGTGATCGCGGCAATGACAGTCGGAATCACCGCCAGTGCGAGCACACCAAGAAGCACAGGCCACTGGCGCATGCCGCTGTCACAGGGGCTGTAGTCCTGCTCGGCATGGAACAGTGGCGCTCGGCATTCGACTCCGCCGGCCTCGTACCCGATAAGCATTAGACAGAGAAACCAACACCACATACCAATCGCCGCGAGCGTCCACACAATCGACCACTTTTCTATTCGGTCGACATCTCGCAGGATTTGCTCGCCGCGCGGAATTCCTGGCGGCGGCGCCTGGCTTCGCTCATTCACGGCCATCTCTCTCCTTGCTCGCCAGCATGACCCTGCTGGACTTCACCCCTGCCGCCTAATCGGTGCAGTGGAACTTCTTCGTTGCGCGAGGGACGAAGTCGTTGACGAATCGTTGGAGTTTCCTGTAGCCGGTGGGAGTATTCTCGACGCGGTCTCCGAAGAAATCGACCCCGAAGGACATGTATGCGGCCCGAGAGGTGCAGGTGGCCTGGACCACGGCGCCGTTGCTTCCGATCGCCGCACGTCCCGGGAATGACACGGCTCGCTCAGCGGCGTATTTGTACGGTGCTGCCGAGGCCTTCCAGTCCGCTGGGTCCGGGGCCCGGTCCCAGCGGGTGATGTCGACGTACAGCACCCGTTGACCGCCGGCGCTCAGAGCGCAGGCCGAACCCTGCTGAGATTCCAAGGCGGTGTGCGTCTGCTTCACGGATCCGTTGTCCGGGATGAGTGGTGACAAGGCCGCCTTCGACACAGGGACCTTGCAGAAGTCCGCGGGGACGCTGGCGTGGGTGCTGCAGCCCGCCGCCGACGCCATGACGGCGCCGCACAACAGGGCCGCCATCTTACGCCTCGGATTCGTCACTACTGAGCTCCTGCCCGTCCGCGGGCCCGTGCGTTGCCGTCATTGGCCGACCCGTTGATCTGGTCGTACATACCCTGGTCGTGAGAGTAGTCGGTGTGGGTGTCGGCCCATTGGGAGTTGGTCGCGTACCACTGGTGGGCAATGGCGTTCAGCTGGTTTTGGCGATGATGGAAGGTCGCCTGACTGTCGCTGGTCAGCTTGTCCGCCTGATGTTGCTGTTCGTCCATGATCCAGGCACTGGTGATCGCGTCGGCTCCACGCTGCAAGGCGTCGCCGTAGACGGGGACGAAGTTCAGCATCCCACCGGTGAGGTGGTAACTCCATGCCTTGTCCCACGTGTAGTCGTGCTGGTTACCCTTGAGCGCGAGGTACCTGCCCTCCTCCATGAAGCCGACCGCGCTGCCGGCCGCGTGGAGGGTGTCTTCCGGGCGTCGCAAAGGGTCGTGAATGTCGTCCATGATGGCGTAGTTCATGCCCGTATGAAGCAGGTTGTAGGAGTTCTCGCTTCGCGATATCTACTTCGTCATCTCCAGCACCTGGTCACGGCTCAGGTTCGGGCCGTCGGCGGGGTGCCGATCGCCGCTCGGATCGCTCATCGCCACATACGTCTCGTGACCGTGATTGGTCATGATCTTCGCCATGTCGTCGCGCAGGGACGACGGCATGTCCTCTCCCTGTTGGGACAGGAGGTCCAGCGCGTGCACGAACACCCTGTCGTTGGCGTCCGTGTGCGACGTCGGTCCCACCGGGCGGGACCCATGCGGGTCGACCCCCGTGGCCGCCGCGGTCAGGGCGTCGCCCAGTCCCTCGCGACCGTCCACGTCCAGGGCATCGGGCCCGACGCTTTCACGCTCACCCCGCCATTCGGTGGTATTGACGACGTTCCAGTCCCGGTCCTTGAGGAGGTAGTGGAGGCGGTCGTTGCTGCCATCGGCGTGCGGATCGAGATAGCCGGCGGACGCCTCCGGATCACGGGCCATGATACCCAGGGCGCCGTCAACCGGGTCATTGGCGAACCAGCCGTCACCGTTCTTGCCGTCGAAATTGCCATAAAGGTCCCAGGCGTTCGGGTGGTCCTTCTCCGCGGCGATCGCGCCGTCGGTGACATCGGAGAGGAACTGCGGTGAGTAGCTGCCGTGTCCCTGCTGCATCAGGGTGACCAGGCTCTGGTAGCCCCGCACCTGCTGGCCGTGTTCCTTGGCAACCCTGTTGACTTCCCCAGCAGCCTTGAGGTCGTACTCGTCGGTGCCGTGTTCCCTCAGGTCGTTGCCGAACTTGATGTAGAACTGGGCGTCCTTGGTCCGCAGCCAGTTGTCGAAGGCGTCGTTGTACCCCTTCGAGCCGAAGGACAGGTGCTTGCCGTTCGGGTCCTTGAAGTCCGGGACACGGGTGGCGGTCGCCAGCGAGTCGGCCAGGCCTCCGTTGATCTGCAGATAGGCGTTCTTGCCCTTGGTGTCGTCGTAGTACGCCAAGTCGTCGATCTTGTTGGTGAGCTTGAGGGTCCTGTCCGCGCCGAGGGAGTTGAGGAGGGTCTGGCTGAAGGCCTTGTCATGGGCGTTGTCGCGCATGAGGCGCTGCCACTCCTTCAGGTCATCGCCTTGAAGCTTGTCGCCGTCCAGGATCTGGTTCGCGTACTGCTTGGCTTCGTGGGCTTCGTACACCTCGATGTCGCCGACGGCGGAGCCATTGAAGGTGTGGCCGCTCTGCCCCATCGCCTGGTCGAACGCGCGCTGGATCCAACTCTTGATGCCGGCCGCCTCA
>NZ_JALLIN010000053.1 GCF_023630175.1 Streptomyces cellostaticus | reverse complement strand
CTGTGCGACCCGGGGCGCCTGTTCCTGCCCACCATCATGGACCCGGTCCACGGCTACCAGGTCACCAACGTCGAGGCGTCCATGTCGTCGCCCTCGTCGCTGCTCCACTGGACCCGCCGCATGGTCGAGATCCGCAAGCAGAACCCCGCCTTCGGGCTCGGGTCCTACACCGAACTGCAGTCGTCCAACCCGGCGGTCCTGGCGTTCCTGCGCGAGTACGGCGACGACCTGGTGCTGTGCGTCAACAACTTCTCCCGGTTCGCCCAGCCCACCGAACTCGACCTGCGGGTCTACGACGGACGGCATCCCGTGGAGCTGATCGGCGGGGTGCGGTTCCCGGCCATCGGCGAACTGCCGTACCTGCTGACCCTCGCGGGCCACGGCTTCTACTGGTTCCGGCTCACCCGAGTCGCATCCCGCATCGGCCGCCGCCGCTGAGCGCCCGGCACCGAGGAAAGGACGCGTCACCATGCCGAAGACCATCACCCTCCGGCCGAGAACCACGGCCGGAACCGACCGGCCACTGGCCTCGCTGGGCGGACTGCTGCGCGAATGGCTGCCCGAGCAACGCTGGTTCGCGGGCAAGGACCGGCCGGTCACCGATCTGTCGGTGCTGTCCGTGACCGAGCTGTTCCCCGGGTGCCTGCACCTGCTGGTGCACGCCACGCACGCGCCGGTGCCCACACCGGGCGGCACTCCCCCGCCCGGCGACTGCTACCAGCTCCTGCTCGGGCTGCGCGAGCACGTCGTCCCGCGGCTGGAGCGGGCGTTCATCGGGCGGGCCGGACAGGGGCCGCTGACCGGACTCGCCGTCTACGACGCCCTGCACGACCCGCGTTCGGCCCATCTGCTCCTGGAGCGGCTGCGCCGCCCCGGGTCGGCGGGACCGCTGCGCTTCGAGACCGCCCCGGCGGTGGAACTGCCCGGCGGCCTGCCGCCGCGGCTGCTGGACGCCGAGCAGTCCAACTCCTCCATCGTCTACGGCGACGCGTACATCCTGAAGCTGTTCCGCCGTGTCCAGCCGGGCGTCAACCCCGACCTGGAGGTGCCCGGCGCGCTGGCCGCGCAGGGCTGCGCCCGGGTGCCCGCCCCGGTCGCCTGGTTCAGTACGACCGCTCCCCGGCCGGCCACGCTGGGCGTGCTGCAGCCGTTCCTGCCCGACGCGACCGACGGCTGGACGCTGGCCCTGCACGCGCTCGCCGCGGGCGAGGACTTCACCGCCGAGGCCCGCGGACTGGGACGGGCCATGGCCGAGGTGCACCTGGCCCTGGCCGAGGCCTTCCCGCCCGCCGGGCCGGGCGAGAACGGGCGTACGGCGGAGGCGATGTGCGCACGGCTGGACGCCGCCGCGCACGCCGTACCGGGTCTGCGTCCCTACGTCCCCGGACTGCGCGCCGCCTTCGGCGCGCTGGCCACCTGCGACACCGGGCCGCCCGCCCAGCGCATCCACGGCGATCTGCACCTCGGGCAGGTGCTGCGCGCCGGGCGCGACTGGTTCGTCATCGACTTCGAGGGGGAGCCGTCCAGGCCGCTCGCCGAGCGGCGGGTCCCGCAGTCCCCGGTGCGGGACGTGGCCGGAATGCTGCGCTCCTTCGACTACGCGGCCCGGCAGCGCCGCCCCTGGCGTCCCGAGTGGGCGCGCCGCTGCCGGGAGGCTTTCTGCGCGGGCTACGCGGCCCGCGCCGGCTGGGACCCACGCAAGAAGCACGCGCTGCTGCGCGCGCACGAGACGGACAGGGCGGTCTACGAGGTGCTGTACGAGGCGAGACACCGGCCGGACTGGCTGCCGGTACCGATGGCGGCGATCAAGCGGCTCGCCGTGTGGGGAGGCTGACGTCATGGCACTGCGCGACACCGTGCTTCCCGAGTCCGCCGGACCCGACGCGGTCGCGGCCCCGCCGCTCGACCCCGCGGAGCGCGACCGGCTGCTGGGCGGCGCCCACCACGACCCGCACGCTCTGCTGGGTGCCCACCCCGTGCCGGGCGGCGTCCTGTTCCGGGCGCTGCGCCCGAACGCCCGCGCCGTGCGCGTCGTGGTCGACGGCGAACGGCACGACCTCGTCTCGGAGGGCGGCGGCCTCTTCGCCGCCGTGCTGCCGTACGAGGCGATCCCGTCCTACACGCTGCGGGTGGTCTACGACGACGGCGAGCAGGAGACGCACGACCCGTACCGCTTCCTGCCCGCGCTCGGCGAGCTGGACCTCCACCTGATCCGCGAGGGCCGGCACGAGCGACTGTGGCGGGCACTCGGTGCCGAGCCCATGACCCACCACGACGTGGCGGGCACCCGTTTCACCGTCTGGGCGCCGAACGCCCAGGGCGTGCGCGTCGCCGGCGACTTCACCTACTGGGACGGCACGCAGTACCCGATGCGCTCGCTGGGCGCGTGCGGTGTGTGGGAGCTGTTCCTGCCCGGCGTCGGCGAGGGGGCGCGGTACAAGTTCGAGATCACCTCGCGGTACGGCGACCGGTTCCTCAAGGCGGACCCGATGGCGCGCCGTACCGAGACGCCGCCCGACACGGCCTCCGTGGTGACGGCGGCGCACCACGAGTGGGGCGACGGACAGTGGCTGGCGCACCGCGCCGACACCCCCGTGCACCAGGCGCCGTTCTCCGTGTACGAGGTCCATCTGCCGTCCTGGCGCAAGGGGCTGACCTACCGTGAACTGGCCGAGCAGCTCCCGGCGTACGTCAAGGACCTGGGCTTCACCCACGTCGAGCTGATGCCGGTGATGGAGCACCCCTACGGCCCCTCCTGGGGCTACCAGGTCACCTCCTACTACGCCCCGACCGCCCGGCTCGGTTCGCCGGACGACTTCCGGTACTTCGTGGACGCCTGCCACCGGGCCGGGATCGGCGTGATCATGGACTGGGTGCCGGCGCACTTCCCCAAGGACGACTGGGCGCTGGCCGGCTTCGACGGGGACCCGCTGTACGAGCCCGGGGACGCCCGGCGCGCGACGCATCCGGACTGGGGCACGTTCGTGTTCGACTACGGACGTACCGAAGTACGGAACTTCCTCGTCGCCAACGCGGTGTACTGGTGCGAGGAGTTCCACATCGACGGACTGCGCGTGGACGCCGTCGCCTCGATGCTCTACCGGGACTACTCGCGCGACTCCGGGCAGTGGACGCCGAACGTGTTCGGCGGGCGCGAGGACCTGGACGCGGTGGCCTTCCTGCAGGAGATGAACGCGACCGTCTACCGGCGCTGCCCCGGGGTGGTGACCATCGCCGAGGAGTCCACCGCCTGGGACGGGGTGACCCGGCCGACGGACGGCGGCGGGCTCGGCTTCGGGCTGAAGTGGAACATGGGCTGGATGCACGACTCGCTGGAGTACATCCAGAAGGAGCCGGTGCACCGCAAGTACCACCACAACGAGATGACCTTCTCGATGGTGTACGCCTACACCGAGAACTACGTCCTGCCCATCTCGCACGACGAGGTCGTGCACGGCAAGCAGGCGCTGGTGTCCAAGATGCCGGGCGACTGGTGGCAGCGGCGGGCCAACCACCGCGCCTACCTCGGCTTCATGTGGGCCCACCCCGGCAAGCAGCTGCTGTTCATGGGGCAGGAGTTCGCCCAGGGAGCGGAGTGGTCGGAGGCGCACGGGCCGGAGTGGTGGCTGCTGGACGCCGACCACTGCGCGGCGGGCGACCACCGCGGCGTGCGGGACCTGGTCCGGGACCTGAACACGCGGTACCGGGACACCCCCGCGCTGTGGCAGCGGGACACCGATCCGGGCGGATTCCGCTGGGTGCTGTGCGACGCCGCCGAGGACAACGTCTTCGCGTTCCTGCGGTTCGACGCCGCCGGGGTCCCGCTGCTGGCGGTGTCGAACCTCTCCCCGGTCGTCCGGCACGACTACCGCCTGTGGGTGCCCGAGGAGGTTCCCGCCTGGACGGAGGCGCTGAACACCGACGACGTCCGTTACGGCGGCGGCGGCGTCGGGGTCGGCGCGCCCGGGGCACTCAGGCCCGAGGACGGGTTCCTGCGGCTCACCCTGCCGCCGCTCGCCACGGTCTGGCTGAGCCCCGGGAGCTGAGCCGCGGGTGTCGACCGCCGCCCCGGGGGCAGTCGGGTTCGTACGGACTCGCGGCTGCCCCCGGGGGCACGGACGGAAGGACGGCACGACCTTGCGCACGGTGGGAGTGGAGGAGGAACTCCTTCTGGTCGACCCGGACAGCGGCGACCCCCGGGCTCTGTCGGCCGCCGTCCTGGCACGCGCCGCTCAGGACGACCCCGGCCAGAACGTCTTCGAGAAGGAGCTGTTCGGGCAGATGCTGGAGTTCGCCACCCATCCCCAGTCGGACATGGCGGCTCTCGGCGCGGAGATCGTGCGCTGCCGCAAGGAGGCGGCACGGCACGCCGGGGAGATCGGCTGCGCGGTCGCCGCGCTCGCCGGCTCCCCGCTCCCGGTCAGCCCGTCGATCAGCATGAACGACCGCTACCAGTGGATGGCCGGGCAGTACGGCATCGCCACCCGGGACCAACTGGTGTGCGGGTGCCATGTGCATGTGTCGGTGGCGTCCGACGAGGAAGGTGTCGCGGTCCTGGACCGGATCCGGCCGTGGCTGCCGGCGCTGACCGCGTTGAGCGCCAACTCGCCCTACTGGCAGGGCCGGGACACCGGTTACGCCGGCTACCGCAGCCAGGTGTGGGGGCGCTGGCCGTCGGCGGGGCCGACGGAGCTGTTCGGCTCGGCCGAGCGGTACCACCGGCGGGTGGCGGACATGGTGGCGACCGGGGTCATCCTGGACGAGGGGATGGTCTACTTCGACGCCCGGCTGTCCGCGACCTACCCGACCGTGGAGGTGCGGGTCGCGGACGTGTGCCTGCGCGCGGACACCGCCGTCCTCGTCGCCGTGCTGGTCCGCGCCCTGGTGGAGACGGCGGCACGGGAGTGGCGGGACGGCCGGCCGCCGGCCGACCACAGCGTGAGCCTGCTGAGGCTGGCCGCCTGGCAGGCCGCCCGGTCCGGCCTGGACGGAGACCTGCTCGACCCCGGCGTCCTGCGGCCCCGCCCCGCCGCCGAGGTGGTGCGCGCACTGCTGGAGCACACCTCGGACGCGCTGCGGGAGAGCGGGGACGCGACCCGGGCCGCGGAGGCCGTCGAGGTGCTGCTGCGCCGGGGCAACGGCGCCCGCGAGCAGCGGCTGCTGGTGGAGAGCGGCGGCAGTCTGCGGGACGTCGTCACGGAGTGTGTGCGCCGCACCCAGGACTGACGTCGTCCGCCCCCGGCCGGCCGCGCCCGGGCGCCGGTCAGTCACCGGAGCGGCGCGAGGAGCGGCGCGAGGAGCGGCGCGAGGAGCGGCGCGAGGAGCGGCGCGAGGAGCGGCGCGAGGAGCGGCGCGAGGAGCGGCGCGATCCGGGCCGGAGACGGTTGCGGAAGTCCCCCCCCCCGCCCCGCGGCCGGATGACGGGACTCTCGCAACGGCCTCCGAGGACCGTCCCGCGATCCCGGTGGACCGGCGCACGGTGCCGGACGCGGTGCGCCGCGAGGCGGGGGCCGTCCTCGCACCGGGCGTACCCGGGCGGTACGACAACGCGGCGAGGCGCCTCGGCCGTCGTCGTGCGCCCACCGGGGACCACGGGACGGCCCTCGGGGCGAGGCGGACCGGCGGCGTCGGCGCATGGGCCCGGCCCCTGGGCGGATCAGGCCTCCCCGGGCCCCGGTCCCGGGTCTGCCGTGCCCCGGAGGCGGAGTCCGCCGGGCGGGACTCCGCCTCCGGGGCACGGCCCCGTGGTCCGCTCCTGCCGCGGACCGAGGTCCGCGGGGTGGTGCCTCCCCCCTCCCCCCGGACACGCCCAGATCATCACCCGGTCACGACTTGCCTGATCCGGGTCCCGAAACCGGTTGCCTGGGCTAGATTCGAGCACCGCCGGCACAGAGCCGACCGGCGGAGTCACCCTCCGTACACCCTGGGAGCAGCGCATGCGCGACGACGCCCTCGCTCCGGCAGCCGCACGCCCGCTGACCGGCGGGCTCGCCGACAGCGTCTTCGAGACCGCGCAACGGTCACCGGCCCTGCCGGTCCTGGCCCGCCGTTCGGACGCGGTGCCCGGCGGCTGGGAGGAGGTGACGGCGGTGGAGCTGCGGGACGAGGTGACCGACCTGGCCAAGGGCCTGGTGGCCGCCGGGATCTCGCCCGGGCACCGGGTGGCCCTGATGTCCCGGACCCGGTACGAGTGGACGGTGTTCGCCCACGCGCTGTGGGCCGTCGGCGCCGAGGTCGTCCCGGTGCACCCGACGTCCTCGCGGGACCAGGTGGAGTGGATCCTGCGGGACGCGGGCTGCGTGGCGATCGTGGTGGAGGACGAGCAGGGCGCGATGACCGTGGGCACCGTGTGCACGCGGCTGCCGCGCCTGCGGCACGTCTGGCAGCTCGACGCGGAAGCCCTGCCCCGGCTGTCCGAGCAGGGTGCGCCGGTACCGCTGACCACGGTGGACTCGCTGCGCCGGATCGTGCTGCCGGACGCGACGGCGGCCATCGCCTACACCTCGGGCACCTCGGGCCGGCCACTGGGCTGCGCGCTGAGCCACCGCGGCCTGGCCTACCCGTGCGACACCCTGCTGGCCGGCTGGGGACACACGGCGGCGCCGCCGGGCGAGCAGGCGTCCGTGCTCGCCTTCCTGCCCTTCTCCCACGTGTACGGGATCATGATCCAGCAGATGTGCCTGCGCGGCGGCGTGCTGATGGCCCACGAGCCCGAGATGACCGGCGCCGCTCTCGCGTCGGCGCTGCGCAGCTTCCGGCCGACGTACCTGTACGGGGTGCCGTCGGTGTTCGAGAAGCTGTACAAGACGTTCCTGCGGACGGCCCACGAGGCGGGCCGCGGCGCCCTGTTCGAGCGGGCGGCGCAGACCGCGCGGGACTTCGCCGATGCCCAGGAGCGCAGGCGGCTCGGCCGCGGACCCGGCCCGGGACTGGACCTGCGGCTGCAGCACGCCCTGTACGAGCGGACGGTGTACCGCAAGCTGCGCGAGGCGCTCGGCGGCCGGGCGGCACGGGGCAGCTCGGGCGGCTCGCCCCTCAGCCGCGAACTGTCCCTGTTCTACGAGGGCATCGGCCTGCGCATCCACGACGGCTACGGCCTGACGGAGAGCTCAGGCGGGATCACCATGCAGCCGATCGGCCGGGAGAAGTCCGGGACCGTGGGCCGTCCGCTGCCGGGGACCGAGGTCCGGATCGCCGACGACGGGGAGATCCTGGTGCACGGACCGTCGGTGTTCCAGGGCTACGTCGGCGACGAGCGGCGCACCCGGGGCGCGCTGCGCGGCGGCTGGCTGGCCACCGGGGACATCGGCCGGCTGGACTCCGAGGGGTATCTCACGATCACCGGCCGCAAGAAGGACGTCCTGATCACCAGCGGCGGGAAGAGCGTGGCACCGGCACCGCTGGAGCAGCGGCTGCGGCTGCATCCGCTGGTGCACCAGGCGGTGGTGGTGGGCGACGACCGGCCCTGCGTGGGGGCCCTGATCACCCTGGACCCGGAGTTCCTCGCGCACTGGCGGGCGGCGCTGACACTGCAGGGCGAGTCGGCCGCCCGGGAGGCCCGTGAGGAGAACGCGCTCATGGAGGAGATCGCGCGGGCCGTCGCCTCGGCCAACAGCGCGGTCTCCCGCGGCGAGTCCATCAGGGTCTACCGTGTCCTCCCGGAGCCGTTCGCCCCGGACAACGGTCTGCTCACGCCGTCGCTGAAGCTGCGCCGCGACGCCATCGCGCGGCATTACGCCGCCGAGATCGACGCGATGTACGAGGCCCGGCCCCGGCCGGCGCGGCGGCCGGCCGTCCAGGAGCCGGCCGACTGGGACGAGGTGGACGACGTCTTCCGCTAGTGCCGTGACCGGGAGGGTTCGCCGGAGAGCTCGCGGCGTCCGGTGCGGTGCGGTGCGCGGCACCGCGGAGCATCGCCCGCGTCCTGGACGTACTCGCGCGGTGCGACGGGCGGGGACGCCCGTCCCGAGCACGGCAGGCGCGAGGGGGAACCAATATCCGCGGATATCCGCGGCGGCTGTGGGAACCCGCAGCTTGGGAGTGATCAGCAACGACGACCGCCCTGGTCGGAAGGGGCCGCCCGGCCCCCGCCGCCGGGGCCGGGGAATGCGAGATGTCGACGGAGCCTCGTTGGGACGAAACACCGCCTTCGGAGGAGAGGTACGAGCGCACGTACTCCTTCCCGGGTGAACTGCGCAATGTCACGGGTGCCCGGCTGGCCGCCGAGGAGTTCCTGTGCGACCTGGCACGGAACGCCCCGCCGACCGCTCCGGAGTACTGGGACGACATCCTGCTGGTGGTCACGGAGCTGGCCGCCAACGTCATCCAGTACGCTCCCGGGCCGTTCGGCCTGCACATGCGCCGCACCTTCGACGGGGTGCACGTGACGATGCACGACTCCAGCACCACCCGGCCCGAGCCGCGGCCCTTCCACCCGAACGCGGGGGGCGGCGGCATCGGCTGGCACCTCGTGCACACGCTGTGCGACCAGGTGAGCGTCGTGGTCCAGGACGAGGGCAAGGACGTTCATGTGTTCCTGCCCTGGTGACAGGCCCGGCGGGCCGGATCGTGGTGGTGACGTGTAGCCGGGCGGGATCCGGATACTCCGGCTCCGCGGGGGCACGCCCGTGCCTCCCACGCGTTCGTCTGCCTGCCGCAGCCGGCTCGCGGAGCGGCCCGAGTCGCGATGGGATCGAGATGGTCGCAGCGATCCGGGGCAGGCGTACGACGTCAAGTCGGACCGCCTGGAGCCGCAGAGAGGGATGGACACCGTGACACGACCCAGGATCCTGGTGGTTGGCGCAGGCTTCGCCGGAGTCGAGTGCGTCCGCCGCCTGGAGCGGAAACTCACCCCCAACGAGGCCGACGTCACCCTGGTGACGCCGGTCGCCTATCAGCTCTACCTCCCCCTGCTCCCCCAGGTCGCCTCCGGCGTGCTCACGCCGCAGTCGATCGCCCTGTCGCTGCGCCGCAGCAGGAAGTACCGCACCCGGATCATCCCGGGCGGGGCGGTCGGCGTGGACCTGAAGTCGAAGGTCTGCGTCGTGCGCACCATCACCGACAAGCTCGTCAACGAGCGCTACGACTACATCGTGCTGGCTCCCGGCAGCGTGACGCGTACGTTCGACATCCCGGGGCTCACCGAGCACGCCTTCGGCATGAAGACCCTCGCCGAGGCCGCGTACATCCGGGACCACGTCATCTCGCAGCTCGACCTCGCGGACGCCAGCGACGACCCGGCCGAGCGGGCGGCGCGGCTGCAGTTCGTGGTGGTCGGCGGCGGCTACGCGGGCACGGAGACCGCCGCCTGCCTGCAGCGGCTGACGCACGCGGCCGTGCAGCGCTATCCGCGGCTGGACCCGGGCCTGATCAAGTGGCACCTGATCGACATCGCGCCGAGGCTCATGCCGGAGCTGGGCGACAAGCTCGGCCGCAGCGCGCAGGAGATCCTCAAACGGCGCGGCATCGACGTCTCACTGGGCGTGTCGATCGACAAGGCCGGCGCGGAGGAGGTCACCTTCACCGACGGCCGGGTGGTGCCGACCCACACGCTGATCTGGACGGCCGGTGTGGTCGCCAGCCCGCTCATCGCCACGCTGGGAGCGGAGACGGTCCGGGGCAGGCTCGCGGTCGACGCCGAGATGAACCTGCCCGGTCACGACGGGGTGTTCGCGCTCGGCGACTCGGCGGCCGTGCCGGACGTCGCCAAGGGCGACGGCGCGGTCTGCCCGCCCACGGCCCAGCACGCCCAGCGGCAGGGCAGGAAGGTCGCCGACAACGTCATCGCGGCC
Source organism: Streptomyces cellostaticus (assembly GCF_023630175.1). GTDB lineage: Bacteria > Actinomycetota > Actinomycetes > Streptomycetales > Streptomycetaceae > Streptomyces > Streptomyces cellostaticus_A. The sequence continues at coordinate 37,832 of NZ_JALLIN010000053.1, read as the reverse complement.
CTGCGCGACCAGCCGCTCGAGCCGTACGTGCACCACGACCTCGGACTCGTCGTCGACCTCGGCGGCAAGGACGCCGTGTCCAAGCCGCTGGGCGTCGAGCTGCGCGGTGTCCCGGCCCAGGCGGTGGCCCGCGGCTACCACCTCGGGGCGCTGCGCACCAACGTCGCCAAGACGCGGGTGGTGACCAACTGGCTGCTGAACGCGATCGCCGGTGACGACTTCGTGCGCACCGGCTTCCAGGCGCGCAAGCCGGCCCGGCTGAAGGACTTCGAGTACACGGACTCCTATCTGACCCCGGAGCAGGTGCGCGCCCGGGTGGAGGGGCAGACCGCCGGCAGCCCCTGATGTGACCGGGATCACCGGGGACCGCCGATCACTTTCCAGCGGGCCGGCGGTCTTCCACGGTGACCAGAGGACGTCACACGAAGGGACACCGGCATGACCGCGAAGACCGTGAAGGGCCCGGCGAGCTACTTCCCCGCGATCGAGAAGAAGTACGGCCGTCCGGTCGGCGAGTGGCAGGAGCTGATCCGTTCCTCGCCGCTGACGCGGCACATGGAGCTGGTCGCCTGGCTGAAGGACGAGCACGGGCTCGGCCACGGCCACGCCAACGCCCTGGTGGCGCACACGCTCGCCGAGGGCAGGTAGTCCGGGCTCCCGTGCCATGCTGGTGAGTGGATCAAGTACGGGCACGGGAGAGAGCGCGGCGCGTGAGGGAAGCGGTTCGGTCGGGGTGGGCAGGGATGTGGGACCGGCTGGCCGCGTCCGATCCCGGACTGCTCAGGCTCACCGCGGGCCTGCGCACGGTCAGCGCCATCGCCCTGACCCTGGTGGTGCTGGCCGTGCTGCGGTTCCCGGTGCCGCAACTGGTCGCCGGGGCCATCGCGGCGATGGCGGCGACCTTCGCCATCCGGGAGAAGCAGCGCCCCCGGCAGGCCGTCACCCTGGCGCTGGGCCTGCCGGTGGCGCTCGCCTCGGTCTCCCTGGGGGCGTACCTCAACCAGCGGGTCCTCGTCGGGGACCTGTTCTTCGTCGTGCTCATCTTCGGCGCGGTCTACGGCCGCAGGTTCGGCGACCGCGGCACGGCCCTGGGCCTGGTCGGCTTCCAGGTCTACTTCCTCTCGCTGTTCGTGGGCGCGGCCCCGGCCGCGCTGCCCGCCCTGTACGTCGTGATCACCGTGGCGTTCGGCTGCGCCGCCCTGGCCCGCTTCGTCCTGCTGCCGCAGACCCCGGCGGGCACCCTGGACCGGCTGCGGCGCGCGTTCCGCGCCCGGCTGGGCCAGCTCTTCGCCACCCAGCTCGAACTGCTGGACGCCGGCCCCGACGACGCCGACAAGGTGCTGCGGGAACTGCGCACCCGTACCGCGCGGCTGCACGAGACGGCGCTGATGATCCAGGGCAGGCTCGCCGACGGCACCGCCGACGAGGCGGCGGCGCGGCTGCTGCAGCGCCGGATCGCGGACGCCGAGATCGCCGCCGAGCGGCTCGGGCTGCTGCTGCTCACCGCGCGCAGCGCCGAACGGACCGACACCCTGACCCTGCACCTGCCCGGCGCCCACCTGCCGTCCGGCGGCGAACTGCCGGTGCGCGACGGGGCCACCGATCAGCTCCGCCGGGATCTGGCGGCACTGCGCCTGCTGGCGATGCGGCCGGCCGGTGAGGCCTCGGGGACGGCGCTGGCGCATCTGCGCAACCGGCTGCTCGGCTACCGCGAGGAGGAGAACCTGCCGCAGGCCTCACCGGCCGTGCAGGACGTCTTCCGGGGCGTCGGCGAGGCCGGCCGGGCCGTACTGGGACTGCGCATCGCCCTGGACGGGCCGCAGGACGAGTCCGACGACACCCCGGCCACGGCCCGCTCCCGCGAGGAACTGGACGCCGAGGACGTCGGCATCGAGGTCAGCGAGGAGGACGAGGCCAAGCCGGAGCCGACCGGGCTGGGGCGGCCCACCACCCGGGCCGCCGTGCAGGTCGCGGTCGGTTCCGCGCTCGCCATCGCCGGTGGCGAACTGCTGTCCAGCCAGCGCTGGTACTGGGCGGTGCTGACCTGCTGGATCGTGTTCATCAACACCGCGTCCACCGGCGAGATCCTGGTGAAGGGCTACCGGCGCCTGCTCGGCACCGTGCTCGGCGTGGTGGCCGGCATCGGGCTCGCCGCACTGGTCGGGAACCACGCGTGGACGGCGTTCGTGCTGGTGCTGCTGTTCGTCTTCACGATGTTCTACACCGCGCCCCTGTCGTACACGCTGATGTCGTTCTTCGTCACGGCGATGCTGGGGCTGCTGTACACGCTGCTGAACACCTACAGCCTGTCGGTGCTGGTGCTGCGGGTGGAGGAGACGGCGCTGGGCGCGGCCTGCGGGGTGATCGCGGCGGCCGTCGTGCTGCCGATCCACACCGACCGGCGCACCAACGACCTGCTCGTCGACGTTCTCGAGAGGCTGGCGGAGGTCACCCGGTCCGCCGCCGACCAGCTCAGCGGCGGAGCGCCGGCCGACCTGGTCGACAAGGCCCGCGAGCTGGACCAGGCGCTGGCCGACCTGAGGGCCGCGACCCAGCCGCTGACCCACCCGGTCACCCCGCTGCGCTCCCGCCGCGACACCGCCCGGTACGTGATGGCGCTGCTGGAGACCTGCGCCTACCACGCCCGTTCCCTGGCGGCCACGGCCGAGTTGCTGCCCACGCACCCGTCCATGGCGGCGGATCCGCGGCTGCGCACGGTGGGCCGGCGGATCGTGCGGAACATCGAGTCGATCGCCGCCCGGGTGGCGGACCCGCGGACGGCGGCGGCGCTCGAGACCGGCCCCAGCATCGCGTCCCTGCTGGAGCCGGGCACCCCGCGCAGCCCGCGCTACGGCCGGGTGACCGACCGGGTGCTGCGCCATCTGCAGCGGCTGGACGAGTCGGTGTCGGGCCTGGGGCGTCCGCTCGGTGTGGCACCCGAGCCCCGTGTGAGGTGAGCGTTCACCCGGAGCGCCCGTATCGGCACCGGCCCGGGTCCGGGCCGGAGGGTCCCACCGCGGGCCCGGGCCGGAGGGTCACCGGGACCCGCGGACGCCCTGGCGCGGCCCCAGCACCTCGTCGCGCACCCGGGCGCAGCTTCGGCTGATCAGCCGGGAGACGTGCATCTGGGAGATGCCGAGCCGGTCGGCGATCCGGCTCTGCGTCATGTCCTCGAAGAAGCGCATGTAGAGGATGGCCCGCTCCCGTTCGGGCAGCCGGCGCAGTCCCTCCTTGGCGGCCTCGCGGTCGACGACGACGTCGTACGCGCCGTCGGCCGCGCCGAGCGCGTCGGCGAGGCTGTAGCCGTCGTCGCCGGTGGCCAGTTCCGCGTCCAGCGAGAGGGTGCTGAAGCTCTCCAGCGCCTCCGTGCCCGCGGTGACCTCCTCCTCGGTGAGGCCGGTGTGGGCCGCGATGGCGGCGGGGGTGGGCTCGGGGCTGCCGGGCGTCTGGGTGAGTTCCCGGCGGGCCACGCGGACCCGGTTGCGCAGTTCCTGGACGCGGCGGGGCACCCGAAGGGCCCACATGCGGTCCCGGAAGTGCCGCTTGACCTCGCCGGTGATGGTCGGCACGGCGTAGCTCTCGAAGGCTCCCCGGGACGGGTCGAAGCGGTCGATGGCCTTGACCAGCCCGAGCGCGGCCACCTGCCGCAGGTCCTCGACGGACTCCCCCCGGTCCCGGAAGCGGCCCGCTATCCGGTGGGCCATGGGCAGCCAGGCGGCGACGAGTTCGTCGCGCACCGCGTCCCGCTCGGGCCCGTCCGCCAGCTCCGCCAGGCGGGCGAAGAGGTCCGCGGTGGCAGGGGCGTCGTCATGGGTCCGCCGCCCGGGCGCGGGGGCCGGGGCGGCGGCGGTGGGGGTGCCGGGCGTGCCCGAAGGGCTTGTCGACTCGTCGGTCAGCATGCGGAATCGCTCCTGAACGTGGTTTCCGGGCGGGGCACCGGACCGTGGTTCCCGGTCCCGGCCCGAACGGTGCTGTCAGGGTTCGCCGCGGGATGCGAGCACAGGCCGCCGGAGGGGGCCCGAGGATGTGTCATCCCGCTGGGCGCGCGCCTCCGGTCCGAAGCACGAGGTTCCGTCTGCCCCTGCGCATGCACGGCAAACGCCGCCAACGGAACTTCTCCTACCGCTCTCAGGCCAGCGGTACGACGGCGGTGATCCGCTTGCCTCCGCGGGGCAGCCCGGCCACGTTGACGTCGCGGGCCAGCAGGCACACGATGGGCCAGCCGCGGCCGCCGAGCCGGTTGCGGCCCCGTTCGTCCACCGGCGCCCGGACCACCGGGACCTCGTCGCTGCGGTCGCTGACCGACACGCTCACCCCGCCGCTGTCGACGTCGACGTCGAATCCGGTGATGCCCCCGCCGTGCAGGATGGCGTTGGTGGTGAGTTCCGAGGTGACGAGCAGGACGTCGTCCAGCGCGTCGTCGTCGCACCGGACGGCGCAGTCCCGGCAGCACTCGGCGACCGCCCGCTGGACGGTTCTGCGGGCGTCCGCCGGCCGGCACGGCAGTGCCCGGCGCAACTCCCGCGGGGCCGCCGGGGAGTCGGTCCTGTGCGTCTCGCGCATGGCTTCCCTCCCATCGTGCTGCCCGGATCAACCGGGCCTGATGTTCGGCTGACCCCTCCCGGCGTCCTCAAACACCCCGGTGTCCTTGTCATCACCGGGCGCCGGGCGGGTAGGCGGACCGTATGACGGATGTCGTGGACGCGGACGAACTGCTGCGGCGGATCAGGCGGGGCAAGGACTGGGCGGCCGGGCAGGAACGGGCCTGGCGGGATCAGGCGCAGAGCCTGACGGCGACCGATCCGGAGGGGTCGCGGGAGGCCTCGGTCCGGGCCGGGGCGTACGAGGCGGTGCTGCGTGTACTGGAGGAGATCGTGGACCCGGGCGCGGCACCGGCGGAACGGAGCGGGGTGAAGCAGTGAAACAGGCCACCTGACCCGCTTCCGATTGGGCGAATGGTCGCGAGATGGTTTATCGTTCATACATACGTGGTGACGGGGTCGACCGGAACCGTCCTCCCTCACCACCACATACGGCCCTGGCTGGCCTCCCCCGTCCAGCCAGGGCTTTCTCATGCCCGCAGGCACGTGCGGGGGCCGTGCACCGCTCCTTCGAGGTGCCCGGGACGGCGGCAGCGGCTGAAATGGGCTTGGGGAACACACCCCGACCGCCGCCGGCGAGGAGTCCCGCGCCATGACCAAAGCGATAAAACTGCTGACCGCCCTGCCGCAGGCGCAGCGTGAGCGGCTGATGGAGCTGGCCAAGGAGGTCTCCTTCCCGGAGGACTCCCGCATCTTCGAGCCGGGCGGCACCGCCGACCGCTTCTGGGTGATCCGCTCTGGCGCGGTCCACCTGGACCAGCCGGTCACCTCCCGGCAGCGGGTCACCGTGGCCACGCTGGGCGCGGGCGACATGCTCGGCTGGTCCTGGCTGTTCCCGCCGTACCAGTGGGACTTCGGCGCGGTGGCCTTCAGCAACGTGCGGGCCTACGAGTTCGACGGGCCGTCGGTGCTCGCGCTGAGCGTGGAGGACCCGCTGCTCGGTCTGTCGCTGGTGCGGACGGTCGCCGAGATCCTCGCCCACCGGCTGGAGACCACCCGGGGCAAGCTGATGGACCAGTACGCGGTCCGCCGGCGTGGACCGCTCTGAGCCGCCGGGGGCGGTCCCCGCGGGGCCTCCCGGGGGCCCGTCCGGTCAGATCCGGTAGCGGCGCAGGGCCGGCGCCGCGGCGGCCAGCGCCGCCATCACCACGACGACCAGCGCACCCCCGCCCGCCACGGCGGCCCCGGGGCCGAACGCGGCACCGGCGGTGCCGTGCAGCACGTCGGCCAGGCGCGGTCCGCCCGCGACCACCACGGTGAACACGCCCTGCATCCGGCCGCGCATGTCGTCGGTGGCGGCGGACAGCAGGATGGCCCCGCGGAACACCATGGAGATCATGTCGGCCAGACCGGCCGCGGCGAGGAAGCCGAAGGCCACCCAGAGGTTGCCGCTCAGCCCGAACCCCGCGACGGCCACCCCCCAGCCGACGACCGCGCCGATGACCATCCGGCCGTGGCGCCGGGCCCGGGAGAAGACCCCGGAGAACAGGCCGCCGAGCACCGCGCCGACCGGGATCGCGGCGAACAGCACGCCCAGCGCCAGACCCGCGCCCCAGGGGGCGTAGGTCCCCGCGGCGAGCTGCGGGAACAGGGCGCGGGGCATGCCGAGGACCATGGCCACGATGTCGGCCAGGAAGGACAGCAGCAGCACCTCGTGCCGGGCGATGTACCGGAAGCCGGCCACGACCTCGCGCACCCCGGCCCGCCGGGCGGGCCGGCCGCCGAGCGGCGGCAGCGCGGGCAGCCGGTACACCGCCCACACGGTGACGCACAGCGCCAGCGCGTCGATCAGGTACAGCCCGGGCAGCCCGACGACCGGGATCAGCACACCGGCCAGCAGCGGTCCCACGACCAGGCCGGTCTGCATCACGGTGGAGCCGAGCGCGTTCGCCGCGGGCAGTTCCGAGGCCGGCACCAGGCGGGCGATGGAGGCGCTGCGGGCCGGGGAGTTGAGGCCGAAGAACGCCTGCTGCAGCGCGAGCAGCAGCATGAGCACGACGACGGAGTCCAGGCCCGTGACAGCCTGGGCGCAGAACAGCACCGAGGTCACGGCGATCCCGGTGTTGGTGACCAGCAGCAGCTTGCGCCGGTCCACCGTGTCGGCGACCGCCCCGCCCCACAGCGCGAAGACCACCATGGGCACCAGCCCGGCCGCGCCGGCGTAGCCGACCCAGGCCGAGGAGTGGGTGATGTCGTAGATCTGCTTGGGCACGGCGACGGCGGTGAGCTGGCTGCCGACGGCGGTGACGACGGTCGACGACCACAGGCGCCGGTAGGCCGGGAAGCGCAGCGGCCGGGTGTCCATCGCCCAGCGGCGCCGGCCGCGCCCGGGCGGGGCCGGCGCGGCCGCGACACCGGTATCGGCGGGCCCGGCTCCTTCGCCGGTGGTCTTCCGTCCGGTGCCGCTGCTCTCTTCGGTGCCGCTGCTCTCGCTGGTGTCCACGGGGTTCCTGGTCGCTCGTCAGAGGTTGCTCGATACATCTTTCGATTCGAGGCCCACTATCGCAGTCGCAGGAACCCGCCGGGCCGCCCGGCCGCGTCTTCCGCCCACCGTGTTGCGCCCACCGTGCGCGGGTGCCGGCGCGTCTCAGGCGTCGAGGACCAGGGCGGCGCCGAGCGCCAGCATGGTCACGGCGATCAGGCCGTCCAGGACGCGCCAGGCGGCCGGACGGGCGAGGAACCGGCCCAGCAGCCGGGCGCCGAAGCCGAGGGCGGCGAACCAGCAGAGGCTGGCCAGGGCCGCGCCGAGGCCGAAGGTCCAGCGCAGCGGGCCGCGGTCGGCGGCGAGGGAGCCGAGCAGGAACACGGTGTCCAGGTAGACGTGCGGGTTGAGCCAGGTCATGGCCAGGCAGGTGAGCACCGCCCGCCGCCGGGAGCCCACCGCCTCCCCCTCCGTCCGCAGTCCGCCGCCGGGGCGCAGGACACGGCGGGCGGCGAGCGCGCCGTAGCACAGCAGGAACACGCCGCCCACGAAGCCGACCGCCCGCACCACGCCCGGCCAGGCCACCACGACCGCGCCGACCCCTGCGACACCGAGCGCGATGAGCAGCGCGTCGGACAGGGCGCAGATCCCGACCACCGCGAGCACGGCGTCCCGGCGCACCCCCTGCCTCAGGACGAAGGCGTTCTGGGCGCCGATGGCGACGATCAGGGAGAGCCCGGTGCCGAATCCGGCGGCCGCGGCGGTCAGGGCGTGGTTCATGCCCTCGACGCTAGCCATGTGATCAGCGTGCGTACAGCTAAGGATTTTTACGTAGCATTAGTCGTCGTGATGAGCGAGCTTCCCCTGGAGCAGGTGCGGACCCTGCTCGCCGTGGTGGACGAGGGCACGTTCGACGCGGCGGCCGCGGCCCTGCGCCTGACCCCCTCGGCGGTCAGCCAGCGGGTCAAGGCGCTGGAGCAGCGCACCGGCCGGGTGCTGCTCCAGCGCACCAAGCCGGTGCGGCCGACGGAGTCCGGAGCGGTACTGGTGCGGTTCGCCCGGCAACTGGCCCGGCTGGAGCGGGACGCGCGCGGCGAGCTGGGGCTGAGCGGCGCCGGGGAGCCGACGCGGGTGTCGGTCGCGGTGAACGCGGACTCGCTGGCGACCTGGTTCCTCGGAGCCCTCACCCAGGCGCCCGGGCTCTGCTTCGAACTGCACCGGGAGGACGAGGCCCACACCGCGGCGCTGCTGCGCGAGGGGCTGGTGATGGCGGCGGTGACCTCCTCGCCCGATCCGGTGCCGGGCTGCTCGGTCCGCGCGCTGGGCCGGATGCGCTATCTGCCGGCCGCCGCGCCCGAGTTCGCCGAGCGGTATCTGGACGGACCCCTGCCGGACCTGCTGCCCGACGCGCCCGTCGTGGTCTTCGACCGCAAGGACGACTTCCAGGACGCCTTCGTCAGGCGGCTGGGCCACGGGGCCGCGAGTTCGCTGCGCCACCACGTGCCCACCTCCGAGGGCTTCGCCGACGCGGTCGCCGGGGGGCTGGGCTGGGGCATGCTGCCGGAGGCCCAGGCCGGTCCGCTGCTGGCCGCGGGCCGCCTCGTCCTGCTGGCGCCGGACCGCAGCGCGGACGTCACGCTGTACTGGCAGCAGTGGAAACTCGACTCCCCCGCCCTGGCGGCGCTGGCCGAGGCGGTGGCGGCGACGGCGGCCCGGGCGCTGCGCCGCTGATCCGGACGCGGACGGCGGGCCCGGCCCTCAGGGCCGCTGGGCGCCGAGGCGTCCGGCCGCGCTGTCCAGCAGCATCTCCAGAGCCGTCGGATAGGCGCTGGTGACCATGCGCCGGGCCAGCAGCGGCGCCGCCTCGGCGATGCGGGGGTGGGTGTCGGGGGGCAGGTGGGCGTAGGTGGAGTGCCACTTGTCCTCGTCGGCGCGCTGGGAGGCACTGGGCAGGGCCAGTGACGCGGAGTCCAGGGCGGCGAAGGCCAGGGTCTGGTCGATGAAGGCGTGGTAGACGCGGACCGTGTCCGGCAGGGAGAACCCGGCCGAGCGCAGGACGTCCAGCACGGCCTCGTCGGCGGCCAGTTCATGGGCCCGGCCGGTGACCCGGTTGGCGGTGAGCAGCGCCGCCTGCGGGTGCGCGACGTACACGCCGTGGATGCGCAGCCCGATCGTCCGCAGGTCCGCCCGCCACCGTCCGGTCGGCCGCCAGCCGGCCAGCGCCTCGCCGATGAGCGCGTCGCCGATGGCCAGGGTCAGCTCGTCCATGCCCCGGAAGTACCGGTACAGCGTGCTGGGATCGCAGTCCAGGGCGAGACCGAGGCGGCGGGCGGTGAGCCCGGTGCTGCCGTGCTCGCGCAGCAGCCTGAGCGCGGTCGCGACGATCAGGCTCTCGGACAGCACGGTGCCGCCGCGGGTCGGACGGCGCCGGCGTCGCCTCTCCTCGGGTACGACGGGCTTGGGCACGGTGATCCCCTCCTGCCTCGGATCCGCTCGGGCCCGGCTCGGACCCGCTTACGCCAACACCATTGACCTTACGCCACCGTCCGGCGTTGGATTCCGGGCAAGGCGCGCCTGCCCCGATGTTCCGTTCATTCCGTACGTTCCGTACGTTCCGTACGTTCCGTTCGTGACCGTTGTCGTTCGTGTCAGGCAGGGAGTTTCCGTCATGCGTGTACTGCTCGTGGGAGCCGGTGGAGTCGGCACCGCCATCACCCGGATCGCGGCCCGGCGGCCGTTCTTCGACCTGATGGTGGTCGCCGACTACGACCCCGCGCGGGCCGAGGCCGCGGTCGCGGCCCTCGGCGGGGCCGGGGACCGGTTCCACGCCGAACAGGTGGACGCGGCCGACGAGGCCGGCGTGGCCGGCCTGCTCGCCCGGCACGGCTGCGACGTGCTGCTCAACGCCACCGACCCCAGGTTCGTCATGCCCCTGTTCCGGGCGGCGCGCACGGCCGGCGCCACCTATGTCGACATGGCGATGTCGCTGTCCCGGCCGCACCCCGAGCGGCCGTACGAGGAGTGCGGGGTCAAGCTGGGCGACGAGCAGTTCGCGCTCGCCGAGGAGTGGGCGCAGGCGGGCGCGCTCGCCCTGGTCGGCATGGGGGTGGAACCCGGCCTGTCGGACGTGTTCGCCCGCCACGCGGCCGACGAACTCTTCGACACCATCGAGGAGATCGGCGTGCGCGACGGCGCCGATCTGACCGTGGACGGCTATGACTTCGCCCCCTCCTTCAGCATCTGGACCACCATCGAGGAGTGCCTGAACCCGCCGGTCGTCTACGAGACCGGGCGGGGCTGGTTCACCACCGCCCCGTTCAGCGAGCCCGAGGTGTTCGACTTCCCGGAGGGGATCGGGCCGGTGGAGTGCGTGAACGTGGAGCACGAGGAGGTGCTGCTGATGCCGCGCTGGGTCGGCGCGGACCGTGTCACCTTCAAGTACGGGCTCGGCCGCGAGTTCGTCGAGACGCTGAAGACCCTGCACCTGCTCGGGCTGGACCGCACCGAACCGGTGACCGTGCCGGGCCCCGACGGACCGGTCGCGGTCTCGCCGCGGGACGTGGTCGCCGCGTGCCTGCCGGACCCGGCGACGCTGGGCGAGCGGATGCGCGGAAAGACCTGCGCGGGCACCTGGGTGCGCGGCACCAAGGACGGGGCGCCGCGCGAGGTGTACCTGTATCACGTGGTCGACAACCAGTGGTCCATGGCGGAGTACGGCTGCCAGGCGGTCGTGTGGCAGACGGCGGTCAACCCGGTCGTCGCCCTCGAACTCCTCGCCACCGGCGCCTGGTCGGGCACGGGCGTCCTCGGCCCGGAGGCCTTCCCGGCCGCCCCGTTCCTCGACCTGCTGACCGCGTACGGCTCCCCGTGGGGCATGCGCGAGCAGTGACCGGGGCGCGGCTCGCGCCGACCGATCCGTCACCGGTTCCCTGTTTCATGCCGTCCTGACCGGTCACCAGAAGTGGAAGCACTCATTCGACTGGCGCGGACGACTCAGACCGGAGGAGACTTCCATGCACAACTGGCGCGAAGATGCCGCGTGCCGTCACGAGGACCCCGACCTCTTCTTCCCCATCGGCACCACCGGGCCCGCACAGGTGCAGGCACAGCAGGCGAAGGCGGTGTGCGCGGGGTGTCCGGTGCGGGAGCAGTGTCTTGACTGGGCTCTGGACACGGGCCAGAGCATCGGTGTCTGGGGCGGTACCACCGAGGTGGAGCGGCGCGCGCTCAGGCGCCGCGTCCGCTCCCGGCAACGCTCCGGCTGAACCGGGCGCCGGTGCGGGCGGGCGGCCGGGGGTTCCCCGGTACCCGCCCGCCCGCACCGGGGAACCGGAGCGGCTGTCGTCGCTCGCACCGCCGGGGCCGGTCCGCCCCGGCGGTGCGGGCGTTCAGGGGCGGCTCGGCCTGCCCCGCTCGTACAGCCAGGTGTGGAACAGGGCGTCCAGGTTCTTGCCGGACACCCGTCCGGCGAGCCGGGTGAACTGCGCCGTCGTGCCGTGCCCGGCCCGGTGCGCGGCCGCCCAGGCGCGCAGGATCCGGAAGAAGTCCCGGTCGCCGACGGCCCGGCGCAGCTCGTGCAGGGTCATCGCGCCGCGCGCGTAGACGGGGGTGTCGAAGATGTTCTCCCCGCTGCCGGGATCACCGGGCGGGAAGGCCCACAGACGGTCGCCCGCGGGGCGGGCGTAGAGGGCGTCGAACGTCTTCTGCGCGCTGTCGCCGCCGTGCTGTTCCGCGTAGAGCCACTCGGCGTAGGTCGCGAAGCCCTCGTTGAGCCATATGTCCTTCCAGGCGGTCAGTGAGACGGAGTCACCGAACCACTGGTGGGCGTTCTCGTGCACGAGGGTGCCCACGTCGGGCGCCGAGTCGTAGAGGGGCCGGCTCTGGGTCTCCAGGGCGTAGCCGACGTCCCGGGCGTGGTCGACGACCGACCCGGCGGCCCGGAACGGGTACGGCCCGAACAGCTTGCTCTCCCACGCCAGCACGGACGGCAGCTTCTTCAGCACGGGCGCCGCCGCGCTCGCCTCACGGGGGTCGACGGCGTTGTACACCTGGATCCCGTCGCGGGTCGTGTACCGCTCGACCCGGAACTTGCCGATGGTGGCGGTGGCCAGGTACGCGGCCATGGGCTCGGCCTGGTGCCAGCGGAACGTGGTGCGGCCGTGCGCGGTGCGCGTGCCGCGCAGGACGCCGTTGGCCACGGCGGTGCGCCCCTCGGGGACCGTGATCGTGAAGTCGTACGTCGACTTGTCCCTGGGGTGGTTGTTCGCCGGGAACCAGGTCATCGCGCCCTGCGGCTCCCCGGCGACGAACGCCCCGTCGTCGGTGGGTATCCAGCCGTCCGCCGAGCCGTCCGGATCGGTGACCGGCCGGGGGGTTCCGTGGTAGGAGACGGTGACCTGGAACCGCCGGCCCGGGCGCAGGGTGCGCGGCGGCGTGACCACGAGTTCCTGGCCGTCGCGGCGGAAGGCCGCGCGGCGGCCGCCGACGCCGACACCGGTGACCTTCAGGCCCGACAGGTCGAGGTCGAAGCGGGTGAGCCGCCGGGTGGCCCGCGCGGTGAGCACCGCCGTGCCGTCCAGGTGCCGGGATGCGGTGTCGTAACGGAGCGTCAGGTCGTAGTGGTCGACGTGGTACCCGCCGTTGCCGCTGAGCGGGAAGTAGGGGTCGCCCGCTCCGGCGGCGCCGGTCGTGCCGGCCGCCGCCGGACCGGCGGTCCCGAGCAGCGCCGCCAGGGCGACCGGGACGGCGGCGAGGACCGCCTCGCGGCGCAGGACCGCGGTACGTCGGCTGGGGACCTGTCTGCGCGGTGGTGTCACGGGCGCTCCTCGGGGGGGGTGGCGAATGATCGTTTCGCCAGAAGCGTAGGCGCGCGGTCGATCCGGTTTCGCCCTCTTTCCGGTCAAGTCACGCCGCGTCGCCGCCTGATGGGCCGTGTGCGCCGCAGTAGGCTCGCCGCACCGTCCGCGACCCGAGAGGGGCCCCGACCGTGAGCGTGCGCGTGCGCCGTATCTACGAGCCGCCGGAGGCGGACGACGGACTGCGGGTCCTGGTGGACCGGCTGTGGCCGCGCGGGGTGTCCAAGGACGCGGCCCGGGTGGACGAGTGGCCGAAGGCGCTCACTCCGTCCAACGAACTGCGCACGTGGTTCCACGGCCCGGAGGGCTCCTTCGAGGGGTTCCGTCACCGCTACGAGACCGAACTCGCCGCTCCGGAGGCCGCCGGACTCCTCGACGGGCTGCGCGAGTCGGTGCGCGAGGGCCGGGTGACGCTGCTCACCGCGTCCAGGACGCCGGAGCAGAGCCACGCCTCCGTACTGGCGGAGCTGGTGCGGGACTGAGCGGCGGCCCGCCGGGTCCGCCCGGGGGGCCGCCGGCCCGTCCGCCGCGCCGTCAGCCCGTCTGCCGCGCCGCCGCCCGTCCCGCCGCACGGCCCGAGAAGAGGCAGCCGCCGAGGAAGGTGCCCTCCAGGGCGTTGTAGCCGTGGACACCACCGCCGCCGAAACCCGCCACCTCGCCCGCCGCGTACAGCCCCTCGATGGGGGTGCCGTCGGCGCCGAGGGCCCGGGAGTCGAGGTCGGTCTGGATGCCGCCGAGCGTCTTGCGGGTCAGCACGCGCAGCCGGACGCCGATCAGCGGGCCCGCCTCCGGGTCGAGGATGCGGTGCGGGGAGGCGACCCGGCCGAGCCGGTCACCGATGTAGCGGCGGGCGTTGCGAATGCCCTGGACCTGGGAGTCCTTGCTGTAGGGGTTGGCCATCTGCAGGTCGCGGGCCTCGATCTGGCGGCGCACCTCGGCGGCGTCCAGCAGCGGCTCGGCGGTGAGGGCGTTCATCCTCTCGACCAGTTGTTCCAGGGTGCCCGCGGTGACGAAGTCCGCGCCCTTGTCGAGGAAGGCCCGCACCGGGGCCGGGGCGCCCCTGCCCAGCAGCCGGTCGCGCAGCACGGCCTTGCGGTCCTTGGCGGTGATGTCCGGGTTCTGCTCGGACCCGGAGAGCGCGAACTCCTTCTCGATGATCTTCCGGGTGAGGATGAACCAGGAGTGGTCGTGGCGGGCGATGTCCTCGGTGGTGCGCAGGTGGGCGAGCGTGCCGAGGGTGTCGTAGCCGGGCAGGCACGGGTCGGGCAGCCGGCGCCCGAGGGCGTCGAGCCAGATGGAGGACGGCCCCGGCAGGATGCGGATGCCGTGGCCGGGCCAGACCGGGTCCCAGTTCTGCAGGCCCTCGGTGTAGTGCCACATGCGGTCCCGGTTGACCAGGCGCACGCCGGCCTCGGCGCTGATGTCGAGCATCCGGCCGTCGACGTGGGCGGGGACGCCGGTGACCATCTCGGCCGGGGGTGTGCCGAGCCGTTCGGGCCAGTGGCGGCGGACGATGTCGTGGTCGGCGCCGATGCCGCCGCTGGTGACGACCACGGCCCGGGCGGTGAGCTCGAAGTCGCCGGCGCGCTCGCGGCTGGAGGCGGCCCCGCGCGGTGAGTCGTCCGCGACGAGGACGGTGCCCCGCACTCCGCGCGCCGCGCCGTCCTCGACGACCAGTTCGTCGACCCGGTGGCGGTGGTGGAAGGTGAGCAGCCCGTCCCGGGCCGCCTGCCGGGCGTACTCCACGAAGGGCTCGACCACGCCGGTGCCGGTGCCCCAAGCGATGTGGAAGCGGGGTACGGAGTTGCCGTGGCCGCCGGCCCTGAGGTCGCCGCGCTCGGCCCAGCCGACGGTGGGCAGCAGTTCGATGCCGTGCCCGCGCAGCCAGGAGCGCTTCTCACCGGCCGCCCACTCGACGTAGGCGCGGGCCCAGCGCACCGCCCAGGAGTCCTCGTCGGCGAGCCGGTCGAACCCCGCGCTGCCCTGCCAGTCGTTCCAGGCGAGGTCGAGGGAGTCCTTGATGCCGAGCCGGCGCTGCTCGGGCGAGTCGACGAGGAAGAGCCCGCCGAAGGACCAGAACGCCTGGCCGCCCAGATTGGCGGCGTTCTCCTGGTCGACCAGGGCCACCGTGCGGCCCCGGCGGTTGAGTTCGTGCGCCGCCACCAGGCCGGCGAGGCCCGCTCCGACGACGATGACGTCCGCGTCCATGGCGGCCATGGGCTCCGTGTCCTTCCGTACGCGACTCATTGCGGGGTGCCGCTGCCGTCGGTCAGCAGGGCGGTGAGCAGTTGCTTCAGCCAGCCGCGGGCGGCGTCGACGTCCCTGTCCAGCAGGAGCTGGGTCGTGACGCCGTCGTAGGCCGCGACGACCGCGCGGGCGGCCCCCTCGGCACCGCCGAGCACGGCGGGCAGTTCGGTGTGGCCGCGGGCCCGGCCGAGGCGGTCGGCGACGGCCCCGCGCAGCCGGGCCCGGTGGTCGAGGAGGGTGCGGGCGACGTCCGGGTCGCGGGCCGCGTGCACCAGGAAGTCCGTCTTGACGAGCAGCCAGTCCACGTCGAGCAGCAGGACCTCGGTCACCCGGTCGACGGAGGCCGGGACGTCCAGGTCGGGCCCGTCCTGCGCGAGCGCGTCGGCCACCTGGCCGGCGATGAGGTCGGCCCGCTCCCGGTAGAGGGCGAAGAACAGCTCGTCCAGGGTGGCGAAGTTGGAGTAGAAGGCACCCCGGCTGTAGCCGGCGGCCTCGCAGACCTCCTCGATGGAGACCCGCCCGAAACCCTTGGCGGCGAAGACCGCGAAGGCGGCGTCGAGCAGATTCGCCCGGGTCCGGGCCCGCCGCCTGGTCACGCGCGGGGCCGTGTCGTCCTTGGCCGTCATGGCTGGCCCTCCTTCGATACGGCAATGTATCCGATACATCGATGTATCGAAAGCCTCCGGGCGGTGCCGGCGACCCCGGTACCGGCGACCGGGCCCATCGTGGGGAACATATTTTCGATTACGGAGTAGGCTGGGTCCATGGCCACGCACCTCCAGGGCTCCCTGTTCGACCAGACCGACGAGCTGCGGCTCGGCCCGCTCGACGGGTCGCGCCGGACCGAGCTGGGCTCCGGCGCCTGGATCGACGTGCTGCCGGGCTGGCTGAGCGGCGCGGACGCCCTGTTCGAGGAACTGGCCGCGGACGTCCCCTGGCGGGCCGAGCGCCGCAAGATGTACGACAACGTGGTGGCCGTCCCGCGGCTGCTCGCGTTCTACGCGGCGCACGACCCGCTGCCGCACCCCGTCCTCACCGAGGCGCGCGACGCTCTGTCCGCCCGCTACGCCGGAGAGCTGGGCGAGCCGTTCACCACCGCCGGACTGTGCTTCTACCGCGACGGCCGGGACAGCGTCGCCTGGCACGGCGACCGGATCGGGCGCGGTGCCCGTCAGGACACGATGGTCGCGATCCTGTCCGTCGGCGCGCCCCGGGACCTGCTGCTGCGTCCCGTGGGAGGCGGCGGCCCCGCCGTCCGGCGGCCGCTCGGGCACGGCGACCTGATCGTGATGGGCGGCTCCTGCCAGCGGACCTGGGAGCACTGCGTGCCCAAGACCGCCCACGCGGCGGGTCCGCGGATCAGCGTCCAGTTCCGACCCCAGGGGGTGCGGTGACACCTGCGCCGGGCCACGGCGGCGACGGCCCCCCGGGGCGGGCCTGAGGACCGTCCCGTGGTCCCCGGTCGATCAGCGCACGGCGTCGCACGGCGTCGGATGCGATGCGTCGCAGGGCGCGGGGTCGCCCTCATGCTGGACGTGTCCGGCGATCCGGCGGCGCGGCGCGGCGCGGCAGCCTTCTTCGTGCGCCCGCCGGAGACCGCGGGACAGCCCTTAGGGTTCGTCCCATGGCATTGCAGATCAGCGCCACGAACCCGGAGCACCCCGCGCTCCTGCTCGAACTGCCCTGGGACGTGGCCCTGGAGAAGTGGCCCGAGGAAGTCCTCGTCCCACTCCCCCGGGGCATCTCCCGGCACGTCGTGCGCTACGCGCGCGCCGGCGACGAGGTGATCGCCGTCAAGGAGCTGGCCGAACGGCCCGCGCTGCGCGAGTACGGGCTGCTGCGGGACCTCGACCGGCTGGGCATCCCGGCCGTCGACCCGCTCGCCGTGGTCACCGGCCGCGCCGACCGGGCGGGCGCCCCGCTGGAACCGGTGCTGATCACCCGGCATCTGCGCGGTTCGATGCCGTACCGTTCGATGTTCGAGACCACCATGCGCCCGGCGACCATGCACCGGCTGATGGACGCCCTCGCGGTGCTGCTGGTCAGGCTGCACCTGAGCGGTTTCGCCTGGGGCGACTGCTCGCTGTCCAACACCCTCTTCCGGCGGGACGCGGGCGCCTACGCCGCGTACCTGGTGGACGCGGAGACCGGCGAGCTGCACCCCCGGCTGAGCCCGGGGCAGCGGGACCACGACCTCGACCTGGCGCGGGTGAACATCAGCGGCGAGCTGCTGGACCTGGAGGCGTCCGGGGCGCTGCACCCCTCCGTCGACCCCGTCGAGTTCGGGCACGAGATCTGCACCCGCTACGCCGGCCTGTGGCAGGAGCTGACCCGCACCTCGGTCTACCCGGCGGGCAAGTACCACTACATGGAACGCCGTATACGCCGCCTGAACGACCTCGGCTTCGACGTGGCCGAGATGCAGATCGGGCACTCCGCCAACGGCGACACGGTCACCTTCGTGCCCAAGGTCGTCGACGCCGGCCACCACCAGCGGCAGTTGCTGCGGCTGACCGGCCTCGACGCCGAGGAGAACCAGGCACGGCGGCTGCTCAACGACCTGGAGAGCTGGATGGCCGGCCAGGACGACCACGCGCCCGGTGACCCCCTCGCGGCCCGCCCGGAGGTGCTCGCCCACCGCTGGGTGCGGGACGTGTTCCGGCCGACCGTGCGCGCCGTGCCGCCCGGGCTGCGCGGCTCCATGGACCCGGCCGAGATCTACCACGAGCTGCTGGAGCACCGCTGGTACCTTTCGGAACGGGTCCAGCACGACATCGGCCTGGACACCGCCGTCGCCGACTACATCGACAACGTCCTGCCGAAGGCCCGTACGACCCTGGAGCCGACGCCGCCCCAGTAGGTCACTCGTGGGGCACCACGGCCACCGGGCATCCGGCGTGGTACATCATCCCGTGGGCGACCGAGCCGATCCGGGCCCCCACGGCGGTGCGGCGGGCCCGCCGGCCGACGACCATGAGCTGGGCCCGGCCGGCCACCGAGAGCAGCACCTGCGCGGCACTGCCCATCTCGATGTGCTCGGCGACGGGTACCTCCGGGAAGCGTTCCCGCCACGGGGCCAGCGCGTCGGCGAGGGCCTGCTTCTCGTACGGCTCCAGACCGCCCGCCTCGTCCAGGAGCTTCAGCGAGCCCGGGCTGTAGGCGAAGACCGGCGGCAGTGTCCAGGCGCGCACCGCCCGGACGGTGGCACCGCGCACGGCCGCCGTCTCGAACGCGAACCGCAGCGCGGCCGCGCTGTCCTCCGGGCCGCCGTGCTGGCCGACCACGATGTCCCGCCCGCCGGCCTCCGCCGCGGCGCGCTCGCCGGCCCGCACGAGGACCACGGGCCGGGTCGTCTCGGCGACCACCTGCTGGCCGACCGAGCCCAGCAGGAAGCCCATCACCCGGCCGTGCCCGCGCGAGCCCAGCACCAGCAGCTCGGCCTCGGCGGCCGCACCGGTCAGCGCCTCCGCGACATCGCCCTCGTCGAGCACGTCCACGTCCACCTCGAGCCCGGGGTGTCCGGCCGAGACGGTGCGCACGGCCTCCCGCACCCCCTCGGACACCCAGCCGCGCTGGGTGTCCCGGTCGGCCGCGGCGATCGCCTCGGCGTAGTGCCAGGCGTGCACCACGCGCAGCGGCAGCCCCCGGCGCACCGCCTCCCTGGCCGCCCAGCCCAGCGCGGCCAGGCTCTCCTCCGTACCGTCCACCCCTGCCGTGATCGGGCGTGTCATGCCTCGGTCCTCCTCGTCGTCCGCGTTCGCGGGGCCAGTCTCCCCCACGGGCTGATCATGCCCTCCCCCTACCCACGGAGGAGGAGATCAAGGAGCGGTCCCCCAGGGCGGGCGACGTCGCAGCACGGCGGGGCGGATCCGGGCGATCGAACATACGATGGGCGGGAGTCGGTGCGGCGACCCTGGCGGCGCCGTACCGCGCAGCCGACCGCTCGGGGTGGGAGAGGCATGGCACAGGCCGCCGACGCAGCGCGGACCGTCATCCTGACCGTGGACGACGACCCGGGGGTCTCCCGCGCCGTCGCCCGTGATCTCCGACGGCGCTACGGCGAGTCGTACCGGATCGTGCGCGCGGAGTCCGGCGCGTCGGCGCTGGAGGCACTGCGCGAACTGAAGCTGCGCGGGGACCTGGTGGCGGTGATCCTGGCCGACTACCGGATGCCCCAGATGAACGGCATCGACTTCCTGGAGCAGGCCCTGGACGTGTATCCGGGGGCCCGGCGCGTGCTGCTGACCGCGTACGCGGACACCAACGCGGCGATCGACGCGATCAACGTCGTCGACCTCGACCACTATCTGCTCAAGCCGTGGGACCCGCCGGAGGAGAAGCTCTACCCGGTGCTGGACGACCTGCTCCAGGCGTGGCGGACCAGCGCCCGCAGGCCGGTGGCCAGCACCAAGGTCGTGGGGCACCGCTGGTCGGCCCGGTCCTCCGACGTGCGGGAGTTCCTGGCCCGCAACCAGGTGCCGTACCGCTGGTACTCGGTGGAGGAGCCCGAGGGGCGGCGGCTGCTGACCGCGGCCGGGCAGGACGGGCAGCGGCTGCCCCTGGTGATCACCCCCGACGGGACGGCCCTGGTGGAGCCCGAGGCGCCCGAGCTGGCCGCGCGGGTGGGCCTGGCGACGACACCGACGGCCGACTTCTACGACCTGGTGGTGATCGGCGGCGGTCCGGCCGGTCTCGGCGCCGCCGTGTACGGGGCCTCGGAGGGCCTGCGGACCGTGCTCGTGGAGCGGTCCGCGACCGGCGGGCAGGCCGGCCAGAGCTCCCGGATCGAGAACTACCTGGGCTTCCCCGACGGGGTCTCCGGCGCACAGCTCACCGAACGGGCACGGCGGCAGGCGGCCAAGTTCGGCGCCGAGATCCTCACCACGCGCGAGGTGACGGGGCTGGAGATCAACGGGGCGGCCCGCGTGGTGCGGTTCGCGGACGGCTCGGCGATCGCCGCGCACAGCGTCATCCTGGCCACGGGCGTGCAGTACCGGCAGTTGCAGGCCGAGGGCTGCACCGACCTGACCGGCTGCGGGGTGTTCTACGGCTCCGCGCTGACCGAGGCATCCTCCTGCCAGGGGCACGACGTGTACATCGTCGGCGGCGCCAACTCGGCGGGGCAGGCGGCGATGTACCTGTCCCGGTTCGCCAAGTCGGTGACGCTGCTGGTGCGAGGGCCCGATCTGTCCGCGTCGATGTCGCACTACCTGATCCAGCAGATCGGCGAGGCACCGAACATCTCGGTGCGCGGCCGCACGGTCGTGGACGCGGCGCACGGCTCGGGCCGGCTGGAGGAGCTGACGTTGCGCCACATGGCCAGCGGGGAGACCGAACGCGTCGACGCCCAGTGGATGTTCGTGTTCATCGGCGCCGCCCCGCTGACCGACTGGCTAGGCGGGACGGTGCTGCGCGACGAGCGGGGGTTCATCCTGGCCGGACCCGATCTGACCGCCGACGGGCGGCCACCGGCCGGCTGGGAGCTGGACCGGCCGCCGTACCACCTGGAGACCAGCGTCCCCGGCGTGTTCGTGGCGGGCGACGCCCGCGCCGAGTCCGCCAAGCGGGTCGCGTCCGCCGTCGGAGAGGGAGCCATGGCCGTCATGCTCGTCCACCGGTATCTGGAGCAGTCGTGAGCGGGCAGCCGGTGCCGTGCAGCCCGCAGGAGATCGGCTCCCTGTTCCTGTTCGAGAAGCTGTCCCCCGACCAGCTCGGGCGGCTGTGCAGCGAGGGCCGGGTGGAGCTGTTCGAGCCCGGCCCGGTGTACACCGAGGGCGACCCCGCCACCTGTTTCTACGTGATGGTCGAGGGCACGGTCGTGCTCTCGCGGCGGGTGGCCGGCGACGACGTGGAGGTGTCCCGTACCTCGCAGCGCGGGGTGTACGCGGGCGCCATGCAGGCCTACCTGGGTGACCGGGTGCGGCAGGTGTACAACAACTCGATGCGGGTGACGGAGCCGACGCGCTTCTTCGTCCTGCCGGCGGACACCTTCGCCGAGGTCATGAGCGAGTGGTTCCCGATGGCCACGCACCTGCTGGAAGGGCTGTTCTTCGGTGCGAAGAGCACCCAGGCGGCCATCGGCCAGCGGGAACGGCTGCTGGCCCTCGGCTCGCTGTCGGCCGGGCTCACGCACGAGCTGAACAATCCCGCCGCGGCCGCCGTCCGGGCCACCTCGACGCTGCGGGAGCGGGTCGCGAAGATGCGGCACAAGCTCGCGGTGATCGCCGAAGGCCCGTTCTCCCGCGACGCGCTGGCGAGTCTGATCGAGATCCAGGAGCGCACCGCCGAGCGCGTCGCCAAGGCGCCGGCGCTCAGCCCGCTGGAGGCCTCGGACCGCGAGGACGCGCTCACCGACTGGCTGGAGGACCACGGCCTCGACCACGGCTGGCAGCTCGCGCCCACCTTCGTCCAGGCCGGTCTCGACGTGGACTGGCTGGAGCAGGTCGCGGCCGCCGTGGACGCGGAGATCCTGCCCGGGGCGGTGGGCTGGCTCAACTACACCGTCGAGACCGAGCTGCTGATGGACGAGATCGAGGACTCCACCACCCGGATCTCGCACCTCGTGGACGCCGCCAAGCAGTACTCGCAGCTCGACCGGGCGCCCTACCGGGTCGTCGGTGTGCACGAACTCCTCGACAGCACGCTGCTGATGCTGTCCGGCAAGATCGGTCCGCGCATCGAGGTCGTCAAGGAGTACGAACCCGCGCTGCCGGACATCCCCGGCTACCCGGCCGAGCTGAACCAGGTGTGGACCAACCTCATCGACAACGCGGTGTCCGCCATGAACGACGCGGGCGGACAGGGCACCCTGACCGTGCGGACCGCGCTGGAGGGCGAGCAGGCGCTGGTGGAGTTCCGGGACACCGGGCCCGGGGTGCCGCCGGAGATCAGGAGCCGGATCTTCGACCCGTTCTTCACCACCAAGCCGGTCGGCCAGGGCACCGGGCTCGGTCTGGACATCTCCTGGCGGATCGTGGTGAACAAGCACCACGGCACCCTGCGCGTCGAGTCGGAGCCCGGCGACACCCGTTTCCAGGTGCTGCTGCCACTCACCGCCGGGACACCCGAGGAGCGGTCCGCCCTGACGAACCCCGAGGAGGCAGCATGAGCGGCGAGCCCGCCATCGACCCGAGCGTCCCGCCGAGCGGAGCGGGCTGTGTGGAGTGCGACGCGGCCGGCGGGTGGTGGTTCCACCTGCGCAGGTGCGCGGCCTGCGGTCACATCGGCTGCTGCGACGACTCCCCCGCCAAGCACGCCACCGCCCACTACGAGTCGACCGGGCATCCGGTGATCCGCAGCTTCGAGCCGGGCGAGGGCTGGTTCTGGAACTTCGAGACGGGCGAGCTGTACACCGAAGGTCCCGAACTCGCGCCGCCGGCCGGGCACCCGGACGACCAGCCGGTGCCGGGACCGGCTGGGCGGGTGCCGGCGGACTGGGCCGACACCCTGCGCTGAGCCCGGTACGGCGGGAGGGGCGACCGGCCCGCGGTCAGCGCGCGCAGTCGAGGACGTGCGGGTCGACGGCTTCGGCCATGGCCCGCATGCCCGCGTCGCCGAGGTGCAGGTGATCGCCGTTGTCGAAGTCGGACAGCAGGCGGCGGGGCAGTTGCGGGCTGCGCAGGACGCGGTCGAAGTCGACGGCCGCGTCGAACTCGCCGCCGGTGCGGACGAACCGGTTGACCTCCTGGCGTACGGCCTCGGCGGCGGGGTCCCATTCGGACCAGCCCTCGAACGGGGCGATGGTCGCGCCGACGACGCACAGCCCGGCCGCGTGGGCCTGCCGGACGATCGTGCGGTAGCCGGCTATCAGGTCGGCCGCGGTGACCCCGGTGTGGGCCTTGAGGTCGTTGACCCCCTCGAACAGCAGGACGGTGCGTGCCCCGGGCTGGGTCAGGACGTCCCGCTGCAGCCGGTGCAGGGCTCCGGTCCCGGCGTCGTCGCTGAGCACCTTGTTGCCGGACATGCCCTCGTTGGCCACCGCCTTGACGGCCGTCGGGGCCGCGTGCAGGCGCCGGGCGAGGAAGTCGGGCCAGCGCCGGTCGAGCCCCGCGGTGGACTGCCAGCCGTCGGTGAGGGAGTCTCCGAGCACCACCACGGCCCCGGTCGCGGGGTCGGCCGGGCGCACGGAGACGGCGTCCAGGTACCACCAGGAGCCCGTCGGCCGGGTCCAGTTCGCCCCGCTGGTCTCGGCCGTGTGGTCGCCCTGGCCGATGTACGAGGTCTGCATCGCCAGCTCGTGCCCGGTGGCCGGGCCGGCCGCGTCGGGGGTGTGCAGGCTGACGGCGAGGTCGGCCCCGGCCGGGACGGTTCCGGGCCGCGGGTCGCTCCATGCGACCGTCCCGGCGGGCAGGGTGACCGAGCGGGCGCCGCCGAAGGTGAGCGGCCGGTCGCTGCCCGGTACGAGCGCCGCGCCCGTGCGCCGCAGCCCGACGTGGACGCTGTCCACGGTCAGGGGGCGGTCGCCGAAGGCGTTGGACAGGCGGACGCGCAGTGCGCTGCCGGCCACGCTGGTGTGCACGACGAGCCGGTAGCCGCGGTCGGCGGCGCCCTCGCCGAGGCGGTCGGCGCCGGCCGCCCAGGTGACGACCTGGCCGGCCCGGCCGCCGGCTGCGGGGGGCCCGGCCGCGGCGCGCACGGGTGCCCCTTGGCAGGCGAGGGTGATCAGCACCGCCGCGGCCAGGCGGCGGACCCGGGCGGACCGGCCGGTCATCGGGGCCCCCTCGCCGCGGTGGACCCGCTGCGCCCGGGGCGGAGCGTCCGGAACGTGTCAGTGTGCGCCACGGACGTCATCGTCCCGCCGCGGCCGCCGACGCGCCACCTCGGCGGGCGGGAGCGCCCGGACGTGCGGATGCCCCGCGCGGGGCGGGGCATCCGGTGGTGCCGGGTACGGACGTCCGTCAGTGGCGGGCGGCCGGGGTGTTGGCGGCGGTCACGTTGACCGCGGCCCAGGCGTTGTTCACCGTCTTGTACTCGGTGCTGGACGAGCCGTACAGGTCCTTGGCCGCCTTCAGCGTCGCGACGCGCGCTCCGTGGAAGTCGGTGGTGGAGACCATGTAGCGGGTCAGCGCCCGGTAGAAGATCGCCGTGGCCTTGGTGCGGCCGATGCCCTTGACGGTCGACGCGTTCCGGTAGGTCGGCGAGTTGTACTTGACGCCGCCGATCGTCTTCGCGCCGCTGCCCTCCGCGAGGAGGTAGTAGGCGTGCGAGGAGACACCGGAACCGGCGTGCACCTCGGTGTCGTACGTGTCCTGCGACCAGTAGTCGATGGTGCCCTCGAGCTTGTCGAGCGACGGGTGGTCGAGACGGCGCAGGAACTTCTGCTCCAGGCCCAGCTTCTCGCCGATCAGGTAGTCCGGCGTGTCCTTGGCGTTCTTGGCGTAGAACTCGACGTTGGAGCCGAAGATGTCGGCGAGCGACTCGTTCAGCGAGCCGGGCTCGCCGTACTGGTTGCCGTCGGCGTCGACGTAGGTCGGCTGCAGGTCGGCGGTCGCCTCGACCACGCCGTGGGTCAGCTCGTGACCGGTGACGTCGAGGACGACGAGCGGCTTCTTGAACATCTGGCCGTCGCCGTCGCCGTAGAGCATGCAGTTGCAGTTCGGGTCCCAGAAGGCGTTGGCGACCTTCTTGCCCCAGTGGACCATTCCGCGGGCGGCCTTGGAGTTGTTGGCTATGCCCTTGCGCTTGAAGGTCTTCTTGTAGAAGTCCAGCGTCTTGGTGATGCCGTACTGGGCGTCGGCGGCGGCGCTGGCCCGGCTGGAGGTCTTGCCGTTGCCCCAGACGTCCGTGGTGTTGGTGAACTTCGCGCCCGCGCCGAAGGACTCGGTGTACTTGCCCTTGGCGTCCCGGGTCTCGGTGCCGTACCGGTGCGGGTCCTTGAGCTGGTAGTGGTGGCGCGAGGTGGCCGTGGTGGTGAGACCGACCTTGCCCACGAAGAGGGTCTTGCCGGTGCCCTTGGCCGCCGCGGGGTAGCGCACGGCGCCGGAGAGGCCCGGGCCGGGCAGGGCGGCTCCGGTGCCGGAGCCGGAGCCGGCACCGGTGGCCGGGTCGGCGGTCTGGCCGCTCCTGCGCATCGTGGCGAGCAGCCGGGGCGACAGGAACTCGTCGGCGACGGGCGTGTTGCTGCGCACCTTGCCGGTGACCGCGTCGACGACGACGGTGCTGGCGCTGTCCTCGTCGGTGACGGTGACCTGGTAGGCGAGGGCGGCGGAGCCACCGCGGGCGTCCACCACCAGTTCGGCGTCGCCGGCCTCGCCCTTGGCGGCGCGGGCGGCCTCGGCCGCGGCCTGAGTGGCCGTCAGCTCGGGCTTGGCGGCCGTGGGCTTGACGGCGTGGGTGGCCGCGCTGGTGGCGCCCGTGTAGGCCAGCCGCCGGTCCAGGTGGACGACGAGGTCGCCGCCGAGCACCGGCATCCCGTCGTGGGAGCGGACGAAACGCACGTGGCGCCCGCCCTCGGGGTCGAGGAGCACGTCCTGGACGTGGAGTTCGTCGCCCTGCGCGACGCCCGTCGCCGCGGTGTGCGCGAAGGCGGCGGCCCGCGCCGCCTTCACCACCGCCGCGGTGGTCGCTGCGGTGCCGAAGGCGGTGGAGTGCTCCCCACCGGTGGAGGGACCCGCGAAGGCCGTACCGGCCAGCCCCGTGGCAGCGGTCGCCACCGCGACGGCGATCGCCGCGGTGCGTATGTGCGGTCTACGCAATCTGATCAGGGTTCCTTCGTTCGAAGGCGGAGGATGTCCCAACCGCCCCAATGCGTGGCGGAGTTGAGCGCCACGGGGGCTGGTCGGGCCCCGGGGACAACCCTTATGGATCAGTCATGCACACGTAAAGCCGGAATGATCCATTTCGCGCTCTTCTATGGCAATTCTTTGCAAATGCCTGCCGGAGAGTGATCGCGTGATGGCCAACTGTGTGTCGGCTGTGGAGACGTTGCCGGAATCCCCTAGGTTCCAGGCCGGAATGTGACCGATGTCGCATCGCCGATCGCGAGGACAGGAGTGGAGCCGGATGGTCTCAGCAAGGGTGGGCAGGGGTGCGGTACTCGCAGCGGCCGTCCTGTCGCTGCTCACGGTCCCGGCGCGGGCCGCGACCCCGCAGGCGGACGCCAGGGGGGCGGCCGCACTGCCCGCACCCGACGTCGGGGGCCTGGACGCGGTACTGCGCTCGGTGCTCGACCGGGGCGCCCCGGGCGCGCTGGTACGCGTCGACGACGGGGCCGACGCGTACCTGGTGACCCGGGGCTTCGCCGACCGCAGCACCCGGCAGGGCATCAGCACCGCCGACCGGTTCCGCATCGGCAGCGTCACCAAGTCCTTCTCGGCCGTCGTGCTGCTGCAACTGGCCGACGAGCACAAGCTGGACCTGGACGCCCCGGTCAACCGGTACCTGCCGAAGCTGCTGCCGGACGACCGGATCACCGTCCGGCACGTGCTGAGCCACCGCAGCGGCCTGTACGACTACACCACCGACATGTTCGCCAGGAGTGTGTCCGGCTTCGAGGCGGTCCGCGACAAGGTCTTCGGCTACCGCGACCTGATCGCCCTGTCGCTGAGGAAGCCCCGCACCAACGCGCCCGGCGCCGCCTACGCGTACTCGAACACCAACTACGTCGTCGCCGGCCTGCTCATCGAGAAGCTCACCGGAGGTTCCGTGCGCGGCGCCTACGAGAAGCGGCTGATCACTCCGCTCGGGCTGCGCGACACGTTCTACGTGCACCCGGACACGAGGATCCCCGGCAGGCACGCCCACGGCTACCTCACCCCGGACGACGCCGGCGCGGCCCTGGTCGACGCGACCGAGCAGACCGTGTCCTGGGCGCAGAGCGCCGGCGCGCTCATCTCCAGCGCCAGGGACCTGAACACGTTCTACTCCGCGCTGCTGCGCGGCAGGCTGCTCTCCGCCGCCCGGCTCGCGGAGATGGAGCGCTTCACCCGGGTCGACGCCACCACGTCGTACGGGCTCGGGCTGCGCCGGCGCGAGCTGTCCTGCGGCGTCTCGGTGTACGGGCACACGGGCGCCGTCCAGGGCTTCTACACCTACGCGTTCGCCTCGAAGGACGGCAGGCGGACCCTGACGGCCGCCGCCAACACCTCCAACAACGCCAAGGTGCTCGGCGCGCTCGCGGGCACGCTGGAGTCGGCGTTCTGCGGCAGGGGCACGGGCAAGGCGCTGCGCGCCCCGGCCGCCGGGCAGCGGGACCTGAGGCAGTGAAAGGACCCGGCGCGGGGATCGGGTGACCGGGCGGACGCGTGACGTGATCTTGGCGGAACGAGTGCGTCCGGGCCACCATGCCCCGCATGAAGGGTTCCCTCTTTTCCAGTGAGCACGTGGTGCGGCCGGCCGTCGAGGCCGGCATGACCGTCGAGAACGCCAAGTGCATCAGGTACGCGGTGAACGGCGAGATGCACGCCCGTCAGGGCGCGATGATCGCCCACCGCGGCAGCCTCCGGTTCGAGCGCAAGGGCCAGGGTGTCGGCGGGATGCTCAAGCGAGCGGTCACCGGCGAGGGGCTGCCGCTGATGGCCGTGCGCGGCCAGGGCGAGGCCTGGTTCGCGCACGAGGCGCAGAACTGCTTCGTCGTCGAGGTCGAGCCGGGCGACCGGTTCACCGTCAACGGCCGCAACGTGCTGTGCTTCGACGCCTCGCTGTCGTACGAGATCAGGACCGTCAAGGGCTCGGGCATCGCCGGCGGCGGCCTGTTCAACAGCGTGTTCAGTGGACAGGGCCGGCTCGGCCTGGTCTGCGAGGGCAACCCGCTGGTGATACCCGTGTCGGCGCAGCACCCGGTGTACGTCGACACCGACGCGGTGGTCGGCTGGACCGCGCACCTGCAGACGTCGCTGCACCGCTCGCAGTCCCTCGGCTCGATGCTGCGCGGCGGTTCGGGCGAGGCGGTGCAACTGATGCTGCAGGGCGAGGGGTTCGTGGTCGTGCGGCCGAGCGAGGCGGCACCGCAGAAGGCACAGGCGCACTGACGCCCGATCCGCCCCGCTGGATGAGATCCGGCGGGGCGGATTCACGGGCGGCGTCCCGTGCAGCCGGAGGGCGCCCCTTCGCGAGGCCGGCTCGCTGGGACGCCGGTGATGGATCTCAGCCTGTGGTGCGGCGGCGGCGCATCCACCACCACAGGGTGCCTCCGGCTGCGACGAGGGCGGCGGAACTGCCGGTGATCAGGCCGATGGGGGCGGTGTTGCCGGTGTGGGCGAGGTCGCCGTCCGGATCGGGCGTGTTCGGCGCGGAGGTGGCTGGCGCCTGTCCGCCGCCGCTCGGGGTCGGCTGCGGGGTGACCGGGCCGGTCGGCTTGCCGGTGGGCTTGCCGCCGCCGGTGTGGGTCGGCGTCGGAGTGGGGTCGCCGCCCGGGTCACTGCCGGCGGCCTTGGCCGGGCCGCCCCCGAGGTAGAGGGTGTCGGTGTCCCGGTAGGACGTGTCATCCGACGTGATGGAGTTGCGGGTGGTGTTGTCCAGGTCGCGGTTCTCGACGTTGAAGCGGGCGCGGGTGATGTTCCGCTTGGGCTGCTTGGAGAAGTCGACGCCGCCGACGCCCTGCTGGTAGACCTTGCCGCCGTACTTCAGCTCGAACCACTCGATGCCCTTCTTGATCGAGTCCATGTACCGGTTCCAGACCTGCTCGCGGCTCCAGTTCCGGTTCGGGGCTCGCAGCGGCCAGGCGGACACGTCGTTCGAGTTGATGATCCCGTGGAAGTCGTTGGGGGACTTCGCGTCCTGCTGGCGGATGTACTCGGCGGCGACGCGGGCGTTGTAGACGGCGCGCAGGTCGGCGTACTTGGGGTCCTTGTTCACGCGGTCCTGGATGAGCGGGATCACGTGGCGGCGGACGCTGTCCTCGATCGCGGTCTTCTCGGCCTTGGTCAGGTCGGTGCACTCGGTCGAGCCGGGCACGTGGTAGTCGACGTCGAGCCACTGGTCGGAGACCTTCATCGGCGAGTCGAGGATGTAGATGCCGCCGTCCTGCTCGCGTACCTTGGCGGGCTCGGGCTCGATCCAGAAGCGGGTACCCGGGAAGCAGGGGATGCCGTTGCGCCGGGGTGCGGTGTCCCAGTACCGCTTGCCCTCCACGTGCTTGTCCGGGTTGAGGGCCTCGGCGAAGTCGTGCTTCATCATGAGGTCGGCTTCGAGGAGGACGCGGCCGGCGTCGGTCCTGCCGAACGTGGCGTCCATGACCTTGTCCGGCTGGTCGGGGTTCAGGTTCACCCAGAACTTGTCCGGGGTGAGCGCCAGCCAGGTGAACAGGGCGTCGGAGGACAGGTTCATGCGGGTCCGACCGCCGTAGCCGGGGTTGGCGTCCGGGTCGGGCATCTGGTCGGCGCGCATGGAGTACTGCATGCCCTTGCCCTTGCCGAGGCCGCCGACGTACCGGAGCTCCATGGTGGTGAAGTCGACGCCGCCCGGGCCGCCGCGTGGGAGGGTGCCGCGCGGGTCGAAGCGGCGTGCTCCGGCCTGGATCTGTTTGGCTTCGTTCAGGGTGCGGCCGGAGTTGTTGACGCGCTCGTTCAGCGGGCCGCGGGTTCCGCAGGTGGATGCGGAGCCGAGGGAGGCGAGGGTGGTGGTGCCGGCGCCCTGGCACCCGGGGGCGAACCACCGGTCGTGGCGGGAGTAGCCGCGGATCGGGGTGGTCTGCGGGATCGAGTTGTACAGGCGCTGATTGCCGCGGACCGGGTTGACGGCGCCGGGACGCAGCCGGGAGACGTACTGGTTGAAGTCGTCGATCTTCTTCCTCTGGCCGCCGGTGAACGGCTTGGCGCCGGTGAAGCGGAACTTGTGGTCCGGCATCAGGCGGGCGATCTTGCGGTCCTTGCCGAGCTGCTTGTTCGTCAGCTCGCTGTTGGACTTGAACTCGTTGAACTCCTTGGACTTCCTGTTGTAGGCGTCGTAGCGGCGCGAGTCGACCACATTGCCCTGAGCGTCGATGAGGTCGACGGTGACCTCGCACAACCAGTCCGGGCCGATGAGACGGAAGTCCTTGACCAGCTGGCGCTCGAAAGCGGAACCCTTGGAGTTGTTGGTCTGATTGCGGATGTACCTGTTCTCGAACCAGTGGTCGAAGGTCAGGCCCTCGTTGTTGTTGAAGAACCGGGCATAGATCTCCATGGCCCGGTCAGCGGGGTCACCGGACGCGTCGGCGTCCCTCTGCCATGCCTTGTAGTTCTTCTCCGTGTCGTTGGGGAACTTGGACATGGCCTTGGCCCTGTCCGCCGCCGTCGGGGGCCCGAGCCCGTCGTACGCTCGTCCGGGGAGCTTGTAGTTGAAGTTCTTCGGCAGGCTGGACGAGGCGTTGAAGTTACCGCCCAGTGGGTCGTTGGGGAACCCGGAGTCGCGCGGCGTGGTGCCGTAGGTCTTGCCCAGGTTGCGTTCGTCGCAGCGCTTCGCACCGGGACGGATCTTGGTGGTGACGGCCGGGCCGGCGGCGACTGCGGTGCCGGTGAGGTCGACGCCTGGCAGGCCGGTCACGGTGACCGCCGAGGCGATCCCGAACGCGGCCAGGACGCGGCCCGCCAGGCGCCACCGCTCGGGTATGCGCAGTGCTGTATTCAAAAGTGTGGTCTTCCCTCTGGTGGGGCCAGGGGTGTGGGCGACGCCATGGGGCCCCCGTGGCATGTACGCGCCGCGCTGCCACCCTAGCCCCAACTGCCGTCAAATTAAGAGCAGTTAAGGCCGAGTCCGCGCGGCGCACCCCGACGGCACAGAGGGAGTTGACGGTATGTCAGCGGGTGAAGAACAAGGACTCCATACGGCTGGTCGCCGCGTCGGAGTGCCTCACCCGCAGCGACGACGAGAAGAGAGCCGACCGCCCCCACGGGTCCGCCTCGCCCAGGCACGCCGTCGCCAGCGCCCCCCAGTCGTTCTGGTTCGGGTCGTCGTCCAGGTCGAAGAGAACGTCCAGGTCCTCCAGCCGCCCGGCGGTGACACCGCAGGCCGCCATGACGGCGGCCGGATCACCCGACACGAGGAACGGCTCATCGCCCGGCCAGCCGCACGCGTGGAACATGGGGCCGCCCGGCAGCATCACGAGGTCCTCGGTGTGCTCGGCCCCGCAGTGCACCTCCACTCGACCCACGACGAGTGCGTCGGGGAAGCGTTCACGCAAGCGCTCGGCCTGATACAGCATCGGGGTGTCATTGCCGTCGTCCGCATAGCCGGGATCCGACACCGACATGACGTTCCCCCACACCCCCACCCGCACGATGTCCAGGTCGGCACGCGTGCGCACGGTGAGCCTGTCACTGCCCTGACGCGACCCGAGGTCCTCCAGCACCTCATCGATCACGTCAAGGGAGAGAGCGAACTCCAGAGCCGCCGCGGCGTCGTTGGGCGGCAGGTCCCCGGCATCGACGGTCACCGGAGGCCGCACGACGGTGAGTTCGTAGCGCGTCCCACCACCGGTCGTCATACGGTCTGCGGGGACGGTCCAGAATCCGTTGCCAGCCATGGGCGTTACCGTAGTGGCATCCACTCCGCCCACGCGGAGACTGCCCGGGGCCTACGGTGGCCATCGCGTGCGGATGCCGCAGCGAGGCGAGGCCGGGATCACCGATCGCGGCATGCCACTGCCTCGGTGCCGTGGGCCGCCAGCCGGAAGGAGTCCCGGGCGGCGCTCCTGGCCACTCCCATGGCCGATGAATGCCTCAGCACCAGCCGCACCGTACCGAGGACCGCGGGCTCCTGCCGCTCGAACGACCCCGTCAACGCAGCGCAATGGGCTGCTGTGCCTCCGCCACGCCGTCACGCATCATCTTGTCCACCACCGCCTTCTCGGGCAGGCGAAGCTCTTCGGCCATCCGAGTCAAGCCGGGCTCGTCCAGAGCGATCGCCGCCCGGTGCGTCGGCGCAGCGCTCAACCGAGCCATGCGCGAAGCATCGAGAGAACCACGGGTGGCATCACGGCCCCGTTGTTCGCGCAGACGTGCCGCCTGACGGGCGAGTTTCTCCCAGAAGTCCTGCTGAGGGACTGCGGTGGGTCGTCGGGGGGCGAGCGTCTTCGTCTCGATCACCAGGCGATGCGCTTCCACGCAGATGGGGCGAGCAAGGTCCTGGTCGTTCAGCGCGGCGACAGCGGCCTCGCGGGACGCCGTACGGGCTGCCGCGTCGTCCGCCTCCAACAGTGCACCCCGAGCGGCCGGCAGCGTGAGCCAGAGCAGCAGGCGCGCTGTCGCGGCCATGGCCGCCCTCGGGATCCACAGCACCCACTCGCTGATCCTGCCCCGGATGTTGAAGCTCCGTGCTCCGGCCGCTACATGGTCCGCGCCGAAGGCGAGAGCATCGGCATTCCAGGAGATGTACGCGGTGTCGTTGGTTCGCATGGTCCACGACCCGGCGGTCAGTGACTCGAGGGCCGTGGCGACGAACGCACGGGAACGGATGTTGCGAGGAGCTCCGTGGGCCAGCGCATGGGCCACGGCGGCAACGCGTTGCTGGGGCGGGTAGGCGGCCCAGAGCAGGAGGCCGACAACAAGGCAGCGCTTCCGGGGGAACCCGTAGTGGGTGACGGTGACCGAGAACTCCGGAGTGAGCTGGACCGAATCGGGGGGCCGCACCCCGCACGTGCCGGCTATGCCGCCCAACAGGTCGAACAACGCCGGGGCGTCTGCCTCTCGCAGCGTGGGCAGGTCGGGATTCAGGTGTCCGCTCCGCGGACGCATGGCAAGAGCCAGGCCCAGAAGCGCCAGGCCCATCATCGGCTGAACAACCGTGCGCCATCCGATGACGATCAGCAGCACACTGCCGATGAACAGCGCGGCTGTCATGAGATGGACCATGCCGGCGACGGCGTACGCGGCTGCCGTCCTGGCTTTTGCGCGCATGGCGCTCACTGGCAGACTTCGGCGGTCACGTTCCACGAGTCCCCCTTGCGGTGAACGGCTGGTGCCGCTCGAACACGTGGTGATCCGACCATCGCGGCAGAGGCCGGGCAAGCGGTCTGAGCAACATCTGAGCCTCCCCGGCCACCAGGGGGCAGAGCAGCCCGGGCGGGTGGGGTAGGGGCGGGACTCTTCCGCCCTCGCCTTCCCGGGCCGAGAACCGTCCCGTCGACGAAAATGCACAGAGCATCCCTGCGCAGGAGCCGCCCGTGTCCGCGCCGGGTACGTGTCGGTGGTGCCCCGGCGCTTCAGGGAAACGGTGGTCCGATCAGCGCGGCCTCGACCGCTTCACCGGTCATGTCGATCAATACGGCTTCCGGACGCATGTCCGCGGGAAGGTGCGCAGGTGCTTCTGGGCCGCAGGAGAAGGTGCCCGGGCTCGGATCGAAGAGCACGGCTGCCAGCCGTGCGGCGAGTCCGCCACGACGGCGAACACGCCGGGACCCGAGTGCGGACGCTCCCCGAAGATGCCGGTCCGGTCGACGAAGATCTCGGCCTCGGTCACCGGATCGGGCCACGTCGTTCGCGCTCAGGAGCCGGGAGGCCGCGCTGCCGACCTCTGTAGCGGCACCCGTGCCGGGAGCGGGGCTCCGGGAACGACTCAACCCCCGTCGACGTATGCGCGTGCTGCAATCATGACGTCGCGGTAGTGCCCCTCGGCGATCACGCCGAGGGGTGCCTTGTCGTCGAGTTGGGGGTTCATGCCGATCAGCCAAGCTCGGGCTGTATAGAGGCTTTCTGCATCCTGGATGAGTTGGAAGACCTGGAGCGCTGCGCGGAGGCGTTCTTCCGCTTCGGGCCTGGGTGCGTTTTCTCCTGATGCCCATTTGCCGACCTGCCGGTGATCGCTGAGGTTGGCGATGCGAGCGGTGAGCCGCTGACCGAGGTTGTCCTGCAGGAATCTGGCGATGTCGGCGACGGACATGCGCACGGTGACGAGGTGAGCCTTGGTCGCGGCTTCGTCGCTTCTGGGCTTGGTGGCTGGCATGGTGTCTTCTCCCTGGTGTCGTGACGGGGCGCCGGCTGGGGCTACGCGGTCGCTGGTCAGACGGCGGGTGGATGGAGAGCGGGTCGGTCGTTCTCGTGGGGCGTCGGTCGGGTCAGGGCCGAGGCGTGGGCGTGGCTGCGTCCCGTGTTGCGGCTGGGGACACCGAACAGGGAGCCGGCGTGCTTGGCTTCCCGACTGGCGTTGGTCGGGAGGCGGGCCCTGGAGGCAGGAGAGGCACGGCAGGACGAGGCCAGCGCTGCGTTGCTCCCGCGGGTCGCCTGTGGGTGGGGCGGACCTGGGCAGTAAGCCGCCGGCCTGAGCATCCACGCTGGCCCCTTCCTGTTAGCGTGGCTTTACGGTACCGATTTCCCACTGCCTTCTCCACCGATTCGCTTCAAAGCACAGGGCCCGCAGCACGACAACGGCGTCCGCTCGGCACTCAGTTGGTGTCTGACGTGCTCCTTTACTTCCCCGACCGGCGCCTGTGGCGTCGTCGGGCACTGCAGGTTCGTTCGTTCGGGCTACGCGGTTTTCCGTAGGGATTGGCGTGGGTTTGCTGTTGGTCATCGGATGGTGAGCCCGTATTCGTCGGCGACGGTACGCAGGCCCTCGGTCTCGGGCCAGATGGGCTGGGTCTCCACCTCCTCCAAGTGGGTGCTCTCGAAGATGGCCCAGCACTGACGAGCAGCGAAGCGGGATCGGTAGGCGATGCCCTGGATTAGGGGTGCCCGGCGGAGTGTGCGTTGTTCGTGCGCCCAGGCGGCGATGCTGCGCGTGATCCGCCGGTCGCGCCCTTGGACGTGTTCGTGCGTGAGTTTGTCGACGTCGAATCGGGCCATGACGGGTTCGAGTTCTTGGTGGAGGCTGTTGAGGGTGTCGTTGTCGTCGATGTCGAGAAATCGAGCGGCTTTGTCGGGCATGAGCCTGACCAGGGTGTGGCGCGTGCGCCAGTCCAGAGGCAGGTGGCTTGGGGGCATGTAGTAGGGCTCGTGCCAGTCGTCCTGGATGACGTTGCGTAGTTCGGGGTGGACACGGAAGGGGGCAAGGGCTTCGGCGAAGCAGCCTTCGAACTCTGAGGCGCAGTAGAGAGTCCCGTGGCCGACGAGGCTCCAGCGGTTGCCACTGGTGCGATCGGCGTCGTCCGCCGTGATCTGGTTGTACTTGAGCGGATCCTTGGCCTTGCCCAGGCGCCAGACGCCGCGCTCGGGTGCTGGGATGAGCCGCGCTCCTAAGTACGTCTCCTGCTCCATGCGCCGCTCCTTAGGGGCGGGCCCATGGTGCTGGAGGCTGTGCCCGCCGTGTGGCCGGGCCGCGCGTTGTGGTGTGTGGGCAGGCCCGGGTGTGTGCTCGTTGGGTGGTGGCGTGGTCCCGGGATGTGCGCGTCTGCCGCGGCAGGGCTTTCCCCGTTTGGCCTTTGCCGGACGATCATTCTGGATGCTGGGTTGGTGCCGTGTGACGTGATCTGGCATATGACTGGAGGCGCGTTACGGCATTTGAGGGGCGCGCAGCTTCGACTTCACCACCCATCCATGCGGAGCTCGACAGCAACGACGCCTGCTTCGCCGGTCAGGGTGAGCGTGGTGACCGGCTCGTGCGGGTGGGGATGCGCGGTCAGGGTGTGGACATGGTTTCCTACGGCGAGTTGGAGGACGCATCGGCCGGAAGTGGCGTCCCAGATTCGTACGGTTCCGTCGCGTGAGGCGCTGGCGAGGTAGGCGCGGGGGCGGGGTCGGGGGCTTGTCCATGCGGCGACGGCGTTGATGACGTCGGTGTGGCCGCACAGGTGCGGGCCGATGGGCGTATGGTCGTCGAGGCTCCACAGGCGCAGGGTGGCATCACCTGCGGTGGCCAGGTGCGGGCCGTGCGGATTGTCCGCGTCGATGGCCACGGCGTTGATGACGCCTTGGTGGCAGGGGAAAGCGCGATGGGGTTCGTTGTGTGCGGGATGCCACATTCGGACATGGTCGTCCGCGCTGCCGGTGGCGATCCAGAGGGCGTCGTCGCGGCCCGTGGTGGCGGTGATGGAGCTGATGCGATAGGGGTGCTGCCAGATGTGCAGGGGCTGGCGTGTTGTCATGTCCCATAGCCGAACGGTGTAGTCGTCGCTGCTGATGAGCAGGCAGGCACCGTTGTGGGTGCAGGTCGCCATACGTCGGATGGTCTGCTGGTGGCCGGCGAACACGATCGGGTCGGTGTCCGCGGCGAGTGGCTGCCACACGCGGACGGTGCAGTCGGATGCGGACCAGAGCAGTTGAGGTGTGTCGGTGTCCGGATGCCAGGTGAGAGCGGTGGCAGCCTCTGCGGCGGGAAGCGTGAGGGTTGCTTCGCTGGTGCCGGTGCGGGGGCGCCAGATCTGGAGAAGGGCCGGATAGGCGATGGCCAGTCGCAGTTCGGTGCCCGGGGCGGCCATGGACGCCGCGGCGAGTGCCGCGGGGGCTGGTGTGGCGCCCTTGAGCGCGTTGCGCACGGCTTCTGCGGTCCAGTGGCGCATGGTGTTGTCGTTGCTGCAGGAGATCAGGATGGTCGGCTGGGGGCCGTGGACTGAGTGCAGGGCGACGACGGTGTCAGCATGGCCGGTGAGGGAGCCGGCTCTGGTGCAGGTGCCGAGGTTCCACAGGTCGATCGTGTTCCCGCGCCCTACGGCCATCAGCTGCACGCCGTCGCAGTCCAGCCCTGCCAGGGCGATGATCGGCTCTTCGCTGGCGGGCAGGTGCTTGTCCGCCGCAGCCGGCAGGGTCCACACCGTGACGCTGCCGTCGTGGTGGCCGGCTGCGATCTGCCCGGGAACGGAGGTGCCGGTGAGGGTCCGCACTCCCGCGTGCAGCGGATGTTCGGCCAGATGGTGGTTTGTCGCAGCGTTGCGGATGGTGAGTGTGCCACCTGCGCAGACCAGGACGTCTTGACCGTCGGCAGTGCATGTCACGAGGGCAGCGAACGCTGAGGGCTCAGCCGGATGCGGCCTCAGCAGGGCCAGCGGGCGCATGCCCTCGCCGTCGTCCTTCCAGTACGTGAGATCACCCTGGCCGGTGATGCAGAATACGGTCAGCTCCCCGGCCGGCGTGCGGCAACAGGCCAGTGCGGCGATCCAGGTGGTTTGGATGAGTCGGTGGTTGAGAAGACGGCTGCCGGCATCCCAGATGCAAACACTGCCGTCGGTGCTGCCCGAGACCAAGGTCTTGTGGTCGTCGTCCCAGATCCAGGTGAGGCAGCGAACGGCTCCGTCATGAGCGCGGATGCGGTCTCCGACAACTCCCCCGGTGGAGGCATCGAGCAGGTCGATGGTGCCGGTTTCTGCTCCTAGGGCGATCAGTTCGCCCTCGCCTCGGTGTGATGCGGCCAGCGCAAGGCAGCTCTGGTTCAGGGTGGCCAGAACGTTGTCGGGAGGAGCCCAGCGCGACCAGAGCACGCGAAGTTGTGAGCCGTCGAAGGTGTGGGCGGTGCGGGGTACGGCTGACGCGGGCAGGCCGGGAAAACGCATGGTCGTGTGGGCGAGGTGCAGGCTCGAGCAACGCGAGGGGAGGTCAGCATGCGCTATGTAGGGCTCGATGGCCGCCCAGGCTCGCAGCCACCAGCGGTTGTCCCCTCCGCGGTGGGGCAGATGCAGCAGTCGGCGAACGGCGGCGCCGGCGACCCAGGGCAGCAATGGGGGCGGCAGGTGGTCGTCGTCGAGGACTCCCGCGAGAGCGGCGTGCTCGGCAAGATGGCGTGCGATGTAGGGGTGGGGCTGCTGGCGGGCGTCCCCTCCCACGAGAGGGGCCAGGGCTCGTGCGATGGAGTCGTGGCCCTGCTGGATGACTGAATCGGGTAACGCATCCTGCTCCGACTGGCTCAATGCCGGGTCCCCCTTGA
>NZ_JALLIN010000052.1 GCF_023630175.1 Streptomyces cellostaticus | reverse complement strand
TACCACCTCGCTGAGCGGCTGCTCCCCGTCGAGGTCCAGGTCGAGGGCGGCGGCGAGGGTGGCCACGTCCTCGTGTTCGACTGCGTCCCAGAAGACGGTGTCGGCCGCGTCGGCCCGGCCCGGCGAGCCGGACAGGGGCTGAGCGCCGGCGGGCCGCGCGTCCATCCAGTACCGCTGCCGCTGAAAAGCGTACGTCGGCAGATCGACCCGGCGGGCACCCGTACCGGCGAAGAACGCGGACCAGTCGACCCGCGCGCCCCGCACATGAGCGCGGCCGACGGCGTTGAGCAGGGTGGCCGCCTCGGGCCGGCCGGAGCGGAGGGCGGGGGCGAAGGCGAGGTCCTGGGGGGCGACGCAGTCCTGCGCCATGGCGGTCAGGACGGCGTCGGGACCCAGTTCCAGGAAGGTGCCGGCGCCGCGCTCCCGAAGGGTGCGTACGCCGTCGAGGAACCGTACGGCGTCGCGGACGTGACGCACCCAGTACTCGGGCGTGGCCAGTTCGGTGGCGGTGGCGGTGCCGCCGGTGAGGAGGGAGACGACCGGGATGCGGGGGGTCCCGTAGTCCAGGACCTGGGCCACGCGGAGGAACTCCTCCAGCATGCCGTCCATGTGGGGCGAGTGGAACGCGTGGCTGACGGTGAGGCGCTTGGTCTTGCGCCCCTGCTGCTCGAAGCGCCGGGCAACCGCTACGGCATCGGCCTCGTCGCCCGCGACGACCACGGACTGCGGACCGTTGACCGCCGCGATGCTCACCCGGCGCGTCAGCAGCGGCAGGACCTCGTCCTCCGACGCCCGCACCGCGATCATCACGCCACCGGTCGGCAGCGCCTGCATCAGACGGCCACGTGCGGCCACCAGCATGCACGCGTCCTCCAACGAGAACACACCCGCCACATGCGCGGCCGCGATCTCACCGATCGAATGACCGGCCACGAAGTCGGGCCTCACGCCCCAGCTCTCCAGCAGCCGGAACAGTGCCACCTCGACCGCGAACAGCGCGGGCTGGGTGTATGCGGTCTGGTCCAGGAGTGCGGCCGCCGGCGTGCCCTCGTCCGCGAAGAGCACGTCGAGGAGCGGGAGTTCGAGCTGGTCGTCCAGGTACCAGCAGGCGTCGTCGAGGGCGTCGGCGAAGACGGGGTACGTGTCGTACAGCTCGCGCCCCATGCCCAGCCGCTGGCTGCCCTGGCCGGTGAAGAGGAACGCCAGCTTGCCGGGCGCGGGGTCGCCCTGGACCACGGAGGGTGCGTCGGTGCCCTCGGCGAGGGCGTGCAGTCCGCCGATCAGCGTCTCACGGTCGTGGCACAGCACGACGGCGCGCTGCTCGAACCGGCCGCGGGTGGTCGCCAGGGAGTGGCCCACGTCGAGGGGTGTGGCGTCCGGCCGGGACCGGAGGTGGTCGCTCAGCCTGCGCGCCTGGGCGCGGAGGGCCTCGGGGGTCTTGGCGGACAGGGCCCAGGGCAGGGGTCCACCGACCGGGAGGACTCCCGGCGTCCCGGCCTCGTCGCTCGCCGACTGCGCGGCGCCCTCGGGCTCTCCCGACACCGCGACGTCCGCGGGCTCCGCTGCCGGCGGTTCCTCGATGATGGCGTGCGCGTTGGTGCCGCTCATGCCGAAGGAGGAGACGCCGGCGCGGCGCGGGTGGTCGGACTCCGGCCACGCGACGGACTCCGTGAGCAGGGAGACCGCTCCGGCCTCCCAGTCGACGTGCGGGGTCGGCTCGTCGACGTGCAGGGTGCGGGGCAGCACACCGTGCCTCATGGCCATGATCATCTTGATGATGCCCGCGACGCCGGCGGCGGCCTGGGTGTGGCCGATGTTCGACTTGAGGGAGCCGAGCCACAGGGGCTGGTCGTCGGTGTGGTCCTGCCCGTAGGTGGCGAGGAGCGCCTGGGCCTCGATCGGGTCGCCCAGTCTGGTGCCGGTGCCGTGCGCCTCCACCGCGTCCACGTCGGCGGCGGACAGGCCGGCGTTGGCGAGTGCCTGCCGGATGACGCGCTGCTGTGAGGGGCCGCTGGGGGCGGTGAGGCCGTTGCTGGCACCGTCCTGGTTGATCGCGGAGCCGCGCACGACGGCCAGTACCTGGTGGCCGTTGGCACGCGCGTCGGACAGCCGCTCCACGAGCAGCATGCCGACGCCCTCGCCCCACCCCGTACCGTCCGCGGCCGCCGCGAAGGGCTTGCAGCGGCCGTCCGGGGCCAGCCCGCGCTGCCGGCTGAAGGAGACGAAGGATCCGGGGCTCGCCATGACGGCCGCGCCGCCCGCGAGCGCCAGGGAGCATTCGCCGGTGCGCAGTGCCTGGACGGCGAGGTGGAGGGCGGCGAGGGAGGAGGAGCAGGCCGTGTCGACGGTGACCGTCGGGCCTTCGAAGCCGAAGGTGTAGGCGATGCGGCCGGAGGCGACGCTGGCCGCGTTGCCGGTGACGAGATAGCCCTCGAAACCGTCGGTGGCGTCCTGGAGGCGGGGTCCGTATTCCTGGGTCTCCGCGCCGACGAATACGCCGACCTGGTCGCCGCGCAGCGTTTCGGGGTCGATGCCGCCGCGGTCGAAGGCCTCCCAGGACGTTTCGAGAAGCAGGCGCTGCTGCGGGTCCATGGCGAGGGCTTCGCGCGGGGAGATCCCGAAGAACGCGGCGTCGAATTGGTCGGCGTCGTGGAGGAATCCGCCTTCGCGGGCGTAACTGGTGCCGGCCTGGTCGGGGTCCGGGTCGTAGAGCGCGTCGAGGTCCCAGCCGCGTCCGGTGGGGAATGCGGAAACGGCGTCGGTGCCGGTCTCGACGAGGTCCCACAGTGCTTCGGGGGAATGGACGCCGCCGGGGAAGCGGCAGCCGATGCCGACGATGGCGATGGGCTCGTCGCTGCTGACGGCGGCGGTGACGGGCGTCCCGGTGTCCTCGGTGAGGCCGAGGAGGGCGGTACGGAGGTGCCGGGCCAGGTGGGCGGGGGTGGGGTGGTCGAAGGCGAGGGTGACCGGCAGGCGGAGGCCGGTGCCGGCGACGAGCCTGGCGTGCAGGTCGACGGCGGCGAGCGAGTCGAAGCCCAGGTCGAGGAAGGGGCGGTGGGGGTCGAGGACCGCGGGGGCCGTGCCGCGCAGCGCGGCGGAGGTGAGCGTGGTGACCCAGTCCAGCAGGGCGGCGTGCTGCTCGGTCTCGGTGAGGTCGAGCAGGCGTTCACGCCACGACGGGGCCCCTTCGGCATGTCCGTCCTGCGTTTCACCGTTTTCGGGGGCGGCATTGATTTCGGGCGTGAAATCCTCGGACTCGTTCAACATCGCGCGCTCCATTACCCCCGAATAAGGAATCCAAGACCAGGGGACACTCTGGCACGCGAGAGAAGGGCGAGAAACCCCTAACAAGCCCCTACGGACCCCTAACCACGGGCTCTGGGAAGCACCTTGACTCGGCACGCATCACTGCATCAGGATGCGCCGATAGGGCTGGCAATTGCAAGAGTAGCGATGTTATTCCATCACCGGAACTCTGCCATCGCCGAATCTCCGGCCCGGACTGTTCAAAGCTACCCGGGAGGAGCGCGTTTCCATGCGCGTGCTGTTCGTCTCTTATCCGGCCATTGGCCATGTCTTCCCCACTGTTCCGCTGGCCTGGGCGCTCCGCTCGGCCGGGCACGAGGTCCTGGTCGCCAGCGCGGGTGACGCCCTGGAGGCCGCCAACGCCGGTCTGCACGTGGCGGACGTCTGCCCCGGCTTCGAGCTGGAGGGGTTCCTCCAGTCGACGGCCGGTGAGCTGATGGCGCGGCTGCGCGGCCCGGGCGGTGTCGACCCGATGGACGGACTGCGGCTGTTCACCCACCTCAACAACCATCTGGCGGACGGCATCGTGCGGACCGCCGACGCGTTCCGGCCCGATCTGATCGTCTTCGAGCAGATCTTCGTGTCCGGTCTGATCGCCGCCGCACGGCTCGGTGTTCCCGCCGTGCAGCACAACTTCGGTTTCGCGCGCGGTACGCAGCTCCGTGAGCTGACGGTGTCGATGCTGGGCGAGACGATGGCCCGGCACGGCGTCACCGGGGTGCCCGCCGACGTACCGGTGATCGACATCGCGCCGCCGAGCATGGCGGAGGCGGAGCGCGACGGCTGGTCGATGCGGCCGGTCCCGTACAACAGCGGTGCCGTGCTGCCGGACTGGCTGCTGGACGAGCCGGGACGGCGCCGCATCGGTGTGACGCTGGGTACGGCTTCGGTGCACGTGAACGGCCTGGGGCCGGTCCAGCGGCTGGTGGCCGCGGCCTCGGCCGTGGACGCCGAGTTCGTGCTGGCGCTGGGGGACGTGGACACCGCGGCGCTCGGCGAACTACCCGACAATGTCCGGGTGGTGGGCTGGGTGCCGCTGACGGCGCTGCTCCAGACCTGTGACGCGGCGGTGCACCACGGTGGCGCGGGCACGACGCTGGCCGCGCTGAACGCGGGCGTGCCGCAGCTGGTCCTGCCGGACGGCGCGGACCGCCAGATCAACGCGGAGGCCGTACGGGACCGGGGCGCGGGCCTGCTCGGCACGGCGGACGACCTCGACGCGGCGGTCCTCGGCCGGCTGCTGTCGGACGAGAAGATGTCGGCGGTCGCGCGGGAGGTGCGGGAGGAGATCGGGACGATGCCCTCGCCCGCGTCGCTGGTGCCGAGGCTGGAGGAGCTGGCGGGCTGAGCCTGCGGGGTCGCCGGCCGGCGCCGGTTCGGCCCGGGGCCCGTGTACACCCGGCGGGAGACGAGCGGCAGGGGCCGTATCCGGAAGCGGTTTCCGGATACGGCCCCTGCGGCGTCGGGGGCAGGCGGGGCGTACGGGCCATGCGGGACGGCCCGGCATGCGTGGGGCGTACGGGGAGGCTGCCCGGGGGTGAGGTGGAGGGGCGGCACGGGGGATGCCACCCCTCCACCTCTCGGGGGATCGCCAGTTGGTCAGGGGCCTCGACTCCCGGGCAGCGGGGTTCGAGGGGGGGCGAGCGGTCTCAGGCGGGCGGGACGCGCTCGATGAAGGGGGCGAGCAGCTTGGGCACGGCTTCCTCGGCGAAGGCGAGGCCCGCGCCGACCGGGACGTCCCGGATCTTGTACACGCCGTCGCCGGCGGCTGTGGTGGCGCCGATGGTGAGCAGACCCTTGCGCCGCTGGAAGTAGGAGCGGGTGATGTTCCAGCCGATGACGCCGTCGCGCTGGAGGGCGGCGGTGCGGCGGGCGAAGGTTCCGGCACGGACGACGAGGTAGCGGTCGCGGAGGCCGTGGCCGAGGGCGCGGTAGGCGTCGTGGGCGAGGGCGACGACGACCGGCAGGCCGACGAGCGCCGTGATCCACGCGATGTGGACGAGTACGGGGGTGAGCCACAGACCCAGGCCGAGCGGTACGGCGACGATGGCGGCGAGGACCAGCAGGCCGCGGTTGACGCGGCGGCGCCGGGCGACGCGGGGGTGGGGGACGAGATCGGCGAACTCCGTCGGGGACTGCTCCTCGGCAAGGACGTCGGAGGCGACCCGCAGGGCCTCCGCCCGGGGCACCGGTGGCGTCAGGGAGCGGCGGCTGCGGTTCTCCTCGCTGTTGCCGAGGCCGCTGGCGATGGCGTTGAGGCGGGCGCCGCCGGCCCAGCGCAGCAGCATCGGCTCGGTGACCTCGACGCCGCGCAGCCTGCGCTCCTCGATGGTGACGGAGCGGGAGATGACCAGTCCGCGGCGCACCCGGAAGACGCCGTCCTGTTCGCGCTCCAGGCGGTACTTGGCCCAGGCGTCCACGAAGGTGGCGACGGAGACCGCGACGCCCGCGACGGCGGTGAGGGCGACGGCGACGAGGATGCCGAACCACAGGGGCACGGAGCCGAAGCTTTCCTCGATGCTCTTGACGATGCCGAGTTCGAGCGGGTCGACCTTCATCTCGTGCAGGATGCGGTACGCGGTGCCGACGCCGATGAAGACGCTGCCGACGCCCCAGACGGTGAGCGGCGCGTACCGCAGCCAGGCCCAGTCCATCTCGGCGATGGTGAGGTCCTCGCCGTGGCCGGTGGTGCGGGCGCCGCCGCGGCGGTCGAGGAGGAGTCGGCGCAGTTCGCGGGCGTGCTGCTGGGTGATGCCGTCGAGGGACAGCTTGCGGCCGGAGGAGGAGCTCTGCTCCCCGGTGCCGATCTGCAGCGAGGTGAGGCCGAAGAGGCGGTGCATCGGCTTGGCGTCGAGGTCGATACTGCGGATCCGGTCGACGGGGACGGAGCGGCGGCTGCGGAAGAGCAGCCCGGAGCGCAGTTCGAGGCGGTCGCCGGCGACCCGGAAGCGGGTGGTGAGCAGGCGCATCGTGCTGATGCCGGTGATGACCAGGAAGGTGATCACCAGGGAGCCGAGCGAGATGAGCGCCTGGAGGTTGGCGCCGGTGAGGGCGACGGTCAGGGCGAACAGGGCGAGTGGGCCGGCGAGCATGCTGAGGTTGACCAGGAGCAGCCGGGGGCTGAGCTTGGTCCACCCGGGGTCGCCGGGTGCCCGGACCGTGCCGGCGGGGTGCGCCGTGCCGGTGGTGCTGTCATGGCTCATGTCGCGTCACCGGGGGTGGCCTGGGTGGACGTGGTGAGGTGCTCGACCACTTCCTGGGCGGTCCGGTGGTCGATGCCCTTGATCTTCACGGCGCCGGAGGAGGAGGCGGTGGTGACCGTGATGCCGGAGAGGTCGAAGAGCTGCTGGAGGGGGCCGCGGAGGGTGTCGACGGTCTGGATGCGGGACAGGGGGACGACCCGCCAGCGCTGCCAGAGCCAGCCGGACGCCGCGTAGACGGCTTCGTCGGTGGTTTCCCAGCAGTGGACCCGGTAGCGCCAGACCGGCATGACGGCCATGTAGGCGAGGCTGGGTACGAGGGAGATCAGGAAGGCCCAGCCGAAGAACGGCCTTGCGGGCGGGATGCAGAGGTACAGCACGCCGAAGACGAGCGGGAGGGGCAGGGCGAACATCGAGGACTGGAGCGTCCACCAGCCGATCGCCCTGCGTTCGACGCGATTGCGCGGGGGCCTGAGCCTTACATCATCCATGCGTTCCACTGC
Organism: Streptomyces cellostaticus; assembly: GCF_023630175.1. GTDB lineage: Bacteria > Actinomycetota > Actinomycetes > Streptomycetales > Streptomycetaceae > Streptomyces > Streptomyces cellostaticus_A. Next base: position 47,156 of record NZ_JALLIN010000052.1, on the reverse strand, counting down.
TTCACCCTAGGTGTGGGACGATCTTGTACCGAACCTGATCCGACGTCCGCCAGCTCAGTGCGTGCCCGCGGAACTGCCCTGGCGGGTACCGGTGTTGCCGGCCACGGAGAGCTGACCACCGTGGAGCCGGCGGCGCTTGTTCAGCAGGACGGCGGTGCGCGTCAGCACCATGGCAAGGGCCATGAAGACGAAGGCGTTGGAGTAGACGTCCTGCCCGCTGAGCTTGTACTCGATGCTGAAACGGATGATGCCCTCGCTGAACCAGTGCTCGGAACCGTAGGCGAAGAGCACGCGCGAGGCGGACAGCGCGGTCCACACCAGGGCGTATCCGACGCCGCCCTTGGTGTAGATCTCGCCGGAGGCGTCCCGGTGGGCGGGGAGCAGGGCGGCGGCGACCAGTCCGCAGATGACGCCGGCGCCGATGCCTGCGAGCTGGAGGGAGGGGTCGTTGCCGTCGAGCGGCAGGGTGTGCACGAAGAGCGCGAGGACGATGACGACCGCGAGGATCGAGCGCAGCATCCGCATGTTGGTGACCTTGCGGGTGCCGAGGTCGGTCGACAGGATGATGATCAGGATCGTCCCGCTGGCGATCAGTGCGGTCAAGAACGGGCTCATGCGGCGGGCCTCTTCCTCGGTCTCGGCAGCGCGGTGCTCCCTGCCTCTCACCTGCAACGCTAGGGGTGGGGCGGGGTCGGTGTGGACAACCGTCCAGTGGGTTCGGTCGTCAACCGATCGGTGGACACGGTGGACGCCGCCGTGGCCCGGGGCCGCACCGCTGCCGCCCCCGCACGGCGTCCCGCACGGCCTCGCGCCCGGCGTCGTGCCGGGCCCGTCCGGGGTGATAGGACTGGTGGCGTGAGCACTGAAACCCGGGTGGAGGCGGCCGTCGGCCCGGACCACCCGCCCGAGGCGGGGACCCGCTGGTTCGGCCTCTGGGACGCGTTCTTCGCCGTCTCGTACGTCGTCACCACGATGCTGCTGTTCACCTCGGCGGGCGAGCAGGTCCACCGTGCCGTGGCGATGGCGGCACTGACGCTGGCCGTTCTCTGGTACGCGGCCCTGGGGCGCAGCGCGATGGTCCAGCCGGGCCAGGGGCACGGCCGGCGCAGCATCGTCTTCTCGGTGGGGCTGTTCCTGCTGTTCACGGTGGCGGTGCTGTTCGACCTGGCGGCCTCATTCGCGCTGTTCGCCGTGGTGCCGATGCTGATGATGAGTCTGGCGACCTCGCAGGCGATCGCCGTGGTGGTCCTGGCGAACCTGATGCCGATGACGGTGGTGTGGCTGCGCGGCGGCACCCTGAGCAGGGACATCATGGCCGTGCTGCCGACGTCGCTGCTCGGGATCGCGCTGTCGGTCATGCTCGGGCTGTGGATCACGCGGGTGACCCGGCAGAGCCGGGAACGGGCGGAGCTGATCGAGGAGTTGCACCGCAACCGCGAGCGGGTGGCCGCGCTGTCGCGGGCGGCGGGGGTCTCGGCCGAGCGGGAGCGGCTCGCCCGGGAGATCCACGACACCCTCGCCCAGGGCCTCACCAGCATCATCGGCCTCGTGGAGGCCGCCGAGACGGACCTGACGGCCCATCCCGAGCTGGCCAGGGAGCACCTGGGGCTCGCGGGGCATGTGGCGCGCGAAAGCCTGGCCGAGGCACGGGAGTTCGTCACCGAGCTGACGCCGCCTGCGCTGCGGGAGTCGTCGCTGGTGCAGGCCGCCCGACGGCAGGCGGAGGGGCTGGCGGCCCAGACCGGGATACGGGCGGACGTCTCCGTCGAGGGCGACGAGCGGGAGCTGCCGATGGCGGTCAGCGTGGTGCTGCTGCGTTCCCTCCAGGAGGCGGTCGCCAACATCCGCAAGCACGCGAGCGAGGCCCGCTCGGCTGAGGTCCGGCTGGTGTACGGGCGGGAGACGGCGCGGCTGCTCGTACGGGACGACGGTCCGGGGTTCGCCGTGGGCGACGAGGACCGGCAGGGGTTCGGGCTGCGCGGCATGCGGACACGGGCGCAGGAGATCAGCGGGGCGGTGACCGTGGTCAGCGCCCCGGGGCGGGGCACCACCGTCGAGGTGACGGTGCCCGCGAGCGGAGGGGCGGACGGTGGGAGCTGACGGGACGATCAGCGTGATGCTGGTCGACGACCACCCGGTCGTGCGGGAGGGCCTCAGCTCGATGCTGCGGTCCGCCGAAGGGGTGCGGGTCGTCGGGCAGGCCGGTTCGGGCGAGGAGGCGATCGCGACGGTCGCCGGGCTCGCTCCCGACATCGTCCTGCTCGACCTGCGGATGGGCGGGATGGACGGGGTGGAGACCACCGGCCATCTGCTGCGTGTCGCGCCGGCCACCAAGGTGGTGATCGTGACGACGTACGAGACGGACACCGACATCCTGCGGGCCGTGGAGGCCGGGGCGGCCGGCTATCTGCTGAAGGGCAGCTCGCGCGACGACCTGGTGCAGGCGGTGAAGGCGGCGGCCCGGGGCGAGACGGTCCTGACGCCGTCGCTGGCGCCCAAGCTGTTCCGGGCGAGGGTGGTGGAACCGCCGGCGCTGTCGGACCGGGAGCGGGAGGTGCTCCAGCTCGTCAGCCAGGGACTGACGAACGCGGACATCGGGCGCCGGCTGTTCATCAGCGAGGCGACGGTGAAGACGCATCTGCTGCGGACGTTCAAGAAGCTGTCGGTGTCGGACCGTACGGCCGCGGTCATCACGGCGCTGGAACGCGGCCTGCTGTCCTGACGGTCCGGCGCCGGTAGCGGCGCCGACGCGGGTGTCGGCCCGGGTGCCGGTTCCCGGTGGCCGGGGCGCGGCGTCCGGGGGCCGTGGACCGGCCGTGGTGCCGGTGCCGCGGCCACCCGAGGTCAGGCGATGCCCGGGAGGCTCATGTCGGAGAGACTGGCGGGCAGGTCGCGGCGGCGCTTGACCTTCAACTTGCGGTAGATGCGCGTCAGGTGCTGCTCGACGGTCGACACGGTGACGTACAGCTTGGTCGCTATCTCCCGGTTGGTGTGGCCGCGTGCCGCGAGCAGGGCGACCCGTGCCTCGGCCTCGGACAGGACCTCGACCTCGCTGGGGGCCTCCGTCTCCCGGACGCTCGGCGAGGCTCCGGTGTCGCCGTCGCCCTGGCCCGGCATGAACTGCTGGCACAGGGGTTCGGCGCCGCAGGACTTGGCGACGTGCCAGGCCTTGCGGACCAGCATGCGGGCGCGGTTGAAGTCGCCCAGCGCACGGTATCCACGGCCCAGTTCACCGAGGGCCGTGGCCAGTTGGAGCCGGTCGCCGTCCTCCTCCAGGGTCTCGACGGCTTCGGTGAGGCGCTTGAGCCGGACGGTGAGGTCGGTGCTGGTGCGGGCGAGCGCGAGCAGCAGGAAGCCGCGGGTGCGACTGCCCGCGGAGCCCGTCTCGCGCGCCTTCTGCTGCTCGGTGTACTCCTTGGCGCGGCCGGGGTTGCCGAGGGCGAGCCACGCCTCGGCGGCGTCCAGTCGCCAGGGGACCAGCTCGGCCGCGTCCATGCCCCAGGACTGCATCAGTTCGCCGCAGTTGAGGAAGTCCCGCAGGCCGGCGTGGTAGCGGCCGTTGGCCAGGTGGCAGCGGCCCCGGGCCCGGAGGTAGTGCAGGCCGGGGAGGGTGCTGAACATGGCTTCTGGTACGGGCTGTTCGAGCAGGCTCATCGCCTCGTCGTGGTTGCCCATCCCGAGTTCGGACTCGACGAGGATGGCCAGCGGCAGCGCGATGCCGACGCCCCAGCCCTGCACGGAGATGCGGGACATGGCGTGGCGGGCCTGGGCGGCGGCGCCGGGCAGATCGCCCCTGCGCAGGGAGATCTCGGCGCGGATCACGCCGAGGGCGGCCTGCCAGGTGGGGGTGTTGCGGCCGGAGCATTCGGCGAGGAGGCGTTCGCACCAGGCGAGTGCGAGGTCGAGGCGTCCGGCGTAGACGACGGCGAGGAGGGCGAAGACGAGGGGCTGGAGGGTGCGGTCGCTGAGGTGGTAGCGCTGGAGCACCCGGATGGCCTCGCCGACGGCGGCGTCGGCCTGGTTCCTGCCGCCGAGGACGGTGCGGACGGCGTCGGCGGCCTGGACGTGGGCGTTGTCGGGGATGTCGTACGGGACGGTCTCGAGTCCCGCGAGGGGCAGCGCTCCAGGGGCGCCGGACAGCGTTGTCCGCGACGGGTGCGGGGCGCCGAGGACGTCCCGTACCGGGGGGCTGACCATGGTGAGCCAGCTATGGGCGGCGGCGAGGGTGTTCGGGTCGTACGCGGGGGCGCGGCCTTCGGCCCGGGCCTTGCCGTCGGTTTCCTGGAGGCGCAGCACGGCCTCGCCGGCGGCTCGGGACTCGCCCATCCACAGGAGGCAGGACACGACGTGCACGAGGTCGCGGTCGGCGAGCCGGCCGGCGGCGAGCTCGCGGGAGAGCTGGCGGAGATGCCCCTCGGCCGCGGCGGGGCTGCTGCGCCAGACGATGCTGACGAGGCGGGACTTGAGCGAGGCGTGCCGGGGTCCTTCGGCGCAGGAGGCGACGGCCAGTTCGCCGCAGCGCAGGGCGAGGTCGTGCTCGTCGTCGACGAGGGCGTACTCAGCGGCCTCCTGGAGGACGGGGATGGCCCAGTCCTCGACGTTCTTGCGGGCGGCGAGGAGGTGGCGGGCGACATCGAGGGCCGCCGCGCCCTCCTGGTGGAGGAGCTTCGCGGCGCGGGAGTGCAGGGCGGACAGGACGCCGGCCGGCGCGGCTTCGAGGACGGCGGTGCGGGCCGCGGGGTCACGGAAGGTCCCGTCGTGGAGGACGGCGCAGCGGGCGAGGTCCTGGAGGGCCTGTTCGGTGGCCTTGACGTGGAGGTCGACGATCCGGCTGAGGAGGACCGGGGAGCCGGCGTCGCCGAGGACGGCGACGCCGCGGGCGACGGTGAGCAGTTCGGGGTCGCCGCGGTGGAGGCAGTCGAGGACGGCCCGTTCGAAGGTTTCGGCGGGGGCGAGCCGCTGGAAGGGCTCGCTGTCGCCGAGGGCCGTGAGGCCGTCGCCGACCAGGGCCCTGACCAGCAGCGGGTTGCCGCCGGTGGTCTCCTGGCACTCGGCGGACAGCCGCTGCGCGGCCGAGGGGGAGAAGTGGTCGGCGAGGACGCGGGTGATGCCGCCCGTGCTGAGCAGCGGGAGCCGGAGGGTGGTGCAGTTGGGCTGGCGCTGGAGTTCGGCGTGGAAGGCGAGCTGTGCGGGCCGGAGGCGGACGGCTTCGGTGAGCACGATGAGGACACCGGCCTGCCGTACGCGCCGGGCGAGGCACAGCAGGAAGGCGAGGGACAGTTCGTCGCCGTGGTGGACGTCGTCGACGGCCATGACGACGGTGCGGTTGCGGGCGATGCGCAGCAGTGCGGTGGAGACGTGCGGCATGACGCGCATGCCGGCTTCGCCTGCGGCTTCGGCGTCGGTCGTCCCGTCGGTGACGCGGTCGAGCAGTTCGGTGGCGTAGGCGTGCACGTCGGGGGCCACGGGGGCCGCGCTGTCGAGGATCCTGCGCAGGATGCCGAAGGGCAGGTAGCGCTCCGCCCGGGAGCCGGCCGCTTCCAGTACCAGGGCGTCCTGTGCGAGGGCCTCTTCGGTGAATCTTTCCAGCAGGCTGGTCTTGCCGCCCGCGACCGCCCCGCTGATGACGGCGACGCGTCCTCTGCCGCGCGTCGCACTGCCGAGCAGTTCCTTCAGTGTCTCCAGCTGCTCTTCGCGCTCGACGAGTCTGGCCGCCACAGATTTCCCTTCCCCCGAACTGCATGACTTGCGCACGATCCACACCGGTCCGTGGCGTGCCCGGCCGGCGACGCCGACGCGGCTCGGTGTGGTGCGACGGGCGCGACGCGCCCTGCCGGGCCGCCACCGCGGCCTGCCCCCGCCGGTCCGCCTCCGGTCGGCCGTTGGTCATGCGGCCGTCCGACTGCGCGGGGTTGCGCCGGGCCCTGCCCGGCGTGGTGGTTCCCGCCGCGTTCCGCTCAGTGGCTCCGAGCCGCGGTGGCGAGTTCCTCCGTCACGATCTTCATGATCTGTTCCTGATGGTTCGCCAAGAAGAAATGGCCGCCGCGGAAGCAGTGAATGCCGAATCCGCCGGTGGTGTGCGCCTCCCAGGCGTCGGCCTCTTCGCGGCTGGTCTTCGGGTCCGCGTCGCCGGTGAGTACGGTGACGGGGGTGCGCACGACTTCTTCGCGGGCGGCCCGGTAGTTCTCGATGGCGGTGTAGTCGCTGCGGATGGCGGGGAGCACCATGCGGAGGATTTCCTCGTTCCCGAGAATCTTCGCATCGGTCCCGCTGAGTTCCCGCATTTCCTTCACGATTCCGTCGTCGTCCCGCAGGTGCACGGTTTCGTGCCGGTGGCTGGAGGGCGAGCGCCGACCGGAGGCGAAGATGTGCAGGGGGCTGGTGCCGTGGTCGCGCTCCAGCCTGCGGGTCACCTCGAAGGCGAGGACGGCGCCCATGCTGTGGCCGAAGAATGCAAGGGGCCGATCGAGCCATGGCTTGAGTTGTGCGGTCAGCGCGTCCGCGTAGGCACCGATGTCGGTGATCCCGGGCTCGTCCCTGCGGTCCTGCCGGCCGGGGTACTGGATGGAGAGGACGTCCACCTCCGGGGCCAGCGACTGGGACATGGGGAAGTAGAAGGAGGCCGAGCCACCGGCGTGCGGAAGGCAGACCAGCTGCACCGGGCTTTCGTCCGAAGCGTGGTAGCGGCGAACCCAGAGGCCAGTGTTTTGCTTTTCAATCAACGGACTGAAACTCCCTGTTCAAGTCCCAGATGCGTCGCGCGCGGTCGGCGGTTCGAACGCTTCCGCCAATTCCGTACACGCGTTTCGGTGTAGCCAGTTCTAGCAGAGCGCCCAAAGCCGGGAGTACCCCTACTTCGCCCCCCCCTACTTGGCTGGAACCAAGCAGCCCAAATCCCTGATCAGCCCGGGCGACAAGCGCTGCGACGAACCCACCACGGCGGACGCGGCCGCCCCTCGCCGAGGTCCCCCGGCCGAAAACCGCCGCCATGCCGACGCCCAGTCCAAGCCAGATCTTTACCTTCCCTTTGCGACCACCGCCGCCCCACTCCCCCGCCCCCGGAGGCGCGCCTCCACCTGTCCACCCCGCCTTCCGCACGGTACGCGGTGAAACCGTCCGCGCCTGGTTCCGCCGGCGAACTGATCCACCGCACGTGGGGTGCGGGCGGCCCCGGGGCAGGAAAGCCGCCCTGCGCCCCCCATCACCGAGGGCTTGGACCGGGCGAAGTCGGCGTCGGTGCCGTTGGGCGTCATCGGCTTCCCCGGTCGCCCGGCGGGCACCTCGGTCGCTCGGACCCGCGACAGCCGGCGCACTTCCGAGCAGGCACGTTCCGCAGCCGTCGTACGGCCGCTCGATCTCGTCCATGGTGGTGCCGCGCATCCTCCTCCCGTTTCGCCGGTGCGTAGGGAGAATCGTCGGCCACACCCAGGACGATCTTGATCGGCTCGATCAGCCCAGGAAGCTCAACCGAACTTGACGGTTGTCATTGTCCTTGTTGGTGTCGACGAGGCAGACCGACTGCCAGGTCCCCAGCTCCAGGTGCCCGCCGATGACCGGAAGGGTCGCGTGCGGCGGCACGAGCGCGGGCAGGACGTGGTCGCGGCCGTGGCCCGGACTGCCGTGCCGGTGCTGCCAGCGGTCGTCGGCGGGCAGCAGGGAGTGCAGGGCGGCGAGGAGGTCGTCATCGCTGCCGGCACCCGTCTCGATGACGGCGACGCCGGCCGTGGCGTGCGGGACGAAGATGTTGAGCAGGCCGTCGCGGCCGGCCGCGGCCTCCCGGAGGAAGTCCTCGCACTCACCGGTGAGATCGACGACCCGCTCCCGGGAACCCGTGACGACGTTCAGCATGCGTGTGGTGAAGGCATCCGACATGTCCTCCATCCTGACCCATGTGCCGGGTTTCACACGCCGGGCGAGGGCGGAACCGGCTGAGCGCGGGCGGGTGCCGGGCAGGCGGGAAGATCGGTGGCCGCGCCGCTGTTGGCAGGGGCGTGAGTGAGACGCGCGAGGTCGACGTGGTCGTCATAGGCGCTGGTCAGGCGGGTTTGTCCAGTGCCTATCACCTGCGGCGCAAGGGATTGCGGCCGGGCCGCGACTTCGTGGTCCTGGACCACTCCCGCGGGCCGGGCGGCGCCTGGCAGTTCCGCTGGCCTTCGCTGACGTACGGCAAGGTGCACGGGATGCACTCGCTGCCGGGTATGGAGCTGACGGACGCCGATCCGGCGCGGCCGTCGGCCGAGGTCGTCGGCGCCTACTTCGACCGCTACGAGCAGGCCTTCGACCTGCGCGTACGACGTCCGGTGGACGTGACGGCCGTCCGTCCGGGGACCGGAGGGCGGGGCGGGCGGCTGGCCGTGGAGACCTCGGACGGCGGCTGGGACACCCGGGCGCTGATCAACGCGACCGGCACCTGGGACCGGCCGTTCTGGCCGCGATACCCGGGCCAGGAGACCTTCCGAGGACGGCAGTTGCACACCGCGCAGTACGCCGGACCGGAGGAGTTCACCGGCCGTCGGGTCGTGGTGGTGGGCGGTGGCGCCTCCGGTACCCAGCATCTGCTGGAACTCGCCCCGTACGCGGCCGCCACCACCTGGGTCACCCGGCGGCCCCCGGTCTTCCGCGAGGGCCCGTTCGACCAGGAGGCGGGCCGGGCGGCCGTGGCGCTGGTGGATGAGCGGGTGCGGCAGGGTCTGGTGCCGAGGAGCGTCGTCTCCGTCACCGGGCTCCCCCTGAACGACGCTGTCCGGCGGGGCCTCGCCGACGGCGTCCTGGACCGCAGGCCGATGTTCGAGCGGATCACCCCGGACGGGGTGGAGTGGGGCGACGGACGGCGGGTGGAGGCCGACGTCATCCTCTGGGCCACCGGTTTCCGGGCGGCCCTGGAGCACCTCGCGCCGCTGCGGCTGCGGGAGCCGGGCGGCGGCATCCGGATGGAGGGGACCCGGGCGGTCGCCGATCCGCGCGTCCATCTCGTCGGCTACGGCCCCTCGGCCAGTACGGTCGGCGCGAACCGGGCCGGACGCGCGGCCGCCCGGGACATCGGTCGGCTGCTGGCCGGGGAGCCGGTCCGGCCGGTCGCCGTGTGACGTTCCGCCGGGTCAGCGCGGCGGTTGGGTGACCGCGGGCTGCCGGGGGCTGCCACTGGGCTGCGGGGACTGCGCCGGGCTCTGCCGGCGGGCGTTGAACTCGGCGACGTTGCGCACGTGTTCGGCGTAGTCGGCGGTGAAGCGGGTGTCCCCGGGCTTGACCGTGACGTAGTAGAGCCAGTCGCCGGACGGCGGGTTGGTCACGGCGTGCATCGCCTCCGGGCCGGGGTTGCCGATCGGGGTGGGCGGCAGCCCCACGCGCCGGTATGAGTTGTACGGGCTGTCCGAGTCGGCGTGCTCGCCGGCGTCGCCGCCGGTGCGGTTCAGGGCGTAGTTGAGGGTGGATCCCACCTGCAGCGGCATGCCCCGCTGCAGCCGGTTGAGGATGACCCGCGCCACCTTGCCCATGTCGGCCTTGGCGGTCGCCTCGGCCTGCACGATGCTGGCCACGATGACCGTCTGGTAGACGTTCAGCGTGTTGCGCTGGGCCCCGGCGGCGACCGGTGTGGTGTCGAACTTCTTGCCGGCCGTGTCGACCATGAGCCGCAGCAGGGACGCGGGGGTGGCGCCCTTCGCGATGGGATAGACCGCCGGGAAGAGGTAGCCCTCCGGGTTGCCCTGCGCTTCCTTCGGCAGCTTGAGGCCGGCTTTGCCGAGTGACTTGCGGGTGCTGCCCGGGGGCAGTGCGAGGGCCTTGTCGACGGCCTCGTACACCTGGCTCGCGCGCCGGCCCTCCGGGATGACCAGCGTGCGGGGCCCGGCCTGCTCCGCACGACCGCTCGCCAGGCTCAGCAGCGGCACCGCCACGGCGGTGCCGGCCAGGACGGCGCCGGTCACGACGAGGACGAGCTTGCCCCGGCGCGTCAGTCGCATCGTGCTCCGTGGTGGAGTGTTCATCTGCATGCGGGCACGGTAATACGCATACGTCCGCAAACCCGACATATCGTCAGTTTGTCGGCGAGGGCCGCCGTCGGTCAGCCCGCCGGCTCCAGGTGGGCGTCCCGGCGCACCAGGGCCGCGTACCGACCCTCCAGATCGAGCAGTTCCTCGTGCGTGCCCCGCTCGGCGACCCGGCCGGAGTCCAGAACGACGATCTGCTCGGCCCCCCGGACGGTGGACAGGCGGTGGGCGATGGTGAGGGTCGTCCGGTCGGCCGACAGGGCGTCGATCGCCTGCTGCACGGCGGCTTCCGTACGGGTGTCCAGGGCGCTGGTCGCCTCGTCCAGGATGAGAACCGGCGGATCACGCAGGATGGTGCGGGCTATCGCCAGCCGCTGCTTCTCCCCGCCGGAGAAGCGGTGGCCTCGCTCACCGACGACGGTCTCGTAGCCGTCGGGCAGCGCGGAGATGTGGTCATGGATCTGGGCGGCCCGCGCCGCCGCGTGCAACTCCTCGTCGGTGGCGTCCGGTTTGGCGAAGCGCAGGTTCTCGGCGACCGAGGCGTGGAAGAGGTAGGTCTCCTGCGAGACGACGCCGACGGCGCGCGCGAGGGTGTCGAAGTCGAGGTCGCGCACGTCGATGCCGTCGAGGGTGACGCGGCCGCCGGTGACGTCGTAGAGCCGGGGCACCAAGTAGCCCAGGGTGGACTTGCCGGCGCCGGTGGGGCCGACGACGGCGAGGCTGCCGCCGGCGGGCACGGTGATGTCGAGGCCGTCGAGGACCGGGGCACCCTTGGCGTCGTAGCGGAACTCGACACCCTCGAAGCACACCTCGCCCTTCACTTCGTCGAGATGGACCGGCCGCTCGCGCTCGGTGATGTCGACGGGCAGGTCCAGGTACTCGAAGATGCGCTGGAAGAGCGCGAGGGAGGTCTGCACCTGGACGCCGGTCGCCAGCAGGCTCACCGCCGGACGGAACAGGCCCTGCTGGAGGGAGACGAACGCGACGATCGTGCCGAGCGAGACCTGCGGGCCGCCGAACCGGAGGGCGAGTCCCGCGGTCCAGTAGATGACGGCGGGCATCGCGGCCATGACGATCGTGATCACGGCCATGCGCCAGCGGCCCGCCATGCTGGATCTCACTTCGAGGTCCACCAGTTGCTCGGACTCCGCGGCGAATGACGCGGTGAGGGAGTCGGAACGCCCCATGGTGCGGCCGAGCAGGATGCCGCTGACGGAGAGCGACTCGGTGACCGTGGCGGCCATCGCGGCCATCTGCTTCTGGCGCTGGGTGGTGATCTTCTTGCGCTCGTTGCCGACACGGCGGCTGATCCACACGAACACGGGCAGCAGGAGCAGCGAGACGATGGTGAGCCGCCAGTCGAGGGCCGCCATCGCGGCGATCGTGGCGACGACGCCGGTGGCGTTGGAGACCAGCGAGGTGGCGGTGGAGGTGACGGTGGCCTGCATGCCGCCGATGTCGTTGGCGATGCGGGACTGCACCTCGCCGGTGCGGGTGCGGGTGAAGAAGGCGAGCGACATGCGCTGCAGGCGGCCGTAGACGGCCGTGCGCAGGTCGTGCATGACGCGCTGGCCGACCGTGGTCGAGATCAGGGTCTGCAGGACGCCGAAGACGCTGGAGAGGACCGCGCTCAGGATCATGCCGAACGCGAGCAGGCTCAGCAGGCCCGTGCGGCGCTCGGGGAGCGCCACGTCGAGGATCTCCTTGAGGAGGAACGGCGTGGCCACCGAGACCAGCGACGACGCGCCGACCAGCAGGCCGACGATCGCGAGGCGCCCGCGGTACGGGCGGAAGAGCTTCAGGATGCGGCGCACCTGCCGGGGCTGCTCGGCGGCGTCGGCAGGCGGGGTCCAGGAGGGTTCTCGTTCGGGATGCATGGGCTCCTACGGAGGTGGCGGGCGGCGGCCGGGACCGGCCGCCGCCGACTGACGGATCGTAGCTCATTGTTACCTATACTCACAATGAACGGCATCCTGATATTGTTCCCACATGACCTCCCCCGATCCCGACGGCCTGCTCGCCGAGCAGTTGCTTCGGCTCACCCGCCGGGTGCACCGCATCCAGAAACGCCATCTGGAGCGACGGGAGCTGGGCGTCACCCCGGCCCAGTCCCGGCTGCTGCGCACCCTGGCGCACTACGGCTCGCCCCCGCGCATGGCCGACCTGGCCGAGCGCCTCGAAGTGGTGCCGCGCGCGGTGACGACGCTGGTCGACGGCCTCGAGGCGAGCGGCAAGGTGCGCCGGGCCGCCGACCCGTCGAACCGGCGGGTGACCCGGATCGAGCTGACGGACGAGGGCCGGGAGACCTTGCGCGAGCTGCGCGGGGCCCGCCGTTCGGCCGCCGAGGAGATACTCGCCCCGCTCACGGAGAAGGAGCGCGCGGTGCTCGGCGTGCTGCTGGACACGCTGGTCGACGCGGAGACCGCCAAGCCCTGCTGAACGAACGCGGCCGTCCCCGCTCCGTCTCGCGCCGCGGGAGCGGGGACGGCCCTCGGCCTCAGCAGCGGCGACGGTCCTCCGTCAGCGCGCCCTGCGCCGTGCCCAGCGATCGGTCCCAGCATCCCGCCGGGCCGTGCACGCGGTACCGCTCGTTCGAGGTGCCGACCGCGTGCCGCTGGTCGCGCGGTACGTCGACCGTGTACGCGGCGTCGCCGCTGTAGGTGTCGTCGAGCCGCGACCGGACGGCGCGCCGGCCGCTCTCGTGCCGCACGACCGTGGCCCGGTCGCCCAGGGTGAGCACGGTGCGCAGCCGGCCGTCCGCGCCGAGTGTGACGGCGCCGTTCACGGTGTACGTCCGATGGGTGCGTGTCGTCCGCTCGGGGCCGGCTCCCTCCACGGTGACGGTCTCGTCGTCCGCCCAGACCGCGTCCAGTGCGTCCGTGTCCTCGCCGTCGGTCCAGCGGTGCGCGGAGGTGTTGGCGAGGGCGCGGGTGACGGTGGTGGTCACGCGACCGTGCGAGGTGTTCAGGTGGCCGGAGACGGTGAGCCGGTGTCCGGCGTCGGTGTCGACACGGTTCTCCGCACCCGGCGTGTACACCGAGGAGTCCGCGACGTCGGTCGCCTCGGACCGGGTGAGTGCTCCCGTGACGTGTTCGCGATGCGCGTCCCGCCACACCAGCACGTTCACGGGGGCGCTCCACCCGGACCGGCCGGCGGGCACGCCCACGACGGAGACCTCCACCCGGTGCGGTCGGCCGTCGTTGAGGAGCCCGGCGAACGGCGTGAGGTCGTACTCGACGGGCCGGACGTCGAAGGCGCGCGGCGCCGGGAGGACGTACCAGAGGAAGGGGTTGGACCAGCCGCCGGTCCACACATGGGGGAACGGCGCGGCGATTCCGGCGAGCTGTCCGTCGACCTTGATCTGCACCTCGCGGTAAGGGCCGTGGCCGGCCCTGCAGGAGTAGGCGGCCGGGTCGGGCGCGGTCAGGTACCAGAACTCCTCGCAGCCGCCCCCCGATCCGGTCGCGTACACCTCCGCGACGATGCGCTCGCTGTTGCGTGGGGTGGTGAGGGTGGTGGCGTCCGCCGCGCCGGTGAGGGTGAGGACGCGGTCGGGTGCCGGCGTCTCGGGGCGGCCGCGGTAGAAGGTGAGGGTCACCCTGACGTCGATGACGCCGGTGTAGGTGTCGTCCACGACGTTCCCGATGAGCATCTCGACGTCCCGCGGACCGCGGAAGATGTCGCCGTACCGGGTGACGTCCTTCTCGACGCGCCATTCGACGCCTTCGGGCGACGGCTCCGGTGTCGAGGTGCGCAGGATCTCGGCACCGCCGACGTGCAGGTAGCCGAGGCGGTCGAACTGACGGCCCTTCACCTTCCCGTCGAGCCGCAGGACGACCTTGCTCCAGTGCTCGCCGCAGCCCCGCGGCGGTGTGTACGCGCCGCGGTAGGGGGTGAAGTCACGGAACTGGTGCTCGGCCAGGGTGACCTGGCAGGACTTGGTGTGCGGCCGGGTGACGGGGGGAGCGGCGGTCACGGGGTCGTGCCAGTCGGTGCCGAACTCCGCGGGAGCGTCGGCGGCCTGTGCAGCCGTCTCGGCGGTCGCCGCGCCGGTGCCGAAGAGCGTGCTCGCCAGGAGAGCCGCCCCGGCGAGCATGGACATGACTATCCGTCTTCTCATGAGCCCGGTTCTACGGCGATTCGGGACCGGGCCGCAATGCGGCGTGGCGCCATCCTCACCGCCCCGCCAGATCCGCCCTGTCCCCCATCACCACCACGGGATGCCGGTCCGGGTCCAGCTCGCGCAGCAGGAACTCCATGGCCTGGCCGGACACGCTGACACAGCCCGACGTACCGCTGCCGTGGTCCAGGTGCAGCCAGATGCTCCCGCCCTTCGCCTCGCCCTCGGGCCGTCGCGGGTCGTTCGGCGGGGTGCCCCGGACGCGGTTGTAGTCGATGGCGATGACGTAGTCGAAGTCGTGCCAGTACGGCCTGGCCCACCAGCGCGGGGCGGCGAAGGACCGGTCCTGCGTGTAGGGCAGTTCGGTGCCCGGATCATCGAGCACACCGCCGGCGTCGCTGAGGGTGTAGACCCCGACCGGGCTGCGCCGGTCGCCGGCGTGGTGGTCCCCCGTCCACCCCTTCCTGCCGTTGTGCGCCGGCCAGTCACGGACGCGCCGCCACGCCCCGCCGTGCCTGGTGTAGAGCGCGACCGTGGAGTCCGCCGAGTCCCTGCCGTCGCCGTAGACGGCCACCACCTGTCCGGAACCGGCCGGGACGCGCCGCCACACCTCGGGGCCGATGCCCGGGACGCGGCGCGGGTCGTGCCCGTCCGTGCCGGCCCGGCCGCCCGGTTCCCCGGCGTGGACGCCGCCCCCCGGGGAGCCGCAGGCGGCCAGGGCGGCGAGCAGCATCGCGGCGGCCGTCACCACCCATGCCGCACCCCGCGCACCGTCGCTCCGCACGCCGCCCATGCTGGCATCGGCCGCCGGGGCATCGTGCGACCTTCCGGACATTCACTCTTCCGGGTCAGGGCCTGTGCCGCCGACGGCCCGCGCCTGGCCGGAACCAGGCGAACCGCGTGCGCCACCCGGGGAAAACCGGTTGAGATTCCCCGGTCCGCGACGCGACCCTTTCACGGCTTGTCACCGCTCCACCACCCTCTCTGACACGAGCCACTGGGACGTCATGCGAATCCAAGACCTTCCGTACCCCGATCCGGGCGTACCGGACGCGCGTTCGGGTCCCCACCTCCTGTGGTGGCTCTGGCGCAACCAGCTCGGCGGCCAGCTCAAGGCGCTGGCCTGGGGCCTGCTGCACTTCGTCGCCGTCTCCGCGCTCCCCTTCTGCGTCGGTCTCGCCGTCCAGGCCGTCGTGGACCGCTCCGGCGGCCGGCTGGCCCTGACGGGGGGTCTGATGGCGTTGTGCGGCACGGCCATCGCGGTCGGCGACACCTTCCTGCACCGGTCCGCCGTCACCAACTGGATCACCGCCGCCGCCCGGGTCCAGCAACTGCTGGCCCGCAGGGCGGCCCGGCTCGGCTCCGCGCTCACCCGCCGCGTCGCGGCCGGTGAGGTGGTGGCCGTGTCCACCGGCGACGTGGAGAAGATCGGCTGGTTCGTCGAGGCCGTATCCCGGTTCACCGCCGCCGCGCTCACCGTCGTCGTGGTCTGCGTCGGCCTGGTCGTCTACCAGCCCGCCCTCGGCGTGGTCGTCGCCGTGGGTCTGCCGGTCGTCGGGCTCGCCGTGCTGCCCCTGCTGCCCCGGGCCACCCGGCGGGCCGACGTGCAGCGCGAGAAGGCCGGCCGGGCCACCGAGCTGGCCGCGGACACGGTGGCCGGCCTGCGGGTGCTGCGCGGCATCGGCGGCGAGGAGCTCTTCCTCGACCGCTACCGCCGCGCCTCCCAGGAGGTACGGCACGCCGCCGTGCACAGCGCCCGGATGTGGTCCGTGATCTCGGCGATCCAGGTGCTGCTTCCCGGGCTGCTGCTGATCGCGGTGGTCTGGCACGGCACCCACCTGGCCCGTCAGGGCCGGATCACGGTCGGCGAACTCGTCACCGTCTACAGCGCGGTCATGGTGCTCAACTACCCTCTGCGGCACTTCGAGGAGATCGCGATGGCGTACTCCTTCTCGCGCCCCTCGGCCAGGCGGGCGGCACGCGTGCTGTCACTGCGGCGGTCCACGGACGCCGGCGGAGCGCGCGGCGCTCAGGTGCCGTGCGGTGACCTGTACGACCCGGCCACCGGACTGCTGGCGCCCGCCGGCCTGCTCACCGCGGTGGTGTGCGGCGACCCCGACGCGGCCGGACGGCTGGCGGAACGCCTGGGCGGCCACCCCGCTGAGGCCGGTCCGTCGGTGCTGCTCGGCGGCGTGCCGCTCGACGAACTCCCCATCGACAGCGCCCGCGCGGCGGTCCTCGTCCAGGACAAGGACCCGGTGCTGCTGTCCGGAACGCTGCGCGAGCTGCTCGACGTGCCCGCCTCCGGTGCGGTAAGGGCCGAGGACGCGCTGGCGGCCGCCCGCTGCGAGGACGTGCTGGACGCGCTGGTGCAGGGCTCACTGGGCGCCGCAGACCCGCTGGACTCCCGTGTCACCGAGCGGGGCCGCTCCCTCTCGGGCGGCCAGCGCCAACGGCTCGCCCTGGCCCGCTCGCTCATCGCCGACCCCGAGGTGCTGGTCCTGGACGAGCCGACCTCCGCCGTCGACTCGCACACCGAGGCATGGATCGCGCGGGGGCTGCGGCGGCTGCGTGCGCAACGGTCGACGGTGGTGTTCACGTCCTCCCCGCTGCTGCTCGACCACGCGGACCGGGTCGTCCTGGTCCACGGCGGCGAGGTCGTGGCGGTCGGGGTGCACCGCGAACTGGTCGACACGGAGCCGCGGTACCGGGCCGTGGTGACACGGGAGACCGGCGATGAGCGGACGGCGGCCGGGGCCGAACAGGAACTTCCCGGGCAGGGGGCCCTCCTGGGTGCCTCGGGCACGCTGGACGACATCGAGGAGAGCGCATGATCGGCGTTGCGCCACCGGCGTACGACCCGGCGGCCCCGACGACCGCCACCACCCTGCCCGTAGGCGCGGCCGCGACCGTCCGCGCCTATGTGGCCGAACTGTTCCGCAGGCACCGCCGGTCCTTCCTGCTGCTCGTCGCCGTCAACACGGTGGCCGTGATCGCCTCCATGGTGGGGCCCTACCTGCTCGGCGGCCTCGTCGAGCGGGTGTCGGACGGTGCGCGGGAGCTGCGTCTGGGCCCGACCGCCGGGCTGTTCGTGGTCGCGCTGCTCGTGCAGGCCGTGTTCGTGAGGCAGGTGCGGCTGCGGGGTGCGATGCTCGGCGAGCGGATGCTGGCCGACCTGCGCGAGGACTTCCTCGTCCGCTCGGTGGGGCTGCCACCGGGCGTGCTGGAGCGGGCGGGCACCGGTGACCTGCTGTCCCGCATCACCACCGACATCGACCGCCTCGCCAACGCCATGCGGGAGGCCGTGCCGCAGCTCGCCATCGGCGTGGTGTGGGCGCTGCTGCTGCTCGGCGGTCTGGTGGTCACGGCCCCGCCGCTCGCGGCGGCCGTGCTGCTCGCGGTCCCGGTGCTGGTGGTGGGGTGCCGCTGGTACTTCAGGCGGGCCCCCTCCGGCTACCGCTCGGAGGCGGCCGGGTACGCCGCCGTCGCCGCCGCGCTCGCCGAGACGGTGGACGCCGGCCGCACCGTGGAGGCGCACCGCCTGGGCGACCGGCGCATCGCCCTGTCGGAGCGGCGGATCAAGGAGTGGACCGCCTGGGAGCGCTACACCCTCTGGCTGCGGTCCGTGCTCTTCCCCGTCATCAACGCCGTCCATGTCACCGTGCTCGGCTCGGTGCTGATGGTGGGCGGCTTCTTCGTGCTGCGGGGCTGGATCGGGGTCGGCCAGCTGACGACGGGCGCGCTCGTCGCGCAGATGCTCGTCGATCCGGTGAACCTGATTCTGCGCTGGTACGACGAGGTACAGGTGGCCCAGGTGTCGCTGGCCCGTCTGGTCGGCGTACGGGACATCGAGCCGGACGCCGGGGACGCCTCGGTGGCCCCCGGTGGCCGGGACGTCCACGCCGACCGGGTGCGCTTCGGCTACCGCGAGGGCGTCGACGTACTGCGCCAGGTGTCCCTCGAGGTCGCTCCGGGCACCCGGCTGGCCCTGGTCGGTCCGTCCGGCGCCGGCAAGTCCACCCTGGGCAGGCTGCTCGCCGGGATCTACGCGCCCCGGGACGGGCGCGTGACCCTGGGCGGCGCGGAGCTGTCCCGGATGCCCGCGGAACGCGTCCGCTCGCACGTCGCCCTGGTCAACCAGGAGCATCACGTCTTCGTGGGTTCCCTTCGGGACAATCTGCTGCTCGCACGGACCGCGGCCGCCGACGCCGAGCTCTGGGCGGCGCTGGGCGCCGTCGACGCGGACGGCTGGGCCCGGACGCTGGACGACGGACTCGACACCGAGGTCGGTTCCGGCGGGCTGGCCCTGACCCCGGCGCAGGCCCAGCAGATCGCGCTGGCCCGGCTGGTGCTGGCCGACCCGCACACCCTGGTCCTGGACGAGGCGACCTCGCTGCTCGACCCGCGCGCGGCCCGGCATCTGGAACGCTCGCTGGCACGTGTGCTGGACGGCCGCACGGTGGTCGCGATCGCGCACCGGCTGCACACGGCCCATGACGCCGACGTGATCGCCGTCGTGGAAGGCGGCCGGATCAGTGAGCTGGGCAGCCATACGGAGCTGGTCGCCGCGGACGGGGCGTACGCGGCGCTGTGGCGGTCCTGGCACGGATGAGGGGCCGGGGCTCCGCGGGGACGCCGGGACGGTGGACAGCGTGGGCGGGCCGGCGGAGCCGGTATCGCGAGTCCGCCGGCACGGCACCGGCGTGCCGGGCGGGGCGGTGCCCGGGCTGGGCGCGCTCGTCACCGCCTCGGCTCGCGGGCGCGTCCGGACCCGCGGGCACAGCCGTGGTCGCGAGCGCGGGCGGAGGTGGGGCGCGGCCCGGGCCGTGGGCGCGGCCCGAGGCGCGGCCGGAAGGGCTGGCCGGGCGGTGGCCGGGCACGCGGACCGTACCGCGGCACGCGGGGCCGGACGGAGTGTGGGCCGCTCGGCGACGGGGTCCGTGGTCGGGTCCCGGCGGGCACCCGGGGGCGGGCCGTGACGGCGGTTCCGTACCGTCCGTCCCGGGTGTGCGACCCCGTGCCACGACCCGTGCCGTTGCGCGGGAGCGAACAGGGGTGGAAGGCTGGAAAGCGGCACCGGCTCGGGGGACGGCCGGGAACCCGTCGGGTCCCGGCGTACGCAGGCGGCGCCGAGCGTGCCGACGGCGCACTGCCCCTCCTGGGGGCACAAGGCCGTCCTCACCACATGGAGGTACCCGTGGACAGCGCCGACGGATGGGGGGATGACGTCTACCAGCCCGATCCCTCGGAGATCCGGGAGGACTCGGGAATCCTCGACGCCGAGGACACTCTCGACTTCGACGGTGTCGACGACCCTCTCGACCGGGGCTGGTCCCCTCCCGAGCGGCCGTGGGCGGTGGAGCACACCGGAGTGACGGCGGGCGAACGCCTGACCGGGGAGACGCTGGACCAGCGGCTCGCCGAAGAGCTGCCCGAACCCGCCGCCCCCGACGGGGACGGCATCGGTGACTGCGACGGGACGGACGGCGAACTCCTCGACAACGAGGTCGGCGCCTCCCGCTCCGGCCGCCTGGTCGCCCCGGACGAGGGTGCGCACGAGGACGAGGAGAGCGCCCTCGTCGCCACGGACGTCGGTATCGACGGCGCCGCCGCATCCGCCGAGGAGGCCGCGATGCACATCGTCGACGAGGACACCCTCTCCGGCTGAATCGGGCGCCCCCTGCCCGACCGCCCCGCGCGAGGAGCCGCCATGCAGAAGGACAAGCACCCCGACTACCGCTTCGTGGTTTTCCGGGACCGCTCCGCCGGATACGCCTTCCTCACCCGCTCCACCGCCGGCAGTGAGCAGACCATCGAGTGGGACGACGGCGAGACCTACCCGGTCGTCGACGTGGAGATCTCCTCCGAGAGCCACCCCTTCCACACGGGCAAGGCCCGCACGGTGGACGCCGAGGGCCGCGTCGCCCGCTTCGAACGCCGCTTCGGGGCAAGCGGAGCCGGCGGGGAGACCTGAGGGGCGGCGGCGCGTCAGACCACGTTGAGCGCGACCGCGGCCCCGGCGCCGCCCAGCAGCATGAACGCGGGCATCAGCACCCTCAGCTCCACCCAGCTCCCGGCCCGGAAACGCAGCGCCTTCGGCGGCCCCAGCGGGTACCAGCGCTTGCGGCCCACCGGGATCGGCCACAGGATCGGGCAGCCCGACACCGTCAGGGCGTCCCCGATGTCGTGGACCAGGGCGCCCAGCACGATCGGCAGACCGAGCCACAGGTACTCCTGCCCGGGCTCCGTGAACAGCCAGTCGGCACCGTTGCCGGGATCGTCCAGTATTCCCCCGAGGATCCACGCGCTGGTCGCCGCGAGCAACCAGACCAGTACGTCGCTGCTGGACCCGCGGGCCGCCCGCCACAGCAGGCCCTCGATCGCGAGCACCATGTGCACGAAGAGGATCGACAGCACCGCCCAGCGGCCACCGGCGACCGCCACGCCGGAGCTGCCCGCACCGATGAGGACCGCCCACAGCCAGGTGTGCGTGAGCGTGCGGTGGCCGCCCGAGCGGCGGGCGTCGCCCGTCTTCCTGGTCGCCTTGTAGACGGCGTAGGAGAGCTTGTCGACGATTTCGCACATCCACCGGGAGACCGGCCCGAAGGCCCGGGAGATGGTGGCCGCCTTGTGGTCGAGGTCCGGGGCGAGCGCGGCTCCGGCGCAGATCAGGGCGCCGACGAGGAGGACGGGCCAGGGCATCGGATGTCCGGCCGCGGCGGCGGCCGCTCCGACGCCGAGCCAGGCCGCGGCCCCCGACAGTGAGTGTGCTGGTCCCATCATGGCCGCTTCCCGCCCCATTCCTCGTGTGCCGCCGCCCCGTTGACCTGGAGCGCTGACGCGTCGTCGGCGACACAGCGTAGCCGCAGTGATCTTCGTCCTCGCAGCCGATTCCCCCCTCGGGCACGAGGCCAGGCAAGATGGGGGCGTGACCCTCATCGATCAGCTCCCGCCGACCGCCGACCCCGACGCCCTGTACGAAGCCTTCGAGTCGTGGGCACAGGAGCGCGGCCTCACCCTCTATCCCCACCAGGAGGAGGCGCTGATCGAGGTGGTGTCCGGGGCGAACGTGATCGTCTCGACACCCACCGGCTCCGGCAAGAGCATGATCGCCGCCGGCGCCCACTTCGCCGCGCTGGCCCGGGACGAGGTCACCTTCTACACCGCCCCGATCAAGGCACTGGTGTCCGAGAAGTTCTTCGAGCTGTGCAAGCTGTTCGGCACCGAGAACGTCGGCATGCTGACCGGCGACGCCTCCGTGAACGCGGACGCGCCGGTGATCTGCTGCACCGCCGAGGTACTGGCCTCCATCGCGCTGCGCGACGGCAGGAACGCCGATGTCGGCCAGGTCGTCATGGACGAGTTCCACTTCTACGCGGAGGGCGACCGCGGCTGGGCATGGCAGATTCCGCTGCTGGAGCTCCCGCAGGCGCAGTTCATCCTGATGTCCGCCACCCTGGGTGACGTGTCCTTCTTCGAGAAGGACCTCACCCGCCGCACCGGCCGCCCGACCTCGGTGGTCCGCTCGGCCACCCGCCCGGTGCCCCTCTCGTACGAGTACGAGCTCACCCCGCTCACCGAGACACTGACCGACCTGCTGGCAAGCAGGCAGGCACCGGTGTACATCGTGCACTTCACCCAGGCGCAGGCCGTGGAGCGGGCGCAGGCGCTGATGAGCATCAACATGTGCACGCGTGAGGAGAAGGACCGGATCGCCGAGCTGATCGGCAACTTCCGGTTCACCACGAAGTTCGGCCGCAACCTCTCCCGCTACGTCCGGCACGGCATCGGCGTCCACCACGCCGGCATGCTGCCCAAGTACCGGCGCCTGGTGGAGAAGCTCGCGCAGGCCGGCCTGCTGAAGGTGATCTGCGGTACGGACACCCTCGGCGTGGGCGTCAACGTGCCCATCCGCACCGTGCTGTTCACGGCTCTCACCAAGTACGACGGCACCCGGGTCCGTACGCTGCGCGCCCGCGAGTTCCATCAGATCGCGGGCCGGGCCGGGCGGGCCGGTTTCGACACCGCGGGACTCGTCGTGGCGCAGGCGCCCGAGCACGTCATCGAGAACGAGAAGGCCCTCGCCAAGGCGGGCGACGACCCCAAGAAGCGCCGCAAGGTGGTGCGCAAGAAGGCTCCGGAGGGCTTCGTCGCCTGGACGGACAACACGTTCGAGAAGCTCATCGCTTCCGAGCCCGAGCCGCTGACGTCGCGGTTCCGGGTGACGCACACGATGCTGCTCTCGGTGATCGCCCGGCCCGGCAACGCGTTCGAGGCGATGCGCCATCTCCTGGAGGACAACCACGAGCCGCGCCGGCAGCAGCTCAGGCACATCCGGCGGGCCATCGCGATCTACCGTTCGCTGCTGGACGGCGGGATCGTGGAGAAGCTCGACAAGCCGGACGCCGAGGGCCGCATCGTCCGGCTCACGGTCGACCTGCAGCAGGACTTCGCCCTGAACCAGCCGCTGTCCACTTTCGCGCTGGCCTCGTTCGAGCTCCTCGACCCCGAGTCGCCCTCCTACGCCCTCGACATGGTGTCCGTCGTCGAGTCCACGCTGGACGACCCCCGGCAGATCCTCGTCGCCCAGCAGAACAAGGCCCGCGGTGAGGCCGTCGCGGCGATGAAGGCCGACGGGGTCGAGTACGAGGAGCGCATGGAGCGCCTCCAGGACGTCACGTACCCGAAGCCGCTGGAGGAGCTGCTCTTCCACGCCTACGACACCTACCGCAAGAGCCATCCGTGGGTCGGCGACCATCCGCTGTCGCCGAAGTCCGTGATCCGCGACATGTACGAACGCGCGCTGTCCTTCACGGAACTGGTGTCCTTCTACGAGCTGGCCCGGACCGAGGGCATCGTGCTGCGCTACCTCGCCAGTGCCTACAAGACCCTGGACCACACGATCCCGGACGACCTGAAGTCCGAGGACCTGCAGGACCTGATCGAGTGGCTCGGCGAGATGGTCCGCCAGGTGGACTCCAGCCTGCTCGACGAGTGGGAGCAACTGGCCAACCCGGAGGAGATGACCGCCGAGGAGGCCCAGGAGAAGGCCGACGAGGTCAAGCCGGTCACCGCCAACGCGCGCGCCTTCCGGGTCCTGGTCCGCAACGCCATGTTCCGCCGGGTGGAACTCGCCGCTCTCGACCAGGTCGGGGACCTCGGCGAGCTGGACGCCGAGGCCGGCTGGGACGCCGACGCGTGGGGCGAGGCGATGGACAGGTACTGGGACGAGTACGAGGACCTCGGCACCGGCCCCGACGCCCGTGGCCCCAAGCTGCTGGTGATCAAGGAAGAGCCGGAGAACGGCCTGTGGCGGGTCCGGCAGATCTTCGACGACCCGAACGGGGACCACGACTGGGGTATCAGCGCGGAGATCGACCTCGCCGCCTCCGACGCCGAGGGGCGTGCGGTCGTCCGCGTCACCGAAGTCGGCCAGTTGTGAGCACGGGAGAACTCCACCGATGACGACGAACCCCGCCGAAAGGCTGGTCGACCTGCTCGACCTGGAGCAGATCGAGGTCAACATCTTCCGTGGCCGGAGCCCGCAGGAGTCCCTGCAGCGGGTGTTCGGCGGCCAGGTGGCGGGGCAGGCCCTGGTCGCCGCCGGGCGCACCACGGACGGCGAGCGCCCCGTGCACTCGCTGCACGCGTACTTCCTGCGCCCGGGCCGGCCGGGGGTGCCGATCGTGTACCAGGTGGAACGAGTGCGCGACGGCCGGTCGTTCACCACCCGACGGGTCACGGCCGTGCAGCAGGGCCGCACGATCTTCAATCTCACCGCCTCCTTTCACAAGCCCGAGGAAGGACCCTTCGAGCACCAGTTGCCGCCCGCCCGCGAGGTGCCGGAACCGGAGTCCCTGCCGACGGTGACCGAGGAGATCCGCGAGCACCTGGGCGAGCTGCCGGAGCGGTTGGAACGGATGGCGCGCCGCCAGCCGTTCGACATCCGCTATGTGGACCGGCTGCGCTGGAACACCGAGGAGATCCAGGGGGCCGAGCCGCGCAGTGCCGTGTGGATGCGCGCGGTCGGTCCGCTCGGGGACGATCCGCTGGTGCACACCTGCGCCCTGACGTACGCCAGTGACATGACGCTGCTGGACGCGGTGCGCATTCCGGTCGAACCCCTCTGGGGCGCGCGGAACTTCGACATGGCCTCGCTGGATCACGCCATGTGGTTCCACCGGCCGTTCCGCGCGGACGAGTGGTTCCTGTACGACCAGGAGTCCCCGGTCGCCACCGGTGGGCGCGGGCTGGCCCGCGGCCGCATCTACGACGTGCGCGGCCGGCTGCTCGTCTCCGTCGTGCAGGAAGGTCTGTTCCGGACCCTGTAGCGCGGTGTCCGCGGCGCGGACCCGGAGTTCGCGCGGTGCAGCCACGCCCGAAGCCCGCGGGTGGGGCGGGACGCTTCCCGCCCGGCGGCACGGGCCCGGCGCAGAGCGGCCGGGTCGGGAGGCGCCGCGATCGCGGCGCGTGCCGCCGCCCGGAGTTCTCGGGCGGGCCCGCCCCGCGCGGCCCCTCCGGACATCCCGGGCACGGGTCGCCCGGACCCGTCCCGTTCCGCGGGAGCGCGCTCCGCGGGTTCCGGGAGCGGAGCCGGCGGCCGCGGGGCGGGTGACTGGGCGCGAGCCTCTCGCGTCGCCTGCGCCAGCTCGCTGCGGAGCCAGCCGATCTCGTCGGAGTCCTGCGCGGTCATGAGGTGCTCGGCGAGGTGGGCGAAGGAGGAGCCCGGCGCGCCGTGGGCGGGCGGGGCGGGCCGGAGCCGCTCCAGCACAGCTCGTTCGCGGGGGTCCCGGACGACGTCCGCGACCTCGGCGGGCGCCAGGAACGCGGCCACCGCCGCCGCCCGGGGCCAGGGACCCCCGGTCTGTCGCAGCAGGAATCCGAAGTGCCGTCCCCGCCAGTTGCGGGCCCGCAGATCCACCCCGGTCGCAAGCTGTGCCCTGAGGGTCTCGGGCGTACGCCCCTTGAGCAGGCGGGCGTTCTCCGCGCCGGTCGCGAACTGCTCGAGTTCCTCGGCCAGATACAGCCAGACCACGGCGCGATAGCGGTTGAGATGGAAGCGGACCGGCACCAGCAGGCCCAGGCGGGCGAGCCGGGTGAACCTGCCCTCGGCGATCCTCATGAGCGCGGCGCCCTGTGCCGTGCCCACCACCCGTACGTGCTCACGCAGACTGCTGGGAAAGCCGTACTGGGCGCGCAGCCGCTCGATCTCGGCCCGCTCCACCCCGCGGCCGGTGCCTCCGCCTTCGTCGGGCACCGTCCGGATCCGGCCGAGATGAACGGCGAGGTCGAACTCGGCTCGCCTGAGGCCGAGTTCGCGAGCGGCCCGGCTCGGTGAGCAGGTGGCGGGGACGGCGGGGACGGCGGGGACAAGGGTGCGGTCCGGCATGGTGGTACTCCCCCGTGGAGTGGATGGCTCACGCCCTGTGCGTTGCCCGTCCACACACCGTAGCCAGAATTCCGCGAGGTGCGATACGCCTGTGGACAACTCGAAGGTTCAGGAGAACACGCAGGTCAGAGGTCCGTCGCGGGGTGGTCGGGCTGACGGGCGTCCACTCCGAGGTGCTCGCCGACGCGATTGACGAGCAGGGTCATCTCGTAGGCGATCTGGCCGATGTCGACCTCGGCGCCGCTGAGCACGCACAGGCAGCTACCGGTGCCGGCCGCGGTCACGAACAGCACGGCGTCGTCATACTCGATCATGGTCTGCCGGACGGTGCCCGCGCCGAAGTGGCGCCCGGAACCCTTCGCCAGGCTGTGCAGTCCGGAGGCCACGGCGGCCAGATGTTCGGCGTCCTCCCGGCGGAGCCCGGTGCTCGCTCCGGTGACCAGCCCGTCGTTGGACAGGACCAGCGCGTGCCGCACATGGTCCACTCGTTGGGTCAGGTCGTCCAGGAGCCAGCCGAGTCCCTGGTTCTGCGCCATGTTCCGTCTCCCCGTGCGACATCCCCTCCTGGCCGGAGGATCTGCCCGCCAGCCTTCCCCACGACCAGCGTCCGGGCAAGCAGGATGGGCGTATGGCACAGAAGATGACCGATGAGGAATGGCGGGCGTTCGTCTCGAACGGCACCCGAACCGGCAAGTTGTCCACCGTCAGCGCCGATGGGAGCCCGCATGTGGCCCCCATCTGGTTTCTGCTGGAGGGGGACGAACTGGTGTTCAACACCGGCAAGGAAACCGTGAAAGGGCGCAATCTCGCCCGTGACGGACGGATCGCCCTGTGCGTGGACGACGACCGGCCGCCCTTTCACTTCGTGGTGCTGAGCGGCCGGGCCCGGTTGTCGGAGGACCTGGAGGACGTGCGGTCGTGGGCCACCCGAATCGCCGCCCGGTACATGGGTGAGGAGCGCGCCGAGGAGTACGGGGCCCGCAACGGCGTGCCGGGCGAGTTGCTGGTCAGGGTCACCATCGACAAGGTGGTGGCGGTGAAGGACCTGGCCGCCTGAGCGGACCGCTCAGCCCACGGAGTCGAGGAGCCGGGCGGTGTGCATCCGCCCGGCGTACTCGACGAGCCGGATCAGCACCTCCTTGCCCGAGTCCCGCTCGCGCGCGTCGCACAGGACGACCGGTGTGCCGTGGTCCAGGTCGAGGGCCCGCGACACATCGTGGGCGCCGTGTCCGCGCGCTCCGGGGAAGCAGTTGACGGCCACCACGAACGGGATGCGCCGGTGCTCGAAGTAGTCGACCGCCGGGAAGCAGTCCTCCAGGCGCCGGGTGTCGGCGAGGACCACGGCGCCGAGCGCCCCCTGGGAGAGTTCGTCCCACAGGAACCAGAAGCGGTCCTGCCCCGGCGTTCCGAAGAGGTACAGGGAGAGGCCGGAGCGTATGGTGATACGCCCGAAGTCCATGGCGACGGTCGTGGTGACCTTGTGGTCCACGCCGTCGGTGTCGTCCACCGACTGGCCGGCTTCACTGAGCAGTTCCTCGGTGCGCAGCGGACGGATCTCGCTGACGGCGCCGACCAGGGTCGTCTTGCCGACACCGAAGCCGCCGGCGACGAGGATCTTCAGCGCCAGGGCGGACGTGTCGGCCGCTGCGTCGGAGTGCTCGGAGACCATTGATCACTTCTCTCGGCGTGAGTTGGGTTCCACAGGGTTCATCTACAGCGCCCGCAGCCCTTCGATGACTTCGCGCAGAAGGCGCTCGTCCGGCAACTGGGCCGGGGGCACCGGGCGGCGGACGGTGACACGGCCCAGTTCGAGCAGGTCGCCGAGGAGCACTCTGACCACGCCCACCGGCAGGTCCGCCCCGGCCGCGAGTTCGGCGACGGACTGCGTCTCCAGGCGGCACAGGTCGACCAGGGCCCGGTGTTCGGGTCCCAGCAGCGTGTCGTCGTCCGTCGCCGGTGCGGCC
The DNA here is from genome assembly GCF_023630175.1 of Streptomyces cellostaticus. Lineage (GTDB taxonomy): Bacteria > Actinomycetota > Actinomycetes > Streptomycetales > Streptomycetaceae > Streptomyces > Streptomyces cellostaticus_A. Next base: position 19,697 of record NZ_JALLIN010000052.1, on the reverse strand, counting down.
GGGTCGAGGGTGACGAGGGCGATCAGGTCGAAGCTCACCCCGGAGGGGCCGGGCTGCGTGCGTCCGCCGGTCATGGCGTAGGGGCGTACCAGCGGGCCGGCCTCGCCGTCGTACCACTGGATGCCCGGTTCGCCCGGACGGCCGGGCGGCATGTCGATCATCGCTTCCGCTCTTCCGGCTCATCCGGCGGCGGGCGGCCGGGCGGAGATGCGGGGCGCGGTGTGCAGGTGCTCACCGACGCGCTTGACCAGTCGTGCCATCTCGTAGGCGACCAGGCCGATGTCCGCGGTGGCGGCGGTGAGCACGGTGAGGCAGGAGCCTTCTCCGGCGGCGGCGACGAAGAGGAAGGCGTCGTCCATCTCCACCATGGTCTGGCGTACGCCGCCCGCTCCGAAGTGGCGTCCGGCGCCCTTGGCGAGGCTGTTGAAGCCGGAGGCCACAGCTGCCAGATGCTCCGCGTCGTCCCGTCCGAGGCCGGTGGAGGCGCCCACGGCGAGGCCGTCGTTGGACAGCACGACCGCGTGCCGTACCTCGCTCACCCGCATGACCAGGTCGTCCAGCAGCCAGTCGAGTTCGCCGGATCGATGGGCGGCCCTCATGCTCGAGTCGTGGATCATGCCGGGTCTCCTTCGGTGCTCTCACTGCCTGTTCCGGGTCCGGGGACGGCACCTCGGCCTGCGGGTCCGCCACCGCCTCGGACCCAGCCGTCGCGGTAGGCCGCCATACGGTCCCGTACGCGTTCGGGAGTGCGCCCGTCGTCACCGCGCGGGGCGGGTTCCGGGGCCGGCTCCTCGGGCGTCTGCCGGCGGAGCTGGGGGGCGAGGTTGGCCTGGCGCACACGACGTGGAAGGACCTCGGAGGGCTCTGAGTCGTGGGGCGGGCGAGGCGGCCTCAGGGCGGTGACCGCGGCGGGCGGCGGTTCGTGTGCGGAACCCGAGGTCGGAGGCACGGGGGCCGAGAGCGAGGGCACGGGGGCCGACGGGGGCGCGGGGGCCGGGTCCTGGTGCTCGGGTGGCGACGGCCGGCGTTCCGGAGTCGGGAGGTGGTGCGCGGGGGCGGTGGCCGCGAGGGCGGGCCGGCCGGGCCGGGCGGGGACCTCGGAAGGGGCCGGCGGCTCCTCGGGCACACGGGTGTACCGGGGTGTGCGCGGCGGGGCCGCGGGCGTCTCCTCGGGTGCGGGGTGTTCCGGGGACCCTGTGTGCAGGAGGGCGGTGGGCAGCAGCACGACCGCGGTCGTGCCTCCGTAGGGGGAGGTGCGCAGGTGCACCTTGACGCCGTGCCGGGAGGCGAGTCTGCTGACCACGAAGAGTCCCAGACGGTCGCTGTCGAACAGATCGAGGGCCTCGGACTGTTCGATGCGCCGGTTCGCCTCCGCGAGGACCTCGGCCCCCATGCCGAGGCCCCGATCCTCGACCTCCAGGACGTAGCCGTTGCCGACGGGTTCGCCGGTGACCCGCACGCGTGTGTGGGGCGGGGAGAACTGGGCGGCGTTCTCGACGAGTTCGGCCAGCAGATGGGTGAGGTCGGCGACCGCCGCCCCGACGACGGCCGCCGCCGGGAGCCCGCGCACCTCCACGCGCGCGTAGTCCTCGACCTCGGAGACCGCCGCGCGTACGACGTTCGTGAGGGGGACCGGAGTCCGCCAGGCCCGGCCGGGTGCCGCACCGGAGAGGATGATGAGGCTCTCGGCGTGGCGCCGCATCCGGGTGGTGAGGTGGTCGAGCCGGAACAGGTCGCTCAGCTCGTCGGGGTCGTCGGAGCGCCGCTCCATGCTGTCCAGGAGGCTGAGCTGACGGTGGACCAGTACCTGGCTGCGCCGGGCCAGGTTGACGAAGACCCCGGAGATGCCGCCGGCGAGTTCGGCCCGCTCCGCGGCCGCGCGCAGGGCGGCGCGGTGCACGACGGTCAGGGCCTCGGCGACCTGGCCGGTCTCGTCCTCCGCGGGCGGCCCGGCGGGGGCCTCGGCCTCGACGTCGATCTCCTTGCCCGTGCGCAGTTTCCGCATCGCCTCGGGGAGTTTGCGGCGGGCGATCTCCAGGGCGTCGTTGCGCAGGCTGACCAGTTCGATCACAAGGGCCCGGCCGATGCGGACGGAGATGACGAGCGAGGCGCCGACGGCGACGAGACCGAAGAGCACGGCGGCGCCCGCCGGACTCAGCAGTCCGCGCCGGTAGGGATCGGATCTGCCCGCCACGGCGCGGCCGGTGTCCGCCGCCAGGGTCCGCATGTCGTCCTGCACGCGCGCGTGGACGCTGTTCCAGGCGGTCCCCGGTGCCGCGGCCCCGGCACCGGGTCCGGCGTCGAGGATCCTGTCCTCGGTGGCGGTCAGGGCGGTGTGGGCCTCGGTACCCGCGAGGTCCTGCCACACGTCTCGCTGCGTGCCGGGCAGGTCCGCCACCGCGGCCTCGGTGAGCGCACGGCGCGTGGCGACGGCCGCGGCGAACAGCCGCAGCCGTTCGCCCTGCGGCCGGGCGTCCGGGCGGATGCCGCCGACGAGGGCGTCCTCCTGCGCCAGTGCCTCGGCGGCCCGGGAGAATTCGAGCAGCACGCGCGCGTCCGAGCCGACGTCGGCCTGCTGGATGCCGGTGAGGGCGCCGTCCACCGTGAAGGCCGTACCGATGGCACCCGTGTACTGGACGTGGGCCTGGTTCCAGCCGGCCCGGCGGTCGAGCACGGCGGTCCTCAGCGTGCGCAGGCGCTCGGCACGGGTCACGAAGGTCTCGAGCCGGTCCGCGACCCGTCCCGGGAGCTCCTGGCTGTCGGCGACCGTGCTGGCGTCGTCGAGCCGCAGCGCGGTCAGCGCGCGGTCGGTGCGGGCGCCCGCGGTCTTCAGAGCGTCGCCGTGTGCCGCGTCGGGCTCGGCGGCGTAGCGTACGGCCGCCGCCCGCTCGTCCTGCAGCGCGGTGACGGCGGCGGCCACCGGGGCGCGCAGCTCGGTGTCCACGCGCTGGGACTGGCGCAGCCGGGCGATGTCCTGGGCGGTGCTGACGGTGGCGTAGCCCCACAGGGCGAGCAGGGAGACGACGGGCACCATCAGCAGGCAGATCACCTTGGCGCGCACCGTGCGGGGGCGCAGACGCCGGCGTCCCACGCGCGCGGGCGGGTCGAGCGGAGGTGGGCCGAGGGGCTGATCCGCGCCCTCGTCGGCCGGTGGTCCGGCATGCGCGCGGCGTCCGCGCGGCGGGGCCGGCAGTCGTCCGGCCGAGCCGGCATCCGGGGTGTCTCGGGGTGGGCGCATGGCCTCCTCGCTCGGGACGTGGGACGGGGTCCGGGAACGGGGTCCCGCTAGCGGACGGCGCTCTGGACGGGCCGCTCGGCGGAGGCGGACGCCTCGCGTTCGCCGACCGTGGGCGAGAGCGCGACGAAGGCGGAGGTGAGGAACAGATAGGACCCGAGGCCGACGGCGAGAGGGAAGATGAACTGCATCGCAGTGGCCCCGGGCAGAGGGTCGCCGGAAGGGGCGACACGCACTCGCACCGCGAGCATTCCGGTGTAGTGCATGCTGCTGACCGCCGCTCCCATGACGAGGGAGGCGAGGGTGACCGCGAGGGGCGACTTGATGTTGAGCCCCGCCCACAGGGCCGCTGTCGCCGCCACGACGGCGATCAGCACCGAGAGGCCGACGAGGACGGGCCGGTAGGTCACGTCGCCGTGCAGTCGTACGGCCGCCATGCCCAGGTAGTGCATGCTGGCGACGCCCAGCCCGGTGGTGAGCCCGCCGAGCAGGAGGGCGCGGTTGCGGTCCTGGCTGCGACCGACGGCGAAGACGCCGGCGCAGACGACTGCGACGGCGATGACCAGGCTGAGGATGGTCAGTGGCACGTCGTACCGGATGTCGGTGCCGCTGACGCGGAAGCCGAGCATGGCCACGAAGTGCATGGTCCAGATGCCCGTGCCGATCGCGGAGGCGGCGGTGAGGAGCCAGTTGCGGCGTGACCGGCCGGTGGCGGCCAGTGCGCGGACGGTGCAGCGCAGGCCCAGCGCGGAGCCCGTGCAGGCCATGACGTACGACAGCACGGGGGTCAGCCAGCCGAAAGCGGCGTGGTCCAGGTGTCCCATGGCCCAGGGACGCTAGCCGGGGCAGAGGAGCACACAGGGGGCGCATTTCGAAAGGTGCTGGAATATGACACGGAGAGGTGGTGGAACGATCGGGTCGTGCTTGAACGTGCGCGCGGGAGTGTCCGTCGTGTCGGTGAGGAATCATGCGTGACATGAGCGACGACCACACCCACGTCCAGGAGTTCTTCGGCGCCCGCGCGGCCGGCTGGGACAGCAGGTTCCCCGACGACGGCCCCGCCTACGCGGCCGCGGTGGCGGAGATGGGCCTGCGCCCGGGCGACCGTGTGCTCGACGCCGGATGCGGCACGGGCCGCGCTCTGCCGCCGCTGCGGGCCGCGGTCGGGCCTGGCGGGGTGGTGGTCGGCGTCGATCTGACCGCGGAGATGCTCCAGGCCGCCGTGCGGGCCGGCAGGGACCGGGAGGGCCGCCTGCTGCTCGCGGACGTCGCCGCGCTGCCGCTGCGCCGCGGTGCGCTGGACGCGGTCTTCGCAGCCGGTCTGATCGCTCACCTGCCGCGGCCGGTCGAGAACCTGCGGGAGCTGGCCCGTGTGGTGCGTCCGGGCGGCCGGCTCGCGCTGTTCCATCCCATCGGCCGGGCGGCACTGGCGGCGCGGCAGGGGCGGCTGATCACTCCGGACGACCTCCGCGCCGAGGCCAACCTCCGTCCGGTGCTGGACCGTGCGGGGTGGCGCCTGACCTCGTACGCCGACGAGGACTCCCGCTTCCTCGCGCTGGCGACGCGCGAGGACTGAGCGCGAGGGGCCTGTCAGCCCCGTCCCGCCACGGCCGCCACGAAGGCGTCCGGGTTGTCGAACATGACGTTGTGCCCGGCGCCCGGCACCGTGAGGACGCGCACCCCCGCGGCTTCCAGGTCCTTCCGGCCCGGGAGTTCTCCGCTGTGCTCGCCCTGGAGATAGACGCGGTCGATGTCCAGGCCCTCGAGGATGGTGCGCATGACAGGGTCCGAGCCGCGGCGGAGGCCCACGGCGCTGCGGTGCAGTGCCCGGGGGTCGGCCAGCCGCATGGTGGCCGCCCACAGGGGGCCGACGGCCTCCAGCACGCGCGCGTGGCGCCGTTCGACGAACTCGTCCTCCCCGTAGGCGGCGATCGAGCTGCTGCCGGCCGTGGGCGGCGGGAAGGCGTCGAGGTTGGCCTCGGTCAGCACCAGGCGTGAGACCAGGTCGGGCCGCCGGTGGGTCAGCACGATGGCCACCGCGCCCCCCATGCTGTGCGCGATCAACTCGGCGCCGGTGGCGCCCGCCCGGTCCATCGCCACCGCCACGGCGTCGGCGTTCTCCTCCAACGTGTAGCCGAAGTGCTCGGGCCGATCGCTGGTCCCGTGCCCGGGCAGGTCCACGAACAGACTCCGCCTGCCGACCAGTTCGGGACGGGCCGCGACATGCGCGTGGTACACGGAGGAGACCGACCCCAGTCCGTGCAGGTACACGCGCGCGGGCTCCTCCCCGGGCACCTGCGTCCACCGGATCCGGCTTCCCCTGTCGTCGAACACGGCCTGCTCCACGTCGCCCCTCCTGCGTCACTGCTGCTCGGCTGCGCCGGGCACCATACTTCGACACCGATGTATTGCGCCACAGTAATATTCGGCCTCGCCGTACATCTCGCCGTACAGTGCCCGTCCGGGAGAATGCACCCATGCTGGAACTCGCCATCCTGGGCTTCCTCTGCGACGTCCCGCTGCACGGCTACGTCCTGCGCAGGCACATCGCCGCGCTCACCGGGCACGTGCGGCCCGTCGCCGAGAGCACGCTGTACCCCGCGATCAAGCGGCTGGAGAAGGCGGGGCTGCTGGCGCGGACCACCGAGCCGGGCGCCGTGGCCGCGCCGCGTCACGTCCTGACGCTGACCGAGGAGGGCAGGCAGGAGCTGCGCCGCCGCCTTTCCGAACCCGGACAGCGCGAGATCACCGACGAGAACCACTGGTTCACCGTGCTCGCGTTCCTGCGGCACCTCGACGATCCGGCCGCCCAGGCGGCGGTGCTGCGGCGCCGGCTGGCCTTCCTGGAGGAACCGGCGAGCTTCTTCTACGACGGAGACCGGCCACTGCGCGCCGAGGAACTCGACGATCCGTTCCGGCGCGGCGTCCTGACCATCGCACGCGCCACGAGCCGGGCCGAACTCACCTGGCTGCGCGACACCCTGGCCTCACTCGGGGACGTCGCCCGCTGAGGCGTCGAGGCGGCGTACCGGGCAGCCGCCCGTCCCCGGAACCGGGCGGGTGCCCAGGTCGGCGGGACGACAGCCGTTCGGGTAGCTCCTGATCTCCCGGTTCTGCCGGGCGAAGTGCGGCGCGCGGCGGGGCGGGAGCAGGCGCACCAGCCGGCCGCGGAAGCGGACCGCGCGGCGCACGAGCGCGGAGACGGCGGGACCCGGCGGCTCGTAGTGGAACGCACGCAGCAGGGGTTCGTCGAGCAGGGCGAGCGTGGCCGTGCGCAGCAGCGGTGCCAGCGGGCGCGGATACCAGGACGCCATCAGGTCGAGCGTGGCGTCGGAGACCCGCCGCGCCTGGTCGTCCCAGGCGAAGTGCGCCTGCTCGTAGGCGTCGAGCAGCGCCTCGAACTCCTCGTAGGTCTCCGGGACACCGGGGATGCCCAGGTGCAGGCCGAGGGTGCGGTAGTACTCGGTGGCCGCGACGACCTCGTGCCGGGACAGGCGGCGCCAGCCGTACGTGTCGATCCAGCGCCGGGGCACCACCACGAACGTGGACAGCACGTACCGCATGTCGTCGTCGCTGATGTCGTAGGCACGGTGCATCTGGTTGATGCGGCGGATCGCGGTGCGGCCGTCGGGAGAGGCGAAGCCGTGTTCCACGACGGTGTCCAGGAGCAGTGCGGTGTCGTCGTACCGCTTCTGGGTGCGCTCGGTCAGCTCCCCCGTCCGTGCCAGCAGCCGGCCGATCGAAGGGACGGCGTAGGTGCGGTAGAGGGCCAGCTCCAGGGCCCGCGTGTAGTCCCACGGGAATTCGAACGCCGTGCTGAGCCGGTAGATTTCGTGAGCGTCAGCCACCGGATCCATCCGCCGGATCCGCCTGAGCCGGTCGAAGCGCACCGCCGCTGCCCCCTTTTGCCGCCGGAGCTTCAACTCTACGTTGAACAGTGCCGGACGGGTGGTCGATGACGACCCCGCGCAGAGAAAGGCGGGTCACGTGTTCGACGCGATGCGCAAGTACGCCGCCAGGTTCCGCACCTCCCCGCGCGCGAAGGTGCCGGACGGACGGGAACGGCGTCCACACAACTTGTTCGAGGCCGCGGCGGCCTACGTGGCGGCGCGCACGGAGGACGACCAGGACGGCATCGACGAGGCGTCGGCCTGGGTGTCGCCGGAGGCGCTGTCCTTCGGGGTGAGCGAACTGGCGTCGCGGGCGGTCGCCGCGCTGGCCCGGGACCGCAACGAGTCGCCCCGGACGGTCGCCCGCGACCTCCTCGGCCTGCCGGCCTCCTGAACCGGACCGGACCCGCCCCGGGGCGCGGCCCCGCACCGGGCGGCCGTTTCGCCCCGTCCAGGTGGAAACCTGCAGCTCCGCGTGGTGTGCGAAGTCGTGACAAGCACCTTCCACTCGCACTAGGGTGCGCGCCGATGGACGAACCACTGGGAGGGCTGTGATGGCCGGGACGGACGAGCAGGCCGTCGCCGCCGCGGACGAGGCGCTGTACGTGCTCACGGCGGTGCTGCTGACGCCCGCACAGTTCCCGAGCGTGCTGGGCGACGACTATCCGCAGGCCTGTGCGGCGCTGGGTCTGGCGCCGCATGCCGACGGCTACGGGCTGGTGCTGGGGCAGGACGGTGACGGTGCCCGCTGGACGGTCGCCATCGACGACGTGTCGCTGGTCGCCGTGGCGATCGCCTCCTGGGACTGCGGCATGGAGTACGAACTGTCGCCGGACGAGAGCACGGTGGTGGCCGCCCTGCCGGGCTGGCCGCTGGCGGTCGCCGTGGCCGCGCCGGGCGTGCCCGCACCCCACGATCCCACCCCGGAAGCCGCGGAAGGTCCCGCGCTGACGCCGCCGGACACCAGTTCCTGGGGGCCGGCTCAGCGTCGCATGGGCGCCGACGAGATCGCGCTGCAGTGGGCGGTCTGGCGGGAGCAGATCGGCGACGACTACTCGCCCTCCCCCGACCCGCGGGCCGAGGCGGAGGAGCCCCCGGCCGACGCCGCCGCGGGCGAATCCAGGTCCGGGCACCCGGGTGTCCGGCGGGTACTGGCGGAGGCGCGTGCGTACGTCGACTCGCCGCCGCCGCTCGGCCGGGTCCGCTCCTCGTTCGCCCCGGGCGACGCCCGTACGCTGCGGGCGGACGGCCCCGGCTGGTCGATCGTGGCCCGCACGGACGACATCGCCTTCGTCCTGCTGGACGAGGAGCCGGGTGAGGTGCTGCCGGTGGGCCGGGGACCCGAGCTGCCCGGCCTGCTGGAGGCGCTCGACAAGCTGGCCGTGCGGCCCCTGTGAGCCGGGAAGCAGTGCCGCGCCCGCGGCGGCACGCGGCGCCCCCGTGACCGCTCTCCGGCCCGCCGGTGGGCCCCCACCCGTGTCCGCCCCGGCCGGACACGGGACTTTCAGCGGCCGAGTTCCTTGCGCGAGGCACGACGCAGTCTGCGCCGCTGTGAGGGATCCAGGGCCAGGTAGGCGGCGACCGGGACGCCCACCACGATGAGGAACGCCACCCACCAGGGCAGCCAGATCAGCAGGAGCAGACCGACCGCAACGCCCCCTGCGGCGATCTTCGCGTTCTTGGACATGAGCGTCGCCTCCTCAGCGGCAGCCCTTGCCGCTCTCTGTCCTGAGAACGGCCACACGCCTCCTGCGGTTCCGGGACCAGCCCCTGAGACATCCCCGATACCCATCCCCTAGTGGCCCGCACCACAGCCCGTGCAGGAGAACCGGGCCCCCGGCGTGCTGTACGGCGCTCCGGGCCGACGTCCCGCCGCCCGAGCCGTCCGGAACGGAGTGGGCCCGTCTCGTGGACCCGGCCGTCGAGCAGGCGGAGCACCGGTCCGGGAGGACGGCCCGGGAGGCCCATCGGCTGCTGAGGCGGTCCCCGGACGGCAGCGGTTCCGGGGACCGGGACCACGGCGCGCCGTCGGCGGCCGAGGACGCCGTACGGCTCGCCGACGGCGGGGTCCCGCTGCCGCGTGCCCGCGCGGCTCGCCGAGGGTTTTCGGGGCGGGGCCGCGAGGGGCTGGTGACGGCCGTTCGCGCATGGCGCCCGGGAGGGCCCGCGGCCCCCGTCCGTGCCCGACGCGGAGTGGCAGGTCCGGGACGTGGCGCGCGCACGCGCGCGTGCAGCCCCGGACACGCCCTGGGAGGCGGACCAGCGACCGCCGTTCCGGCGCGGCGGCAAACCGGTGCACGATCCCGGATGAAGCGGGTGCAGTCGCGCCCAGAGCCGGACGGCCGCCGGTGGCCGTGCCCGGCGCGGGGCGGCCGCTGGGATCCGGCGGATGCCCCGGCCCGGAGCCCGGCAGCCGCGCGGGTGACGGCCCGCGCGGCCCAAGGACCCCGCCGCGCCAGGACCCCCGACGGCCGCGGCGACCTGGCGGACCGGCGCGCCGGCCGGCAGCGGAATGGGGGAGGCGTAGTACCTGAAGGGTGTCGGCCGACCGGGGCCCCGCCAGGCCTCTCCGAAGCCGTCCGGCGAATGAAGCCGTCCGGCGCATGCGGAGGGACCCGGCGGGACGCGGCCGACGGGACCGGGCCGGAGAGGGCCGTCCGGTCGGATCCGGCAGGGCCCGGACTCAGCCCCGGGCGCCCAGCAGGTGGTCCATGGCCAACTGGTCGAGCCGCTCGAAGGCCATGCCGCGCGCGGCGGCCGCCGCCACGTCGAACTCCTCGAAGGCCGCGCGATCGGCGAGCAGGCCCTCCAGGCCGTCCGCCGCGGTCGGCCGGGCGAGCTCGTCCAGCCGCGAGGCGCGCAGCGCCTCCTGGACCTCCGGGTCGGCGCGGAACGCGGCGGCCCGCTCCTTCAGGACGAGGTAGTTGCGCATGCAGCCGGCCGCCGACGCCCACACGCCGTCGAGGTCCTCGGTCCGCGGCGGCTTGAAGTCGAAGTGCCGGGGGCCCTCGTACCCCGCGGTCTCGAGCAGGTCGACGAGCCAGAAGGCGGCGCGCAGGTCACCGGCGCCGAACCGCAGGTCCTGGTCGTACTTGATGCCGGACTGGCCGTTGAGGTCGATGTGGAAGAGCTTGCCCGCCCACAGGGCCTGCGCGATGCCGTGCGGGAAGTTCAGCCCGGCCATCTGCTCGTGCCCGACCTCGGGGTTGACGCCGTACAGCTCCGGGCGCTCCAACCGCTCGATGAAGGCGAGCGCGTGACCGACCGTGGGCAGCAGGATGTCGCCCCGCGGCTCGTTGGGCTTGGGCTCGATGGCGAACCGGAGGTCGTACCCCTGCGAGACGACGTACTCGCCGAGGAGGTCGAACGCCTCCTTCATGCGGTCCAGGGCGGCTCGGACGTCCTTGGCGGCGCCGGACTCCGAGCCCTCGCGGCCGCCCCAGGCGACGTACGTCCTCGCGCCCAGTTCGGCGGCGAGGTCGATGTTGCGGATCGTCTTGCGCAGGGCGTAGCGCCGGACGTCGCGGTCGTTGGCGGTGAACGCGCCGTCCTTGAAGACGGGGTGCTTGAAGAGGTCGGTGGTGGCCATCGGCACGGTCATGCCGGTGGCGTCCAGGGCCTGGCGGAAGCGCTTGATGTGGGACTCGCGCTCGGTGTCCGAGGACCCGAAGGGGATCAGGTCGTCGTCGTGGAAGGTCACTCCGTGGGCGCCGAGCTCCGCCAGACGCCGCACCGTCTCGACCGGGTCGAGGGCGCGGCGGGTGGCGTCGCCGAACGGGTCCCTGCCCTGCCAGCCGACGGTCCACAGGCCGAAGGTGAACCTGTCCTCGGGGGTGGGCTGGTAGCTCATGCCGTGGCTCCTCGCTTGGTACGACTATTTCGTCATGGCCGTTTACAAATTAGTATGCGCACACACCTCCGGGAAGAGACAAGGTGTGTCCTCGACGACGGTGGATTCGTTCCACCGCCGCCGCGGACGGATGTCCTGCCGGGTCACGGCACGTCCCGCGGAGCCGCGGAAAGAGGGAGAGCCCGATGTCAGCAGCCGAGGGTCCGCTCGTGGTGGGCGTGGACACCTCCACCCAGTCCACGAAGGCACTGGTCGTCGACTCGGCCACCGGCGAGGTGGTGGCGAGCGGCCAGGCGCCGCACACCGTGTCCTCAGGGGTGGGCCGGGAGAGTGATCCGCGCCAGTGGTGGGACGCGCTGTGCGAGGCGCTGCGTCAGTGCGGCGAGCCGGCGCACGAGGCCGCGGCGGTGTCGGTCGGGGGTCAGCAGCACGGTCTGGTCACGTTGGACGACCGGGGCGAGCCGGTGCGCCCCGCGCTGCTCTGGAACGACGTCCGCTCGGCGCCGCAGGCCCGTCGGCTCGTCGGGGAACTGGGCGGTCCGAAGGCGTGGGCGGAGCGGACCGGAAGTGTGCCCGGGGCGTCGTTCACCGTGACGAAGTGGGCCTGGCTGGCCGAGCACGAGCCCGATGCCGTCCGTGCCACCAGGGCGGTTCGGCTCCCGCACGACTATCTCACCGAGCGGCTGACCGGTCAGGGCACGACCGATCGCGGTGACGCGTCCGGCACTGGCTGGTGGGCCGCCGGCACCGAGGCGTACGACGAGGAGACGCTTGCCCACGTGGGGCTCGATCCGGCGCTGCTGCCCCGGGTGGTGCGGCCCGGCGAGGTGGCCGGCACCGTGCGCGACGGCCGCGGCCTGCCGTTCTCCCGGGGCACCCTGGTGGCACCGGGCACCGGTGACAACGCAGCCGCCGCGCTGGGCCTCGGGCTCAGGCCGGGCACGCCGGTGCTGAGCCTCGGCACGTCCGGCACCGTGTACGCGGTCGCCAGGCGCCGACCCGCCGACCCGACGGGAACGGTGGCCGGTTTCGCGGACGCGCACGGGGACTGGCTGCCGCTCGCCTGCACGCTGAACTGCACCCTCGCCGTGGACCGTGTCGCGGCACTGCTGGGCCTGGACCGCGAGGCCGTGGAGGCCGGCACCTCCGTCACCCTGCTGCCGTACCTGGACGGCGAGCGGACCCCGAACCTCCCCCACGCCTCCGGCCTGCTGCACGGGCTGCGTCATGACACGACCGGCGGCCAGTTGCTGCAGGCGGCCTACGACGGCGCGGTGCACGCCCTGCTCGGCGCGCTGGAACTGGTCCTGGACGAGGACGCGGACCGCGGCACGCCGCTGCTGCTGATCGGCGGCGGCGCCCGCGGCACCGCCTGGCAGCAGACCGTACGGCGGCTGTCCGGGCGGCCGGTCCAGATCCCGCGGGCCCGGGAACTGGTCGCCCTGGGGGCCGCCGCACAGGCGGCCGGCCTGCTGACCGGGGAGGATCCGGGCGCGGTGGCACGCCGGTGGCGGACGGCAGCCGGCCCGGTGCTGGAGGCCGTGGAGCGGGACGAGGCGACGCTGGCGCGGATCAGCGGGGTACTCTCCGACGCGGCCCCGCTGCTGGAGCGGGGTGCGGAAGCGCACTGAGACCGAGCCTCCGGTCCGGGATCCGGGGCCGCAGCAGACACCGAGGGTTGACGAAGGGTATGACCGCACCACTGCACGAGGGTCGCGAGCGCGGTATCGGACGCTCCCTGCCGGACACCCAGCAGGGCATGCGCCGACGCAACCTCGCCCGGGTGATGCACGCCGTCAGCGCGGCGGGCCCGCTCTCGCGGGCGGCGGTCGCCTCGCGCATCGGACTGACCCGGGCCGCGGTGTCGACCCTCGTGGACGAACTGATCCGCTGGGGACTGCTGGAGGAACTGGGCCCGGAGCGGCCGGGGCGGGTGGGCCGCCCCGGATCGGCTCTCGCGGTGAGCGGACGCGGCCCGGCCGGCATCGGGGCGGAGATCGGCGTCGATCGTCTGGCCGTGTGCGCGGTGGACCTGCGCGGGACCGTCCGCGCGCGTGCCGTGCGGTACGGCACGAACCGCGGCCGGGCCCCGGAACCCGTACTGGAGGAGCTGACCGAGCTGGTCGGCGGCGTCCTGACCGAGGCCGAACGGGAAGGCCTGTGGGCCGCCGGACTCGCGGTCGCCGTGCCCGGCCTCGTGGCCCGCGACGGCCGCACCGTCGTCCGCGCCCCGAACCTCGACTGGCACGATACGGACCTCGGGGCCCTGTTGCCCGGCGGGCCGCCGCTGACCGTGGACAACGAGGCCAACTTCGGTGCTCTGGCGGAGCTGTGGCTGGGCGCGGGCACTCCGCGCGACTTCCTGCACGTGTCGGCCGAGATCGGCATCGGCGCCGCGCTGGTCGTGGACGGGCGGCTGCTGCGCGGCGCACGCGGTTTCGCGGGCGAGCTGGGACACGTGCCCGTCCATCCCGACGGCCCCGCCTGCCCGTGCGGGGGGCGCGGCTGCCTGGAGCAGTACGCCGGCGAGGAGGCGGTGCTGCGCGCGGCCGGCCTGGAGCCGCGCGAGGACCTGGCCGGCCTGCTCGCGGGGCGCGCCGCGGAGGGCGACGAGGCCGTGCGCCGGGCCCTGCGGGACGCGGGCACGGCCCTGGGCACGGCGCTGACCGGGGCCGTCAATCTGCTCGACCCCGAGACCGTCGTCCTGGGCGGGGCACTCGCCGGTCTCTCCCCCTGGCTGCTGCCCGCGCTGGAGGCGGAGTTGACGGGGCGTACGGCCGGGCCGGCCTGCCCGGTGTCCGTGTCGGCACTGGGCCCCGAAGGCCCGCTGCTGGGCGCCGCCCACCATGTCGTCCGGGCGGTGCTCGACGACCCGGCGACCGCCGCGGAGCGGCCCGTGCCGGAGAGGGACTGACGGAACGAGGCGGACGGCCGGGCACGGAGCACACCCGGGGCCGGGGCCCGCACTGGGACGGGTCCGGTTCCGTCCTGGTCCGGACTCGCGTCCGAGGACTCGGCGAACCGGGCCGAGGAACCGGCCGCAGGCGACAGGCGCACGAGACGACCCCAGGAAACGGGCGCAGGAATCGAGCTGAGGAACCGGCCGAGGGCCGAGGACCGGCCTGACGGACCGTCCGGGGAGACCGGGGCCGGCGGAGGGCACCGAGCGGCCGACCTCACCCGATCGGGTGGCCGAGTTGTCCACACAGCACGCTCCGTCCACCGGTCCGCTGCGCACCCTTATGCCCAACTCCCCCACGTCGTACCGTGATTTGCACGAGACACGACCGCGGGGCCGTCCCGCCACTGCCCCGCGGACGTGCCTCGCGCGACGAGGAACGCACACACGTCGGGCGAGGAACGCGCCCCCGTCGAGGGGGCCGCGGCCGACGTCCGTCGCGGGAAGACCTCGACACGTACGGGGAGGGGTGGCCGTGGCGCGCGAACCGAACACCGTGGTGATGGTGGTCCGCCGCGAGGGCGCCACCGCCGCCCGCCCCCGGTTGGAGTCAGACCCGCGGCCGATCTCGACCGGCACGGCGCGCCCGCTGGAGGACGCGTTCCGGATGTCGCAGCTTGACCTGGTGCGGTGACCGGCGCCCGGCACGCGCACACGGCCGCGCGAGACCCTGCGGCACCCCCTCTGACGTCCCGTCAACCGCGCAACGGCACGGCCCCATCCCCCCACCCGCTCCGAAAGGCAGCCGACGATGGACACGAACCGGCCCGGACTCCAGCTCAGCAGGCGACGGATCCTGATGGGCGCGGCACTCGCCGCGGTCCCCTCCGTACTGCTCCCCGACGCCCACGCGAGCACACAGGCGACCCTGGACTACCCCTCGGCCGAGTGGCAGCCGGCGATCTCCACCAACTACACGGCGTCGAACCGCCCCGGCAGCTACTCCGTCGACCGCGTGATCATCCACGTCACCCAGGAGACGTACAGCGACACGCTGTCCATCTTCCGCAACCCCGACAAGAAGGTGTCGGCCCACTACGTGGTCCGCTCGGCGGACGGTCATGTGGCGCAGTGCGTGCGCGAGGCGGACATCGCCTGGCACGCGGGCAACTGGGACTACAACACCCGCAGCGTCGGTATCGAGCACGAGGGCTGGGTGGACCAGCCGGCCTACTTCACCAACGCCCTCTACGAGCAGTCCGCGAAGCTGACGGCGGCGATCTGCTCCCACTACGGCATCCCCAGGGACAGACAGCACATCATCGGCCACTACGAGGTGCCGGGCAGCACCCACTCCGATCCCGGCCCACTGTGGGACTGGGTGCGCTACATCAGACTGGTCAATTTCGCCTAGGCGGCTGTCGAACCGGTTGTCCCCACCAACACGTCGAGTGACGATGGTGCCAGCCGTTTCACCCGTCGGGAGGGCCAGTTGACCGACCCCTGGGTGGCCCTGGAACCGGGGGCCGACCCCGCTGAGCGCGTCCGGGCGCTGCGCCGTGCGCACGAGACGTTCACCACGGCGGGCACGGTGCCACGCCCGGTGCGCCCGGTGGTGGCCGAGTCCTGGCGGCGCAGCGCGCGGGCCGGTGTGGGGCCGGACGGCACGGCGAACGTGGAGCTGACCGACGGCGATCTCGGCGTCCACCGGGCCGAACATCCGCTGGCCCGGGTGATGCCGCTGTTCAGGGAGCTGATGGGCTCGTTCGCCGCCGACGGCGAGCATCTGCTGGCGGTGTGCGACGCGCACGGCCGACTGCTGTGGGTCGAGGGTCACCCGGCGACCCGGCGCCTCGCGGACCGGATGAACTTCGTGCCAGGCGCTCTCTGGTCGGAGGCGGCGGTCGGCACCAACGCGCCGGGGACGGCCGTCACGCTGGACCGGCCGGTGCAGGTGTTCGCGGCGGAGCACTTCATCCGGCGGGTGCAGCCGTGGACCTGCGCGGCCGCGCCGGTGCACGACCCGCACACCGGGCGGGTCCTGGGCGCCGTCGACATCACCGGCGGCGACGGGCTGGCCCACCCGCACAGCCTGGGCTTCGTGCGGGCGGTGGCCCGGGCCGCCGAGTCGCAGCTCGCGCTGCTGGCGCCGCCCCGGCCGGCGCGGGACACGGCTCTGCTCAGTGCGCTGGGCCGGGACGAGGCGGAACTCCGCCTGGACGGACGGCGGGTGCGGCTCGGCCGTCGGCACAGCGAGATCCTCGTGCTGCTGGCCCGCCGTCCCGAGGGGCTGGCCGGAGACGAACTGCTCTGCGCGCTGTACGAGGACGAGGCGGTGACCCCGGTGACGCTGCGGGCCGAGCTGGCGCGACTGCGCCGCCTGATCGGGCCGGGGCTGCTCGCCTCACGGCCGTACCGGCTGACGGTGCCCGTGGAGACCGACGTCACCGTGGTGGAGCGGCGGCTGGAGGCGGGCGCGGTGACCGGGGCGGTGGCGTCGTACACCGGTCCCCTGCTGCCGGGTTCGCGGGCCCCGGGGGTCGTACGGCTCAGGCGGCGCCTCGCCGAGGGGATGCGGTCGGCGCTGATCGCGCGGCGCGATCCGGATCTGCTCGCCGGATGGGCGGGTGCCCCGTGGGGCGAGGACGACCTGGAGGTGTGGCGGGCCCTGGCGGCGGTGCGCCCTTCGGCATCGGTACGGGCGCGCGTCGCGGCACTGGAGGGGGAACTGGCCCTGCCGGCGGCACCACGCGGCCGGGCGTTCACGCCACCGGGCCACGGCGCAACGTACTCGCAACGTCCGCGCGCCTAGCCTCGCGCCGCGAGCTGCCCAACGGCGGGCAGCGCTTCACCGGGAGGCAGACCAGCATGACCCGTTACGCGGCGCCCGGCTCCGAGGGCGCGATCGTCTCCTACCAGGCGCGCTACGACCACTTCATCGGCGGCGCGTACGTGCCGCCGGCGCGCGGTCAGTACTTCGAGAACCCGTCACCGGTCAACGGGCAGCCGTTCACCGAGATCGCGCGCGGCACGGCGGAGGATGTCGAGCGTGCGCTGGACGCGGCGCACGAGGCCGCGCCCGGATGGGGCCGGACGGCGGTGGCGGACCGCTCCGACGTCCTGCTGCGGATCGCCGACCGCATGCAGGCGAACCTCGAGTCCCTCGCCGTGGCGGAGAGCTGGGAGAACGGCAAGCCGGTACGGGAGACGCTGGCGGCGGACATCCCGCTCGCCATCGACCACTTCCGCTACTTCGCGGGCGCCATCCGCGCGCAGGAGGGCTCGCTGAGCGAGATCGACGACGCCACGGTGGCGTACCACTTCCACGAGCCGCTCGGTGTGGTCGCGCAGATCATCCCGTGGAACTTCCCGATCCTGATGGCCGCCTGGAAGCTGGCGCCGGCGCTCGCCGCGGGCAACGCGGTCGTCCTCAAGCCGGCCGAGCAGACCCCGGCGTCCATCCACTACTGGGTGAGCCTGATCGCCGACCTGCTGCCGCCGGGCGTGCTGAACATCGTCAACGGCTTCGGCGCGGAGGCGGGCAAGCCCCTGGCGTCCAGCCCTCGGGTGGCGAAGGTGGCGTTCACCGGGGAGACCACGACCGGGCGGCTGATCATGCAGTACGCCTCGGAGAACATCAAGCCCGTCACGCTGGAGCTCGGCGGCAAGTCCCCGAACATCTTCTTCGACGACGTCTGGGCGCAGGACGACGACTTCCGGGACAAGGCCCTCGAGGGCTTCACGATGTTCGCGCTCAACCAGGGAGAGGTGTGCACCTGCCCCTCCCGGGCGCTCGTCCAGCGGGGCCACTACGCCGAGTTCCTGGAGGCGGCCGTGGCCCGCACCCGGCTGATCAAGCCGGGGCACCCGCTCGACACCGACACGATGATCGGCGCACAGGCCTCCAACGACCAGTTGGAGAAGATCCTGTCCTACCTGGACATCGGCCGGCAGGAGGGCGCCAAGGTCCTCACCGGTGGCGAACGCGTCGAGTACGACGGCGAACTGAAGGGCGGCTACTACGTCCAGCCGACCATCTTCGAGGGCGACAACCGCATGCGGGTCTTCCAGGAGGAGATCTTCGGACCGGTCGTCTCGGTGGCCTCCTTCGACGACTTCGACGACGCCATCAAGATCGCGAACGACACCCTGTACGGGCTGGGAGCGGGGGTGTGGACCCGCGACCTCAACACCGCCTACCGCGCGGGCCGCGCGATCCAGGCGGGCCGCGTGTGGACGAACTGCTACCACGCCTACCCGGCGCACGCCGCGTTCGGCGGCTACAAGCAGTCCGGAATCGGCCGCGAGACGCACCGGATGATGCTCGACCACTACCAGCAGACGAAGAATCTTCTGGTGTCGTACTCGCCGAAGAGGCTGGGCTTCTTCTAGACACATGCGAAAAGGCGCCTGACCTGGGTTTTCACCCGTCAGGCGTCCTTCGTTGCCACCCGCTCTCGACCGGCCCGGCTTGCGCGCTAACTCCCAATTCCTCCCACGACTGCACCCCTCCTGACCAGTGCTTCCGGACCAGTCACGGACCAAACCCCCGGTTCAGCCCTCGGGTACGTCACCTTGACTGACACGCTGCCACTCGTTCATGGACTGCTCGATGAGACGGTTCGCCTGCTCTCGAAGGCCGTCAAGGAACTTGGCGTAGTGGCGAAAGAGAACCTCGATGCTCTGGCCGGCGCGGCGGGCGCACTCGGCCGGGTCCACTCCGGAGTAGAGCCAGAACGAGATTCCGGCGTGACGGAGATCGTAAGGCCGCTTGGCCAGGCGAGAAGTGCGCTCAGTACGGGTCAGGGCGTATTCCCGGGCCCGGGCCCGCGCCCATGTGATGCCGTAGGCGGCAGCGTCCACGTAGTTGCCGCCCTGGTTCTGGAAAAGTCGACCGTCGGGTGCCACGTCGAACCGATTCACATGGGCACGCAACATGCGTACGAACTGCGGCGGGATGGGAACAGGCCGCGTTGCGCTTGCCGCGCGACGCTTGAGCGAGTGCGCCTCGTGCACGGTCCTCGACCGCGCACAGGTCACGCGAGTCCCCAGTGATGGGGCTGCTGGGGCTCCGCAGCGCGGGCACACATAGGGTCCGGGTGTCCGGCGCAAGGACCGCAGGCCCGCTGCCCGTCGACGCGGGCGATGAGAACCTTCACCGTGGGGCAGGAGGGACACGGGCCAGGCTTGCGCCGGGCCTCCGCAGGTCCACCGCTTGGACCGTGCCGGGCCGCTGGTGAATGCCGCACCCGCTCGGGGTCCTCGGCAGCACCATAGATACGCAGGGTCCCCCACAGCGTCCGCGGGCTGGGTGTCTCCTTCATTTCCAGCAGGTCATAGGGAAAAACGCCGCGCCGATGACCGGGCGCCACCAGACTGCCGATGCCATTGGTCGTCGCCGTGGGCAATCGGGAATAGGGTCTACGTGACATGGTGTGCGGCCTGTACGCACAGTCCGGGTCGGCGCGACCGTAGCGAGGAGGAGCAGTGGGCTTCCAACGGATGAACCGTCCGGCGCGCGGGGATGGGACCGACCGGACCGCCACCACCTCCAGCCCATCACGGATGGTCTCACGGGCTGGGTTGGGCCCCGTGGTCGAGGTGGCCGGGCGGCCCCTACCCAGGGTCTTTGAGAAGTGATCTTGTGTCCGGGTTCGTCACGCCAGGCCGAAGGCGGTGAGGGGCCGCAGGTGGTTTCGGGTGGTGTGGCGGAGGGCGGCTGCGATGTTGGTGTGGCCGTCCTGACGGTGGACGCCGATGGCGAGGTTGCGCAGGCCGGCCATGACGCGGGGTAGGTGGCGGGTGCGGATGTGCGAGGCGTCT
>NZ_JALLIN010000051.1 GCF_023630175.1 Streptomyces cellostaticus | reverse complement strand
CATCTCTTCCCGCGGTGTCCGCGGTCCACGGCCGGCGCCCACCGTCGCGTACTCCGGGACCGGCAGGGCCCGCCGGTCCAGCTTCCCGTTCAGGGTCAGCGGGAGGGCGTCCAGCACCACGAAAGCCGACGGCACCATGTAGTCAGGCAGCCGCTCCGCGACGAATCCACGCAGTGCCGCCGTGTCCACGCCGGCGAGGTCGAGGCCTGCGGGGGGCACCACGTAGGCGGTGAGCCGTTTGTCGCCAGGAGTGTCCTCCCGGAGGATCAACGCGGCCTGGCCGACCTGGGCGTGCCCGGCCAGGACCGCTTCGATCTCGCCGGGCTCGATACGGAAGCCGCGTACCTTCACCTGGTCGTCGACGCGCCCTATGAAGTCCATGGTGCCGTCGGCGAGCCACCGCACCACGTCCCCGGTGCGGTACATCCTGCTGCTCGGTGCGCCGAACGGGTTGGCGACGAAGCGGCCGGCGGTCAGTTCGGCGCGGTTGAGGTAGCCCCGGGCCAGGCCGTCGCCGGCGATGTAGAGCTCACCGCTGACCCCCGGGGCGACGGGGCGCAGTGCCTCGTCAAGAACGTACAACCGGGTGTTCCACAGGGGCCGGCCGATGGGGACGGAGCCGTCCGGTACCCGGCCGGGTTCGCGCAGCGGGTTGACCGCGGAGAAGACGGTGGTTTCGGTGGGGCCGTACTCGTTGGCGACGACTGTGCCGGGGCAGGCTTCGAGGACACGGCGGACGGCGGTGGGCGAGACGACGTCGCCACCCGCCCAGATCTCTCGGACACCCTTGAAGCAAGCGGGGTGCTCCTCCGCGAGGACACGGAAGAGGCCGGCGCTGACGAACAGGCCGGTCACGTTCTGCTCCGTGATCACCTTGGCGAGGTCGGCGGCGTCCATCAGGCCCGCCGGGGCGACGACGACCGTGCCGCCGGTCAGGAGCGGGGTCCAGATTTCGAAGGTGGACGCGTCGAAGGCGTACGGGGAGTGCATGAGCACGCGTTCGTGCCGGCCCGAGGTCCAGTAGGAGTCGGCCGCCAGGTGCACGACGTTGCGGTGCGTGTTGGCCACACCCTTCGGCTTGCCGGTGGAACCGGAGGTGTACATGACGTACACGAGCTGCTCGGAGTGGACCGTGACCTGCGGTGCGGCCGGGGTGTCAGGGCCGGCCCCCGCGCTCGGCTCCACAGTCGTGCCCGCCGTCTCCGCAGTCGTCTCGGTCTCCTTCTCCGTGTCGTCCTCGCCCCGGGACGTGACACGGATGACCGGGACGTCCGCGGTGAAGCCGATATCGTGCTGGTCCCGGTCGGTCAGCAGCGCCATCGCGGCGGTGTCCTGGAGGATGAACTCGGACCGGCCGGCCGGCTGGTCCGGGTCGATGGGTACGTACACGCCGCCGGCCTTGAGGACGGCGAGCGACGAGACGACGACGCCGATGGAGCGTTCCTGGAGGACGGCGACCCGGGACTCGGTGGTGACGCCGGCGCGCCGGAGCCGCTGGGCCAGGCGGTCGGCGCGGGCGTCCAGGTCCGCGTAGGTGAGGACGGTCGTGCCGTCGGTGACGGCGTGCGCGTGGGGAGTGCGTGCCGCCTGGGTTTCGAAGAGCTCGTGGACGCAGACGTCGTGCGGGTAGTCGACGTCCGTGTCGTTCCAGGTGTGCAGGATCCGCTCACGCTCGTCCGGCGCGACCATGTCGGCCTGGCGCAGCGGGGCGCCGGGATCCGCGACGAGCTGCTCCAGCAGGCTCAGGTACCGGGTCTGGTGGGAGCGGACTTCCTGCCGCTCGTAGAGGTCGGAGTTGCCGTCGAAGTCGATGGTGGGGCCCCGGCCGTCGTCGGGGTCGCGGACGACGATGGAGAGGTCGGGTACGGGTCCGCTCGACAGGTTGTGGGGGACGCCGTGGAGGTCGCCCAGCGATATGCCGTCGTTGAAGGAGATGATGTTGGCGACGACGTTCCAGATGCGCTGGGCCCGGTTGCCTCCGCGGATCTCCCGGATCAGGTGCTCCGAGCGGAAGCGCTGGTGGCGCAGCGCCTGGTTCACTTCTGTGGTGGCACGGCCGAGGAGGTCGCTGAAGGATTCCTCGCCGGAGACCGTCAGGCGCAGGGGGAGGACGTCGGAGAGGGTGGTGACGGTCGTCCTGGCGGCCACCGACTTGCGGCCCGTGACGGGAAGACCCACCAGGATGTCCTGCTCGCCGGTCATGCGGCTGAGGTAGACGAAGACGGCCGCGATGAAGACGACCGCCCGTGTCGTCCTGTGCTCGTGGGCGAGCTCCCCGAGCGTGTCGCTGGTGGTCCCGTCCAGCTTCGTCGTCACCCGGCTGAAGCGGCCGTTGACGCCGGGCTCGCGTGACGCGAGGGTCGTCGGGTGCGGGCGGTCGGCGAACTTGTCGAGCCAGTACGCGCGGTCGGCGGTGAACTTCGGCGAGGCGAGGTACTTGCGGTCCTCCTCGCGGAGCGGGTCGAGCCCCTGAGGGACGACTGCTTCGAGCGCGTTGGTGCCCGGCGACCGGAGCGACATGTAGATGTCACCCAGGCGCTGCTGGAACAGGAAACCGCCGTAGCCGTCCATGAGGAGGTGGTGGAACCTCGCGTACCAGAAGTAGCGCCGGTCAGCGATCCGGAAGAGGGCGAACGACCAGAGCGGACCGGTGAGGACGTCCACACGACGGCGCAGGTCGGCGTCCATCCATTCCCGCGCCACCGCCTCCGGGTCGGGCCGTCCGGAGACGTCGATGTACCCGACGTCCGGGACGAGAGAGGAGTCGACGGTCTGCCGTACGCCTTCCGGTCCTTCGCTGAACCGCTGGTGCAGCGCTTCGCACTCGCGGAACGCCTGCCGGCAGGCCTCCTGGAACAGGGCGACCTCGATGTCACCGCGGAAGTCGACGTACTCGGCGATGTTGTAGGCGTGGCCCGAGGGGTCCAGCTGGTGACCGAACCAGATTCCCGTCTGAGCAGTGGACAGTTCCCTCTGCTCGCTCTGCTCCTCGGACACCCTCATCACCTCACGTTTGAAGCCAACAACAGGAACGGGCAGCACGGCGGCGCACTGGTGGCCGGTGCGTGGGTGTGCCGGGGCGGGCGCCCTCGGACCCGTGTCTCGCCCTCGGCGGACCGCCGATCAGCAGCGCTCTCTTCTCGCTTCGAGCACGCTGAAGAACGAGTCCGGGAGCCGGGTGACCTCCGAGAGGCGCAGGCCCGCCCGCCGGAGCAAGGACCGGTACCGGTCCAGGGTGCGCTCGCGGCCACCGAGGACGACCATCATTCCCAGGTCGCTCCACCAGGCGGGGTGGGCTTCGCCCGATGAGGGAAGGAGCATTTCGCAGATGAGCAGGCGGCCGTCCGCGGGGAGTGCCTCGCGGCTGCGGCGCAGGATGGTGACGGCGTCGTCGTCCTCCCAGTCGTGGAGGACGCTGCACATGAGGTGGGCGTCGGCCCCGCCGGGGATCTCCTGGAAGAAGTCGCCCGGTTCCGTCCGGCAGCGGTCTCGCAGCGGAGCGAGTTCGCCGGAGGCCTCGGCCCGCTCGACGACGCTGCGCCGGTCGAAGAGGATCCCGCTGACGTGCGGGTTGGCCGTCAGGACGGAGGCGAGTACGGCGCCCTTGCCGCCCCCGATGTCGAGGAGGCAGCGGGTGTCCTTCCATACCGGGAGGGTGGCGAGGCCCGCGTAGAGACGGCCCGCCCGCTCCCGCATGCGTTCGTCGAAGGTGGCCCCGACCTGGCAGTCGCCGTCCTTGTGGGTGAAGAATCCGGCGCCGAACTCGTTGTCGAAGGCCGGTCGGCCGGTGGCGATGGTGTCGACCGCTCCGAGCCAGGCACGGTAGGAGTCGACGTTGGCGAGAGTCGCCCGCATCGAGACGGGCGAGTCGGTCTGGAGCAGTCGGCCCAGCCGGGTGAGGGCGAACAGACCCTCACCGTGGTCGGTGAAGAATCCGCAGCTGGCAAGGGTCCGCAGGAGCCGTTCCAGGGCTCCGGACGACAGGCCGAGCACCCGGGCCAGGTCTTCCACCGTCCGTGCGGAGTCGCGGAGTTCGTCCGCGACGCCCAGGTGCGCGGCGACGGACAGCGCGTACGGCAGTACGGCGACGATGCTGTCGTCGGCCATCCGCAGGAATTCGCGGACCACCGGGTCGGTCGCGGTCGCGATGACGTGCTCTCGGTCGGTACTCACCCGGCTGGGCCTTCCGTTCATTGCGTCAGTTCGGTGGCGCGTCTTCAGGAGCTCGCGTCGCCCATGGCGTCCACCAGGCTCTTCGGGCGCATGTCCACCCAGTTCTCGTTGATGTAGTCGAGGCAGGCCTGTCGGGTGTCCTTCTCGTGGACGACGGTCCACCCTGCGGGCACCACGGCGAATGCCGGCCAGAGGGAGTGTTGTCCTTCGTCGTTGACCAGAACGATGTAGACGCCCTCGGGGTCCTCGAACGGGTTCGCCATCGGAACTTCCTTCCTTGCAGAACGGTTTTCCAAGTGCTGGTGCGGCAGTGCGCACCAGGTTGTTCAGCGGCCGGACGACGGCAGCCGCAGCAGTGCGCAGGCCACCGCTCCGTCGGGGTCGACAGCGCTGACGAGGGCCAGGCGGTCGCCGTCGGGGCCGCGGTCGCCGACAGCGGCGTGCTGCGCAGTGCTCAGCAGCGCCGCGATCTGGAAGACGGACGCGGCGGCGGACGTGTCTCCGATCAGCGATCCGATCGCGGGCCGGGAGACCGCTTCCGTGCCGAACATGTCCTCCAGAAGCCGGACTTCCCCCGTCTCCGGCGTCCCGCCGCAACTGCTCGGCATGGCCGCCCAGACGTCCGCGGACGATGCGCCGGCGGCGTCGAGCACGGCGGACAGGCAGGAGCGCAGGACGGCGACGGGATCGCCGTCCGCGTCGACACATGAGGTGACCGCCAGGACCTCGGCCAGGACGGTGCGCTCGGCGCCGATGCCGTCGGGCCGCTCCAGCAGGAGGACAGCGGACCCCTCGCCCAGTGCCGCGGCTTCGTCACAGGCGCGCCGCCGATGGTGCTCCAGCCAGGAGCGGGCCTGCGAGTACTCCTCGGTGGCGCCGACGACGACACGGTCGGCGCGGTGCTGCGCGAGCATCCGGCGGCCCTGTTCGAGGGCCAGGAGGCCCGATACCCGTCCGGCGGCGAGGGTGCTGTTCGGGCCGCGGAGGCCGTGGAAGATGGCGCTGGCCGAAGCCGCCCTGTTCATCGCCATGTTCGGGAGGGCGACGGGCGGTACGTCCTGAGGGCGCCGGCCTTCGAGGGAGGCACGGGTCACGTCCGCGTACCCCTGCGCGCTGCCGGCCGTCGTACCGAGCACGACCGCGGTGGTGAGACCGCTGTCGTCGACGATGTCGGGCGCGTGCCGCAGCAGCTCGCGCACCGCGGTGACCACCAGGCCGGTGGCGCGGTCGAGTCCCCTCGTCCCGGCCCTCCCCAGTACCTGCCGGACCTCGAAGTCCGGTACGAGATGAGCCACCGGGTCGGCGACGACCCCCCATACGCCGGTGTCGGGGCGCTGTGCGGTGGTTCGGCCGGTCGACACTCCCAGTTCGAAGGACTCGCGTCCCAACCCGAACGGCGACACGGCCGACCAGGCGGTGATCACGGGGCGCCGCGGCGCGCCTGCCTCGGTGCTCAGCACAGCTGCTCCTCACGCGGGTTCCGTACCGCCGGTGGGGTCCGCCGGCCGTCGGGGCTGCCGAGGACGAGGACGGCGTTGTTGCCGCCGAACGCCAGCGCGGTGTTCTGGGCGATCCGCACGTTGGCTGCGACGGACCGGTTGGGTGTGCAGTCCAGGGCGCATTCCGGGTCGGTGAGCCGGTGGTTGGCCGTGGGGGGCACGAATCCGTGGTGGATGGCGAGGGCAGCTGCCACGGCGCCCAGAGCGCTGGCCGCGCCCATGGTGTGTCCGATCATGGACTTCACGGCGGTGACGCGGGGCGGCTTCGCGTCGAAGACGTCGTGCATGGCCTGCGCCTCGGTGATGTCGTTCGTCTCGGTCCCGGTGCCGTGCACGGAGACGAGGTCGACGTCCTCGGGGGTGATGCCGGCGTCGTCCAGGGCCAGGCGCATGCACCGGCCCACGCTTCCT
Organism: Streptomyces cellostaticus; assembly: GCF_023630175.1. GTDB lineage: Bacteria > Actinomycetota > Actinomycetes > Streptomycetales > Streptomycetaceae > Streptomyces > Streptomyces cellostaticus_A. The sequence goes on along the minus strand of NZ_JALLIN010000051.1, from coordinate 48,584 downwards.
CGTTCGGGGGCGACGGGATGGTGCGCGTCGCAGTTCAGCCCGTAGCCCATGACCTCCGCGTACACGCGCGCGCCGCGGGCGCGCGCGGAGTCGGCGTCCTCCAGCACGAGCATGCCGGCCCCCTCGCCGAGCAGGAGGCCGTCGCGCCCGGCATCGAAGGGTCGGCACTCCTCTTCGGCGACGAGGCCGAGCCGGGTGAAACCGGCGAGCGTCTTGCGGCACAGCACGTCCGCCCCGCCCACGAGGGCGTAGTCGGCCTCGCCGGACCGTACGGCGTCGAGCCCCGCACCGATGGCGTAGTTCCCCGCGGCGCAGGCGGTGGCGATCGAGACTGCTTCGACGTTGCGGAGGCCGAGCTCGCGTGCGAGGTGCACCGACAGCTGTGAGGCGGGAACACGGCGGGCCAGTACGGCCGGCATGTCCTCGAGACCCCCGGGGAGGACGGCCTCGACGACGCCGTCCAGGTCCGGTACGCCGCCGTCGGTGGTGCCGACGGCGATGAACCCGCGTCGTCGCTTGTGCAACTCCGACGTGCTCAGCCCGGCGTCCGACATGGCCATACGGGTGGCCGCGATGGCGAAAGCCGCGGCGGGTCCCACCTCGTCCAGGGGAAGGTTGTGAATCCAGTCCCCCGGCTCGAAGTCCGCCACCTGGTGTCCGCGCCGCCGCGGGAACTCCCGGGTGTCGAAACGGGTGATGTCGGTGGTGCCCACGCGTCCGGCCCGCAGTGCGTCCGTGAATGGCCCGACGCCGTTGCCGATGCTCGAAAGAACGCCCATACCGGTGACGACCACTCGCCGACGCCGGCCGTTCGTACTGACCCCCGTGCTTGTCATCTACCGCGCCTTGGCCGTTTCGAGTATCGCCAGCACCGTCGCCAGGTCGACCATCCGCCTCAGGTCGTCCCGCTCGATTTCGACGTCGAGCGCCACCTCGATTTGGCTCTGGATTTCCACGGCGTTCATGGAGTCCGCACCGTAGTCCTCACGGAACCGTCCGGAGGGGCTCAGTTCCCCCTCCTCCAGTTCCAGCACATTGCAGATTATTTCGCGGACCATTGCCTCGCGTTCGGCAGAAGGCACCGTTGTTCCCTTCCCTCAGGCCGTGACGGCGCAGAGAATGAATTCCTGTTCGGGCAGGGTCTGGCGACCCCGGCGACCCATTTCGATGTCGCCTATATCACTTGGCGAGGGACGAGCGCTCGTACGCGTCGCTGTGCAGACCGTGCCGGTACGTTTCCACCCTGAGCAGCTCTTCCAGCCGGACATTACCCAGGGCGACGTCGGAGCCGAAATGGTCGAGCAGTGCGAACTGGCTCGGCTTGGTGGGGGCCTCGAATATGAGGCGATCCAGCCCGAATTCATCGGCCAGCGTGTCGGCGAGTCCGCGGTTCAATCGGCCCCGGGAATCGAAGAGTCCCACGTCCGCGGCGTTCTCGCGGCCTTCGACGACGAGATGGGTGGCGCCTGCGTTGATCCACTGGCCGCCCTCCGCGATGAGCAGCTTCGTCGTTTCCTCGTCGAACGCCCCGTCGTGCTTACCGCCTATCTCGTAGGTGACCGTGAGACCGCGGGCCGTCGCGGCCTCCAGTACGCGTCCGGGATGGGGGTCGGAGCGGGTGAATCCCTGACCCGCCTCGATCCCCGTGACGTTCAGCCGCCGGCACAGGTCGAGGTACTCATCCAGCCGGCCGAGGTCGGCGGCTATCTCGAACATGCCTCCGCCGACCGTCACCGGAAGCCCGTGGTCCCGGGCGGCCCGGATCTTCTGCTGCAGGCTGCTGTCCTCGATGAGCAGCCACGTCGCCATGGAGAGCTTGAGCCCCGCCATCAGGGAGTGACTCTGGGCGATGTGGGAGACCACCGTCGCGACGTCGTAGCCGGGGTCGAAGGGATAGGTCCGGGGCGTCCGGCGGACGACGCCGAGTGATGCGAGGAAGGCCCGTTGCGGGGGTCCCGCGCCGTTCGCGTCGGACTCGATTGCTCTTTCTTTCACTGAAAGGGGTTACCTTTCCAGTCGGGTGCCCACGCCGTTCTCGACGGCTCGTCCGTAGACGGCGGCCGAGCAGGCGATGTCTCCGACGGCCTGTCCGATGGGGTTGAAGAAGATGGTCTCCTCGGGCTTCTCCCGGCCCGGACGGGCGCCGGTGACGAGCTGCGAGAGGTCGGCATGGCAACGCTCGGGGCCGAAGGTGCCCTGCTGCGCCATGGTGTGCAGGAGTTTCCCGGGCCGCATGACCTGCTCGTAGCAGTCGACGACGACCTTGTCGCTGGCGAGGACGACGTCCGGCATGGGGTCGGCGAGCGAAACGTTCAGGAACAGGGAGCCACGCGGCACCCATTCGGCGGGGATCCACGGCCCGGGGGCGGTGGTGACCACGAGGATGACGTGCGCGTTGCGCAGGCATCCGGCGGCGTCGTCGTGGACGGTGACGGCCAGCCCGTGCTCCTCGCGGGCCCAGTGGGCGAAGGACTCCGCCTGCCGGGGGGAGAGGTCGTGGACGTCCACCGCCTCGGGCCTGTCCCACGTCTCGCACAGAAGGGACAGGTGCGTCCTGGCGAGGAGACCGGTTCCCAGGATGGCGAGACGCCGGCCTTCGGGCGCCAGGTAGCGGCAGGCCAGGGCGGATACGGCGGCGGTCCGCCATGCGCTCACGACGGAGCCGTCCATGATTGCGACGGGGTAGGCGCTGTCCGCGTCGTTGAGAACGATCACCGCGGAGGCCCGCGGTATGCCCCGGACCTCCTGGTTGTCGTGGGCACTGCCGATCCATTTGATGCCGGAGAGGTGGACCTCGCCGCCCACGTAGGCGGGCATGGCGATGATGCGGTCGGTCGGGTGCGGGCGTTCGGGACGGCGCAGGTAGGGCTTGAGCGGTTGCACCACGTCATCGGCGGCCTGGGCGCGCAGTGCGGCTTCCACGGCCTCGACGAAGAGGGAGCGTTCGCGGCCGGCGGCGCGTTCCACGTCGGCGGCCGACAGGTAAAGCAGCCCATCGCGTGTGATGGGGTCCAACGCGTTCAAGATTCCCCCCGTGTCCCGTTCGCTGCCGATCCGGAGTCTCAGTCGTCGGCATGCTGACCGGTGTGTGAATGCGCCGCGCCGGTGCCTGTCATGCGGTGGATGGCGCGGTTCACCTGGTGCGCGAATTCCCGTTCGTGTTCCAGCAGGTAGAAGTGACCGCCCGGGAACGTCTGACTGGCGAAGGACCCTGTCGTGGCGTCCTTCCACTCGGTCACCCTATTCCAGGGAACTCCCGCATCGTCAACACCGGCAAAGGCGGTAATCGGTGTGGAGATCCGACGGAGGCGTTGCGGCGAGTATTCCCGCACCAGGCGGAAATCCGCACGCACGGCGGGCAGCACCAGCTCGCGCAGGCCGGGCTGGAGCATCGGATCGGTGTACGTGCCTCCGGTCCTGCGGAGTTCGGCGATCAGCTCGTCGTCACTCTCTCCGGGCCATTCGCGTTCCGGAGGCAGGTGGGGCGGAATCTGGGCGGACACGATGAGTCCGGCTGGGCGGCGGGCGAATGACATCTCAAGATGTCGTGCCACTTCGAACGCGACCCAGGCACCCATGCTGTGTCCGAAGAGGACAAGGGGGGAGTCGTCGTCGAGGTGCGGTTGCAAGGCCTGGGCCACTTGGGGTGCCAGGTCGTCCATGGTGGACGCGCACGGTTCGGATATCCGGTCCTGACGGCCCGGGTACTGGACGGACAGCAGATCGGTTCCGTCGGGGAGCCATGAGGCCCAGGAATGGTGGAAAGAGGCGGTACCGCCGGCATGCGGCAGGCACAGGAGGCGTATCCGCGGGTTATGGCATCGTCGGTTGCGTCGGATCCACGACGCTCCGGCGGGGGCACGGTCAGAGGACATACCTGCCTCCACACCCGTCGCGCGGGCTTCCGTGTCCCTCGGAAAGGCCGGTCATGCCCTCGAGAGAGCCCGCGTCTAATGCTGCTAAACGCGACACGCCGATACTCACACCACGACGAACCATGCCAGTCACCCCCGTGTGAGTCGCATGAGTGATGTTGCTGCTGTGAACAAGTCAAGATCCTAGGCGAGTTGAAGGGCGAAGGCAACGAAGATCGGCCTGTGATTCCTGGTCACACGGCGTGGTTGCCCCGTGACGCCGACGCCCGGTGACGGGGGTTTCCGAAAGCTGGAAATCCCTGGTCGGCCGAGGCGGACCGGGCGTCCCGGGGGCACGTCAGGCCCTCTTCCCCACCCCCGCCCGCCAGACGCCCTCGAGTACGCGCACAGCGTCTTCGAGGGGGCGCTCCGCACTCAGCTTCTCGGCGAACCGCTCGGCGTTCCGTGCGATGCCGGGATCGGTCGTCGCCGTGACGATGCCCGCGCGGAGCGCCTCGGCCGTCAGTTTCCGGAACTCCACGGGCGGCGCCGACACCCCGAGGCCGTGGACGTGGTCCGCCCACATCTGCTGCTCGTTGTGGAACGGGCAGGCCAGCTGCGGGATACCCGCCGCCAGCGCGGCGTTGTACGTTCCGGTGCCCCCGGCGTGCACGGCGGCGCGGACCCGGGGGAAGAGCCAGTCGTAGGGGATGTCCCTGACCACCATGACGTTCTCCGGTGGGTCGACCACCCGGATGCCGCCCCAGCCCTCCACGACGACCGCCCGTTCCCCGGCGGCGCTCACCGCCTCGACGACCAGTTCGCCGGTCGCCTCGGGATCTCCGCCGAACATGCTGCCGAAACCCACCGAGACGGGCGTCCGGCCCTGCTCCAGGAAGCGCACCAGTTCGGCGGGCGGCTGCCAGTCCCGGTGGCGCGGCAGCGTCCAGAAACCGGTGGTGTGCACCCACTCGGGCCAGTCGGCGGCCGGCTTCAGCACATGCGGGCTGAAGCTGTGCAGCACGGGTGTCGGGTTGCCGTGGACGTCGGTGCGGAAGTCCGTGTACCCCTCCCGCGGCGCCAGCCCGAGGACCTGCGTACGCCACTGCTCCACCCAGTCCGAAAGCGGCGGTTCGAGCGGCCTGTTGACACGGGCGTGGTCCTCCAGGTTCGTCGCCGTCGGCCGCAGGCCGGGACCCGGCGAGTACTCCCGGGAGACCACGTGGTGCGGGTAGAGCGAGGCCAGGACGTGCGGGACGCCGAGCCGCTCGGCGATCTGGTGCGTCACCTGCCGGGAGGACGGGGAGTAGACGACCAGGTCGGCCCCGGCCGAAGCCGCGTCCCACATTTCCCGCATCATCAGCGGGAAGACCCGCGGGAAGAGCGCGATCGTCGACTCCCGCAGCCGGCGCTGCACCTGCGGGTCGTCGTTGTTCAAGTACAGCCCCCGGATCTCGGGGCTGGACTGGAGTCTGACGAGTTCGTCGTTGAGTGGAGCGAACGGAACGCCGAACTCCGCGGCGAAGTCCCCGTAGAGACGCGGTCCGACGAGCGTGGCGGTGTGTCCGGCCCGGTTGAGCGCGTACGCCAGGGCCAGGTACGGCTGCACGTCGCCGCGGCTTCCGTCCGTCACATAGACCAGAACCTTCAATTCCGTTCCTTCCTGGGGACCGGACCGGGAGCCGCGCTCGACACGGAGTACCACCGCGGGGAATCGACGCGGCTCGCAAACCGGCGGATGTGTGTGATGGGGCGGGGGCGGCGGGGGCTCCGCGCATCGGTGTGCCGCGGCCGTGCCCCGCTTGGGGACCGTCCCGGCCGTGCCTCGGGCGGGACCACGGTGATCATACAGACAGCACATCGCCGGACCCTCCGCACCACAACTCCCGCCCCTCGAAGGCCCTTTGCCGTGCTCTGGGAGGGCGCCGACACGGCCGGGCACCGCAGCCGTCAGCGGGCGGTTCCTGCTCCGCCTGTGTTTGTGATCACTTGCAAAATGCCACGGCGGCAGGTCAAATCAAGGGGTTACGGTGCGATCGGCCACGGGGGCATCCGAGGATGCAGGACGACGCCCGCCGCAGGTACCGCCGTGCTCCGGCACTCGCTCCCCTGCGTGCTTCGCCTGCTACGCGCCCCGATCCGGAGCGGCTCCGAACATGGATGTGACAACCCGTCGACGCAGCAGAGGAAGCCGGGGAACAGGTGGATCAGAGCGGAGGGCGGATGGGTGAGGCGTCGGCCCCGACACACCATGGTGAGGTGCTCCAGGGGTTGTTCCGCGACCGGGGCACGGACCGGCGCGGCCTCGTCACCCTCCCCTGCCCCCTGTACTGCGCGCGAGCCCGCTTCGCGTCGGACGGCGGGGGCGACGTCACCGTCTCCCCCGGCTGGCGGACCAAGGCTCGCACGGCCGCCCGCCTGACCCTGGCCGCCCACGGCCTGCCCCCCGGCGGACACCTGGAGATATCCAGCGACGTGCCGCTCGGGCGCGGGTTCGGATCCTCCACGAGTGACGTCATCGCGGCGATCGGGGCCGTCCAGGACAGGTACGCGCTGCGCCTGCCTCCGGAGGACAAGGCCCGGCTGGCGGTGCGCGCCGAGATCGCGTCCGACTCGTTGATGTTCGACTCGACGGCCGTGCTCTTCGCCCATCGGGAGGGCGGGGTCATCGAGGACTTCGGGCACCCCCTCCCGGCGGTGTTCGTGCTCGGCTTCGGGTCCAGGCCGGCCGAGGGGGGCCGCGGAGTCGAGACACTTTCCCTCCCTCCCGCCCACTACACCGACGACGACGTCGCGGAGTTCGCGGAACTGCGGGCCATGCTCCGCGAGGCCGTACTCGCCAAGGACGTTGCCCTGCTCGGCCGCGTGGCCACCGCCAGCGCCCGCCTCAACCAGCGCCACCTCCCGGTCCCGCAGCTGGACCGCATCCTCGAGATCGCCGAGGATGCGCGCGCGGTGGGCCTCCAGATCTCGCACAGCGGGGATGTCGCCGGGCTGCTCTTCGACCGCGACCACCCCGCGCTCACCGCCCGCTCCACACGCGCCGAGGGGTTACTGCGCGACATCGGCATCGTCGAGACATGGAAGTTCACGACGAACGGATGAATGAGAGTTCATGACAACCCATCAGTCAGCCGTCTACGCCTCGGTGATCGAGGCGATCGAACTACCCAAGATCATCCACATCGGCGGCAACCTCTACGCCGCCGCGTTCACCCTGATGAAGCTCCTGCCCGCCCGCCACATCATCGACAGGGCCATCGCCACCGGCGACCTCACCCCCGGCACACCGGTCATCGAGACGTCCTCCGGCACCTTCGCCCTCGGGCTCGCCCTCGTCTGCCGGCAGCGGGGCTTACCTCTCACCATCGTCGGCGACCATTCCATCGACGACGACCTGCGCACCCGCCTGGAAATGCTCGGAGCCGAGGTCGAACTCGTCGAGGACCACGGACAGCCCGGCGGCATCCAGGGCGCCCGGCTGGCCCGGGTCGAGGAGTTGTGCCGGGCCAGACCGGAAAGCTTCGTGCCCCGGCAGTACACCAACCCCGAAAACCCCGCCGCCTACGCCTCGGTGGGCCGCCTCGTGTCCCGCACCCTGGGAGCCGTCGACTCCCTCGTCGGACCCGTCGGCTCGGGAGGGTCCACGTGCGGCATCGCCTCGACCCTGCGCGCGGACACCCCGGCACTGCGCCTGATCGGCGTCGACACGCACGGCTCCGTCATCTTCAAGGCACCGGAGAGCCCCCGTCTGCTGCGAGGCCTCGGCAGCAGCATCGTCCCCGGCAACGTCGCGCACACCGCGTACGACGAGGTCCACTGGGTGGGCCCCAGCGAGGTCTTCCACGCCACCCGCGAACTCTACCGCCGCCACGGCCTGTTCATGGGTCCCACCAGCGGCGCCGCGTTCCTCGTCGCCTCCTGGTGGGCGGAGCGCCATCGCGACTCCACGGTCCTGGCGATACTCCCGGACGAGGGGTACCGCTACCAGTCCACCGTCTACAACGACGCCTGGCTGCGCAGCCGGAACGTCCTGCCCGCGCAGCCCACCGACGGCCCCCGCCTCGTGCAGCGGCCGGGGGAGGGCGGCGGAAGCTGGTCCAGACTCCTGTGGAACCGCCGCACCTACGACGACGTCGCCGGCGCCCCCACCGGCCTCCAGACGCAGGGGAGCTCCGTGTGACACAGCCCGTACTGCTGCTCGTCGAAAGCAACACGACCGGAACGGGACGGCAGTTCGCCCGGCAGGCGAGGGCGTTGGGAATCCAGCCCGTACTGCTCTGCACGGACCCGGGTCGATACCCGTACGTGGCCGAAGACGACCTACGCGCAGTGGTCGTCGACACGGCGGACGACGCCGCCGTCCTCACCACCGCCCGACGCCTCCGGCAGCAGGCTCCAATAGCCGGGGTCACCTCCAGCTCCGACTACTACGTGGCCACGGCCGCAGCCACCGCACGTGCTCTCGGCCTGCCCGGCCCCGACGCCGACGCCGTACGGGAATGCCGCGACAAGGGACGGCAGCGACAGCGGCTGCGCGAGGCGGACGTGGCCGTCCCGCGCCACGAGCGGGTGCGCGGCGCCGGTGAGGCACGGACCGCCGCGGACCGCATCGGCTACCCCGTCGTACTCAAGCCCGTCCAGGGTTCCGGCAGCCTCGGAGTGCGGCTGTGCGCGGACGCCGAGGAGGTGTCGGCCCACGCCGCGGCACTGGCGTCAGCGGCCGTGAACGAGCGCGGCGTGGCCGTACCCTGCGACATCCTCGTCGAGGAGTACCTGCGCGGCGCCGAGTACTCCGTGGAAGTGTTCGGCTGCACGGCCGTGGTCGTCGTCGCGAAGCACCTGGGCCCGCTGCCTGACTTCGTCGAGCTGGGACACGACGTCCCGGCCCCGGTACCGGAAGCCGCCGCGGCACTGCTCCGGGACCAGGCCGTGCGCGCGGTGAAGGCGCTCGGACTCGGCTGGGGAGCCGCACACGTCGAGCTGCGCATGGACGGCGGCGACGTCCGCGTCGTCGAGGTCAACCCGCGACTGGCCGGCGGCATGATCCCGGAGCTGGTCCGCCACGCCCTCGGTATCGACCTGGTGGCCTGGCAGGTCAGGGCCGCCGTCGGCGCTCTCCCGAACGACACCCCGCGGGCAGCCCGCTGGGCGGCCGCGATCCGCTTCCTCACCACCGGCAGCCCGGGCTTCCTCGCCGACCGCACCCGGACCGAGCGGAGCCTGGAGACCGCCCGCGCCGTACCGCACATCGAGACCGCCGTGTTCTACCGCGCTCCCGACGAGCCGGTTGAACCCGCCCGCGACTTCCGTGGCCGACTCGGACACGTCATCGCCTCCGCCGCCGACGCGGCCCTCGCCGGGGCATCCGCCGACGAAGCACTGCGCGAACTGGCCGGCGCGCTCCGCCCGGCCCCCGAGGAGGCATCGGCATGAGCACCGAACGCACCACAGACGCAGCGGCCGCAGTGACGCGACCCGGCGTGGACACCGGAAGGCTGAGCACCGGGCTGAACGACGAGGCCCACGCGATCGTCTACGACCAGTACCTCCCCGTCGACGACGCGGCCGACGGGCTCGGCGAGGAGCTCCACCTCATCAGCGAGGTCGACCGCGCCCACCTCGTGATGCTCACCGAGCGAGGGATCGTCGAGCCGGCCCGCGCCTCCGCCCTCCTGCGCGCCATCGACGATCTGCGCCGCAGCGACTTCGCCGCCGTACGAGCCAGGCCCATGCCCCGGGGCGTCTACCTCGCTTACGAGGGCCTGCTGACCGAACGGCTCGGCGAGGAGATCGGCGGTGTGATGCACACCGGCCGCTCCCGAAACGACCTCAACGCGACGACGGCCCGGCTGCGCGGCCGTCGGCACTTCTCGCGCCTGGTGGACGCGACCGAGGCGTTCGCGAGGACGCTTCTGGACAAGGCCGAGGAGCACAGGGCCGTCGTCATGCCCGCCTACACCCACGGGCAGCCCGCCGTCCCCATCACCTACGGGCACTACCTGGCCGGCGTGGGCTGTTCCGTGCTCCGCGCGCTCGAAGACCTGCTGCACGCCGGGCGGGAGCTCGACACCAACCCCCTCGGCGCCGGAGCCGTGGGCGGCACGTCCGTGGCCGTCGACGCGGAGCGTACGAGCGTCCTGCTCGGGTTCACGGGCCCAGCCCGCAACTCCGTCGACGCCGTCGCCTCCCGGGACTTCGCGCTCAGACTGCTGGCCGCGGCCTCCGCGCTGGGCGTCACCGTCGCCCGCGTCGCCCGGGACCTCTCGGCCTGGACCTCGGAAGAGGCCGGCCTCGTCCACCTCGCGGACGACCTGGTGGGTTCCAGCTCGATGATGCCCCAGAAACGGAACCCATTCCTCTTGGAACATGTCCAGGGCAGGGCGACAGCGAGCCTCGGCGCGTTCACGGCGGCCGCCTCATCGATGGCCACCGCCTCCTACACCAACGCCATCGCCGTCGGCACGGAGGCACTGCGGCACACGTGGCCCGGGCTGGGGAACGCGACGGACGCCGTGACCCTGCTGCGGCTCGTCGTGCACGGCGCCGAACCGGATGCGGAGCGCATGCTGCGGCGCGCCGTCGACGGCTTCACTCCCGCCACCTACCTGGCCGAGCGACTGGTCGCCACGGGGATGCCGTTCCGCAGCGCTCACCATCTGGTGGGCAAGACCGTACTGCGCGCCCTGGACACCTCCCGGTCCTTCGCCGAGGCCGCCCATGACGTCCCGGAGATCGCCCGGCTGGCGGCCCGCCACGGAGCCCAGGATTCCACCGGCGGTCTGGACGACTGGTTGCAACCGGCGGCCGTCGCTCGGGCCTGCGCGTACGGTGGCGGACCCGGCGGTGACTCGACGGCCCGCGCTGTGGCCGGACTCCGCGCCGATCTGCAGCGGGCGCGGGACAGGGCGGAGAAGCGCCGGACGCGTTGGGCGGCCGGTGCGGCCGCTCTCGACGAAGCGGTGCAGAAACTGGTGCACCCGGGCACGGGGGCATCGCCGGACCGTCCTCGTATCCGCTCAGGGCACCACGCCTTTTCGCCGTGGTCGGCCTGGTGACATCCCCGTCGCGCCCGCACTGTCCATGTCCCTTGGCCGGAGTGAAGGAGTAAGGGACGGGCGGGAGGGGCGGCGAGATCGCAGCCGGGGATCGGCGCGCGCTCAGCCGGTCGCGCGTCGGCCGGGGCGTGGCGCCGCACCCGTCCGACGGCAACGCTCCCGAAGCTCCGCGAGGACCGCCTTCTCACGGGAGTCGACGTCACCGTCCACGGCGGCCACGCGCTCCGCGGCGTCGAGGACGTCGCCGAGATCGCCCGGCTCGGCGTCCACGCGCTGCCACACCTCGGCCGGGTCGACGTCGACGACGTGCGCGAGCCGCTCGTCGACCACCTCGTGCCGCTCCCGGACCAGCCGCACCAGATGCCGCATCAGCAGCGCCTCGTCGTCGGCGATTTTGGCCTTCGCGTTCGCCCTGAGCACGAGCCATGCGACCCACAGCATCAGCTGCGGGTGCCGGCTGCGCTCGCTGATTCCCTCGGCGATCTCGATCACCCGCGCCTCGTTCCGGAACACGGCCCGCGCGTGCCGGCCGGCGAGAAGCGTGGTGTAGCGGTTCAGCAGGACGGCGAGGGGAGGCCGACCAGGGGGATGCCGATCTTGATGACGTTGCGCTGGAGGAGGTGCTTCCCGACGACGGGGAGCGCCTTGCCCGCGGTGATTGCCGATCCGGAGTAGAAGCGCTTGACCAGCGGTCGCACCAGGGCCGGGACCGCCTTGACCACGCCTTCCCGTGCCGCTTCCCCGCTCTTGATCGTGAAGGCCACGCGGATGAGCTTCCACAGATCCTCGGGGTCGTGCACGTCGAGCGGGACCCGGTAGAGGACGGAGAGGTCGTAGGCCAGGCGGAGCTGGAGTCGGGTGGTGAACGCGACGTCGACCATCATGGTCGCCACGGCCGCGGGGACGGTCGCCGGCGAGGCACCCCCGAGGCTCCCGATGGTGGCGGCGACGGTCGCCGTGTAGGCCCCGGCGGAGAGCCCGCCTTCGAGCGCCGCGTACCGGGCCGCCATCTTGATCCGCTGATCCACGATGGCGTCCGCGGGCACGCCCGCGTACCGGTCCTGGAAGTACTGCCAGTCCACCTTCTCGGTGTACGAGTTCATGGCGTGGGCGGCGAGCTTGGTGAACCAGTTGCCCGACTTGATGTCGTCCGCGCTCAGGCCCTTGACGAAGTCCTTGATCTCGGCCTGCTCCTGCTCGACGACCTTCCGGTCGGCGGCCTCGGCGGCCTCGGCCGCGTCGGTGTCGGCGGCGTGCGTCGGTGCTTCTGTCATGGCGGTTCCCCCCAGACTGTTCCGCGGTCGGCTGCGGTGTGGGGTGCGGGCACCCTGGCTGCCGTCTCCGCGAGTTGATGCGGCGAGCGGCACAACGGCCGCTCGGTCCTCCCCTTGAGGCGGAACCATACCGATGTGGATGCCGAATTCCGCATGGTTGTCGGCTTCCGTGCGGGGGTGGGGTGGTCCGAGGGTGATCAGGCGATCGGGTGACCCGAGGGAACCGCACCATCGATCAGCCCCGTCGCGGCTGGTCGAGGATCTCGTGAACGTCCCACCGCGATCACCGTGGGAACACGGGCGAGAGGGCCACGACCTGCACGGTCGCGGCCCTCTGCTCGTAGGGTCCACGCGGCCTGCCGTCCGCGCGGTCCGCGTCAGCCGCTCAGCGGTCCTCCCGCGGACCGGCGGTGCCGGACCGGCGCTCCTCGGGCCGCGCGTAGAGGATGTCCCGCGCCTGTTCCGCGGCGCGCTCCAGGCTCTCGCCGACGAAGTCGACGAAGCGGGCGATGTTCTCCAGGCGGGTGGCGGCGGGAGTGTCGGGGCCGAGGAGGGCGACGCCCTGTCGTGCGGTCTCGGCGAGTTCGGCGTTCGACCGGGCGGCCGCGATCATCCCCTGGTACCAGACGTCGTTGTCGACCGTGTAGCGCTCGCGGCGGCGTTCGTCGCGCTCGCGGCGGATCAGGCCCTGGCTCTCGAGTTGGGTGATGGCCTTGGAGATCGACGCCGGGCTGACCTGGAGGTGCCGGGTGAGCTCCGCCGCTGTGAGGCTGCCGGTGTCGGCGGTGTAGAGGCAGGTCAGCACCCGGGACATCATCTTCGGCAGGCCCTGACGCATCAGCAGGGTGGTGAACGCCTCCTCGTACGCGCGCACCGCCTCGGCGTCGCGGCCGTGGACCCGCGAGGCCGCCGTGTCGCGAGGGGTGGCCGGCCGACGGCGGTGGGCGCGCTGTTCGGTCGCACGGTGGGCGAGGTCGGCGCGGTAGGCGGTGGGGCCGCCGTTGCGCATCACCTCGCGGGTGACGGTCGAGGTCGGACGGTCGAGGCGCCTGGCGATCTCCGCGTAGGCGAGGCCGTCGGCCAGTCCCAGCGAGATCTGCTGGCGTTCCTGCTGGGTGAGTCGGCCTCCCGGCATCGCGGTCCCCTTCGTGTCGCGTGGTGGCTCACACCATAGCGTTCACTCCTGCTCCATTGCAACGAGCGTTGGTGGGGTCGTTGCGTTAGAGTCTCAGCGGTTGCAACGAAATATGTCATCTGACATGCGGTAATGCTTTCTTGACGCAACGAGTACGTTGCCATTTATGTGAACGCAACGTAGCTTTTCCCTTGTTGGAAACGACGGGCCGCACGGGCCCACGCCATGGAAGAGGGAACACGTCATGCACAAGTTCGACACCCCCGCCCCGGTCTCCGCAGTCCTGGACATCCCCGCGGGCCAGATCCGGTTCATCGCCAGCGACCGGACCGACACCACGGTCGAGGTACTGCCCGCCGACGCCTCCAGGGGCCGCGACGTGAAGGCGGCGGAGGAGATCGAGGTCGCCTACGCCGAAGGCGTCCTGCGGATCGAGGCCCCCGCGGCGAGGAACCGGATCCTCGGCCCCTCCGGATCCGTCGAGGTGACCGTTCAACTGCCCGCCGGGTCCCGGGTCGACGCGAAGGCGGCCCTCGCCGAACTCCGGGGCGTCGGACGCCTCGGCGACATCGCCTTCGAGGGCGCGCAGGGCTCGGTCAAGCTCGACGAGACCGCCGGCGCCCGCCTCACCCTCCAGGCCGGCGACGTCTCGGTCGGCCGCCTGGGCGGGTCCGCCGAGATCAGCACCCAGAAGGGCGACATCAGCGTCGCCGAGGCCCAGCGCGGCGAGGTCACCCTGCGCACCCAGCACGGCGGGATCTCGGTCGGCGCCGCCCGCGGAGTCGCCGCCTCGCTCGACGCCGGCACCGGCTACGGCCGGATCCACAACTCGCTGCGGAACGCCGACGGCGCCGGCGCCGGCCTGACCATCCACGCCACCACCGCCTACGGCGACATCGCCGCCCGCAGCCTCTGAATCCGCAGACGACAGATCAAGGGGGCCCACCCATGACCGACCTGGCCATCGCGGCGAACGGGCTGCGCAAGTCCTACGGCGACAAGACCGTCCTGGACGGCGTCGACCTGGCCGTACCGGAGGGAACGATCTTCTCCCTGCTCGGCCCGAACGGCGCCGGCAAGACAACCGCCGTCAACATCCTCTCCACCCTCATCCCGCCCGACCCCGGCAGCGGCCCCGTCCGCGTCGGCGGTCACGACCCGCGCACCGCGGGGCAGGCGGTACGCGCCGCGGTCGGCGTCACCGGGCAGTTCTCGGCCGTCGACGGTCTGATCACCGGCGAGGAGAACATGCTCCTCATGGCGGACCTGAACCACCTCACCCGGCGCGAGGGGCGCCGGGTGACCGCCGAACTTCTGGAGCGCTTCGACCTCACCGACGCCGCGAAGAAGCCCGCCTCGGCCTACTCCGGCGGCATGAAACGCCGCCTCGACATCGCCATGACCCTGGTCGGCGGCCCCCGCATCATCTTCCTCGACGAGCCGACCACCGGCCTCGACCCGCGCTCCCGGCACACCATGTGGCAGATCATCCGCGAACTCGTCACCGGCGGCGTCACCGTCTTCCTCACCACCCAGTACCTGGAGGAGGCCGACGAACTCGCCGACCGCATCGCCGTCCTCCACGACGGCAGGATCGCCGCCCAGGGCACCGCCGACGAACTCAAGCGCATCGTCCCCGGCGGCCACGTCCGGCTCCGCTTCACCGACCCCGCCGCCTACCGGAGTGCCGCCACCGCCCTGCGCGAGGCCACCCGTGACGACCAGGCCCTCGCCCTGAACATCCCCGGCGACGGCAGCCAGCGCGAACTGCGCTCCCTCCTCGACCGGTTGGACACGGCCGGCATCGAGGCCGACGAGCTGACCGTGCACACCCCCGACCTCGACGACGTCTTCTTCGCCCTCACCGGCGGCGCCGCCATCCCCGACCAGCCCAAGGAGAACGCCCGATGAGCACCCTCGCCCTCGCCCTGCGCGACTCCTCCACCATGCTGCGACGCAACCTCCTGCACGCCCGGCGCTACCCCTCCCTCACCCTGAACCTCCTGCTCACCCCGATCATGCTGCTGCTCCTGTTCGTCTACATCTTCGGCGACACCATGAGCGCCGGCATCGGCGACGGCAGACCGGACCGTTCCGCCTACATCGCCTTCGTCGTCCCCGGGCTGCTGCTGATGACCATCGGCAGCACCGTGGTCGGTACCGCGGTCTCCGTCTGCAACGACATGACCGAGGGCATCATCGCCCGCTTCCGCACCATGGCGATCCACCGCGGCTCGGTGATCATCGGCCACGTCATCGGCAGCGTCCTGCGGTCCGTCGTCAGTGTCGTCCTCGTCGGCGCCGTCGCCGTGGCCATCGGCTTCCGCTCCACCGACGCGACGGTCCTGGAATGGCTGGCGGCCTTCGGGCTGCTCGTGCTGTTCTCCACCGCGCTCACCTGGATCGCCGTCGGCATGGGCCTGATCAGCCCCAACGCGGAGGCCGCCGGCAACAACGCCATGCCCCTGATCCTGCTGCCGCTGCTGTCCAGCACCTTCGTCCCCATCGACGCCATGCCCGGCTGGTTCCAGCCCGTGGCCCGGTACCAGCCGTTCACCCCCGCGATCGAGACCCTGCGCGGACTCCTCCTCGGCACCGAGATCGGCGACAACGGATGGCTCGCCATCGCCTGGTGCCTCGCCCTCGCCGTCCTCGGCCACCTCTGGTCCACCAAGAAGTTCGACCGCGCCCCCAGGTAGCCGGCCATGGCCGCGCGGGCCACTCCCGCCTCCCGCCTCCCGCCCCCCCCGGGGGGGGCGGCGTGCTCCGACACCCGTCGAGGTGCGCCGCCCCGTTCGTCGGGCGTGTGCCGCTGCCGCGCCGAATATTCGCTGCGGCCGCCCGCCGCCATCCCTAGACTCACCACGCACGGGCCGACCCGCCGGAACACAGGGGGGCGTCCCATGCGTCCACCGAACCGTGATCACCGAGGGGAGCCCGGCCGTGCGTGACCGTACCGCCGTCGTCGTTCCCCCGTCGCGGTCCGAGGTGATCCTGGTGTCCTCGTCCGTCCGGTGCCCGCTGCGCGGCCGGTACCGGATGCCCGCGGCGACCCGCTGACCCGGTTCATCAACTCGTAGGCCCGTCCGGCCGTTCCAGGGTTCCCCGGGGTCCTCTCGTCCGGGAATCGCGCTGCCCCTCTCCTGATCCGCAGAAAGGCCACGGGCCGTGCGCACCAACCTCCGTACCCTCGCCGTCGTCCGCAACCTCGGCATCCTCGCCCACGTCGACGCCGGCAAGACCACCGTCACCGAGCGCGTCCTGTACGCGACGGGCACCACCCACAAGCGCGGCGAGGTGCACGACGGCACCACCGTCACCGACTTCGACCCGCAGGAACGCGACCGTGGCATCACCATCTACGCCGCCGCCGTGAGTTGTGCCTGGGACGGCCACCGCATCAACCTCATCGACACACCGGGCCACGTCGACTTCGCCGACGAGGTCGAACGTTCGCTGCGCGTCCTCGACGGGGCGATAGCGGTGTTCGACGCCGTCGCCGGGGTCGAGCCGCAGAGCGAGTCGGTGTGGCGGCAGGCCGACCGGCACGGCGTCCCGAGGATCGCCTTCGTCAACAAGCTGGACCGCGCGGGCGCCGACCTCGACCGGGCCGTCGACTCGATCCGGGAACGGCTGCATCCGGCCCCGCTGGTCGTCCAGTTGCCGATCGGTGCCGAGGACGGGTTCACCGGTGTGGTGGACCTGGTGCGGATGCGGTCCCTGGTCTGGGCCGACGGCGCGAGCACGGCGACGCGGGGACCGGTGCCGGAAGCCCTGCGTGCGGAGGCGCTGCGGCGGCGCCGGACTCTGGAGGAGGCGGTGGCGGAACTGCATCCGGCCGCCCTGGAGGAGTTCTGCGACCACGGGACCCTGTCCGCCGCCACCCTCGCGGCCACCCTGCGCGACCTGACCCGCACCGGCGACGGCGTGGTCGTCCTGTGCGGCTCCGCCTACCGCAACCGCGGCATCGAACCGCTGCTGGACGCGGTGGTCGCCTACCTGCCGTCGCCGTTGGACGTGCCCGCCGTGTCGGGCGTGCACGAGGACACCGGGCAGCACCGGGCCGCCGACCCCGAAGCGCCGTTCACCGCCCTCGCGTTCAAGGTGAACGCGGGCAGCACCGGACGCCTCACCTACGTACGCGTCTACTCGGGCACCGTCGAGAAGGGGGACACCGTGTGGGACCCGGCCACCGGCCGCACCGAGCGGGTGGCGCGGATCCTCAGGGTCATGGCGGACCGGCACGCCCAGCTCGACCGGGCGGTCGCCGGTGACATCGTCGCGCTGGCGGGCCTGAAGTCGGCGCGTCCCGGCTCGACCCTGTGCGATCCCGGCGCCCCGCTGCTGCTGGAACCGCCCGTGGCCGCCGAGCCCGTGGTGTCCGTGGCCGTGGAGGCGCGGCGTGCCACGGACACCGGGAAGCTGGCGACGGCACTGGCGCGGCTGGCGCAGGAGGACCCCTCGCTCGCGGTGCGCACCGACGGCGAGACCGGGCAGACGGTGCTGTCCGGGATGGGGGAACTGCACCTGGAGGTAGCGGTGGAGAAGATCCGGCGCGAGGGCGGACCCGAGGTCACGGTGGGCCGTCCGAGGGTCGCGCACCGGGAGACCGTCGTGGGAGGGGTGAGCGGGCATGTGCACCGGCACGTCAAACAGGACGGTGGCGCAGGACAGTTCGCCCACATCGTCCTGGACGTCGAGCCGATCGGTGCCGAAGCCGGGGCCACCGGCTTCGAGTTCCGGTCCGTCGTGGTCGGCGGGCGGGTGCCGCAGGAGTACGTGCGCGCGGTGGAGGCCGGCTGCCGGGACGCCCTGGCGGAGGGACCGCTCGGCGGTCATCCGGTGACGGGGCTGCGGGTCACGCTGACCGACGGCTCCACCCATGTGAAGGACTCCTCCGACATGGCGTTCCGCACCGCCGGCCGGCTGGGTCTGCGCGCCGCGCTCGGCGCCTGCGCGATGGTTCTGCTGGAGCCGGTCGCCGAGGTCACGGTCACCGTGCCGCAGGACGCGGTCGGCGGCGTGCTCGGCGACCTCGCCGCCCGGCGCGGCCGGGTCGGCGGATCCGGGACGCGGGGCGACGTGGCGGTGCTGACGGCCACGGTGCCGCTGGCCGAGCTGTTCGGCTACGCGACCCGTCTGCGCAGCCGTACCCAGGGGCGGGGCACCTTCACCATGCGAGCGGCCGGCTATGCGGCGGCGCCGGTGAGGACCCCGGTCCGGTAGCGGCGGTGGGGGTGCGCGTGGTCCGGCCCGGGCATCCCCGGCGGGGAACCACCGCGCGCACCCCCGGCGGTCCTCACACCAGCCGTCCGTCCAGCGCCGTCCGCCAAGCCGGTGGGGGCGCGGGGCGGACGGCGGGCCGGGGCGGCCGGCCGCCCCGGGTGAAGAACACGCCGCCCCAACGGCCGCTCGGCCCGTGCCAGTTCACGAAGCGCGAGGTCGAACAGCTCCACCCGTACCCGGGTCTCGCCGACGTCGACCCCGATGAGGCACCCGTTGTCCGGCCGTATCCGCAGCAGCCGCCGTGGCCGGCCCGCGTCCGAGCCGACGCTGCCCGACTCCTCGACCAGGCCGCGGCCGGCAGTTCGGCCACGACGTTGCTGGCGGAGCCCGAACTCAGCCCGGTCGCCGGGACCAGCGCCCGCCGGCTCGTCGGCCCGTCGAAATGCAACCGTTGCAGAACGGCGCCCCGGCTCTCCCGCCGCGGGTCACGCACCGTACGGCCGCCCAGTCCCGCCACCCGGCCTCCCTGGCTCGCGAACGAATCCCGCCCGCCGGACCGGACGGCGCTGCCGGATCTCTTGACGGGCGTTTCTCCTGAGGTTTAACTCACATCCTAAATTAAGCCATGAGGGGCTTCGGGGGCCGAACGGGGTGTCGGCCTTCACGACCAGCCCCGAGGGGTATCGACTCCCGGAAAGGGACACCAGGAGCCATGCGCAGCATCCGAGCCGCGGCCGTAGGCGCCGTCACCATGTCTCTCGCCCTCGCGGCCACGGCCTGCGGAGGCGGTTCGTCGAGTGGCGGCGGGTCCGGCGACTCGCCGAAGACGCTCACCTACTGGGCCTCCAACCAGGGCGCCAGCATCGCGATCGACAAGAAGGTCCTGCAGCCCGAGCTCGCCAAGTTCCAGAAGCAGACCGGCATCAAGGTGAAGTTGGAGGTCGTGCCCTGGTCCGACCTGCTCAACCGCATCCTCACCGCCACCACTTCGGGCCAGGGCCCGGACGTGCTGAACATCGGCAACACCTGGAGCGCCTCCCTGCAGGCAACCGGCGCGCTGCTGCCGTGGGACGGGGAGAATTTCGCCAGGATCGGCGGCAAGGACCGCTTCGTCGACTCCGCGCTCGGCTCGACCGGAGTCCGGGGCAAGGACCCGGCCGCGGTGCCCCTGTACTCGATGGCGTACGCGCTCTACTACAACAAGCAGATCTTCGCGGACGCCGGCATCTCCAAGCCCCCGGCCACCTGGGACGAGCTGATCGCCGACGGCAGGAAGATCAAGGCGAAGGGCAAGTCGGTCCTCGGCGCCGAGGGTGCCAACGTGTCGGAGAACATCCACCACGTCTTCGTCTTCGCCAAGCAGCACGACGCCGACTTCTTCACCGCCGACGGCAGGCCCGACTTCACCAACCCCGAGGTGGTCGGGGCGGTCAAGCAGTACGTCGACCTGATGGCCGAGGACAAGGTCATCCCGACCGGCGACGCCGAGTACGCGCAGAACCAGTCCGTCAGCGACTTCGCCAAGGGCAAGCAGGCCATGCTGCTGTGGCAGTCCGCGGCTTCCAACCTCAAGGCACAGGGCATGAGCGAGAACGCCTACGGAATCGCCCCGGTGCCCGTGCAGTCCGGCACCCCCGGCACCGGTGCGCAGACCAACTCCATGGTCGCCGGCATCAACATCGCCGTGTTCAAGAACAGCCACAACGTCGACGGCGCCACCAAGTTCGTCAAGTTCATGACCAGCGACGCCGAGCAGAAGGTCCTCAACACCGCCTACACCACCATCCCGCCGGTCAAGGCCGCCCAGGCCGACACGGCGTTCAACTCCCCGTCCAACGCGGTACTCAAGAGCACCCTCGCCACCAGCGCGGCCCCACTGCCGCAGGTCGCCTCGGAGTCGCAGTTCGAGACGGCCGTCGGTACCGCCGTCAAGGACCTGTTCGCCGACGCCGCCGCGGGCCGCGCGGTGACCACCGACTCCGTCAGGGCCAGGCTGGAGAAGGCCCAGCAGCAGATGCCGGCGGCGTGAGCCGACATGACCTCCACCGCCCTGAAGGAGCCGGTGCGCCGGACGCCCCCCGGTGCGGCGCGCGAACCCCGCCGCCGCACCGGGCGGATCCGCCGCGTCGGACTGCCGTACCTGCTGCTCCTGCCCGCGCTGCTGCTCGAACTCCTGGTCCACCTGGTGCCGATGGTCATCGGCATCGTGATGAGCTTCAAGGAGCTCACCCAGTTCTACATCCGCGACTGGGGCAGTGCCCCGTGGTCCGGCCTCGGCAACTACGAGGTGTCGGTCGACTTCGACGCGCCCGTCGGCGAGGCACTGCTGCACTCGTTCCTCACCACCGTCGGCTTCACCCTGCTCTCGGTCGGCCTGTGCTGGCTGGTCGGCACCGCCGCCGCGATCTTCATGCAGGACACCTTCCGCGGCCGCGGACTGCTGCGCGCCCTGTTCCTGGTGCCGTACGCGCTGCCCGTCTACGCGGCCGTCATCACCTGGGTGTTCATGTTCCAGCACGACAACGGCCTGGTGAACCACGTGCTGCACGACCAGCTCCACCTCACCGACGAGCCGTCGTTCTGGCTCATCGGCGACAACAGCTTCTACGCCCTGCTCGCCGTCTCGGTCTGGAAGGGCTGGCCGTTCGCCTTCCTCATCGTGATGGCCGGCCTGCAGAACATCCCGAAGGAGCTGTACGAGGCGGCCGCGCTGGACGGCGCCGGGGTGTGGCAGCAGATCCGCCGCATCACCCTGCCGTCGCTGCGCCCGGTCAACCAGGTGCTGGTCCTGGTGCTGTTCCTGTGGACGTTCAACGACTTCAACACGCCGTACGTGCTGTTCGGCAAGAGCGCCCCGGAGGCCGCCGACCTGATCTCCGTGCACATCTACCAGGCCTCGTTCGTCACCTGGAACTTCGGCACCGGCTCCGCCATGTCGGTCCTGCTGCTGCTCTTCCTGCTGGCCGTGACCGGCGCGTACCTGCTGTTCACCTCACGCGGACGGAGGACCGCCGATGGCTAGCCCCGGCGCCCCGATGCCGAACTCGCCGATGGCGCCGCCCCGTTCCTTCCTGTGGACGCGACGGATCTTCCTCACCCTGCTCACCGGCTTCGTGCTGGTGCCGGTGTACGTGATGGTCTCCAGTTCGCTGAAGCCGCTCGCCGACGTCACCGGCGAGTTCCGCTGGCTGCCCAGCGGGCTGACCATCCGCCCGTACATCGACATCTGGTCCACGGTGCCGCTCGCGAAGTACTTCGTGAACTCCCTCGTGGTGGCGGGCGCGGCGACCGTCTGCTCGGTGGTCATCGCGGTGTTCGCGGCCTACGCGGTCAGCCGCTACGAGTTCCGGGGCAAACGCGTCTTCACGGTCACCGTACTGTCGACGCAGATGTTCCCCGGCATCCTCTTCCTCCTCCCGCTGTTCCTGATCTACGTCAACATCGGCAACGCCACCGGCATCGCCCTGTTCGGCTCCCGCGGCGGCCTGATCCTGACGTACCTGACGTTCTCCCTGCCGTTCTCCATCTGGATGCTGATCGGGTACTTCGACTCGGTGCCGCGCGACCTGGACGAGGCCGCGCTGGTCGACGGCTGCGGTCCGCTGAAGGCGCTGCTCAGGATCGTGGTGCCGGCCGCCGTCCCCGGCATCGTCGCGGTCGCCGTGTACGCGTTCATGACCGCGTGGGGAGAGGTTCTCTTCGCCTCCGTCATGACCAACGACACCACCCGCACCCTCGCCGTCGGTCTCCAGGGCTACTCCACCCTCAACGACGTCTACTGGAACCAGATCATGGCCGCCTCGCTGGTCGTCAGCGTGCCCGTGGTGGCCGGCTTCCTCCTCCTGCAGCGCTATCTCGTCACCGGTCTGACGGCCGGCGCCGTCAAATGACCACCCTCCCGTACCACGAAGGGACTCCCGTGTCCGACCGCATCGACCTCGCCGCACTCCCGCACGACTTCCTGTGGGGCACGGCCACGGCGGCCTACCAGATCGAGGGGGCCGTCGACGAGGACGGCCGTTCGCCCTCCATCTGGGACACCTTCTCGCACACCCCCGGGAAGATCGCGAACGACGACAACGGCGACGTCGCGTGCGACCACTACCACCGCTGGCGCGAGGACGTCGCCCTGATGCGCCGACTCGGCACCAACGCCTACCGGTTGTCCGTCGCCTGGCCCCGTGTGGTCCCCGGTGGGACCGGCGCCGTGAACCCCAGGGGTCTCGCCTTCTACGACGAGTTGGTGGACGCCCTGCTGGAAGCGGGCATCACCCCGGCCGTCACCCTCTACCACTGGGACCTGCCCCAGGCCCTCCAGGACCGGGGCGGCTGGCCGGAACGCGCCACCGCCCTGGCGTTCGCCGAGTACGCCTCGACCGTCGCCGGGCGCCTCGGCGACCGCGTCAAACTCTGGGCCACCCTCAACGAGCCCTCCTGCTCGGCCTGGATCGGGCACCTGGAAGGCACCATGGCCCCCGGCTGGACCGACCTGACCGCGGCCGTCCGCGCCTCCTACCACCTGCTTCTCGGCCACGGCCTCGCCACCCACGCGATCCGTGCCGCCGTCCCCGACGCACAGGCCGGCATCGTCAACAACCTCTCGACCGTCTTCCCCGCCACCGACCGCCCCGAGGACCTGGCGGCCGCCCGCCGCCTCGACGGCCACGTCAACCGCTGGTGGCTCGACCCCGTGCACGGCCGCGGCTTCCCGGCCGACATGCTCGAGACCTACGGGGTGGACCTCCCGGAACGGCCGGGCGACCTGGAGACGATCGCCGCTCCACTGGACTGGCTCGGCCTGAACTACTACTTCCCGGCCTACGTGGCCGACGACCCCGAGGGCCCGGCGCCACGCGCGCGTTCGGTCCGCCGTCCCGACGTCCCGCGCACCGGCATGGACTGGGAGATCGACGCGAGCGGCATCGAGACCCTGCTGCTGCGCCTGACCGAGGAGTACGGCGCCCGGAAGATCCACGTCACCGAGAACGGCGCGGCCTACCCCGACGTGGTCCGCCCCGACGGCACCGTCGACGACCCGGAGCGCCGGGAGTACCTGGAGGGGCATCTCGCCGCCTGCGCCTCCGCCGCGCGCAAGGGCGCCCCGCTGGCCGGCTACTTCGCCTGGTCGCTGCTGGACAACTTCGAGTGGGCGTACGGCTACGACAAGCGCTTCGGCCTGGTCCACGTCGACTACCGCACCCAGGCGCGCACGATCAAGGGCAGCGGCCACCGGTACGCGGACATCGTCCGCGCCCACCGCGGCCGGACCCGCCGGGCCGCCTGAGTCCGCTCGCGCCGCCGGGCCGGTGCGCGGCCCGGCGGCCGCAGGCCCGCGACGGCGCGGACCGCCCGCCGAACGGCGGCCCGCGCGTCAGCCGGGCGCGTGGCGCCCGTCACGAGCCGATCGCGCCGGTCCGGTCCCCGGTGGCCCGTGCGGCGACGGTGGCCTGTGCCACAATTTGCCCATTTGGTGCCTGTGGGTGTGTATAAGTGATTCGTGGGGGCGTTTGTCCCTTCGGGGGTGAATCCGGAGATCCCGGCACCGAGACATGGGAGAAGAGTTTGACCGCGGTACGAATACGACGCACCAAGCTGGTGGCTGCGGCCGGCGTACTCGGCGGTGTGCTCGCAGTCACGGCCCTGGGCGGTACCAGCAGTGCTGCCACCGGCGGCAGCGAAGCGGGCAGCCCCGCGCAGACGCAGGCTCCGGGCGGCAGCGACACCGGCGCCCCCGCGGGGACACCGACACCGGCGGCCACCCAGGACGCTTCTCCGGCGGCCACCCAGGACGCTTCTCCGGCGGCCTCCCAGGACCCTTCCGAGGCCCAGATAAAGATCACGCCCCGACAGGGCGCCCACAACGTCGGGATCGACGACCCCGTCAAGGTCACCGCCAGTAACGGCAAGCTCACCAAGGTGACCATGACCGCCGTCGCGAGCGGTGCCGAGATCCCGGGCACCCTGTCCGCGGACGGCACGTCCTGGCAGCCGGACGGCCCGCTGAAGCGCGCCACCAAGTACCAGATCGCCGCGGAGGCCGAGGACACCGAGGGGCGGGCCGCCAACGAGAACGCCACGATCACCACGGCCTCCCCGGCCAACGACTTCATCGGGCACCTCTCCCCCCAGAACGGCTCGACCGTCGGTGTGGGCATGCCGGTGACGGTCACCTTCGACAAGCCGATCACCCACAAGGCGGCCGTGCAGTCCGAGATCCGGGTCAGCTCCAGCAGCGGCCAGCGGGTCGTCGGCCACTGGCTCAACGACGGCCGCCTGGACTTCCGCCCCGAGCACTACTGGCAGCCGGGCTCCACCGTCACCGTCGCGCTCGACCACCAGGGCGTGCGCAAGACGGTCACGTTCAAGGTCGGCCGGAGCCAGATCAGCACGGTCGACGCCAAGACCAAGCAGATGACCGTCGTGCGGGACGGCAAGAAGATCAAGACCATCCCGATCTCGTCGGGCAGCGCCGAGCACCCCACGTACAACGGCCAGATGGTCATCTCCGAGAAGTTCCGGCACATCCGTATGAACGCCGCCAGCGTCAACCTCACGGAGAAGGACGGCAAGCCCTCGTACGACATCGCGGCCGTGCCGCACGCCATGCGCCTGTCCGACTCGGGTACGTTCATCCACGGCAACTACTGGGGTGCCGACTCGGTCTTCGGCAAGGTCAACACCAGCCACGGCTGTGTGGGCCTGAAGGACGTCAGGGGCGGCGGCGACAGCAGGCAGCCGGCCGCGTGGTTCTTCGACAACTCGATGATCGGTGACGTCGTGATCGTCAAGAACTCCGAAGACAAGACCGCGCTGGCCCCGGACAACGGCCTCAGCGACTGGAACATGCCGTGGAGCGAGTGGGTCGCGGGCAGCGCGGCCGACTGACGCCAAGCCAAAGGCGGGCGCGTTCACGGCCCGCCGGCGGGCCTGGGCCGACTCGACCAGTTCGAAGACCATCGCCGAACTGCCCGACGTGCCTGGAAACCGTGGAATGCCGCACTCACGGGCTGTGCGGCCGTCGCGCGCCAGGTGCGCGAGCCGTGGCGCAGGTCTGTCTGAGCGGTGCGGGGCAGACGGAGGCCGGTTCCGGCAAGCATGCAGACGTCGACCTTCCAGGTGCGCGGAAGGTTGCACGCACGGGTGGAGAAGTTGCGCCCCCGGACAGGCGGCCGGGCCCGTACCGCCTCTCCGGCGCCGGCTGAACCGGACTTCGATGCGGCACGTACCTTCCGGCATGGAAGGATCCCTCACCATGAGCGCTACGGAGATCCACTCAGTCACGTCCCCCACGTCCGCGCGCCGCGCCGTCCTGCCCCGGGCCGGTGCCCTCGTCGCCCTCAGCGCCTTCGGGGTCCTCGCCGCGGCCGGTGTCGCGTCCGCGCACGTCACCGTCCATCCGGAGAGCTATGCCAAGGGCGCCACGGACGGCGTGCTGACGTTCCGGGTGCCCAACGAGGAGGCCGGTGCCGCCACCAGCAAGGTGCAGGTCTTCCTGCCGACCGACCATCCCGTCCTCGGGGTTCTCGTCCACCCGCAGGACGGGTGGAAGCCGAAGGTGACCACCACCAAGCTGAAGACGCCCGTGAAGACCGATGACGGGACCATCACGGAGGCCGTCTCCCAGATCACCTGGACCGGCGGGAAGATCGGGGCGGGGGAGTACGCGGACTTCGACGTCGCCTTCGGCGCACTGCCGGACGACACCGGGCAGTTGGTCTTCAAGACGCTGCAGACCTACTCCGACGGCAAAATCGTCCGGTGGATCGAGACGCCCGGCAGCGGGGAGGAGGCGCAGGATCCTGCGCCCACGCTCACGCTGACGCAGGGGCGCGGCGAGGACGCCGCCCCCGTGTCGGCGAAGAGCGGGGACGGCGGCAGCGTCGAGGCGGCGGCCGACGGGAACGACGGTACCGCCCGGGGACTGGGCATCGGTGGGCTCGTCGTGGGAGCGCTGGGGCTGGCCGCGGCCGCCTTCGCCATCGTGCGGGGGCGTTCCCCGAGGTCGGACGCCCAGCCGTGACCGGGAAGGTGGGCCGGAAAGCCGGTGAACCTTCCCGGTCACGGCACGAGCCGCGGACCGCGGGTCGAGGCACCCGAGCCGCTTCGGGTCAGCGGCGGATCAGGCCCAGGTCCGTCGCCACGGCTACGGCGGCCGTGCGGGAGTCGACGCCGAGCTTGGTGTAGGTGCGGGCCAGGTGGGACTTGACGGTGCCCTCGGTGAGGTGGAGCCGTCGGCCGATCGCCTGGTTGGAGAGGCCCTGCGCGACCAGGGTCAGGACCTCCGTCTCGCGCCGGGTCAGCGCGACGGCGGGGGTGCGCAGCCGGTTCATCAGGCGGTCGGCGACGGCCGGGGCCAGCGCGGTGCGGCCGGCGGCGGCCGTGCGCACCGCAGCCGCCAGTTCCTCGGGATGCGCGTCCTTCAGGAGGTAGCCGGTGGCGCCCGCCTCGATGGCGGGCAGCGTGTCCGCGTCGGAGTCGTAGGTGGTGACGATCAGGACCCGCGGGGCGCCCGGCCGGGCGGTGATGAGGGCGGTGGCCTCGGCGCCGCCCATTCCGCCGCCGAACTGCAGGTCCATCAGGACGACGTCGACGTCGCCCTCGGCGGCACGGCGGACCGCGTCCTCGGCCGTGGCCGCCTCGGCCGTCACGACGATGCCGGGCTCGGTCTCCAGCACGGCGCGCAGCCCCGCCCGGACCACCGGGTGGTCGTCGGCCAGCAGCAGTCGGACGGGGGCGCCGTGCGTGGCGGGGCCGGAGTCGCCGGCTGCGTCCGGGGCGGGATCGCCGGGAGCGTCCGGGCTCGGGTGGTCGGTCATCGGTGGGCCTCGGGTTCGCCGGGTTCGGGCGCCTGCGCGCGCGGGTTCAGGGGGAGCCGGGCGGACAGCGACGTACCCCCGCCGGGGGAGGAGTCGACGGTGAGGGTGCCGCCCAGTGCGTTCATACGGGCGCGCATCGCGGCGAGGCCGAAGCCGCCGCCGTCCGGGTCGGAGGGTGGCGGCAGAGCGGGGTCGAATCCGGTGCCGTCGTCGGCGACGTCCACGCGGACCTGGTCGT
Source organism: Streptomyces cellostaticus (assembly GCF_023630175.1). Taxonomy (GTDB): domain Bacteria; phylum Actinomycetota; class Actinomycetes; order Streptomycetales; family Streptomycetaceae; genus Streptomyces; species Streptomyces cellostaticus_A. The sequence goes on along the minus strand of NZ_JALLIN010000051.1, from coordinate 20,983 downwards.
CGAGGTGGGTGAGGGTGACGTCCGCGGTGCTCGCGGCGGCGTGCCGGACGGTGTTGGCCAGCGCGGACTGGGTGATCCGCAGGAGGGCCACCTCGTGGGCGGTGGGCAGGGCGACCGGGGCGCCGGTGAGGTGGAAGCGGACCGTGAGGGGATGGCGGGCGGAGGTCGTCGCGCACAGGCGTTCCAGCGCGTCGGCCAGTGTGCCGCCCTCCAGGGCCGGCGGGGTGAGGGCGGCGACGAAGCGGCGGGCCTCGGCGAGGTTGTCCACGGCGGCCTGACGGGCCTGGTCCACATGGCGGGCGGCGGCCCCGGGCCGCTCCGGCAGCGCGCGTTCGGCGGCGCGCAGCAGGAGCTGGATGCTGGACAGGCCCTGGGCCAGGGTGTCGTGGATCTCACGGGCCAGGCGTTCGCGTTCGGCGAGCACTCCGGCGGTGTGCTGGGCCCTGGCCAGGTCGGCGCGAGTGGCGGTCAGTTCCTCGATCAGCCGACGGCGCCGCTCGCTCTCCCGGTACAGGGCCTGGTACCCCCACACCACCGCGACGGCCACGGCGGCGCCCAGCGCCGGGCCGATCACCATGGCGACGCTGAAGGCGTGCTGATGGGCCGCGAAGGCGGTGATCGCCGCGAGTGCCGTCGCGGCGACCGCCGTCAGCGCGGTCCACCGCGGCAGCAGGTGGAGCTGGAGGAAGTACAGCGGGAAGGCCAGCCAGACGCCGTCGGCGGACAGGGCCAGCAGCACCAGCCATACGGCGCCGAGGCAGGCCAGCCACACCGTCGCCGGCCGGCGTGAGCGGCGTACACCGGGCAGCAGCGGGCCGGCCGCGTAGACGAGGCCGCAGGCCACGGCGGCGGCGACGGTCGCCCCGGGATGCGGCCCGCCGTCGGTCACGACCCGCCCGGCGGCCAGCGCGAGCAGGCCGGCGATCAGCAGGTGCAGACACCAGGCCAGGACCCGGCTGGTCGGGATCGGGGCGGCGGGGGGAGAGGAGTTCACAGTGCGTCCAGGCTACGGAGCCGGACCCCCTGGTGGCCTCCATCGAAAGTTACAACCCGGACGCCGCCTTTCCGGCCGGTGAATACGGTCTCCCGCCAGATGCCCGGCCGGGCGGCCGTCGGCGACGGTGGGGTCCGACCGATCCGACCAACCCGTCGACCGCCGATCCGACCAACCCGTCGACCGCCCCGCCGGCGACCACCGGTGTGCCGGCCGGCGACCACCGGTGCGACCGGCTGTCGACCCCACCTCGACCGTGTGTCGACCGTCCGTCGGCCACCGATGCCGACGCCGACCGAGAGGACAGGCCACCCCGTGTTCGTCGCCTGGAGAGACCTGAGGTTCGCCAAGGGGCGCTTCGCCCTGATGGGAACCGTCATCGTGCTGATCACCCTGCTGGTCGGGCTGCTGTCCGGGCTGACGGCCGGACTCGGCAGGCAGAACGTCTCCGCGATCACCGGGCTGCCGGCGGACCGGATCGCGTTCCAGGCACCCACCGGCGGACAGGCCCTGTCCTACTCCGACTCGACCGTCACCGCACGCCAGTGGCGGCAGTGGGCCGAGGCGCCCGGCGTCGAGCGGGCCGAACCGCTGGGGATCACCACGACCCGGGCCACCGCCGGGGCCCGCAGCACCGCCGTCTCCGCGTTCGGTGTCGAGCCCGGATCCTCGCTCGCCCCGGACGGCGGGCGGATCGACGCGCGTTCCGCGGTGCTGTCCACCACGGCCGCCGACGAGCTGGGGCTCGTGACCGGCGGCGCCCTCAACCTGGCCGGGCACCGGCTGACCGTCGCCGCCGTCCGGGGCGACGCCTCCTTCAGCCACACCCCGGTCGTCTGGACCAGCCTGGACACCTGGCGGCGCGTCGCACCGCCCACGGACCGGTCCGACGGCCCCACCGCCACCGTCATCGCCCTGCGCACCACCTCCGGGGCCGGGACGACGGAGACCGACCGGCGGACCGGCACCAGGACCGTCACCACCGGGGACTCGCTGTCCGCGATCGGCTCCTACACCTCGGAGAACGGCTCCCTGCAGCTCATGCGCGGTTTCCTGTTCGCCATCTCGGCTCTCGTCATCGGGGCCTTCTTCACCGTGTGGACCATCCAGCGCGGCGGCGACGTCGCCGTCCTCAAGGCGCTCGGGGCCTCCACCGCGAGCCTGCTCAGGGACGCCCTCGGCCAGGCCGTCGTCCTGCTCGTCGGCGGCACCCTGGCCGGCAGCGGCATCGCCGCCGCCGTCGGCGTCCTCGTGACCGGCTCGGACGTACCGTTCCTGCTCAGCCCCGGCACGGTGCTGCTGCCGGCCGCGGTGATGGTCCTGCTCGGCACCCTCGGCGCCGGCCTGTCCATCCGCCGCATCACCTCCGTCGACCCGCTGACCGCCCTGGGGAGCGCCCGATGAGCCTCGAGCTGACCGACATCACCCTCACCTACGCGGACGGCGAGACCCGGCTGACCGCCCTCGACCGGGTCTCGCTCCAGATCCCCAAGGGCACTCTCACGGCCGTCGTCGGCCCCTCCGGCTCGGGCAAGTCCAGCCTTCTGGCCGTCGCCGCCACCCTCATCACCCCCGACGCCGGGACCGTCACGATCGACGGCACCCCCACCACCGGGCTGAGCCGCGGCGAACTGACCGAGCTGCGCCGGCACCGGATCGGCATCGTCTTCCAGCAGCCCAACCTGCTGCCCTCCCTCACCGCCGCCGAACAGCTCCAGGTCATGGCCCGGATCGACGGCCGGAGCGCCCGCAGGGCCCGCGGCCGGGCCCTCGAACTCCTCGACGCGGTCGGCCTCGCGGACCGGGCCCACCGCCGCCCCCACCAGCTCTCCGGCGGCCAGCGCCAGCGCGTCAACATCGCCCGGGCCCTGATGAACGACCCCACCGTCCTGCTGGTCGACGAACCGACCAGCGCCCTCGACCACGAACGCGGCGCCGCCGTCATCGAGCTGATCACCCGGCTCACCCACCAGCGGGCCACCGCCACGGTCCTGGTCACCCACGACAGCACCCACCTGACCGCAGCCGACCGGACGGCCGAGGTCCACGACGGACGCCTCCGCCGTCCCGCACCGGCCGGCTGACGGTGCGGGACGGCGGAGGCGCCCCCCTGGCTCCCCGCGGCCTCCGGGACCGGGCTCCCGGGGACCGCCCGGGCCTCTCAGCGCGCCGCCAGCTCCAGCTCCCGCAGCAGCGGTTCGCCGACCGCCCCCGCGGCGACCGCCCCCTCGGCAGCCGTCCGCGACTCGCGCCGCAGCCACAGCCACAGCACGTCCCGGCCGAACGACCACACCAGCGAGCCCAGCGACAGCGCCACGATCGCCAGGTTCACCGGGTGCGGCAGCAACTGGGCCCCGGCCAGCAGCAGGCATATGCCCTGGAGCGCGGCGACCGTCTTGCGGGCGAAGGACGGCGGCAGTGGGGCGTTCAGCCAGGGCGCGACACGGGCCGCCGCCACGAACGCGTACCGCATCGCGCCGATCAGCAGGACCCAAGGGCCCTGCTGCGTCGCCACGTACACGCTCAGCACCAGGATCAGGAACGCGTCCACCTCCATGTCGAAGCGGGCGCCGAGCGCGGTGGAGGTGCCGGTGCGGCGGGCCACCTTGCCGTCCACGCCGTCCAGCAGCAGCGCCACGGCGGTCAGGGCGACCAGCGGTGTCACCGGCGGCGCGCTCTCGAAGGAGTCCGCCACCAGCGCGGTCACCCCGCCGACCAGGGTGGCCCGGCCGAGCGTGACCCGGTTGGCGGGGCCGAAGGAGCTGAGCCGGGACCGGTGCAGGGCGCGGGAGAGGACCGCCCAGGTCGCGAACGCGAACACCAGCCCCGTCAGCCAGCCGGCCGGCCCCATGCCGATCGCCGAGCCGAGCAGGGCGAGCAGCAGGAGCTGTACGCCCGCTCCGACGGCGGTCTCCTGCTGGAGCCTCGCGTCATACGTGTTGTTCAGGGCCACCGCACACCCTCCGGCCGAGTGACAGAGTCGATCAACGCCGCGTACTGTGCGCGGCCTGTGCACATCTCGGTACGTGAACAACTTCCCGATCGTTCAGGAGGATGCCGATGAACCGGTCGGCCCGCGCGTTCTGGCTGAGCTCCCCGGGAGCCGGTGAGCTGCGCGACGTCACCCTCACGGAGCCGGGCGAGGACGAGGTCCTGGTCCGCGCGCTGTACTCCGGCGTGAGCCGCGGCACGGAGACACTGGTCTTCCGCGGTGGAGTGCCGGAGTCCCAACACGCCCTGATGCGGGCGCCGTTCCAGGAGGGCGACTTCCCCGCGCCGGTGAAGTACGGCTACCTGAACGTCGGCGTCGTCGAGGAGGGCCCGCGAGAGCTGATCGGCCGTACGGTCTTCTGCCTCTACCCGCACCAGTCCCGTTACGTCGTTCCGGTGAACGCCGTGACCGTGGTGCCCGACCGGGTGCCCGCCGAGCGGGCCGTGCTCGCCGGGACCGTGGAGACGGCCGTGAACGCCCTGTGGGACGCGGCGCCCCTGATCGGCGACCGGATCGCGGTGGTCGGCGGCGGCATGGTCGGATGCTCGGTCGCCGCGCTGCTCGCCCGCTTCCCCGGCGTACGGCTGCAGCTCGTCGACGCGGACCCGGCCCGCGCCGAGACCGCCGACGCGCTCGGCGCCGACTTCGCCACGCCCGACACCGCTCTCGGTGACTGCGACCTCGTGGTGCACGCCAGCGCCACCGAACAGGGCCTCGCCCGCTCCCTGGAACTCCTCGCGCCCGAGGGCACCGTGGTCGAACTGAGCTGGTACGGCGACCGGCGGGTCGCGCTGCCGCTCGGCGAGGCGTTCCACTCCCGCCGGCTCACCGTGCGCAGCAGCCAGGTCGGCACCGTCTCCCCGGCCGCCCGCGCCGGCCGGGGCTACGCCGAACGGCTGGCGCTCGCCCTGGACCTGCTCGCCGACCCCGCCCTCGACGCCCTCATCACCGGCGAGAGCGCCTTCGAGGAGCTGCCGGAGCTGATGCCCCGGCTCGCCTCCGGTGAGATCCCGGCCCTGTGCCACCGCGTCACCTACCCGCCGGCGGCCCGGCCCGACCAGGCCGGCAGCGGTCTGACCTGAGAAAAGAGTGAGCGAAGGCTGAACAGGGGGAAGCGAGGAGCCGTACTACACGGCAATCCCCCGGCAGGTGACCGCCGGGGGTATCAGACGCGCCGCACCTGGAGGGTCGTCCGTTGTTCAGCATCACCGTCCGCGATCACATCATGATCGCCCACAGCTTCCGCGGCGAGGTGTTCGGGCCCGCGCAGCGCCTGCACGGCGCCACCTTCCTCGTGGACGCCACGTTCCGCCGCGAGCAGCTGGACGAGGACAACATCGTCGTCGACATCGGCCTGGCCACCCAGGAACTGGGCGCCGTCGTCGCCGAGCTGAACTACCGCAACCTCGACAACGAGCCGGAGTTCAACGGAGTCAACACGTCCACCGAGTTCCTGGCCAAGGTCGTCGCCGACCGGCTCGCCGAACGCGTCCACCAGGGCGCCCTGGGCGAAGGGGCCAGGGGCCTGGCGGGACTCACCGTCACCCTGCACGAGTCGCACATCGCCTGGGCGAGTTACGAGCGTGCCCTGTGACCGGGGCCACCGTGGAGACCACCGGGACGGCCCCGGCGAGCACCGGGGCGGCCGTGCGGACCACGCAGAAGGCGCGGCTCGCCTACGTGCCCGCGCAGTCCACCGCCCCCGAGAACGGCGGGATCGTCCCCATGTCCCTGCGCACCGTGCACTTCGTCATGCCGGGCGATGTCGACGACCCGGCCGTGCCGAGCGGCGGCAACGCCTACGACCGCCGGGTCTGCCTTGACCTGCCGGGCTTCGGCTGGCAGGCCGTGCGGCACGCCGTACCCGGCGGCTGGCCGCGCCCCCACCCCGCCGACCGTGACGTGCTCGCCCGCACCCTGCGGGAACTGCCGGACGACAGCGTCGTCCTGCTCGACGGCCTGGTCGCCTGCGGAGTCCCGGAGATCGTCGTCCCCGAGGCGGAGCGGCTGCGCATCGCCGTGCTGGTGCATCTGCCGCTCGGCGACGAGACCGGCCTGGACCCGGCCGTGGCCGCCGCCCTGGACGCCCGCGAGCGCGTGGTGCTGCGGGCGGCGGGCGCGGTCATCGCCACCAGCGACTGGGCGGTCCGCCGGGTCGTCTCCCACCACGGCCTGGCCCCGCAGCGGGTGCACGTCGCCGCCCCCGGCGCCGACATCGCCCCGCTCGCCCCGGGCACCGACGGAGTGTCCCGGCTGCTCTGCGTCGCCGCGGTCACCCCGCGCAAGGGCCAGCACCGGTTGGTGGAGGCGCTGGCCGCGGTGACCGAACTGCCGTGGAGCTGTGTGTGCGTCGGCGGGCTCAACCAGGACCCGGAGTACGTCGGCCGGCTGCGCGGCCTGATCCGCGAGCACGGCCTGCAGGACCGGCTGCGGCTCGCCGGCCCCCGGGCCGGCGCCGAACTCGACGCGGCGTACGCGTCGGCCGACCTGATGGTCCTCACCTCCTACGCGGAGACCTACGGCATGGCCATCACCGAGGCGCTCGCCCGCGGGGTCCCGGTCATGGCCACCGATGTCGGTGGGGTGTCCGAGGCGGTCGGCCGCGCCCCCGACGGCGGTGTCCCCGGCATTCTCGTCCCCCCGGAGGACCCGGCCGCGCTCGCCGCCGAACTGCGCGGCTGGTTCGGGGAAGCCGATGTGCGCCGCCGGCTGAAGGCCGCGGCCCGCGGCCGCCGTGCGGCGCTCGACGGATGGGCGACGACCGCCCGCAGCCTGGCCGGTGTCCTCGGCCGGCTGCCCGAGGCACCGAGGAGGGCGGCATGACGGACACACGGACCATGACCGGGGGCATTCCGGTCCAGCCAGGTCCCACCGAGGCCGAGTTCGTGCCGGACGGCGAGGAGGCCGCGATGGGTACCGGTGGGACAGACAGCGACCCGGCCGGAGTGATAGCCGGCGCGGGACCCGTCACCGGCCCCGGTGAACGGGCCACCGTACGGCTGCGGGACGGTGAGCCGCAGGAGCCGCCGCGGTACGCCCCCGAGTGGCTGCGGCTGCGGGAACCGGCCGACGCGGCGGCGCGCGCCGAGGAGTTGCTCGATCCGCTGCGGATCCGGCTGGCCAACCGGCCCGGCAGGGCCGGCGGGGCGACCGTGCACGACCTGGGCTGCGGTACCGGCTCGATGGGCCGCTGGCTCGCACCGCGGCTGGACGGAACCCAGCACTGGGTACTGCACGACCGCGACCCGTACCTGCTGCACTTCGCGGCCGTGGGCTCCCCGCGCGCCGCCGCCGACGGCAGCGGCGTCACCGTCGAGACCCGGCGCGGCGACATCGCCCGGCTGACCCCGGACGCGCTGAACGGTGCCGGACTGGTGACCGCGTCCGCGCTGCTGGACGTCCTCACCCGGGAGGAGATCGACACCCTCGCCGCCGCCTGCGCCGGCGCGGGCTGTCCCGCCCTGCTCACCCTGTCCGTCGCGGGCCGGGTCGAACTCGCCCCGGCCGACCCGCTGGACACCGAGATCGCGGAGGCGTTCAACGCCCACCAGCGGCGCGACGGGCTGCTCGGACCGGACGCGGTCACCGTGGCCTGCGAGGCGTTCAGCGAGCGCGGGGCGACCGTGTGGGTGCATCCCAGCCCGTGGCGGCTCGGCCCCGGTGAGTCCGCGCTGACCGCGCAGTGGCTGCGGGGCTGGGTGGGCGCGGCCGTCGAGGAACGGCCCGAACTGTCGGAGCGCGCCGAGCGCTACCTGCGCGAGCGGCTGGCCGCCTGCGAGGCCGGCGAGTTGCGGGTCGTGGTCCACCACAGCGACCTGCTGGCACTGCCCAAGCCGGCGGGCGGGGCGTCGTCATGAGCGGACAGGCGGTGGACGCGGGGGCGAGGCCGCGTCGGGGGAGGGCGGCGAAGAACCGCCGGGCGACGGTGATCCCGCACGCGCGGATCAGGGGGGTGCGGGGCGGTACGGCGGCTCCGGCGGTGAGCGCGGTGCCGGTGCCGCGGGAGCCGCCCGCCTGCGGCACCGCCCGGCAGGACGCCCGCCACCGCCTGCTCCGCCGGCTCGACTCCCGCGCGCTGCGCGCGCACTTCGGCACGGTCGCCGGTGCGGCCATCGTCGCCGGGCTGCTGTGGCGACTCGGCACGGGAGTGCTCCTCGACGGGCTCCGCCGGATCGACTCGGGGTCGCTGCTGCTGGCCCTGGGCATCGGAGTGGTCACCACGGCGCTCAGTGCGTGGCGCTGGCAGTTGGTGGCCCGTGTGCTGCGGATACGGCTGCCGTTCGGTCCGGCGGTGGCGGACTACTACCGGGCACTGTTCCTCAACGCGGCCCTGCCCGGCGGGGTGCTGGGAGATGTGCACCGGGCGGTCCGCCACGGGCAGAGCGCCGGTGACATCCGGCGCGGGGTGAAGGCGGTCGTGCTGGAGCGGGTCGCCGGGCAGGTCGCGCTGGCCGTGTTCGGCGCGGTCGTGCTGGTGGTCCTGCCGTCGCCGGTCCGGGACGAGGTGCGGGGCTTCGCGGCGCCGGTGGCGCTGGCCGCGGTGGGCGCCCTCGCCGTCGTCCTCGCCGTCCGGCTGAACCGTGCGCCCTCCCGCCGTGGCGGCGCCCTGCGCTCCGCGCTCGGCGAGGCCCGCCGGGGCCTGCTGTCGCGTGCGGCGGGCCCCGGAGTCGCGCTGTCCTCCGCCCTCGTACTGGGCGGGCACGTCGCGATGTTCGTCCTGGCGGCCCGGATCGCCGGATCGGCCGCGTCCGTGCCGGTGCTGCTCCCGATCGCGGTGCTGGCCCTGGTGGCCATGGGGCTCCCGCTGAACGTCGGTGGTTTCGGCCCCCGCGAGGGCGTCACCGCCTGGGCGTTCGGCGCCGCCGGGCTCGGCGCGAGCAGCGGGGTGGCCGTCGCCGTCGTGTACGGGGTGCTGAGCTTCGTCGCGAGCCTGCCCGGCGCGGCCGTTCTGGTCGCCCGCTGGTACGCCGGGACGCGCGGTCAGTCCCGCGCCGCCGACGGTCCGGAGCCCGAGGTGAGCAGGGCGAAGAGCGAGCCGAACGAGTCCGCGAGGCCGGCCAGCAGCTCCTTCCCCTTCTCCGCCGAACCCAGCGACGGCCGGCCGATGACGCCCGATTCGGTGTAGGCGGACATTCCCACGGTGAGGAGATGACGACGGTCGTCAGCGGTGAAATCGGCGGACTCGTAGCCAGGGCGGACGAATTCGGGATGGGCGTGCAGCAGAATGGAGGTCTCGATCTCACCCGCGTGCATGTCGGTGAGCAGCGAGGTGAGCACCCCGGCGCGCTGCCTGGCCGCCTCCCAGTCCTCGGCCGCCGGGAACAGCGCCATCCGCTCCCCGCGGGCGGAGGCCTCCTGGACGACGTTGCCCAGCACGTAGTTGCCGCCGTGGCCGTTCACCACGACCAGCGCCTCGACGCCCGAGCGGCGCAGCGAGTCCGCGATGTCCCGGACGACCGCGTGCAGGGTCACCGAGGAGATGCTGACGGTCCCCGGCCAGTCCGCGTGCTCGTGCGAACAGCCGATCGTCACCGGGGGAAGCAGACGCACCGGATAGGTGTCGGCGATCTCCCGGGCCACGGCACAGGCGACGAGCGTGTCGGTCACCAGCGGAAGGAAGGCGCCATGCTGTTCGAAGCTGCCGACGGGAAGGACGGCGACCTGTGTTGAAACGCCCGCCCCCCGCATCCGTACGTCTTCCGTAGTGTCCGCCGGTACCACCCCGAAGCCCGCCGTACGCGCGCCCGAACCACTCATCTTTCCCGGCCCTTCGTCTCTGCTTAGGAATCAGATCATGACAGAAAACCTCGGTGTCCTCGGCGAGAAGTCCTCGCGGCGCTCGGGCGCGGAACGCGTCGTGAACACGCCGCTGCCCACGGTGTACGGGCAGTTCCAGGCGGTCGGCTACCTGGACCACGACCGGGGTGACGAACAAGTCGCCCTCGTGTACGGGGAGATCGGCACCGAGAACGTGCTGACCCGGCTGCACTCGGAGTGCCTGACCGGGGACGCGTTCGGTTCCCGGCACTGCGAGTGCGGCGACCAGTTGGCCTCGGCGCTGCGCGCGGTGGTCGCCGAGGGCAGCGGCGTCGTCGTCTACTTGAGGGGACACGAGGGCCGGGGCATCGGCCTGCTGGCCAAGCTGCGCGCGATGGCGCTGCAGGCGGAGGGCCTGGACACGGTCGAGGCGAACCTGGCGCTCGGTCTGCCCGTCGACGCCCGCGACTACGGGGTCGCCGCCGAGATCCTGCACGACCTCGGGGTGCGCTCGGTCCGACTGATGTCCAACAACCCGCGCAAGCGGGAGGCCCTGGTACGGCACGGCGTCCGGGTCGCCGAGCAGGTGCCGCTGCTGATCGAGCCGTGCGAGAGCAACATCACCTACCTGCGGACCAAGCGCGAGCGCCTGGACCACATCCTGCCGCACCTGGACGCCGCCGCGCTGGACGTGGTCGCGCACGGGTCCTGAGCCGACGGACAGGGGGGCGGAGACGGGCTGCCGGGCGATGACGCCCCGCCGCCTCGGCCCCCGCCCTGGTGGCCCCCCGCCCCCTCGGCTTCGGTCCGCCCGGTCCCAGCTTCCCGCGCCGCCGCGGTCCTACCGGTCAGCCGTGCTGTCCGACCCGGTCGACCACCTCGATGTCCTCCAGCGTCCTGGTCTCGAGGTAGGGGTTCGTCTGCTTCCACTCGCCGCCCACCTTCTTCGGCGAGCTGCCCCTGGTGCGCAGGCCCAGGTAGTCGTACGTCCCGCGGTCGAAGAGGAAGGTGAACGACGCCTGCGGGTACGAGACTCCGACGGCCCTGCGGCCCGAGACGTCCGCCTCGTCCTCGAGCCGGATACGGGGCAGCCTCGACAGAGCCTCGAAGGCGCCGGCCTGCAGACCGGGTGGCATGACACGGGGTCCCATCAGCAGCATGCATCCCTCCATGAAGGCGATCACGTCGGAATTGGGTGCGCTGTCATTGCCCTTGAACCGGGCCAGGAGCTCGTCGGGGTCCGTCGGCATCGCCTGGAGCTCGGAGTAGACGGTGGGCGGCCACCTCACCTCGTGCCTGCCGAGCGGGGGGTCGTGGTGGACCTTTCCGTACTCCTGGCGCAGGGACGGCTTCGAGCCGTCCACCGACATCCAGCTCTCGTCGGTCCACGTCCTGGTCCGACCGCCCTTCACCGGCACCCGCGTGATGCGGGTCCGGGTGTAGAAGTACTGGTCGTCGCGCGGCACGGGCAGGTCGCCGCCCCTGGCGCGCGTCCTGTCGGCGGCCCTTCGCAGCACGTCCGCGGCGCTGACCGCGGCCAGTCGCGGCGTGCGGTCGCTCCCGCCGCCCAGCGTCACGATCGCGGCGCCCGCGGCCGCCGCCGTCACGCCGGCCAGTCCCGTCCGGAGCACGATCCGCCGGCTCAGCCGGCCCGCCCGGGGCGCGACGCCCTCGGACTCCTTCGCCATGGCGGCCTCCAGGCGGGCCCGGGCGGCGCTGCGGGCCGGGTCGGACAGCCCGTCCCGGTCGGTGTCCCAGGTGCGCACCATCATCAGTTCATCCATGATCGGTTCCGTTCCGCGGTGCGGTCGAGGTGGTCGGCTCCGGGGCACCCAGTGCCCGGCGCAGCCTGGTGCGGGCCCGGTGGAGGCGGGAGCGCACGGTGCCGACGGGCAGGCCGAGCGCTCGCGCGGCCTCGGTGTAGTCGAGCTCGCCCCAGGCGATCACCAGCAGCACGTCCCGGTACCGGGCGGGCAGCCCGGCGAGGGCGCCGGCCAGGCTGCCCCGCCCCTCGGCGGTGCCGAGCCCGTCCATGACCGCGTCCTCCGGACCGGCCCGCTCCTCCCGCCCCTCCGGAAGCGACGCCATCCGTGACAGCGCCCGCAGCCGGCGGGCCTCGTCCCGGCGGTGACGGCCGATCAGGTTGGTGGCGATCCCGTACAGCCAGGGCCGGGCGTGCGGGTGGGACGGGTCGTAGCGCCGCCGACGCTGGAAGGCGATCACGAAGGTCTCCGCCATCAGGTCGTCGGCGGTGTCGGAGCCCAGACGCCGGGCGATGTAGCGGTGGATGTCATCGGCGTGGCGGTCGAAGATCAGCGCGAACGCGTCCGGCTCCTCCCACGACCGCTCGATGACCGAGCCGTCGGTGCCGTGCGCGTCCGCCGCCAGGGCGGACGCGGCACCGGTGGCGGGCGGGAGGGTCACGTTCCACCTCTGCGATTCATGTCCTGTCCTCGGGTCTCGGCGGCTTGTTCACCTGCTGTTCGCCCTGGCCCGTCGACGAGTTCCATCCCGGGTGGTGATGTGCGTCACAGCGTGTGCGGGCCGGCGACGACGGCGGTGCGCCCCCCCGGGCGGACCGACGGCATGGACGGGGTGGTGCGGGCCCTGGCCGGGGTCAGTCGAGCAGGGCCCCGTGCCGACCGGCAGCCCGGCCGCGCGGTCCCGGTGCCCGTAGGCGGTGAGGTGGGCGACGCGCCCGCCGCGTGCCACGCAGACCAGGTGGCCGGGCAGCCGTCCCTCGTCGACGAGGCGGGCGAAGTGCTGGTCCAGGCGATCGAGCGCCTTCGGGTCCAGTCCGGCCTCACCCGCGTCGACGTCCTGCCGCAGCTCTGCCATCGCTCTCCTCCGGTCGCGTCGTCCCCGCGCGGCACGACCGGCCTTCCCGCCGGAACGGCCGTACGGGCTCATCGTCGCGCAGGACCGCCGGAACGGACCCCGCCCGCCGGGGCTCGTGTGATCGGCACGACGTCACGCCCCGGCAGTGCCCGGGCCACCGGCACGGCGATCGCGGCCAGCCCGGCGAGCACCGGCAGCGCCGTCCCCGCGCCCGCGCCCGTCAGCGCGCTGCCCGCGGCCACTCCCACCAGGGGCCCGACGTTCAGAGCCGTCTGCTGCAAGCCGCCCGCCACCCCGGACGCCGCCACGTCCGCGTGCCGTACGACGACGTGGGTGGCCGCCACCATCACCGTGCCGAACCCGGCTCCCAGCAGCGCGAAGGCACAGCCCTGGGCGAGCGCGCCGGTGGCCCGGGACAGGACGAGGACGCCCACGGCGAGCACCGCCGTCGCCGAGGCCACCGCACACCGCGCGCCCACCCGGCGCAGCAGCGGCGGGCACAGCGGGGCGGACACCACCATCAGCACCGCCAGCGGCACTCCGCGCAGCGCGCTGTCGAACGGGTCCAGCCCGAGTCGGCGCTGCAGGACGTACGTCTCGACGAACAGGGTGCCGAACAGGGAGGCCGACACGGCGACGAGGACACCGAGCGCCGCGCCGACCGCCGGTGCGCCGATCACTCCGGGCGGCAACAGCGCACCGGTCGCCCGCCGTTCGTGCCGGACGAACGCGGCGCCGGCGAGCACGGCGGCCCCCAGCCCGGCCGCCGTGGCCGTGGTCGCGGCGGGCCGCGCGGCCAGGGTGTGCACGAGGCAGGCCAGCGAGACGGCGAGGAGCAGGGCGCCCGGTAGGTCGAGCGGGGTGCGGCCCACCACCGGCCGCTCCGGCCCCGGCCGGACCAGCGCGGCCAGCCCGAAGGCCGACGCGGGCAGCACGCTCAGGAAGAACACCGCACGCCAGCCCAGGCCGCTCACCAGGACCCCGCCCAGCAGCGGGCCGACGGCGGCCGCCACTCCGATCGCGCTGGTGCGCACCGCGAGCGGCATCGCCAGCCGGTCCGGCGGGAAGGCGGCGCGCAGCATGCCGAGTGTGGCGGGCTGCAGCAGCGCCCCGAACACCCCCTGCGCCGCGCGCAGTCCGATCACCCAGCCGATCCCCGGGGCCAGGCCGATGGCCGCCGAGACCACGCCGAAGCCCAGCATCCCGAAGGCGAACATCCGGCGCTGTCCGTACCGGTCGCCCAGCCGGCCCGCGAACACCAGCAGGCTCGCCACCGCCACGAGATACGCGGTACTGGTCCACTGCACCTGCGCGTAGGAGGCGTGCAGTGCCCGCTGGAGGGAGGGCTGTGCGACGGTGAGGACCGTGCCGTCCAGGGCGACGAGAACGGCTCCCGCCACACTGCTCGCCAGTGTCGCCCGGCGGTTCACCGGCCGTCCTCCGGTCCCAGGTGGGCGAGCAGGGCCGTGTCCAGGAGCGCCGTGAAGTCGTCGGCGCCGCTGGCGAGTTGCAGACTTCCCCAGCGCCAGAGCTGGGCGATGCCGTGCAGGTTCGCCCACAGGGCGGCCGCCACCCGCCGGGCATCCGCCTCCGGCCGGATCAGGCCGGTCAGCTCGGTGAGCCGCGCGAACAGCGGCAGGCTGGTGTCGCGAAGTCCCAAGTGGCCGCTCTCCAGGAGGTCGTGACGGAACATCAGCTCGTACATGCCGGCGTTGTCCAGGGCGAACACCAGATAGGTCCGGGCCAGAGCCGCCACCTGTCCGCGCGGATCGGGCCCGGCCTCGTCCAGGGTCGTCCGTACCCGGTCGGCCAGGTCGGCGAAGCCGCGACGGGCGATCGCCGACAGCAGTTCGAGGTGGGTGGGGAAGTGGCGCCGGGGTGCCCCGTGCGACACCCCGGTCCGCCGGGCGATCTCCCGCAGCGTCAGCGCCTGCGCCCCTTCCGCGGCCACCAGTGCCACGCCGGCGTCGACGAGGCGGGTCCGCAGGCCCGGGTCGGGATCAGTTGTCATAGACACTGTCTACCAAGTCTTGTAGACAGTGTCTACTCGCCATTGGGGCGAGGGCCGGGCGGGAATGCGCGGCCCGTCCCGATGGGTTGACCCGGATATGACTCAGGACGCCACGCGGGACGACGCACTGCTGAAGCTGCTCGGTGAGGGGAACGGCGGGGTGCTGGTCACCCTCAAGAAGGACGGCCGGCCCCAGTTGTCCAACGTCACCCACGTCTACTATTCGGACGAGCGGACCATCCGGGTCTCCCTCACCGACGACCGGGCCAAGACCCGCAACCTGCGCCGCGACCCCCGCGCCTCGTACCACGTCACCACCGCCGACCGGTGGGCCTACGCGGTCGCCGAGGGCACCGCCGACCTCTCGCCGGTGGCCCGGGACCCGCACGACGAGACCGTCGAGGAACTCGTCCGGCTCTACCGGGACGTCTCGGGTGAACACCCGGACTGGGACGACTACCGGGCCGCCATGGTCCGCGACCGCCGGCTGGTGCTGCGGCTGCGTGTCGAGCGCGCCTACGGCGTTCCGCGGCGCTGAGCTACGGCCTCGTCGCGGCGGTCCGGGCCTCGATGGCCCTCAGCACCGCGACCATGTCCTCGCCGCCGTGCCCCAGGGACACCGTCTCCTCGAACAGGGCACGGCAGGTGTCCAGCAGCGGCGAGGCCAGGTACGCCTCGCGGGCCGCCCCGGCGATGAGCCGGGTGTTCTTCAGGACGTCCAGGGCGGCCGCCTGCACCGCGAAGTCCCGCTCGCGCAGCTTGGGTGCCTTCATCCGCGACACCCCGCTGGCCATGGGGCCCGCGTCCAGCACCGCCAGGAACAGGTCGCGGTCGAGCCCCTGCCGCTCGGCGAAGTGGAACGCCTCGGTGAGGCCGGTCACCAGAGTGACCAGGAAGAGGTTCACCGACAGCTTCATCAGCAGTGCGTTCGGTGCCGCACCGCACACGAAGGTCTCCCGGCACATAGGGGCCAGCACCGGCCGCACGAGCTCCACCGCGGATTCCTCGCCCGCCAGCATGGCGACCAGCAGACCCTGCTCCGCCGGGACACGGGACCCCGAGACGGGTGCCTCGACATAGCGGCCGCCGGCCGCCAGGACGTCGGCCTGGAGGGCGTGCGAGTAGTCGGGGGAGGTCGTGCCCATGTGGACGACCACGCGCCCGGCGACCCGCGTGGCGAAGGCGGGGGTGCCGCGGCCGAGGACGGTGTCGAGCGCGGCCTCGTCGGCGAGCATCAGCAGCACCACCTCGGCCCGCGCGAACACCTCGGCGGCGTCCGCCGCGACCTCGGCACCCGCCGCGCGCAGCGGCTCGGCCCGCGACGGCGTGCGGTTCCACACCACGAGTGGCGTGCCGGAAACCGCCAGCCGCAGCGCCATGGGCCGGCCCATCACTCCGAGGCCGATGAATCCGACGTTCACGACGTCCACGGGGGCGCTCCTCGCTCCGGCGGAGTTCCGCGCGGGACCTCCGGGCGAACTATGACCATGGTCACAGTAGCGGGTGTTATGACGCTGGTCATAGAGTGGAGGCAGGGGATCGGAGGTCCGTCATGGCGCAGTCGCGGTACGGACCGCGTGAGCGGATGGTGTTCAGTGCGGCCCAGCTGATCCGGCGGGACGGGGTCGCCGCGACCGGTATGCGGGATGTCGCCGCCCTTGCCGGGGCACCGCGCGGCTCGCTGCAGCACTACTTCCCGGGCGGCAAGGAGCAACTGGTCAACGAGGCCGTGGCCTGGGCCGGCCGGTACGCCGGCAAGCGCGTCGCCCGGTTCGTGGCGGACCTGGACCAGCCGACGCCGAGCGGGCTGTTCGCGGCGATGGCCGCGCAGTGGACGGACGAGTACCGCGTGGACGGCTTCGCCGCCGGCTGCCCGGTCGCCGCCGCGACCGTGGACCGCGCATCGTCGGGCAGTTCCACTCGTGAGGCGGCGGCGGGTGCGTTCGCGGCCTGGCGCGGCCCGGTCGCCGAGGCGCTGACCGGCATGGGGGTCCCGGCGGCCCGCGCGGACCCGCTCGCCACCCTGATGATCAGCACGCTGGAGGGCGCGATCCTCATCGCCCGGGCCGAACGCGACGTCCACGCGCTGGACACGGCGGTCCGGGAACTGGGCCCCCTGCTCGACGCGGCGGCGGGCCGCTCCTAGGGGGTGTCGTGTGGATCAGGTCGGGGCCGTCGCGTCCGGTGCGGCATCTCGCCGCGGTGTCGGACCAGCCGAGTACGCCCCGTACGCGGCGGATCCTCCGCCGTGCGAGGCACCGCACCGGACGCCGCGGCCTGGTCCGACCTGATGCACACGACACTCGGCAGGCCCTGGCACCGCCGCCCCCTGTCCCTGCGCGGCGAGGTGCGGCGGGTCGAGAGAGGGCGCCGGGTGGGCGGCGCGTGCCCCGATGGCCCGGGAATCAGGACAGGGCGTGGACGGGGCAAGCGGCGGGGAAGGGCCTGCGGTTGCCTGTCATGGGGCGGATGTCGGCCCGTCGGCCGAGGTCCGTCGCCGTACGGGTCAGCACGGCCATCGCGTTGACCCCCCTGGCCCGCTCACCGCGATACCGCTCGACGGCGCGCTCGGCGTCCTGGCCGACGTCGGTCACGATCTCCTCCACGAAGCAGAACGGGCAGCCGTGGTCCAGCCGGGCGGCCAGGACACGAGACCGCCGGCCGGTCATGCGGACCGCGATGAAGCCGGTGCTCGACACCCCCACGGTGGTCGTCTCGGGCCCGTCGGGCCCACAGGCCAGCAGCAGTTGCCGGCGCAGGTTCCGCCCGTCGACCACCGGAACGGCAGGGACCACGGACTGGATGACCACGGCCACCACAGCGCCCAGCACGCAGAATCCGGCGACCACCCACGCCACGGCCGCGAGCGGGCCCGGAGCCCAGCGCTCGGCTGCGACCACACTCCCCGTGCCCCAGAACGCCAGGCTCAGCCGATCGATCCAGCGCGGCGGATCGTGAGTCCAGACGCGCACCAGGCCCCACAGAGTCAAGGACAGCGAAACGACCACCCCGGCAGAAGCTGCGTCCACGGCGCCTTCCCCCAACCGTCGCTCGATCGGCCTCACCGCTGGGCTCACTCGGCACGCTGCCCGACACGGAGGACGCTCAGGTACCGGCGTGATGCTCGATCGCCCATCCGCGTGCGGATACGCTCGGCGATCGCGTCGAGCAGGGGCTCGCGGACGTCGCGGTCGAGCCTCCGGTACAGGGACAACGAGCGCAGGTGATCTGCGAATCCGTCGCCGTTGAACCACTGGACGGTCGGGTACCAGCGCACGATCGGTGGGCCGAACAGTCCGCCGGGATCGCCGACCGGGCCCCAGCCCCCGTCGGTGGTGCGCACATCGTCCTCCAGGGGAGGATGGCCCCATCCGGGGTCCCCGGGGCAGTAGCGCTCGTGGAGATCGGCGGTCTCGGCGTACACCTCCGGCTCTCCCGGTCGGCGGACGACGACGTTGCCGAGCAGTGCCGTCCAGCCTGCGGGGCGGAGCACGTCGTGCGCTCGCTGCCAGCCGGTCGACGGGTCGACCCAGTGCCACGACGAGGCGGCCACGAGGACATCGCAGCGTCGACCGCGGTCGTCCCACTCCTCGAACGTCGACGTCTCGACTTCGACGTTCCCGAAAGCGGCGATCCGCCGGCGAGCGAGCGCGGCCATGTCCTCGCCCGGCTCGATGGCGGTCACCGAGCAGGCGAGCGCTGCCAGCGAGCGCGTTGCCTGGCCGGTACCGCAACCCACCTCCAGGACCGACGAGCGTTCGTCCAGGCCGGTGACGGTGACGAGATCCGCGAAGAGTTCGTCGGGATACCCCGGCCGGACCCGGTCGTAGAGTTCCGGCACCTCGTTGAACACCCGACCGAGGTCATGCCGACTCGGGCTCTTCTTCGGATCAGCTGTCACGAGCCCACACGCTATGGGGCTCGTCGACGGTGGGCCAGTGGTTCGACGGCGGGTCCGCGACAGCGGCCGGGGCGGTCTTCCCGGGCGTTCCGCCGGCGTCGTTCGGTCGGGACCGCTTACCGGCAGCCGCCGGGAGCGCCCGGTCTCCTCTCCGCGCCCGGTCTCCTCTCCGCTCCCGGCGACGACGATCCGGCGGTCAGCCGGGTCGAGGCCGCCGAGGGAGACGTGCCGGCCAGTCCTTTGCATCGGCCGGTGGCGCACTGCTGTCCGTCGGCCCAGGTGTCTTCGACACGGCTGCCGTGGACCTGGTCGGGCCGGTATGCCGGATCGTGGTCCGTGCAGGCCGGCCCGGGCAGCCTCCGGATCGCGAACGGGGGCATGCCGGTGGCGTGCACCGGACCGCGAAGTGCCGCTCGCACTGTCCGGAGCCCTGCGTGGTTCCGGCCGCCGTGCCCGGGAACCGGCTCGCCGCCCCCACCCGGCCGCGTGGCTCAGTCCGTGGCCCGCTCCGCCGTGAGGTAGGCGATCACCATGTCGCCGAGCATGGTGCGGTAGTGCTCGCGTTGTGCCGGGGCGACGAGGTCACGGCCGAACAGGGCGCCGAAGGTGTGCCGGTTGGCGACCCGGAAGAAGCAGAACGAGCTGATCATCGCGTGCAGGTCGACGGCGTCCGCGTCGGCCGTGAACAGGCCCGACTCCTGCCCGGCCGCCAGGATCCGGTGGATCACCTCCAGGGCCGGGGAGCCGATGCGGCCGAGCTTGTCCGAGGCGGCGATGTGCTCGGCGCCGTGGATGTTCTCGATGGTGACCAGGCGGATGAAGTCCGGGTGCCGTTCGTGGTGGTCGAAGGTCACCTCGGCCAGCCGCCGGATCGCCGCGACCGGGTCCAGATGCTCGACGTCCAGCCGCTGCTCGGCCTCGCGGATCACCCCGTAGGCCCGTTCCAGCACGGCCGTGAAGAGCTGTTCCTTGCCGCCGAAGTAGTAGTAGATCATCCGCTTCGTGGTGCGGGTGCGGGCCGCGATCTCGTCCACCCGGGCGCCGTCGTAGCCGGCCCGGGCGAACTCCTGGGTCGCCACGTCGAGGATCTCGGCCCGGGTACGGGCGGCGTCCCGTGTCCGCCCAGCGGGTCGTACCGGTTCGTCGACGCTGGTCATCGGCTTCCTTCGGGGTAGAGCCAGTGCCGGTGATTGTAGAAGCAGGGGTGGCGCGACCGTACCGGTCGGTGCGCGGGCGGCCTGCCGGGACCGCGGCGTCCCCCACGACCGGGACGCGGGCGGCGCCGTCCGGCGCCGCTGCGCCATGACCGGCGGGCGGGCCGGCACGGAACCGGCACGGCGGCGCGTGGGCCACCGGGGATACGGCGCCGTGAACGCCCCGGTGCGGCCGGCGGCGCGGCACGCCGCCCGCGCACCGAACGTCCGGCACCGGGACGCGCCGCGGCCCGGGTCGCGGGGGGCGACCCGGGCCGGGTACGGGGACGGCGCCGCCGGCGCCCGCCCGGTCAGTCCTTCTTCGCCGACTCCACGGCGTGCCCGCCGAACTGGTTGCGCAGTGCCGCGACCATCTTCATCTGGGGGGAGTCGTCCTGCCGGGAGGCGAACCGCGCGAACAGGGACGCCGTGATGGCGGGCAGCGGCACCGCGTTGTCGATGGCGGCCTCGACGGTCCAGCGGCCCTCGCCGGAGTCCTCCGCGTACCCGCGCAGCCTGCCCAGGTGCGCGTCCTCGTCCAGGGCGTTGACCGCCAGGTCCAGCAGCCAGGAGCGGATGACGGTGCCGTCCTGCCAGGAGCGGAACACCTCGCGGACGTTGTCCACGGACTTGACCTTCTCCAGCAGCTCCCAGCCCTCGGCGTAGGCCTGCATCATGGCGTACTCGATGCCGTTGTGGACCATCTTCGAGAAGTGCCCGGCCCCGACCCGGCCCGCGTGGACGTAGCCGTAGGGGCCCTCCGGCTTGAGCGCCTCGAAGACCGGCCTGAGCCGCTCCACGTGCTCCTTGTCGCCGCCGACCATCAGCGCGTAGCCGTTCTCCAGGCCCCAGACGCCGCCGGAGACACCCGCGTCGACGAAGCCGATGCCCTTGACACCCAGTTCGGCCGCGTGCTTCTCGTCGTCCGTCCAGCGGGAGTTGCCGCCGTCGACCACCGTGTCGCCCTCGGACAGCAGGTCCTTGAGCTCGTCGACGACACCCTGGGTGGCGGTGCCGGCCGGCACCATCACCCAGATCGTGCGCGGTCCGTCCAGCTTCTCGACCAGTTCTTCGAGGCTCTTGACGTCGGAGACTTCGGGGTTGCGGTCGTAGCCGATGACGGTGTGGCCGGCGCGGCGGATCCGCTCGCGCATGTTGCCGCCCATCTTGCCGAGACCGATGAGACCGAGCTGCATGATCTATTCACTTCCTGAGAGAACGGTAGGCGGCGACGAGGGCCGTGGTGGACGGGTCGAGACCGGGCACGGCGGCGCCGTCGGTCAGGGCGGGCTCGATG